>JAYYFI010000013.1:0-23619 GCA_036158955.1 Pseudomonadota bacterium
GGCAATTGGTTAAGTTGGTTTAAAAAAGATAATCAATATTCGAGACAGAAACTTCAAGGTGATTTGGAAACATTAAGATCGTGGTATCAAAATTTCGGATACATGAATTTCACGATTAATTCAACACAAGTATCTATTAGCCCAGACAAAGAGAGTGTGTATGTAACCATAAACATTACGGAGGGAGATGCCTATAGAATCAGTTCAGTAAAACTTGCTGGTGATTTAATAGTTGAGCCTGAAGAAATTTATCCTGTGGTTTTCACTCGTAGAGGAGACATTTTTTCTAGGCGTTCGATGGAAGGAACGAGCAAAGCTATTACCGAGTTACTAGGACAGGAAGGTTATGCATTCGCCAATGTAAATCCCATCCCAGAATTAGACGAAACAAATAAGACTGCGGATCTAACCTATTATGTGGATCCGGGACAAAGAGTGTATGTTAGGCGAGTCAATTTTTTTGGTAACAGTAAGACGCGTGATGAAGTACTTCGGCGAGAAATGAGACAGATGGAAGGGGGATGGATTTCAACCACCAAAGTTGAACGTTCAAAAGTTCGTCTTCAAAGAACTGGTTTTTTTGAAACTGTTGAGGTAGGGACGGTAGAAGTTCCAGGTACAACTGATCAAGTTGATGTTAATTTTAAAGTTAAGGAAATGCCTTCAGGCAATCTAATGGTGGGGGCAGGTTTCTCTCAGTCGGGCGGGTTGCTTTTCAATACAAGGGTTAGTCAAAATAATTTCTTGGGTAGCGGAAAAATGGTTAGTTTTTCATTTAATAATAGTGAAATAAATAAGTCATTTTCCCTTGGTTACTATAACCCTTATGCAACTATAGATGGGGTTGCAAGAGGTTTTACTCTAGGCTATCAGGAAATTGACTCGGGTCGACGTGATGTTGCAAGGTACGATCAAGAGAATTTAAGCTTCGGCGTTAATTTCGGTCTTCCAATTACAGAATTTAATTTTTTCAACACAGCACTAACTTGGGAAAGGCAAGAGATCAAAACCGACCCTAATTTGCTAGACCTTAGAATATTGTTATTTTTGTTAAGGGAAGGTGCAGAATACGATAATTATCAATGGACAAGCTCAGTGGGGAGAGATACTCGTAATTCAAGAATTTTTCCTGACGCGGGAAGTTTGCATATGCTTTCAACAGAAGTTACGTTACCAATGGGTGACTTAAAGTACTGGAAAGTTGACTTTGATCATCGTTATTATTTTAGATTACCTTTCAGAAAAAAATGGACACTAATATTAAAAAATAAAATTGGATATGGTGACAGCTACGGATCTACACAAGAGTTACCGTTTTTTAGGAATTTTTTTGCCGGTGGTCCTAGAACTGTGCGTGGCTATGGTGAGTCATCGCTTGGTCCAGAGGATATTTTTGGTCGCGCTCTTGGCGGGAATATACTACTGACTGGAAACGCAGAAGTTATTGTTCCTGTACCATTGTTAGAAGATATAAAATCAGCCAGATTTTCAGTTTTTTATGATGTCGGTAATGTGTTTGCCTCTGATGACTCGTTCTCTTTCTCAGAGTTGCGTATGGCAGTTGGTGTAGCAGGAATTTGGATGTCTCCAATGGGCTTGTTGTCAGTAAGTTATTCTAATCCGTTCAATGATAAGTTTGGAGACGAGATAGAAAAATTTCAATTTAATTTCGGAACGCAATTTTAAAATTTGATTATAAAAAACAAAGAAATTCAGGTAATATATAATTCAACCATTAAATAGTCACAAGGGGAAAACTGGTGAGTCGCATCAATAAGAGAAGAGAAATTTTAATAAAAACCATGCTAATGCTTTTTTTAATATCGCCAGCGATCGTTGCTGCGGAATATAAAATAGGTGTTGTGAATGTCCAAAGTATTTTAACTGCAATTCCACAAACAGAAGCCGCTACTAAGAAGCTTGAAAAAGAATTTGGTCCACGTGATAGGGGGATCGCCAAAGACAATAAGGCTCTTGAAAAACTAGCAGAAAAGTTAAAAAAAGATGGGGCTATAATGAGTGAAGCTGAGAGAACAAAAATTGAAAGAGATATTCAAACTCGTCAGCGTGATCTTAAAAGAAGAGCGCAGGAATTCCAAGAAGATCTGAATTTTAGACGTAATGAGGAAATGCAAGAAATCCAGAAAAAAATCGCCAGTGTAACGCGCGCATACGCGAAAGAAAATAAATTTGATATGGTCTTAGTCAATGGAGCCGTTTATTATTCTGATAAAGTGGATTTAACCAAAAAGATTATTGAGCGAATGAGTAAATCTGGTAGCTAGTGTTCAATCAGTTAAGTCCGATAGTAAGCGCGTGACTGAATCAATTAAAAGTGCTATCCCTCATAGATATCCATTTCTGTTGATTGATAGAATAATCGATTTTGTTCCCGGTGAATCTATCACAGCGTTGAAGAATGTAACTTATAATGAACCTTTCTTCGAAGGACATTTTCCCGAGAATCCAATTATGCCGGGTGTCTTGATTGTTGAAGCTATGGCCCAAACATGCGGGGTATTAATTTTTCGTTCACTTCGTAATTCTCCAAAAAATGGTTTGTTCTATTTAGCAGGTGTAGATAAGGCACGATTTCGTAAGGCCGTTAGTCCTGGTGATCAGATATTTTTAGAAGTAAAACTTTTAAAACATATTAAAGATATTTATAAATTTGAAGCTTCAGCTCATGTTCAGGATAACTTAGTATGTTCCGCAGTGGTTACTACTACGGGTAAGATTGAAGGAAATTGAGTTATGATTCACCCTACGGCTTTGGTTGATGAAGAAGTGATATTGGGTGCCAATGTTACTATAGGGCCTTGGTCACAGTTATCTGGGGACGTTGTCGTTGGGGACAATACCGTTATTGGCTCAAACTGTATTATTAATGGTCCAACAATTTTTGGTAACGACAATAAAATTCATCCCTTTACTTCAATAGGAACTAACCCACAAGACAAAAAATTTAAAGAGTCTGATGAATCACGTTTAGTGATAGGCGATCGAAATACTATAAGAGAGTACAGTAGTATAAATAGGGGTACAGAACATGGTGGGGGAATAACTCGAGTAGGTAACGACAATTTAATAATGGCATATTGTCATATCGCCCATGATTGTCAAATTGGTAATAATATAGTTTTTTCCAATAATACTACGTTAGCCGGCCATGTAATTGTTGGAGATTACGTAATCCTTGGAGGTTTTACTGGGATTCATCAGTTCTGTCACTTGGGAGAAGGTTGTTTCTCTGCGATCTCTTCAATAATCACCAAAGATATCCCTCCATATATAACAGTTAAAGGAAATCCGGCAACTCCGCGTTGCATAAACAAGATAGGTTTACAAAGACGAGGCCACTCCCAAGAAGAGATGAATTCATTGCGAAAATGCTTTAGAATTTTATATCTTCAAAGTAATCCTTTAGAAAAAGCAATCCAAAAAATAGACTCGGAGATTGATAAGCATAAAGTGGTGCAGAAATTTCGAGATTTTGTTACCGAAAGTGATAGAGGAATTGCCCGTTGATTAGTCTTGCTTATTTGATAAGTATTGGTTGGCGAGCGACTAGAGCCAAATGTTTGAATCTACTTTGAAAGTAGGCATTGTCGCTGCTGAAAAATCCGGCGATTCATTAGGTGCAAATTTAATATCTTCTATTAATCAAAAACATAATGTTGAATTTTTTGGCGTGGTTGGTCCAAAGATGATTGAGGCAGGTTGTACTCCGATAGCGTCAATTGAAAATTTATCTATAATGGGGTTTCAAGACGTAATCCTTCAGCTGCCCCGATTAATCCATTTGAAAAATTCGATTTGCAGAACATTGATAAAAAACGAAATTGACATCTTTGTGGGTGTGGATTCCCCATCATTGAACCTTCCAATTGCCGCCAAATTAAAATCCGAAATGCCTGAACTGAAAGTAGTTCAGTACGTGGCACCACAGCTTTGGGCTTGGAGGCCTGAAAGAATAAAAAAGGTTAAAAAGATAGTTGACCATCTGCTTGTCTTGTTCCCTTTTGAGCAAGAATATTTTTCAAATTTTGGGGTTAAATCACAGTTCGTTGGTCATCCTGTCGCCAACAAAATCAAATCTGCAAAAAAAAGTTTTGGTTGCCAAGATTTATCCGATTTGAAAGAAATTAATTTGGCGCTGTTACCAGGAAGCCGATGGAATGAAGTTAAACATCATTCGGATGTTCTTTTTAAATCCATAAAATTTTTCAAAGATTCAATTAATAAAAAAGTCAATTTAAAAATCGGAGCGGCAGACAAAAAAATAGCTGACTATCTAGAAGTTTGTGCTAAGAAACACGGCCAGGAAAGTATATTTTATGTAGATGATAGTATCAATTGCTTAATTGACTCAGATCTAGCCGTTGTTTCTTCAGGCACTGTTGCACTGGAGGCTTTTCTTTGCTCTAAACCTATGGTTGTCTGTTATAAAACAAGTAGGTTTAATTATTTTTTGTTCAAGAGGTTGATTAATTTGGAAAATATATCTCTTCCAAATATATTAATGAAATCTGATATTGTTCCAGAATTAATCCAAGAAAACCTAACAGCTCAATCCGTTGCTACACAATTAATGTTATGGACAGTTGATAGTCAGCGGATAATATCTTTACGCCAGGCAGGTTCAAATTTTTTGAATGTCTTAGATTGCAACTCGAGCCAATATGTTAATGATTATTTCGATTCTCTCATTAATCAGCTAATTGAGAAAAATGGGTGAAGAGTTAATTATTGGTGTTGATGAGGTAGGAAGAGGGTGTCTAGCAGGTCCTGTTCTTGCAGCTGCGGTAGCAATGCCCTCGGACACAGGGTATATGTTTCATGATTCTAAAACATTAAGTGAAAGTGTTCGATTGCAAAACTATAGATTAATAAAACGATATGCTTTTTCGGTAAAGATTGGGTATGCCTCCCCACAAGAGATCGACGCCTCAAATATTTTAAAAGCAACACAACTTGCTATGAAAAGAGCGATTGATAAACTTAACCTGAAAGGCAGCCTGGTTCTAGTAGATGGAACTCATTTGCCTAATGTAATGGATTACAAGATGAAAGCTATCATCAAAGGAGACCAGAAACATACTCAAATTGCAGCGGCCTCTATAATAGCTAAGGTAGTGAGAGATTATATAATGACGAGAGTTTCTAGGGTTTATCCAAATTATTTGTTTGATAAGCATAAAGGGTATCCGACAAAAGAGCATTTATCAGCTTTAAAAAGCTACGGTGTTTTGTCGATTCATAGAAAATCATTTCGCCCAGTAAGAGAATTATGTTTAATGGAGGGCTAGGTGAGAGATTCATATGTTCATTTAAATGTTCACTCAGAGTATTCGCTCGTTGATGGTATAATAAGAATCCCTCAATTGATTGAAAGATGTAAGAAACAGAAATTTTCCGCAGTCGCTATTACCGATTTAAATAATCTTTTTTCGGCTATAAAATTTAACCGAGAAGCAAAAAAGGCGGGTATTAAACCGATCATAGGAGCTGAAGTCTCAATTCTCTCAATTAATAATAACATCGGTAATTATAGTTCTATTTTCTTGTGTAAAAATGAGACTGGTTATAAAAATCTTTGCGCTATCTTAACAATTTGTCAACAAGAAAAAAGTGGTCAAACTGGTATCTTTGAAGAAGATTTATTTAGTATGAACTGTGATGGGCTAATTATTCTGTCAGGCGACCTAGAAAGTGATATCGGCCAAGCAATTTTAAAAAAAGACCACGCGTTTGCAAAAGAAAGAGTTCAACAATGGGAACATTTTTCGCAAGGAAATTTTTTTTGTCAAATAAGTAAACTAAATAAAATTAATGAATTGCAGTATCTAAACGGTTTGGCTCAATTATCTCGAACAGTTTCAATTCGTCCTGTCGCAACCAATCATGCTCGATTTTTGGATAAAAATGATTTCATTGTCCACGAAGCTAGAGTTTGTATTCAACAGGGCGTAACTCTTGAAGATAAAAGGCGAATAAAGTCCTTTAGCCATGAACAATTCTTTTGCTCACCAAACCAAATGAAAAAAAAATTTAAAGGGCTGGAAGTAGCTGTCTTAAATTCCGTTAAAGTATCAACTCAGTGTAATTTTGATTTTGAAAATAGAGGAAATCTTCTTCCAGCGTTCCCCATTGAATCGGATGCAACTGAAGCTGAATTGTTGAAACGCCAATCGACGGATGGACTAAATCTGAGGCTTAAAAATGATGCTGGATACAAAGATGGTTTCGACACTGAACGACTGGAGTTATACAAATTAAGAATGGAAAAAGAGCTTAAAGTCATAATCGATATGGGTTTCGCTGGATATTTCTTAATTGTCGCTGATTTCATTAAGTGGGCAAAAAAAATGAAGATACCGGTCGGGCCTGGGAGGGGCTCTGGTGCGGGTTCATTGGTGGCATATCTTTTACAAATAACCGAGATAGACCCGCTTCGATACGATTTACTGTTTGAGCGGTTCTTAAATTCCGAGCGGATTTCAATGCCCGACTTTGATATTGATTTCTGTATGGACAGACGTGATGAGGTGATAGGGTACGTTGGAAAAAGATATGGTTTGGATCGTGTGGCTCAAATTATAACTTTTGGAAAGATGGCTGCTAAAGCTGTAATTCGAGATGTGGGTAGAGTGTTGGGTCTGCCTTATCCTCAGGTTGATCAGATCGCTAAACTAGTTCCAAATGATATAGGTATAACTCTACCCGATGTTTTAAAAGATAAGAAAAGCGATTTAACTAGGCGATGCAAAGAGGATGCTGAAGTCAAAAACTTAATAGATTTGGCTCTCAAATTGGAAGGGATCATTAGAAATGCTGGAAAACATGCTGGGGGATTGGTAATAGCGCCGGAACGTCTTGTGAATTATATGCCGTTATACGCAGACAAAGAAACTGAAGGGATGGTGACACAATTTGATATGGGAGATGTTGAATCCATAGGTTTGGTTAAGTTTGATTTATTAGGTCTACGAACCTTAACGATTGTTGATTGGGCAGTTAATTCAATAAGATCTATCGAAACAACTGTAAATCTTTTCGACATCAATCAAATTGGACTAAGGGATCAAAAGACTTACCAAATGATCCAGAAAGGCGAAACGACCTCGATATTTCAACTAGAATCGCGAGGCATGAGGGAATTAATTTTAAGACTTAAACCCGATAGATTTGAGGATTTGATTGCATTAGTTGCTTTGTTTAGACCTGGGCCGTTAGATTCAGGGATGGTTGATGATTTTATTGCAGTTAAACAAGGTAGGCAAGCTAAGTATTTACATCCAAAATTAGAGGCTATGCTCGAGCCAACCTATGGGGTTATCTTATATCAAGAACAAGTAATGGAAATTGCTCGTTCTCTAGCTGGTTACACCTTGGGTTCAGCAGACATACTACGCAGAGCTATGGGAAAAAAGAAACCGGAGGAAATGGCCTCACAAAGACATAATTTTGTGGCGGGCGCTGTTTCCTCCGAGATTCCCGAAAAAACAGCTTTAGACATCTTTGCGCTAATTGAAAAATTTGCTGGTTATGGCTTTAATAAATCTCATTCGGCAGCTTATGCATTAATTGCGTATCAAACTGCTTGGCTAAAATCAAATTATCCCTCTTCATTTATGGCATCTGTACTTTCTTCCGATATGGATAACACAGATAAAGTAGTGCTCAATATAAGGGAATGCCATCGGCTCAAAATTGAGATAATGCCGCCTGATATCAATAGAAGCAACTACAAATTTATTGCTATAAATGAATCCGAGATAAGATACGGAATAGGAGCAATTAAGGGACTGGGGAAGGGTATCATAGAGGCTATTATAGAAGAGAGAGGAAAGGGAGAATTCAGTTCTCTAGGTGATCTTTGTCGGCGTATGATTTCACATAGGTTAAATAAGAGATTATTAGAGATAATGGTTAAATCGGGCTTACTCGACTGTTTCGTGATCGCACGAGAAGTGCTTCTTAGTCAGATTGAAATTGCACTAAAAATTGCGGAGCAGGGACGACTGGCTGTAGAGCAAGGCCAGACAGATTTATTTGGTCTCGAGATCAACCCTGGTGGTGAGATAGATTCAAAGATAGATGATGAAAACTTGGTGCCGCAAAACTGGACTAGTTTGGAGATTCTTAAGGCAGAGAAAGAAGTGCTTGGCTATTTTTTATCTGGTCATCCGTTGGATGAGAACCTTTCGCTTGTAAGAAGTATCTGTAGTCATGTTATTTCAAATATTAGTTCAGGTAAGTGCCGTTTGGTTGGTCTGATTTCTTCGTTTCGTATAATTGATACACGGAGAGGCAAGCTAGCTTTAATTGAGTTAGATGACAAAACAGGCACTATTGAAGTTGCTATTAGTGAGGATGAATATAATAAATACATTGATAGTATAATTGTTGATGATATTGTGGTGGTAGAAGGAGCAATCAACAAAGAGCAGGCAGGTCGCCCGCCGTCGGTGAGGGCAAACTACATTGAAAGCGTGGATAGTTACCTAGAAAAATTCTCTGATAAACTGCTTATTAATGTTGATGAGGATTCATTAGACAATGGGTTTATTGAAGGTTTAAAGACCATTCTCGCAAAAAATGAATCAGGAAATACGAAAATTACTCTTATAATTACTTCCAAAAAAAGTAAAGCAAGATTTGATTTTGGGGTAGAATGGGAGACTAAGATTAACATGCGAGCAATGATTGAATTGAATACATTTTGCGCAAGCGATAATATATCCCTCATATTTAAAAGTAAACAGAATTTTTAATGATGAACTAAGACATGAATAGTCAAGATAAGGAACAAACTTTAGTATCTCAATATAGGGCTGTTGATTTTGAGAAGCCCATTGAGGAGATTAACGCAAAAATCGAAGAACTGCGGTTAGTCGAGAATGGTTCCGAGCTAGATTTAGCTGAAGAAATTAAAAAGCTACAATTGAGCTCCGAACGGCTGACAAAAGATATATTTAATAAGCTCAACGCTTGGCAAATATCTAAACTAGCAAGACATCCTTTAAGACCTTATACCCTAGATTATTTGAAACTGATATGCCCGGATTTTATAGAATTGCACGGTGATAGACATTTTGCGGATGACGCTGCTATCGTTACTGGGCTCGGTAGAATTGACGATATAAAGGTCGCAATTATAGGTCATCAAAAAGGTAGGACCACTAAAGCGAATTTAGCTAGGAACTTCGGCATGCCCAGGCCTGAGGGATACAGGAAAGCTCAGAGAGTAATGCTGCTAGCTGAGAGGTTTAATTTACCTATAGTTACTTTCATTGATACACCCGGAGCATATCCGGGAATCGATGCTGAGGAACGGGGTCAAAGCGAAGCTATAGCATCCAATTTATGTATTATGTCCGGATTAAAAGTGCCAATTATCAGCATTGTAACCGGAGAGGGTGGATCAGGAGGGGCATTAGCGATTGGGTTGAGTAATAAAGTTTTTATGCTCGAATACTCGATTTATTCTGTTATTTCACCTGAGGGTTGTGCATCCATCTTATGGAAGAAGCAGGAGGCTGCCCAAGAAGCTGCGAATGCGATGAATATTACGGCGAAACAGTTACTTGACCTTCAAGTTATTGATGGAGTGATAGACGAGCCTTTAGGTGGCGCCCACAGAAACCTCGATGAAATGGCGTCAAACTTAAAAGCAAAAATCGTTCAAGAGCTTAAGGCACTTTCTGAAATGAGTGCGGCGGATTTGGTAAGCCACAGGAAAAATAAGTTTGCTAGTATCGGTCGATTCACCAGTAATAATTAAATAATAATTTAAAAAGCGTGCAAGAAAGAATTGAATCCCGAGTAACCAAAGCGATTTCAGAACTAATAGAGACTCATTCAATTAAGGATATCTATTTATGTTTAAGTGGTGGCATGGATTCGGTATGTCTTCTAGAGATATTGACCAATATTAAACCTTTGATATCAGCGTCTCTTAATATCATTCATGTAAATCATAATCTGTCACTACATGGTTATGAGGCTGAGAAATTTTGTTCGAATCTGGCTATTGAAAAAAAATTGTCTTTTACCGTTTATCGAGCACCTCTCGAATCCACGCCTGACAAAGGGATAGAAGACTGGGCTAGAAATTTTCGTTACGAATCTGTAGCTAAACATACTAGTAAGTCCTCACTCGTGCTAACGGCTCATCATGCAAAAGATCAAACGGAAACCTTAATTCATCATATCATTCGAGGTTCAGGACCTTACGGTTTATCTGGGATGCCTCGTCTGCGAAAACTTGGTGATGGATGGCTCTTCAGACCGCTTTTGGACATTCAGAAGGAAAAATTAGAAGAGCTCTCTCGTGCTTACAATATAACTTGGATTGAAGATCCAACAAATCGAGAATTGCGTTTTTTACGTAATAAAATTCGCAAATTAATCATTCCAAAGTTGGAAGATACTTTTGTGCACTTCGAACTAAATTTGAAGAAAATGGCAAATATTCAAAGAGACCTAGCTTCTTATATTGATGATTTTACCGAAAAAAAAATTATTAGTAAGTTAAATGATAGAAGGATTGTGCCTTTAAGTCTGCTATTAGACGTAGACGATAAGATCAGAATCTTTGTTTTGCAATCGATTTTGCGTCGTTTTGGGATTTTTAAGTTAGGACAAAAAAAGTTAGAAGAAATTTTAAGGCAGATTATGGAAGCAAAAAGGATGAAGCAGCCTAGTATTGACGTGGACCAGAGCGTAGTAAAGATTCACAAGGGCTGTTTGTTTGTATTAAGAGCATCCGTTTATTGTGGGGAAAAACCAAAACCTCAGTGTTGGCAGAGCTCTGATATAATTGATTTCTCTTGGGGAACATTACGCTACGTAACTCAGGGGCGAGATATTGATAGAAAAGCAAAAAGAACGTTCTCGGTTGAATTTAGAAAGGAGGGTGAGAAAATAAATTTAGAAGGGCGCTGCACAAAAAAATTAAAAAAATTATTTCAGGAGTTGTCGATACCACCATGGGAGCGACCGTTGATCCCAATAATTTATGAGGCAGGCGAACTTGTGGCATTAGGCGGAGTGTCGGTTAAAGGTAAAGCAGAAAAATTCAACCATTTAAAAAAGATTAAATTTGATTGGAAAATCTACCATTCTGTTTGATCACTCGGTGATTTTTACTAAAGTGCCGATCTTAATATATTTCTTTAATTCTCTGACCTCATGATTTTCTACTGCAATACAGCCCTCAGTCCAATTGATATTTTTGTGAATTAATAATTTCTGTTTTGTTTGTCTCCCAATACCATGAATTCCTATTGCACCACCCAGTTTTGTATTTTGAGGTGGAGTTACTTTATTTATTGAGGCCTTTTTTATCGCTTTAAATTGCGAAAGTGAAATCAGCTTTCTTTTATAACCGATTAGACCATCTTTTTGATTTGGGTAATTAAGACCAAAAAAATAATGAAATTTATCGCTGTTTTTCAATCTGGTTACGTAGTATTCTCCTACTGGCGTCTTTTTGTCTCCTACTATTTTCTTGTCACCGATACCTCCGCGACCTATTGATATTGAATATTTCTTGATGATATTTTTACCCTGTAAAACAACCATTGAATTTGCTTGTTTGTCAACATGAATTTCGAACTCTGAGGCAAAAATTACATTAATTAAGGATATCAAAAAAAGAATAATCGTAGTAAGTAGGTTACGAGAGGATATAAACCTTAACTGGGTCATAATCTGATTAATCTTGATTGTTTTTCAATAATTACTATCTTACTATTAGTTTTTCTAAGTAAAGTCTTGGTCATGGAAGAAAAGTATACCAACATCGCCGTGCTATTTCATTGGTTAACAGCAGTACTAGTTATAGGTTTGCTTGTTCTTGGCTGGTATATGACTGATTTGGAGGGAAGCGAGAAAGGATACTTCTATAGATTACATAAGTCGTTTGGTCTCACCGTGTATTTTATTGTTTTACTTCGATTAGCTTGGCGATTAAAAAATCCACCGCCCCCACTTCCAAATAATTTTAATTCTTTTCATGTCAAAATGTCACGATTTGTTCATCGAATGGCCTATTTATCATTGTTAGTCATGCCTTTAATGGGCTATCTTTCTTCGTCCTTTAGTGGCTACAAAACGAGTTGGTTTGGGCTTAATTTATATCATTGGGGCTGGAAGCATGAGGCGCTAAACTCCTTTTTTTCCCAAGCTCATCAAATCTTTGGATATGTTTTATTTATAATAATCACGATTCACTTGAGTGCTGTTATTTTTCATTTAATAACAAAAAAAATTAACCTTCTACCAAGAATATGGTTCCATAAAAAAACTAACGTTAACGAAAAAAGGAATGACTATGAAAAATGAAAACACTGAAAAGATTGAGGCTGCTACCTATAGAAAAATTATTCAATTTTTAAGAGAGTCAAAAGATGTTCAAAATATTGACTTAATGAATTTAGCTGGTTTTTGTCGAAACTGTATTTCCAAATGGTATATGGCTTCCGCTGAAGAAGAGGGCGTAGATATTAATTATGAGGAAGCGAGAGAAGCTGTGTACGGAATGTCATACACCGAGTGGAAAGAAAAATATCAGAAGTAAAAATGTTAGGGTTTGTATGTTATAACTCCCCAAGGGAATTGGCCAACCTTCACTGTTTTAATTACCGATTGCTTTGCCGTATCTATAACAGAAATTTGGTGGTCCAGCCCGTCGGTTGTAAAAAGAAGTTTCCCAGAGCTTGATAAAGCAAGTCCCCATACCCTTCTGCCTACTTGAATTGAATTTTCTACGGTCATTGTTATGCTGTCAACAACATATATCTCATTGGCCCTTCCACCAGCCACGAATAATGTTTTTTGATCCGCACCCAACAGTATGTCTTTAGGCTTCGCCATATCTTTTGATAATGCAATTTGATTCACTATTGAACCGTCTGACACTCGTATTTTAGATATTTCACCACTTATTTCTGAGGTAACAAATACGAATTTACCATCTTCACTAAAACATGACGCTCTTGGCCTGGCGCCAACAATAACGTTTTTGGTTATTTTATAGTTCGAGCTTGAAATAAAATGTGCCATATTAGAGGACTCGCTGGTTACAACTACAGTGTTTCCGTCGGGTGATATTGATACTCCCTCGGGTTCTATACCTACCTCAATTTTGGCTATAATTTTTCCTGATCTTGGATCTATGACGGATGTTTGAGCAATTTCTTCGTTTGAAATAAAAATTAAGCCGCTTGGATGAACAGCAAAAGATTCTGGATCATCTCCGCTATAAAAAGTCCGTGTTATTTGAAAGTTATCCGTTTCAATTACCTTAATTTTATTTTCACCACTGACAGCAACATAAATTTCGGACTTGTCAGGTGCTAATCCTAGTCCTCTGGGTCGTTTTCCCACTTTAATTTCTTTTATCAATTCAAGAGTCGTCAGGTCTATTAGTGAAACGCTATCACTTTTTTCGTTAGTCACTAAAATATATTCTACCTCGTTCGCATGAGGGTGCATGACACCACCACACCAAATGATTATCGTGAGAATGATTTTTATTAGTCGCATTTATCTTCCCCTATTAGATCTAGTCCGCCATATTTATTATTTGAGTGAACAGGAATTTCTTCAATCACTTTGTCGTTTTTAACTAAAAACATTGGTTGTCTGAGTTGTCCATTATGTCGAAAAGATAACCTGCGCCCTTTTTGACCATCAAATTTAATGTCCTCTTTTAAATCTTGCATAAGATCATCCGGTTTTCTTGTTCTCATTGTGACTTCTGAAATGATTTTTATTCCGGCCCAGCCATACCAAGCTTCTTCTGACATTCGACGATTAAATTTAGCAAAATACCTATTATTTAGCTGTCGAGCCGCGTATTTTTTAAAGGAATATTGCCAAGCCCGAATTTGCCCATGTTCAGTCGCTAGCCTGTTTGCATTGCTGACCATGGTCGAGCTTGGAATTATATGGAAAGCGTTAAAGATGCATTCGCGACGAAGTAAATTTGACGCGTCGGAAAGATTCACTACTGGAAGATGACCAAACTGCTCAAAGATTGACAGCAGTTTAGTGCCTGTTAAATTTGTAACTATTACATCTAGTAAATCAATCTGGGAATAATCCTCATCAGTTTGATATACAAAAAGCTTGTAATTTACTCCTATAAATTTACCTTGATGTTCAGCTTCGTCGAGACCTAATTTTACTCCATTAAACTCTTCAGATTCTGGATTGCCAATAAATCCAAAATTGACATCAACTTCGCCGATTGCTTTTTGGGTTATTATTAATAATATAACGCCAATTATCGCTTTAATCACTCTTAAAAAAATCCTATCTTTAGTTAATTAATTTTAAGCGGATTGCTATTTTTCTGAAACTTTTTCTCATAAAGAAAACATTGTATACTTAGTTTTTTAATTTTTTGCTTCGGTGTACTTTTGAGAATAATATACTTTGCGATAGTTTTGTTCAATTATAGTTTTGCGCAAGCCAATAGCCTCGATATTTTTTCCGATAAATTATTTTCTCTCGAAGAAAATACTGCCGCATATAAAAATACTGCCGCATATAATAGTTCTCATCTGTTTTTCACATCAAATTTTAGTGTTGATTTGATCTCAGATAAAATCAAAGCCCCGGATGTACTACGATTAAAAGTAGATTCATTGGAAGGAAAAGACGATAAAATAAACTTAACTATTGGTAACTCATTATTTAACAAAAGCAGTTTTGACTTAGGGTCCTCACGGGATTGGGCCAAAGAGTCCCTTTTTGAGCTTGGTTATAAAGCGGTCACAACTAGTAAAAATTCAACATTTTGGTTAGATGGCTTGTATACGGGAGATCTAGATTGTTCAGTTGCATTTTGTAAGAATTCACATGATTTTAATTGGAGCGCTGGTGCTAGATTTGACTTCACAAAGTTATCCATAACAGGTCTTTACAAGAATAAAAAGAAAAACGACGTCTCTTTCAGTAAATTCAAAGCTGGGGTGATTAAACCTGATGCGTCGTTCGAGGATATTGAAAGAGGTGGTTACCAACTTTCAGGTAAATACGTGATGACGCAAGACACTAGATTAAATTTCACGTTGGGTGATGTTCCTGTGGAGTATGATTCCAGTGACAGTTTTGAGGTCTATCGAAGTAATTATCAGAAATCACTGTGGACTGTAGGTGTCCATCATGATGTTAATTCTTGGTTAAAGATAGTGGCTGAATATAATAGAGCGCAGTATGGTATAAATAACTCTAATGATGGCAAAGAGGATTCAATTTCGGTCGGAGGGGTGCTCAAATGGTGAATGAACCGCTATCTATTCAAGGCGCATATGTCAGAGATCATAAATCTTCCAGTTGATGGTGGCCATGTATTAAAGATCGAAAGAAGTGGAAACCCGAATGGAGTACCAGTCTTTTTGCTTCATGGTGGCCCGGGTGCAGGGGCTAATTGGGATAATAAAAAGTTATTTGATTTAAAATATTATAACGTCTTCATTTATGATCAAAGAGGATGTGGTGCTTCCATTCCTTTAGCTGAAATAAACCGTAATACAACACAGTATCTGCTTACGGATATTCGAGAAATGTTTTCTCATTTTGGAATAGACAAAGCTATGTTTGTAGGTGGTTCTTGGGGCGCTACATTAGCATTACTTTACGCAAAACAATATCCTGAAAGCGTTTTAGCCTTAATATTGCGAGGGACTTTTCTTGCAAGGACCCAAGACTTAGAGTGGTTTCTATCTGATGAAGGAGTGGCGAGACTCATTCCAAGCGACTATAAAGACTTTCTAAAGGTGGTTGGAGAAATAGCAGATGTTAGTGATGCAAAGTCAATTATAACAAGCGTGTTTGATGCATTAATTTCTGGCGATGATAACAAGAAATCTCAAGTTACTATCGCTTGGGCTAAATGGTCTTGGGCAGTTCTAAATTTTTCTTTTGATAAAAAAATTGAATTTTATGTTAATTCATCTGATGAAATTTATACGAGTGTTCTAATAGAGCTACACTATGCCAGAAATAATTATTTTTTAACTGAAGAAATTCTTGAGAATATAAAAAATATTATAACGGTTCCTACCACTCTAATTCATGGAAGTCGAGATGTCATGTGTTTACCAGAGGCATCATGGGTGCTATCTAATTCTTTTAAGGACGTTGTTTTTCAATTAGTTCATGGTGGTGGTCATCTTTCTAGCGACCCGAAAATTAGGGAAGCTATGATTGATGCTATAGAAGTTATGAAAACGCGTATTTAAAGTGAGCTACTAAAATGTTTACCTTCACTAGTCTACCCAAATCACCAATAATTATGGCTATATTAAATGTGACTCCAGATAGCTTTTCTGATGGAGGTCTATATTATAAGGCAGACCATGCCTATGAGAAAGCTTCGAGAGATTTCGATAATGGCGCCAATATAATAGATATTGGAGGGGAATCGTCCCGACCAGGAAGCGAGCCTATCAGCATACAAGCAGAGATACAACGAGTGGTTCCTGTTATAAAAAAAATAAGGACGGGGTTGCCGAATGCGATATTAAGTATTGATACTTACAAGGCAGAGGTCGCTCACGCAGCTCTGAGCGAGGGCATTAATATTGTCAATGATATAACTGGGGGTAGGGATGTAAGGGTGCTAGAAAAAATTAAAGAGTTTGAGGCTGGCTTGGTGCTTATGCATATGCAAGGTAGCCCTAAGACTATGCAACTAGCACCTACCTACGAAAATGTGACATATGAGATAATCCAATTTTTTGAAAAACAAATAGGCCAAGCTATGAAACTAGGGATTGTAAAATCTCAAATTTGCATTGATCCAGGAATCGGTTTTGGTAAAACCCGGGAGCACAACCATGACATATTTTATAATTTGAAAAGATTTGTTAGTAAATTTGACTATGTGATGCTTGGCTCCAGTCGGAAAAGATTTCTTCGCGATATAGTAGAAGAAACGGACGCAAAAGAAATTTTAGGAGCAACATGTGCTACCACAACGTATGGGGTTTTTGAAGGTGTTAAAATTTTTAGAGTTCATGAAGTAAAGCCAAATAGACATGCAGCTAATGTTGCTTGGGCTATTAAAAATCACGCGAGGAGTTATGAAAAAAAAATTAATTAAACTTACTGATAACGAAATAAAAATCTTACTTTCAAAATTAGATGGATGGTCGTTTGAAGACGGAAAAATTAGCAGGAAATTTAATACTCCAAACTGGCGAGCTACCTTAATGGTCACTTCAATGATTTCCTACTTATGTGAAGTTGCTTGGCATCATCCTAGTTTAGTAATTGAATTTAATACGGTAACAGTCAATCTATGGACTCATGAAATCAATGGTATTAGTGAAAGAGACTTTGAAGTGGCTAAGAAAATTGACCAAATTGTTAGTTGGGATCCTTCAAAAAACCCAGATAATGCACTGACTGGGCTGCCTGAAGATAACAATATGTTTGATAAATAACTAGTTATATTTTATTTTGCAGGCTACTTTTGTGTTCCTCCTGACTTAGATGAGAGTGTGACATTAGTCATCATCATAGATTTATCGTGAGCTTTACACATATCGTAAATAGTTAATAGAGTTACTTGGACAGCATACAAGGCTTCTATTTCTACACCTGTCTTGCCTGTTGTACTTACAGAAGCGGTACAATTGATTGATTCGCGGTCATTGTCTAATTCTAAATCAATATCAACATGTGAGATTGAAATAGGGTGGCATAAAGGTATTACGTCAGCAGTTTTTTTTGTTGCCATAATTCCAGCTATTTTTGCTACAGTGAGAACATCCCCTTTTTTAACTAGCGCTTTTTCTATTAAGTCTAATGTGCTCCTCTTCAATAATATTGATCCTTTTGCAATAGCTTTCCTTTGAGTTATACTTTTTGAGGAGATATCTACCATAGATAAATCTCCTTCATTAGTTACATGTGTGAGCTCATTCAATGGTGATCTCCTTGTTTAAAGATTTTTGATGATACAACACGGATATAAAATATGTTAGTGAAAGTTAAATTCTTTGCAAGCTTGGCCGATTATATTGGTAGACCTGAGATGGATGTAGATGTTTCAGAAGGGATTACAATACAAGGTGTGTGGGAGTTAGCATCAGATAATAAGCCTATCCCTGAGGGGTCACTTTGTGCACTGAATCATAGTCACGTCCTATTTTCAGAGCGAATAAAGAAAGGGGATGAAATAGCTTTTTTCCCCCCAATGACAGGAGGTTGAGCGATCTATGTATTGTGAGCTTGTGTCAGAGCCTTTAAATCCTTATGAGACTCTTGAGCAATATGACCAACATCTCCGAAGTTCGTGTTCCTCCATAGGAGCGTGTGCAAATTTTATTGGTAATATGAGAGATGTAAACGATTCAAAAAGCGTAAAATCTATGTTGCTTGAACATTATCCGGGCATGACCGAAAAAGAGTTGAAGCGAGTTGCTAATGATGCGTGTAAAAAATGGGATTTGGTAGATGTTCTTTTGCTCCATAGAGTGGGGAGGGTGTATCCAAATGATGCAATAGTAGTCATTGGCACTTGGTCAATTCACAGGGCTGATGCCTTTGAATCCTGTAGATATATAATGGAGATCTTAAAATCTGATGTTCCGATTTGGAAGAAAGAGCAACGTATAGATGGTGAGCATTGGGTTTCTAAAAATACGAAAGGTTATACTGAGAATTCGTTCTAACCACTAATATATTAATTAAGTACCTTATTAGCCACGAATGGCTCGATTAAAACTGAGTCTCCCGTTTTTATGTTATTTAAATCGTCCATAAGATGAATAATACAGTTAGCTCTGGACATTGAATTCAGAATGCCAGATCCTTGGCTTGCAACCGGTGTTACTTCGAAGGTCCCATTTTCTTTTTCCTCATAAAAGCCTCGTTGGTATTCTGTTCTCCCTTTTATTTTTCTGATAGCAGTGGTTGCTTTAGCTGACAAAAAAAACTGTTCTTGTGGAGAGGCACCTGATAACTTAATTAATGATGGCATTACGAATTGACTAAAGGTAATCATTGAGGATACTGGATTTCCGGGTAATCCAAAATATAAACTTTTATCTATGCTACCGAAAGTGAATGGCCTTCCAGGTTTTATTTTTATTTTCCAAAAAAATATGTTGCCGATTTCATCCAGGACGTTTTTCATAAAATCTCTTTCTCCGACCGAAACACCGCCTGTAGTAATCAATACATCAAAAGATGAGCTTGCATGTTCCAAAATTTTTTTAAGCATTATTGGATCGTCAGGTATTATACCAAGGTCGATTATTTCCATCCCAAGCTTCTGCAGCATACCTGATAAACTAAAACGATTACTATCATAGATTTGCCCAATAGATAAACTTTCATCAGGATTTTTTATTTCGTCGCCTGTTGAAAAAATTGCGACTTTTGGTTTTCTAAAAACACTTAATCTTGATACTCCTATTGAAGCTAATAACCCTAAATCAGCCGGAGTCAATGTTTTATGCTTACTAATACATACCTCTCCTTTCTTTAAATCCTCTCCCGCAGCTCTTATATTATCCCCTTTATTGGGAAACTCATTAATATTTAGATTACCATTAGTTACAGATACATCTTCATTTATAACGACTGTGTCATAGCCGTCCGGCACAATAGCACCCGTCATGATTTGAACCGCAGCGTCCTGATTAGAGCTCCCTAAAAAAGGGTGTCCAGCGGTAGCTTTCCCAATAATTTTTATTTTTTCTGGAGCTCTATTCCACAATGATGCTGAGGTTTGCCTTTCCCGCGCATTATCGAAATTTATAGCATAGCCATCCATAGCTGAGTTCGTATGCCTTGGTACATCAATTGGGCATAGAATGTCGTCGGCGCAGATTCTGTTTAAGCAATTTTTTATTCCAAGCTCCTCAGTGCAGTTTACTATGAATGTATTTCTTAGTATTGAGCTTTTTGCTTCAGCTGCGGTCATTATCTTTACCATCTGCTAAGTTTCCTTAAGTATTTTTTTTGAAGTCTTGTATATCGTTTTTTGAATTCAAGTTTATAAAGTCGTTGGGGTTGGTAAATTCAACTTTTTTGAAGTTAGTCTGCTTTATCCAATGCATGATTTTGCGACCGCCTAGATCAATGAATTTTCCTAAACTACTTTTAAGAGTTTTTCTCGCCATAAAAAACGTAGGTTGGTATTTCCCCTCAACGAAAGCTATTGATAAATCATAATCATTATTAATATGAGGTTCATAAAGGTTTTGAGTTAGATTAAAGGGAATTGAAGGGCAATCGCAAGGTACAAAGCATATGAAATCACTATTAATTTTTTCGAGGGCAACTTGTATTCCTCCTAATGGACCAATAGAGTCAGAGGATAAATCAGTGATTACATTGAAATTATAGGCCCGATATTTTTCAAGATTTCTATTTGCATTGATTGTTATATTATCGACCTGCTTTTGCATTCTTTCAATGCAATATTCAATTAATGGTTTGCCCGATACCAAAAATAGACCTTTATCGACGCCACCTAACCTTGACCCTTTACCACCCGCTAAAATACACACCGCAACATTGTCTGGGTAAATTTTTTTGGGTCTATCCACCTGTGTGACTCATAAAACGTAGAATTACCGGTTTATCTTGGAGCTCAAAAAAATGCTCTTTCGGTTTGTTTTTTATCGAAGTTATGATTGCAGTTTTAATCGCTTCTCTGTCATTTGATTTGTTTCTAATCAGTTGTTTAAGATCAATAGAGTTTTCTTGTCCTAGACATAGTAATAATTGACCCTCTGCAGTAAGTCTAATCCGATTGCATTCGCTACAGAATTTGTTGGAGTGTGGGGAAATAAAACCGATTTTACTATTTGTTCCCACTACTGACATGTATCTCGATGGGCCATTTGTTTTTTCTTTAGTACTTTTAAGTGAAAAAGATTTCTGTAAGTCTTTAATAATCTGATCAGAAGAGTAAAAAGCCTCAGCCCGATCATGCTCAATTATTGTTCCTAAAGGCATCTCTTCAATAAACGAGATATCAAATTCGTTCTCTATCGCAAATTTAGCAAGGTTAGATACTTCATCTGAATTGCGGTTTTTTAAGATTACCGAATTAATTTTTATTCGGTCAAAACCTGCCCGTTTGGCTGCTTCGATGCCTTTTAGAACTTTTGACAAACTCCCAGTTCTGGTCAATTCTCTAAATTTCTTTTCGTCTAAAGTATCTAAACTAATATTTACTCTTGAAACTCCTGCTTTTTTTATTTCATCAGCATACCTTACAAGCTGTGATCCGTTAGTTGTTATCGTGAGTTCCTCTAATTCCTCTAGTTGTCCAATGCCTTCAATTAGTTTGGTTACATTTTTACGAACTAAAGGTTCTCCACCTGTAAGACGTATTTTACGGATACCTAGTTCAACAAAGATTCCGCATAAGGTTTCAATTTCTTCTAAAGTAAGAATCTTTGATTTCGGCAGGAAAGTCATATCCTCGGTCATACAATACACACAACGAAAATCGCAGCGGTCCGTAATCGATATCCTGATATAGTTAATTGTTCTACCGAATGAGTCTATTAGTCCGGTTTGCTGGGCATTTGTATCCATAGGGCAATTTTATAAGGTAACTTTGTTGAGATAAACTTTTTTCATTACTTTTTGTAATCCATGGGTAGATTTTTACTTAATTTCTAAAAGCAAGTATTATGATGAATCTGAACTTCGAGGATCAAACCCTGTGAAATATCGCGAATTATTTTTTAATCCCAGAATAATGGCGATTGGTATTATGGGATTTGCCTCTGGTTTACCTCTTTCTTTATCTGATAGCACACTTCAGGCTTGGCTGACGGTTGAGAATATTTCTATCGCCTCTATTGGGATGTTTTCATTGGTCGGTTTTCCGTACCTTTTTAAATTTGCCTGGGCCCCACTCCTAGATTGGCTAAATTTGGGATTTTTAGGGAGAAGAAAGGATTGGATTTTTGTTTTTCAATTGTGCGTTGCAGCAAGCTTGTTATGCATGGGGCAGATGGATTTTGCAGAGAACCAGCTCTATATTGTCGGAGCGATTGCCTTTTTAATTGCTTTATTTTCGGCAAGCCAGGACATTGTGGTGGACGCATACAGAGCAGACGTTTCTAAGGCCAATGAAAGAGCCTTCGCAGCAGCTATTTCTGTTACTGGTTACCGAATAGCTATGATTGTCTCTGGTGCAGGTGCTCTTATTGGTGCGCAAACTTTTGGCTTTAGTGTGGTTTATAGTGTTTTAGGTTGTTTAATGGTGTTCTGTGCGCTATTAAATTTTGTTTTTCCAAAAGTTCAGAGCAATGACCCCAGCGGTGGTTATGGATTGAAATCTTTGGCTGCTCCTTTCTACGACCTTATTTTTAGAAAAGAGTTTCTGCTAATTATTTTTCTTGTATTGAGCTATAAATTAGGCGACGCTTTTGCTGGACGGCTTACGACCACATTTTTACTGCGTCATCTGGAATTTTCTTTGGTGGATGTAGGGTCAATTAATAAAGCTCTAGGGTTGGCGGCTTCTATAATAGGTGCAATTTATGGGGGAGTTATTGTTTACAGATTTGGCCTTTATCGATCATTACTATATTTTGGTGTCTTACAAGCTCTAACGAATTTAGGGTTCTTCGTCCTAAGTTTATTTGAAAAAAATTATTTTGGATTGGTCGCGGTTATTGGCCTAGAGAACTTAGCAGGTGGAATGGGTACAGCTGCTTTTATTGCTTTTCTTATGAATATTTGCAATAAAAGTTATACTGCGACTCAGTTCGCTATATTAACGGCAGTGGCTTCTCTTGGACGGGTGTTTTCCGGCCCACCATCGGGTTTTTTAGTAGAGGCTTATGGTTGGAGTTGGTTTTTCATCTTTTCTTTCTTGGTTGCTATTCCCTCAATTGTGGTATTGAGGATATATAGGGTTCGACTTGATGGATACTTCTCGAAGGAGCTCAAATAGAGCATATTTGATGGCCGTATCAGGCTTATTTGCAAAATCTACTTATTATTTTTTTGATTGCTAAGAGCGGGTCAAATGGATTCTCGGAGTTTTGCGGATATTGTTGTTGAAGGTTATCTAGAAAGCTATCAATCAGCTGTATTACTGTATCCTCTACAGTAGATTTCTTGAAAACGATGCTTTTCCAATAGAAAGTAGCATTGACTGTGTAGGAAAAACTGGTGGTATTCCCCTTAGATTTGATGGTCATATCAAGATTAGCTTTAAATGTACCTGCTGGACCACCATTTCCAGACAAGGAGACCATTATCCTAGAGTTAGGTTCCACATAAGAAGAGCATTGCTCACTTAAAAATATACACTCTTTGTTGTCTAAATTAACTAAAACCTCAGAAACTGTTTTTTTATATTCCTTTTTTTCAATATATCTGCAGCCAGGAATGAGGATTTCTAGCCTTTTTTCATTGTGCAAAGCAGCAAAAACGTCTGAGGTTGATATTTTAAGAAGTTTTGTGTCTTGTAAAAAAAAGGATTGCATATTTTCCATGGTCAAAAAATTATCTACTTACCTTAATAAATAATACGTTTAAATATGGCAAAGAGTTACCGTGGCGGCAATAAAATACCTTGAATGCCAATACAAAAAATACATTATAATCAATAAC
>JAYYFI010000014.1:0-80881 GCA_036158955.1 Pseudomonadota bacterium
GGTGTTGCGTTCAATTCAACATTTGTAGCCTTAATAATCAGCCTACTTGTTATGTTCTTAATGCATCAGCTTCAATTAATGCAAGAGAGATTAGTGCTGGATACACATGCCTACTGTGATAATCATTTTATACGGAAACTCGAGTCCTAGAAAGTGACAAACTTTTATACATTCCACCTTAATGACCAAGCTTTGCAAATAAAGGATTCTGAAATTGTACTAGACTCTTCACCAGGGATTGCCTGCTTATTAAAAGGTAGAATTATTTCTGGTCTCGAGGCTAGGCCTCTATTAAGCAAACACCCTAGCCTCATAAGCACCGAGCATTGGTATAAAATTAACCAATCAGAAACCTCTATTCAATCAAAATACAAAATAACAAACGCAGATTTAGTGTACAGTCAATTGGTAAAAATGTGGTCAAAACTAACCAAAAAAAAACCTGTAATTTTAATTTATCCTAGTGAATATACAGAAGACAAATTGGAAAAATTATGCGGTGTTTTTGACGCCGTCGGTGTGAAGATAATTGGCCTTATAAATGCAGATCTCAGTAGTTTAGAGCAAACAGATTTTTCAGGCTTGTTACACCTAATAAGAATACAATTAAATTATACTGCCCACATTTTTATTAGGTCGAAAGAGTCTTTCTTACTAAAATCGACCAGATGCCGGGAAAACAAAGGTCTTATCCAACTAAATGATCAACTTATACGATCCCTACGAAAAGTCTTTGTTAAACAGTGTCGTGTAGATCCACTGATTAATTGTGAGAGTGAGCACTACATGAGAGTTCAATTAGCACATTGGTTAAAACAATCAAAACAGAAGAAAAAATTTTTCGCAGATACTTTAATTAACGGCAACCCATACAGAGCAGAAGTTGATTCAGAAACCATCCTTTCGGTTTGTCGAAACTTTTTTAAAGATATCAGTCAGAATGGAAAGAGTAACCGATTAATTTTATGCCCAACCGTTTTTTCACTTTATAACAATGTTTGGGCAAACCAGGGTTTTTATAAACTTTCTTCCCCAAAATTAAACGGCCTAATTCAAAGCATGGCTCTCGAAAAAACAAAGGAATTAGTAGTTAACCTAAACAATAATTTTCCAAACTATGGTTTTATAAACAAAGTTGATGAAAGAAAAAAAACCGAAACCAATCCCACTCATATTTTAAGAGACAATCAAGGACACAAGCTGTCCGATTCCCCAATGGAATTTACGAATGGCAATTCAAAAATTTTTATATTTAAAAGAGATGGTGAAATTTTTCTTGAGCCAAACGGAGCCTTGGTTTTTATAAATAATTCTTTAGAAAAAAAAGAAGTCCGAATCGTCGTTGGTGATTCAATAAATTTTGGCGGTAATTCCGAATTTTTAAAAGCAATTAGTATTAAGAGCTAACACATTGAAGACAAGATCTCAAACACCCGAAATTAGCCTAGCCTTCTTGGACATTATGTCTTGTGGATTTGGCGCTTTCATTTTGTTATTTCTCATAATAAAACATAATTACGATGCTGTAGCAGAACTCCCAGAGGATTACTTGGATCAGGAAATCGCAAGTTTAAAGGCCCAAAATGAAGAGATAATAAATAAGTCTAATTTAATCTCAAAAGAAGAAACGATTCTTAATCAAACAATATTAGATGCTAAAGAGAATATTTCTACCTCAGAAAAGCTACTTCAAGCAAGAGAAAAGATTATTGGGTCATGGGACCAAGAAAAAGTTAACGCTCTCGATAAATTAAAATTCGATATCAAACAAGCAAGAGAAAAGCAACAAAGTTTAAAAAATGGGATAAAAAACCGTTCGAAAGATAATTTAAAATTTATTGGGGAGGGAAACCGAGAATATCTTTCTGGCATAAAAGCAGGTGGTAAAAACATACTAATCCTTCTAGATTCATCTGCAAGTATGCTTGATGAAAAAATTGTCAATATTTTGCGACGCAGAAATATGAAGGGTAATCAAAGAACGGATTCGAAGAAATGGCAGCAAGCCACCTCAACCGTAGAGTGGATCAGCGCAAGGTTTCCTTATACAAGCAAATATCAAATCATTACTTTTAATGAAAATTGTAAGTCCCTTTCAAAGGACGGTAATCTTCGCTGGCTTTCTACTAGCGATACCGATCAATTAGAAAAAATTGTAAGAAAAATGAGCAAAATCAACCCAGAGGGTGGGACAAATTTATATAAGGCTTTTTTAACGGCTAACAAACTTATCCCACCCCCGGATAATATTTATTTAATAACCGATGGTTTGCCCACACTTGGACGAATTCAAAACTCTGAAGTAAATATAACGGGAAAAAAACGTCTTGAATTATTTAACGAGGCGACAAACATTTTATCTAAAAATATCCCCATTAACGTAATCTTACTACCAATGGAAGGTGATCCTCTCGCAGCATGGGCTTATTGGGGTATTGCTTCTGTTACAAACGGCTCCTTTCTCAGTCCTGCGGGTGACTGGCCATGAGGCTCCAAAGAACCGCGAATCAATCAAATGGTATGGCTTTTCTGGCCGTTATAACATGTGGCTTTGGTTCGATCATATTATTATTAATTATTTCTAAAAGCATACCGCAAACAATAGAAGAGGATCTTAACGATCAAAGAATCAGAGAGATTTCTCTTCTTCAAGACCAATTATTTGATAATCAAAATATTTTAAGACAAAAACTAATTAATAAAGAAAAAAAGCTACTAGAAATAACCAAACTTGAAAAACAAGTAGCAGTATTAAACCAAGACATTAAGATAAATAAGCAGTTATATTTGAAAGCTAAGAAAAGTCTGGATGAGGAGTTGAAATTAAAGCTTGCGTTACAAAAACTTTCATCAGAGATGAAAAGACTTTACCGCAAGGAAAGAGAAACCAAACAAGGCGTAATAGCTGGCGTTCCTATAGATAGTGAATATATTATTTTCATTATAGATACATCAGGCAGTATGTTTAGGTACGCTTGGCCGAAAGTAATAAAACAAATAGAAGAAACACTGTTGGTCTATCCAAGTGTTAAAGGGGTACAAATATTAAATGATATGGGCTCCTATATGTTTTTGGACTACCAAGATAGATGGATTCCAGACACACCAGAACTGAGACGAAAGATTATTAAAAATTTAACGAATTGGAACGAGTTTTCAAATTCTAGTCCCGCCGAGGGGATAACCACGGCGATAGAAGCTTTTTATGAACCAAATAAAAGAATAAGTCTCTATGTTTACGGGGATGAATTCACCGGCAAATCAATTAGGGAAGTTGTAGATTATGTTACTAAAATCAATCGGAGAAATAAAAATAAGCGTCCCCTAGTCAGAATCCATGCCATAGGTTTTCCTGTCATGAGAGCACAACCGACAGATTTCCAACATACGGGAATTAAATTTGCCTCTTTGATGCGTAAACTCTGTAAACTAAATGGCGGAACTTTTGTAGGTTTAAATTCATTTCGTTAATTAAATCATGACTAAAACCATAGGATTATTATTCATTTTAATATTAATAATATTTGCGGCTAGTTGTAACAATCAGTCTATATTGGTTGATATAGACGTGCCTGAACAGGCTTCAATCTCATTAGAAAAACAAGTTTTTTTAAAGATAACTCCTGAATTTGAAAATTTTATTTATCGACATCCTTACGAGCATTCACTTTCAATAAAAATAGGTGCTGCTCAATCATTAGTATTTAAAAAGATTATGAAAAAAGTTTTTTTCCTAGTACAAACCGAAGAACCATCGGGCAAAGATGACTCAACAATTATGATAACACCTAAGTTAACAAATATTGAAATATCTAAACCTGAGGAAAGTGGTTTAACTAGTTATGAGTGTCGTCTCGAGTATTCGATGGAAATTAAGAGTAAAAAATATGCCATAAATCACAATGTTTTGGCATATTCCAGAACTCCTTCAAATAAAAGCCAGAGCCAAGATGTCTCAGAACTAATGTCCCAATGTCTTAGAAAGATCGCATCAAAACTTGAAATTAAACTCCTTGAGCTCACTAGTGAAGTATAATTTCTTCCTCACTTTAATCCTTGTGATATTCATCACTTCTTGTACAAGACAACATCCTTCTCAAGGCTCATCCTTCGATAACAGAAATAATATTTTCCCCACTGTAGCTATCGTTAAAAAAAATGACAAAGGACTTTTTCAAGATAAAGAAGATTTTTTTATAACATGTTTAACAAAAGAACTGCGGGAGAAAAATTATAATATTATTAGTGATAAAGAATTCAGAGATCGCGCCTTCCCTTTTTTTGAGCCCGATGAAGCCACAATGAACGTCGAGCCGTCGATAGATATCCTACAGGAGAAACTATTTCAGCAAAAAATAAAAACCTTAGGAGTCGATTATATAATATGGGTTTCTGGCCAGACCGATTATGCAGATAAAGTTGGGGCCGTGTCATGCGCCCTAGGCTTACAGGGTGGAGGATGTTATGGGTATGCCAGTCAAAATGATGAATCAAAAATCCAATCTGAAATATGGCACGTGCCTAGAAAAAAATTATTAGGCTATAATACGGCTACTGCAAAGGGAAAATACCAGCTATTTGCTTTTGTTATTCCGATCCCAATCCCTTCTGATTCGCGTCAAAAGAGCTGTAAAAAAATATCACACTCAATTGTTTTAAAATTATTAGAGAATTAACTCAGATAATATTAATATTATTTTATTCGAATATTTCTTTCAATTATGACCTCAATTAAACGTGGTCCTTTTTGTTTCATTGCGTTGTAGAACTGTTCACGAAATTCTTTCACGTTCGTAGATCGTGAAGCTTCCACCCCCAACCCTTTTGATATTTCAACCCAGTCAATCATGGGGTTATCTATATTGAGCATTGAAAGAGTTTTGTCATTTCTCGGCCCTGTTTTGAGCCTGTCTAATTCTATGTTTAAAATTGCATAACTGCTATTGTTCAATAATATAACGGTAATATCTGTGTTTTCTCGAGCCATACTCCACAGAGTCTGAACCGTATACATGGCACTACCATCTGCTTGAAACGTTATTACTTTTCTATCGGGACAAGCAATTGCTGCTCCAAATCCCAAAGGAAGACCTTGCCCAATCGACCCTCCCGTTAAACAGAGCCAATCGTGAGGTGCTGCTGTTTCTGTCTGAGCGTATAGCATTGCACTGCAAGTTATGCCCTCATCAGAAATAATAGAATTTTCTGGTAACAGCTCAGAGATGATCTGCGAGACACTGGTTTCATCAAGTGTAATACTCGTGATTCTATCACCATGACTAAATACTACTTTAGGCCTGCTTTTTAAAGATAAGTCCTCATAAAGGTCCTGCAAAGCTTGTTCTACATCTTCATCTTTTGAAGCAACTGTGATAATTGAACATGCGGGTGGGGATAATTTGCTAGGAATATCAGGATAAGCGAAAAAACCAACAGGTTCTTTAGCTCCAACTAAAAATATCTGCTCATAGCTAGCAAGAAAATCAATTGCCAACTCAGCAAAATAAGGGATTCTTTTTATTTTTACTTCACCCGCACCTCTGTATACTCTAGGGAAGAATGTTTCACACAACAAATCAGCTCCCGTTGCCTTCGCGATTGCACTCGCATATTCAATGGATTTTCGGGAGAGTCCTCGATTTCCAAGTAACAAGGCTCTTTTTTTATTTAATCTTAAAGACTTTGCGGTATTCTTTAGAATAGAATCATCGACTGGCAACATGCCAACTGTCGAAGACAATGATTGTTTTTGCTCTCCACCAACTTCCCACGAATGGTTGGCCGGAACTATGATAGAAGCGATTTTCCCCCATCCACTTTTAGCTTCTATACATGAAAGCGTTCCTAATTGCCCAAGATTAGTGGGATTGATTGATTTATTAAACCAATCAGAGTGTAATTTAACGTGTCCTTCTAAATCTGAGGTAAGGGGAGCATCAAACTCAAGGTGCCATTCGGCATGATCTCCTACTATATTTACCAAACCAGAAAAAGCTTTTTTCGCATTGTGTAAATTTGCCATACCGTTTGCATAACCAGGACCGAGGTGAAGTAATGTTGCCGCTGGATAGCGCTTCATGCGCCAAAAGCCATCTGCTGCTGCTGTCACTACCCCTTCAAACAAACAGAGAATTGGCCGCATTAAAGAAGATTTGCCAATTGCCGTAACTAAATGCATTTCTGATGTTCCTGGATTCGCAAAACATGTGTCAATGCCCTCTTTCTCCAAACTCCGCAGTAAAAGGTCTGCGCCAGTTCCAGTGTATTGCGATTTTTTTTTATCATTCATCAACAACAAACCTCAGGGTGCTTTTTTTCTTCTCTTTCAAATGCTTTATGTGCTCTTCAACATTAATCAGGCTTGCTAGGTTAACTCCTTTCTTAAGCTTTTCTAAAATAAGTTCTTCTTTTTTTTCAATTTCGAACGCTGTATCAATCAGCTCGTCTAATTTATTTGACTCAATAACCACTACTCCATCGCCGTCTCCTACTAAAATATCGCCGTTGGTTACTCGAACCCCTCCACAAAAAACTTCATTTTTATTAGCGGGAATAACATTCGTTGAACCTGCAGACGGTCGACTCCCTTTCGCATACACCGGTATTTCAAGAGTTCTAATATAATCTAAATCTCGAATTAAACCATCTACTACTATACCTGCTAAACCTTTCCTCTCTGCTTCCGTAGAAAAAAGCCCGCCAAGAACCGCATCATAAGTTGCTGACGCATTAACTACCAAAACTTCCCCTTCTTTTGCATCAATGATCCCAGCTAAAACTCCGAGAAAATCATTATGGACTTGAACAACTCTTGCCTGACCAATCATATTCTTATTCCCACTGAATCGTACGATATCATGACTTAAACATCTAATACTTTTATCAGCATCCGCCAGAGAAGAACTGCTTATTTTTTTTAGTCTTTCATGCTGGTTCATTTTTAGGATTATTCCTTTAAATTTATTAAAATTCTCTTTGCGTCATTAATTAAAAAACTTATGTCGCTGGATAGACAAAAAAATGTAAAGCCAGACGTTTTTAGTTTTGTAATTCTGTTTTCATTTGATTCAAATATCCCAAGAGGCATACGATTCTCTTTACACGCTTCAATAATTTTATCTAGTGCCGCTTTAAATTTTTCACTATCGAATTTATTTGCAATACCCAAACTAATAGAAAGATCATAAGGACCCACAAATACAGCATCAATTCCTTTTACATCTAATATAGATTTAATATTTTCAACTCCCTCCGAATCCTCTATTTGCACTACGAGCAAAGAACTTCTTTCAATATTTTCCAAATAGTTATCTAATCCATGGCCAAAGTTATTGCTACGAGTCAAACCAATGCCTCTTGTTCCCGAAGGTGGCATTTTAAATGATAAAACCGCTTTTTTCGCATCGATCATATTACTTACCTTAGGAACGATCACTCCTGCTGCACCGGCATCCATTGCTTTTTTTATATAAATATCTTCATTTTTTGAAACTCTTACCAGACTAGGCTTGTCACTTAATGCTAACAAGATAGAACTAAGCTGGTGTTCAGGAATTTCAGTGTGTTCCATATCTATGAAAAACCAATCAAACGACAAGTTAGAAAGTGCTTCCGCCGATGACAAACAATTCAAACTAATTCGAGTCCCAACCAAATGCTCTAATCTAGTAACTCTTAATTTAAATGCTTCGTTTTTTTTTAAATCTAATTTCATTATCATATTCATGTTATAAAATGATCAAAACCTTGTGTAGCATGGTGGTCAAATACTTCACCTGATTCACTCATAACATTGACTCCAAGTCCCTTTTCAACCGTACCGATAATCGTGATAGGAACATTTGCCGCAATGCCGATCTTATTAACTTCACTCAAATAAGCCCTACTGAACGTAAAAGCAATTTCGTAATCGTCACCTCCGGCTAATGCATTTTCAGCTGCAGTCTCTTCTGTAACCAGGGCTAGAATCTTTGGATCAATAGGAACGTTCTCTTTAATGAGGCTTATTTTTTTTCTACTTTGGCTCGCTATATGTCCAATATCAGAGACAAGTCCGTCAGATATATCAATTGCTGAATTTAAATATTTATTCAATTTCTTCGCCAAATCAATTCTCGGTGAAGGCCTATGGTATCTCTGTAATACATATTTAATATCGGGACTAAGTTCACCCTCACGTCCGAGAAAAGAAAGTGCTGTTTTGGCTCCTCCCAAGAAACCAGTGACAGCGACCAGGTCATTCTCTTTCGCTCCACTCCTATAAATGGGTTCGGATTCACAAATCCCTATCACCTGAACCCCAATCGACATAGCTCCCTTGACAGTATCCCCTCCAACTAAATAACAATCATATTGAACAATACAAGCTTTAATTCCTTTAATAAACTTCTCCATCCAATTCTGTTCAATTGATTGTATTGATAAAGATACGGTAACATATCTAGGAGTAGCGGACATGGCGGCCATATCACTTATGGCAGCCGCTATGGAACGATACCCTAGATCTTCCGGATCGATTCCGGAATAAAAATGCACTCCTTCAGTCATCGTATCGACACTTACTGCTAGGAGTTTACCTCCAACCGACACGACAGCAGCGTCATCACCAATCCCTTTGTGTACATCCTCTGGATGACTCAAACCATGAAAAGGGATAAAAAAATCGTTAATTAATTCTTTTTCTTTCATAATCTATGCATATTTTGGATTATAACTTTGATTTTATTGAGTCTAAGACCCCATTTATAAACTTATAGCCATCTTCGGAGCCAAAATGTTTACTAAGCTCTACACACTCATTAATTGTAACGTGAGGATCAAGAATACCAGATTGAAGTTCCAGAGCACCAATTAAAATTATACCTTTTTCTACAGGTTGTATTCGCCCCCACGATAAATTACTCGTATTTTCTATTGTTTCCTTTAAGTCCTCAAATTTTGAATCAATATTTGTCAGTAAATAAGCGAAATATTCGATATCAATATTTGTATATAATTCGGAATTTTCAAATTCTTCAATAATTTTATCAATTGGTTGTTTGTTCAGCTGCCATTGATACAAGGCTTGCACGGCCAATCGGCGAGAAAGAACTTTCTTAAAGATAGTGGAAGTCACGTTAAAAAGTTCTAATTTTTTGAACCATTTCAATTGCGGTATAGGCGGCCTCCCCCCCTTTATCTCCTTTATTTGGATCAGCCCTATAAATTGCTTGCTCCATATTCTCCACGGTTAAAACGCCAAAGATTATTGGTAGGCCATAGCTTGTTGACAACGAAGACAAGGAGTGTGAACAACTATTTGCAACAATTTCAAAGTGCGCAGTTTCTCCCCTTATAATCGCACCCAATGCAATAATCACGTCAGGCTGTCTTCTAAGAATCAAATTTTTTGCTAAAACTGGAAGTTCATACGCGCCAGGCACATCATGTTCATTTACGTCTATAAGCTTATCATTAATTTTATTTAAACGATTGAGACAACTATTTTTTAACATTGTTACTATCTCATCGTTATAACGAGACCAAACTATCTCAACTTTTATTTTTTGCTGTATATCAGCGATAGTGTGAGTTACTCTACTTGATTCCATTCGATGTTTTTCCTAAATGTATATGTTCTATGACTTCTAAACCAAACCCAGATATAGCATGATATTTATGTTTTTGGCCAATAACTTTCATTTTTCTTACACCCAAATCTCTTAGTATTTGACTACCTGTGCCGATTTTTCTCCAATCCATAGTTAAATTGTCATCCGATTTTGATTGGCTATCTATTCCGATTTTATCTTCTGACATATCAGACACGGTATCATGCTTACTATAATTTGCTAACATGACTAATACTCCGGATTCTTTTTTGGAAATAAATTCAATTACGTTTTCTATGTGACTTCTTGAATTCTTCTCAACAAAGAACATAAGGTCACCCCATCGACTTTGGGTTTGAACTCTAACATAAACTGATTTATTCGGGCTTATATTACCTTTTACTAGGGCTAAATGTGTGCCCTCGTTCAGGGAATCTGAAAATGTTATCAACTCAAACGGTGTATTCAAAATATCTAATTTTAGAGAACCAAGCCGGGAAATTGTCCGTTCATTTTTCACTCTGAAATGAATTAAGTCCGCTATTGTACCAATTTTAAGATTAAATTTTTTGGCAATTTTCTCTAGATCAGGTCTTCGGGCCATTGTTCCATCGTCGTTCAAGATCTCGACTATAACGGAGGCTGGTAATAAACCAGCACACCTAGCAAAGTCGCAGCCAGCTTCTGTGTGGCCTGCTCTGGTTAATACTCCTCCTGGTTGCGCCATTAAAGGAAAAACATGACCAGGTTGGGTTAAGTCTGAAGGTTTTGCATCTGGTTTAGTCGCGCTATTAATTGTTTTTGCTCGATCCGCGGCTGAAATACCTGTGGTTACACCACTTGAGGCTTCTATGGAAACAGTAAAATTTGTGGAGTGAGCATCCATCGAACTTTTCACCATCAAAGGGATATTTAGTTGCCGGCACCTCTCTTCCGTTAAGGTTAAGCAAATTAGGCCTCTACCGTTTTTTGCCATGAAGTTAACATCTTGCGCCGAGCAAAATTCAGCTGCAATTATGAAATCGCCTTCATTCTCGCGATCCTCATCGTCCATGACGATGACCATTTTTCCTTGTTTAATATCGCTGATTAATTCTTCAGTTGAATTAAGTTCCATAAAAATATTCCCACGACTATTGATTACGATCAATTCCTAATTTTTCTATATACCTCGCAATCAAATCAATTTCTAAATTAACTGAATTGGACTCTTCTAAATATCCGAGAGTAGTAACTTCAAGAGTATGAGGTATTAATAATAACTCAAAAAAACTATCATAAGTAGCATTCACCGTTAAGCTAACACCATCTATACAGACCGAGCCTTTTTTTGCAATGTATTTCATCAGTTCGAGTGGCGGCTGAATTTGAAATAACATATATTCATCCAGGTCTTTTTTTTTGATTACTTTTGCTTTATCGTCCACATGACCAGTCACCAAATGACCACCGAATCTATCATCTAGCTTCATTGATTTTTCTAAATTAACAAAACCCCCCTCACTTTTTTCTCCGATTGTGGTCTGGCTAAGGGTTTCGGTAGAGACGTCCACAGAAAAGCCATTTATATTTTTACTAACAACGGTCAAACAAGCACCTGAAACAGCAATAGAGTCCCCTATCTTAATGTCGTCTGTGCCAAAATTAGGGCTGGTAATTTCCAGCTTTACTGAGTTGTTTAGCTCTAATTTTTCAGTTATTTGACCAATACCACTAACAATTCCTGTAAACAAAGTTTTAATCCCCTATAATTTTTTATAAGTGAGACGGACATCTGTGCCAAAAAAAGATGAATCAATTAGTTCAAGTTTTGTTACTCGTTCCAGATATTCCGGAGAACTAACCTGAATTGCCGAGCGAGCATCTTTCCCCATAATTTTTGGTGCGATGTAAAGCACTAGCTCATCCCAATATGTTGACGATAATATATTTGATGTTAGAAAACTTCCAGCCTCCACCAACACCTGATTTACATCCATCTTATTTATTCTATGAAAAACGCTACACAGATCGACACGATTATTTTTTGAAGCCAGCACTTCTACCCCACATCCCATTTTCTCAAAACTTGTTATCAAACTACGATTTTGCGAACACGTAAACAGAGTAGTGTTCCCGCCATCATTAATTATTTTAGCTTTTTTATCGATACTGAGGCGGGAATCTAACACAATCCTTCTCGGCTGCCTGCCGTGTATTTCAATCTTTGGATTCCGGACGTTTAAAGATGGATTGTCTTCAAGAACAGTCCCCACACCAGTCAATATTACGCAGGATTCGGCCCTCAAAAATTGAACGTCTTCTCTTGATTCCTGGTTGGTAATCCATTTGCTTTCCCCACTCGACATCGCTGAGCAGGCGTCAAGACTCATACCAATTTTAACTTTAACTAATGGTCTGTTGTTTCTAACTTTAAACAAATAATTTTTATAAAATTGCTCCGCATACTTTGTTTCGACGTCTAGTAATACGTCGATTCCTGCTTTCCTGAGACGTTTAGCACCGTCACCTTTTACATTAGAGTTAGGGTCTCTTATTGCAGCAATTACTGCTTTCACCCTAGACGCAATCAGTGCCTCCGTGCATGGTCCCGTTCGTCCGTGATGGTTACATGGCTCTAGGGTTACGTAACAATAACTTCCATTTGCTTTTTCTCCTGCTTTTTTTAAAGCAACGATTTCAGCGTGGTCAGATCCATGTCTCGCATGAAAGCCTCTGGATACGATATTTCCATCCTTAACAATAACGCAGCCAACAGAGGGGTTCGGAGCTGCAGAAAAAATTCCTTTCCGCGCCTCCTGAAAAGCAACCTCCATATAACCCTTGTGGATTTCGTCATATATCAAATTAGAAAAACCTCATCTTTTTAACAATTCGATTTGTGAACTATCCATTTCATTCAGATCGTCCTCTAACATTTTTACCTCGTCTAAAAAAGATTTTACATCTTCAAAACTTCGGTAAACTGATGCAAAGCGTACATAAGCAACACGGTCTAATACCCTTAATGAAGCCATAACAAGCCGACCAATTTCTCTAGATTTAATTTCCTTCTCTCCCCCTTGTCTAAGTGAAGTTTTTATCTTCTCAATTTGGTCTTCTATTTTACTTGTGTCTATAGATCTTTTTTCTAAGGCTTTTAAGAAGCTAACTCGCAATTTATCCTCATGGAATGATTCTCTTCTTCCATCATTCTTAACCACCCTCGGAAGAATCAAATGAGCGCTCTCATAGGTTGTGAAACGCGTATTACATTCCAAGCATTCTCTGCGACGCCGAATCTGGTCGCCACTAGACTGTAATCGAGAATCTACCACTTTGGTGTCTTCAAAAAAGCAAAAAGGACAACGCATTATCTATTCCATCAGCCGGATATCGCAACCTGAATATTTTCGGTATTTCTCGAGTACACCGGAAAATCATTACATAAACCTAACACACATTGTTTAACTTCACTTATCTTACTTTCATTACATCCACTTTCTAAAATATCACAGATCCAATGGCCAACCTTTTGAGCCTCATACTCCCCGAATCCTCGGGTTGTGATTGCTGGTGTTCCAATCCTTATACCGCTAGTAACAAAAGGTGATTGCTGATCATTAGGTACTGAATTTTTATTGACCGTGATATTTGCTTTACCCAATGATTCTTCAGCTAATTTACCGGTTATCCGTTTTTGAGATAAATCCAAAAGCATTAAATGGTTGTCCGTACCACCAGACACCACGTCATAGGATCTTTCAAGGAAAACTTCAGCCATTGACTTAGCATTTAGTAAAACTTTTTTTTGATAATGAACGAAATGTTCATCCAGAGCTTCTTTGAAAGCGATAGCTTTTGCGCCAACAACATGCATTAAAGGACCTCCTTGCGAACCCGGAAAAACAGCGGAATTAAGTTTCTTATACAATCCTTCGTTGTTTGACATAATTATTCCCGACCTAGGTCCTCTTAAGGTTTTATGGGTTGTGGTCGTAACAACATCAGCAAAATCGACTGGAGAAGGGTAAAGGCCAGCCGCTACCAACCCAGCTACATGGGCAATATCTGCAAGCAAAAATGCACCTACTCGACTTGATATGTCTCTTAATTTATTCCAATCAATAAATCTTGAGTATGCTGAAAAACCGCCGATTATAACTTTTGGCCTGTGTTTAACGGCTAGGGAATCTAGCTCGTCGTAATCTATTAAACCTGTCTTGTGATCAACTCCATAAGTAATCGATCGATATATTTTCCCAGAAAAATTTACAGACGACCCGTGGGTTAAATGTCCTCCATCAGACAATCCCATACCCAAGATAGTGTCACCGGGCTTTAACAAAGCTAGGAACACGGCTGCATTTGCTTGAGATCCAGAGTGAGGCTGGACGTTAACATAGCCAACCTTGAAAAGTCTTTTGGCTCTTTCTATTGCTAACTTTTCAATTTCATCGACATGTTCACAACCTCCATAATACCTTTTGCCTGGGTATCCCTCTGCATATTTATTAGTCAAGAGCGTACCACAGGCTTCCATGACTGCGGCACTTGCATAGTTCTCAGATGCGATCAGTTCAATATGTTCTTCTTGTCTAGCAACCTCTGCCGAAAGTAACTTATAAAACTCAGGATCTTGCTGCTCAATTAATGAATCAAAGTTTTTTTTCATGATTTAGTCCGTTTTTAATAAAGATTACGCTATATGATAAATAGGAAAAATATTTACACCTATAAAAACCAATAAAGTTAATTGTAAACTAGTTTACCACAGGTCGCACATGATAGGTTTTATTACCCATAGTCTGATAAAACTCTGTATAATAAGAATCCCTGGGCCTCTAAATGCTATAAAAATCATAATCAATTTACACCTTATTTTTAGAACATGAAAACACAAAACCTAATTGAAAAAGCAGAAAAGATTCTCGAAAAAATTGAAAAAATTTTAAACGTCTATCATTCTTATGAAGAATTAGAAGAAAGATCGACTGCGTGGATATGGAATAAATCAGGAAATAGAGGTTTTTTAGAATCAATTGATCATTCAAAAAAAGATCAACTAGCAGATCTGTGCCATATAGATAGGCAAAAAGCTTTGTTAAAACAAAACACATTACAATTTCTTTCAGGATATCCTGCAAATAATGCCCTTTTATGGGGACCGCGTGGAACTGGTAAATCGTCTCTTATTAGGGCATTGCTAAATGAATACTCGGATAGAGGACTTAAAATGATTGAAGTCCAGCCAAAAGACCTAGCAGATATCCCTGAAATAATGAGTAAGCTCACCAACATTGATGGGAAATTTGTAATATTTTGCGATGACCTAACATTTGAGAGCGGAGAGACTAATTATAAAATTCTTAAAACCATTTTAGACGGCTCTCTAAGAACAACTAAGCAGTTTATTGTTTACGCCACGTCTAACAGGAGGCACATCGTTCAGGAAAATATGGAGGAGAATCAAAAAGCGCAAGTTATTAACCAGGAAATTCACCACAGTGAGGCGATCGAGGAAAAAATATCACTCTCAGAACGTTTTGGAATCTGGGTATCTTTCCACCCTTTCTCCCAAAATGACTACATGACAATCGTGTTACATCATCTGCAGAATTTATCACAGAAAACGCTAACTCCCGAGCAAATAAATGAAGTAAAAATCTATGCGCTACAGTGGGCTTTGGAACGAGGCTCAAGGAGCGGGCGTGTTGCAAATCAATTTGTCCTAGATTGGTTAGGAAAAAAAGGTTTACAAAATGATTAATTCTGGGCGAATACTCCCTGAAGAGCTTTTGGCTACGTCTAAGTGCTTAATAAAGCAAAATGAAGTTGAAAAACTTATGCGAGCAATGACAGAAGAAATTGAACTCAAATTAGGTGAGTTAGATTTAATAGTTCTTACAATCATGAACGGAGGTCTTGTGCCTACTGGAATATTTATGAAATATTTTCAAGCAGTCTGTCAATTGGATTACATTCATCTCACACGATATGGTAATCAAACAGTTGGTGGGAAAATTAACTGGCATAGACGACCCCCAAATATATTACAAAATAGAAACGTGCTATTGATCGATGATATCTTGGACCAGGGAATCACACTAGAGGCCGCAGTAAACGAGTGCTACAACCAAGGCGCTAAATCGGTTCACACCGCCGTAATGGTAAAAAAAGAGATGCTATGTCGCTCAGGAATTCAGAAATCTGACTTTTATGCGCTCGAATTGCCGGATGAATATCTTTTTGGTTCAGGTTTGGACTATAAAGGTTACTTTCGAAATCTTGACGGTATTTACTCACTTGTAAAAACTCAAGAGTTATGCAAACCATGATTGGCTTCATTGGAGGAAGTGGTTTTGAAAATTTTTTGGACGCAAAATCAATTGAAATAATTAATGTTACGAATGAGTGGGGAAAACCCTCACAAGCAATTAAAAAAATATCTCTAGGCGATAAAGAATTTTTGTTTCTGCAACGACACGGCGATGGGAAAATTCTTCCTCACAAAATAAACTATCAAGCAAATATCAAAGCACTTTACGATCTAGGTGTGAGGAAAATTTTAGCAAGCGCAGCTGTAGGCGGGATAACCATAAAAACTGGAAAAATCGTTATTCCTGATCAACTAATTGACTATACATATAATAGACCACAAACTTTTTTTGAACATAGTGATACTGTAAAACATGTCGAATTCTCACAGCCATATAATCATAAACTCAGGAGCCAGTTAGCAAAAGCCTGCAAAGATTTAGAAGTTAAGTTCATAAATGAAGGGGTCCATGGGATAACTCAAGGACCACGCCTTGAGACAAGCGCTGAAATTAAAAGATTGAAACACGATGGATGCGACATAGTTGGGATGACAGGAATGCCCGAGGCTTCTCTCGCTGCAGAGCTAAATATTAGATATGCTTGCCTCGCTCACGTTGTAAATCCTGCAGCCGGAGTTGCAGGAAAGTCAATTTCATTGGATGATATGAAAAATGAGATAAAAAGAGGGGCGCAGAATTTTCTTAAAATACTAACCCAATTTCTTTCGAATGATTAGTTAATCAATTGGTGAAACTAAAGTTATAATTCCGAACAATGGATGGTCAAAGTAATTAAGTTCATTTAATTTAATTCGTCTTTTTTCTCTAAGCTGCACGATACCAAACTCCTCATGATCATATATAAACTCAAGCTCCAAAAACATTAATCGATCAATTTCTAATTTAACAGTCCCTTGAAGATTTCTTATATTTAAAATATTTGCGTTGTTTTCAAAAAATCTTTTATCCAACTCGATCTGACCCAAATATCTAGGCTTACTCGCAATATAAATTTCCTGAGAATAGTTTCTTGGATGATTCCATGCAATTGAAATAAGTTGGGAGAATAACTCTAAATTGTTGAATTTTTCACCTAAGTCCAAACGTTTGGTATTTTCCGGTAGCGTTTTAAAGAGTGGATACCTTGATCCTAATTGTTCTTCATTAATACTTAAAATACCGACAACTTCGTCTAGTACTTTGGTCTTTCTAAAATCAGGTAAGGAAACAGGTTTCTGATATCTTTCCATGTGGATTAAAGAAGGCTTATTATTCTCAAATATTTCTAATTCAATTTGATATACTCGAGCGTAACTTGCTAACGAGAAGAATAATAGAAATATTAAAATGAATAATGACTCAACTTTTTCCATTGGTCGTCCGAAGTTTATCATATAAAAAATTAAGCTCATCAAATATTTTTTGTGAACTATCAAGATTCTTATTTACACGTAATGTTTGAGAATCTTTTAAGCTATAAATCGTATTTTCTTCTATTAACTCCATCATATCATTAAATGAGACTAGGTTATCCTCATCGAACTGGATCCAGCCACTTTTGTTATTAATTTCTACCTTTTTGACACCTAAGCTTGTGAGTCTGTTCTTTATTTTAGTCAAATCGATTAAATTTTGCACTGGCTGAGGATGGTTTCCAAATCTATCTATAATCTCCTCTTCAATTAATTCTATTTCATTATCATTAAGTGTAGCCGCCAATCGTTTATAAAGAGACAATCGCTCGTGAACATCGGGTAAGTATTTTTCAGGTATTAAAGCTGTAATTTTTAGATTCATTTCAATTTCTTTTTTATCAAAATTATCATTTAAGCAATCGGCAGACTTGAGTGTATTGATCGTTTTCAGCAAGAGATCATTAAACATGGCAAACCCCATTTGATGGACTTCACCACTTTGATCCTCACCTAGAACTTCGCCTGCACCTCGAATCTCTAGATCATTACTCGCCAACAAAAATCCCATTCCCAATTCGGTCAAAGCCTCGATTGCTTCAACCCGTTTTAAGGACTCTGCTGACAATTGTTTACGATTAGGAATAAACATATAAGCATATGCTGACCGATTGGAACGGCCCACTCGCCCTCTTAATTGATAAAGTTGCGCTAAACCTAACTTGTCTGCTCTATTAATGATAATAGTATTCGTTCGAGGATTATCAATTCCGGATTCAACGATGGTAGTAGATAGAAGAACATCTACGTCACCATCGAAGAATTCCTTCATTACACTGCTAATATTATTTTTGTCGAGTTGACCATGAACTATTTTAATAGATATAGCAGGTAATATTCTCTTAATTTTTTCTTCGATTTGATGTATTGTTTTTACCTCATTGTGAATAAAATACACTTGACCGCCACGTGCAACTTCTCTAGTTACAGCCTCTTTAATTGTCTCATCAGACCATTCTAAAACGGTGGTATTAATTGGAACCCTATTATCAGGTGGAGTTGCCATCACAGATAGATCCTTCATTCCCGATAGAGACATATGAAGCGTACGAGGAATCGGAGTAGCGGTCATTGATAGTATATTAACGTCACCACGCAATTTTCTTATTTTTTCTTTTTGCATTACACCGAATCTATGTTCTTCATCAATAATCAAAAGACCTAATCTTTTAAATCTAATTGATTCAGCGAGTAATTTATGGGTTCCAATCACGATGTCCACCACACCGCTTTTGATATCGGAAACAATAGCTGAAATTTGTTTCTTTTCAACAGAGCGAGAAAGCGCGGATACTTTAATCGGTGTATCAGAAAAACGATCGACTAGTGTTTCAAAATGTTGTTGGACGAGAATCGTGGTCGGCGCAAGAAAGGCGACTTGATCACCAGAATTTGCTACTGCAAATGCCGCTCGCATAGCAACCTCGGTTTTTCCAAAGCCAACATCTCCGCATAAGAGTCTGTCCATTGGCTGTGTTGACTCCAGATCATTTAGCACTTGATCGATCGCTTGTCTTTGGTCCGGTGTCTCATCAAAATGAAAACGCTGACAGAACGTCGTATATGCATCGTCTCTAGCAAAATACCTTTTGCATTTATTTTCTGCTCTTCTCGCAAGAATTTCTAATATCTCTGTAGCGGCATCATTTGCTTTTTGTTTTGCTCTTTTTCTAACCTTATCCCATTGACCAGAACCTAACTTATGAAGGGGCGCATTGTCTGGAGCCGCGCCAGTATACCTTTCGATAAGACTCATATTTCTTACGGGGATATAAAGCTTATCATCATCTGCATATCTAATTTCTAAATATTCATTATCAATTCCGTCGGTTGTCAGAATTGTTAATCCCGCAAACCGACCAACACCATAATGCCTATGCACCACTGGAGAATTTATCTCCCATGAAGTTAATTTATTAACAACTTCCTCAAACGTTTTAGTTGAACTTGGGCCAGGTGACCTTTTTATTTTAGAACTCTCGCTTTTTGTTCTTCCTTTTAAAACATGAACAACGAATTGGTGATCTATTGAATAGAATCCATTACTAAGAGAACCAAATATAAAGTATATCTGCTCATCTGCATTGGTGAAATCGGTCCATTTTTGTAGTTGAATAGTATTTCGATCTAATTTTTTTAAACCAGCTAACCCAACATCTCTTTTATTTTCCGGAATGACTATGAGTACCTTACCAAATTCCTTAACTGACGAATTAACTAAAACTGGAAGCGTCTTATCAAGCTCGGCGCTTATTGGCAGAGATAAATTGTGCCTATAAACGCTGGATGTTGCATTATTACTGGGGGCATCCTTGCTAGAAGGAAAAATAAACCTACAGTTATTTCGCTTGCTAAGTCCTTTTATTTCCTCAAAGCTAGCATACAGACAACTAGGTTCCAGTATTGGTCTTTCTCCTAATTTATTTAAAAAGTGATAACGCTCTTGCACCATTAAAAAAAAAGAACTTTCGATATCAGATAAACTACTATCAAATAAATAGGTTGTATTATCAGGAAGATAATCACATATTAAATCAGTTCGTTCAAAAAAAAGCGGCAAGTAGCATTCTACTCCAGACGGCCGAATCAAATTTTGCACCTGTTCAAAGAGACTACAATCACTCCAATTATCTTCAAACAAAAGTCTAAAATTTTTTTGAAATCTTTTTATTTGGACAGCACTAAATCTAATTTCGGTAGCCGGATCAATTGAAACTCTATCCAAGGTTCCAGTTGACCTTTGATTAGAGGGATCAAAGGTACGTATACTCTCGATGTTGTCTCCAAAATAATCTAATCTAACTGGCTCGGTTGAACTAAACGGAAAGATATCCACAATACTCCCTCTAACTACAAAGTCACCTATTTCCTTAACTTGGCGTTGCCTACAATATCCAAGATTGCTTAGATTAAGCGTAAGCTCGTTCAGTAAAAGATTGTCATTACGAATTATTTCAAACGAGTGTCCAACGACTTCTTCTTTTGGTGGCAGCCTACTAAAAAAAGTATCCTGATCTAATACGATTATTTGTTTTTTTTGTGCCGAAATTTTATTAAAGACATGAATCCTTTGCGCAATTACTCGATGAGATGGACTTTGACGATCATATGGAAGTGTACCTAGCGAGGGAATCTCTAGAATTTCGACATTGTCACAAAAAAACTCAAAATTTTTAACAAATCTTTCAATATTTTTTTTTGGCACAACGACTGCCAAGGGGTTCTTCCAATGATTAACGGTTGAAGCAATAACACACTCCCAGGCGCCCGGAATTTTATGGCAGTCAGTCTCTAGTGTTGGTGATTTAAAAGACAGGGTTTTTATCAATGTTTTTTCTATTTAAAAAATTTAGTTATTTCCAATTACAAATTTAGGCTTATTTGTTTAAGCTTTTTAAGAGGGTCTTTATCACTCGTTATAGACCTACCAATGACAATATAGTCAGAGCCGAGCAATATCGCTTTTTCTGGAGTCACCACTCTACTTTGGTCATGCATGGCATCACCCAATACCCTTATTCCAGGGGTTACATAAATGAACTTGCTGCCCACAGATTTTTTTATTTTTCCTATCTCAAGTGCCGAACAAACTACACCGTCTATACCCGAGTCGTAAGAAAGCTTTGCTAATAGTTCAACTTGATTGTCGAGCGTTTTATTCAAACCGATCCTACTTATTTCTTGACCATCGAAACTCGTTAAAACGGTAACAGAAACTAATAATGGGGGAGCTTTTAATCTTGCAAATGAGTTAGCAACCGCTTCCATCATTATTCTGCCACCAAAAGCATGAATATTAACCATCCAACAACCCATGTCCGCGGCTGCTTCACATGCCTTTACTGTGGTATTTGGTATGTCGTGAAATTTTAAATCAAGAAACACATCGAAGCCCCTGTCAATCATGCTGGTTACAATTCTAGGACCTTCTCGCACAAAAAGTTGCTTACCGATTTTCAGCTTACATAACTTAGGATCAAGTCTCTCAATAAAATTTAATGTTTCAGACTCCGAGTCAAAATCAAGAGCCAATATGATTTTTTGTGCTTTGGAATTTTTTATTATCATGCGATCCTGCAAAGGTTTTTCGAAAATCTTTAATTTTTTCTAATTCTTGAGCTTGGTTTTTTTTATTTTTATGAAATGAACCATAAACTAAACTCACTAGTCTGTTAAGATTTGCCAAAAAATAACCCACAATTAAACTTATCAAAATAATTGAGGTAACGTTGGTTTCAATTTGAGTTAAGACAAAGTTTATCTTTAAAGTTTGAGAATTCGATAAATGAAAGTACAAAATAAAGGTCAGTATAAAAGCGAAAATTGTAAAGCCAATTATTTTAAGCAGGGCTCGAAGCATATCGATTACTCAATTAAAAGGACAAATTAATGAATTGTTCCTAAAATACTTAACAAATTACACAATTTAATTGTTAGCAATATCTAACTTGTTTGTTTGATTATTTACTCGCTCTCTCAATTGCTTGCCTGGTTTAAAATGGGGAACATGCTTTTCAGAAAGAGTAACTGGTTCTCCTGATTTAGGGTTTCTACCTATTCTGGGAGGACGGTAATGCAGACAAAAACTACCGAAGCCACGGATTTCTATTCTCTCACCGTCAGCAAGCGACTGACTCATTAGGTCTAGAATAGTTTTTACGGCTAGTTCTACATCTTCAAGTTTAAGATGGGGTTGTTCTTGTAACAAGATCTCTATGAGTTTGGATTTAGTCATGAGCCATAACTAATTTTGGTTTGAATGCTCTAATCACCATCTTCTTTCGAATCTAATTGTTCCTTCATTAAGTCGCCAAGAGTCGCTCGGTTTGATTGGGTCTCCGCACCATATTCTTCTAAAGCTGCTGCTTGCTCTTCAGATTCTTTGGCTTTGACAGATAACATAACCACTCTCTTTTTTCTATCAAATCCTGTTATCAGAGCTTCCAATGTATCACCCACCTTCACCAAGTTTTTCGCATCTTCCCCAACATTATCATTAGATAATTCTGAACTCTTAATTAAACCTTCTACACCATCAACGACTTCAACACAAACTTGTTTTGGCTCTACCGCGGTCACTTTCGCGGAGACTAAGGAACCTCGATGATTACCTTCTTGATAAATCGTAAATGGATCTTGGTCTAGTTGTTTGATACCAAGGGAAATTCTTTCTCTGGCCGCATCCACCGCTAATACCACCGCTTCAATTGGGTCGCCTTTTTTATAGTTTCTTACTGCATCTTCACCTGAATCATCCCAGGATAAATCCGACAGATGAATAAGACCATCAATGCCGCCCTCTAGTCCAACGAAGATTCCAAAATCAGTGATCGACTTGATAACACCTGAAGCTTTATCATTTTTTTGGTGATTGACGGAAAACTCCTCCCACGGATTAACTTTACATTGCTTCATGCCAAGGGATATCCGCCTCCTTTCTTGATCAATTTCTAATACCTTCACATCGACTTCATCACCCAAATGAACTACCTTAGAAGGATGGACATTTTTATTTGTCCAATCCATTTCTGAGACGTGGACAAGACCTTCTACACCTTCTTCAATTTCAACGAAACAACCATAGTCTGTGATATTTGAAACCTTACCATTTAAATTAGCGCCTTCTGGGAATCTGTTTAAAACATCTACCCAAGGGTCCTCACCCATTTGCTTTAATCCTAAAGAAACCCGATTAGTCTCTGTGTCAAATTTTAGGACTTTTACCTTAATCTCGTCGCCAACAGCCACCAATTCAGATGGATGTTTTACCCTCTTCCAGGCCATATCCGTAATGTGCAGCAAACCGTCAACCCCACCTAAATCTACAAATGCGCCGTAATCAGTTAAGTTTTTGACTAAACCTGTCATAACAGCACCTTCTGCCATCTGACTCAATACTGATTCCCTTTCTACTGAATTATCGCTCTCCACGACAGCACGCCTGGATACCACTGCATTATTGCGTTTTTTATCAACCTTTATGACTTTGAAATCTATGGGTTTCCCCTCTAAATAACCCATATCTTTTACTGGGCGCACATCTACCAAAGAACCGGGCAAAAATGCCCTTACACTGCTGACATTTACAGTAAAGCCACCTTTAACTTTGTCTGTAATAATACCAGTGACCGTTTCCTGAGTTTCACAGGCTTTTTCAAGCTCAATCCAGGCCTTAGCTCTCTTTGCTTTTTCTCGTGAGAGTCGCGTTTCACCATAGCCATCTTCAACCGCATCAAGAGCAACCTCAACTTCATCTCCTATATTGACATCTAAATCCCCTTTCTCATCCTTAAATTGGTCGATAGGGATTATTCCTTCTGATTTTAGACCAGCGTTAACAACTACGAAATCTGAACGAACATCCACTACCAGTCCGTTCATTATAGTTCCCGGTCTCATTTTGCTTACAATGTCGCTATTTTCAAATAATTCTGCAAAGCTTTCTGTCATTAAAATTCCATTATTATTTATCTATTTTCTCGAAACGTTTTCTTGCAAGGTTTTCCACTAGACTCATTACCTCTCCCACTGACAAACAAGTTGTATCAATTACTACTGAATCAGAGTGGGGTACAAGAGGAGATTCCAGTCTATTCCTATCTCGCTCATCTCTAACTAGAATTTCATCAATGAGTTGCGGGATTTTAACAGTGATCCCCATTTCTTTCAACTGGTTACAGCGCCTCCTTGCTCTTTCCTCAACTCCTGCCGTGATAAATATCTTCAATTGAGCATTTGGGAAGATTATTGTCCCCATGTCCCTTCCCTCCGCAACTAGCCCAGGAAATTTTACAAAACCACGTTGTTTTCCCACCAATTCATCTCTTATTTTTTTGTTAATCGCTATTTTTGATGCTAAACCTCCATGATATTCATCTGCAATTATATCGGTTATATCTTCATCTTCACAGATGACTTTTGTTCCACTTGGACATGATCTAAATTCAAACTTTGCTTCTCTAACAATTTCAAGAACCCTCGACTCTTCGCTTATTGGTATTCTCTTCTTTTTTGCTAAGAATGCTGTTGCTCTATAAATATATCCGGAATTAAGAAGATTCCATCCAAAAAGCGCTGACAAATTAGAAGCAATCGCACCTTTTCCTGCACCACTTGGGCCATCAATAGTAATAACTGGAATGAGAGGATTACTTAAAGTTACCATCATAAATTTTTCTCTATCTAACGATTAAACCAAGTGTATTTGCCAAGTCTAAAAAATTAGGGAAAGAAGTAGAAATTTGCTCAGTATTGGCAACCCTGATTGACCCACTAGCCCTAAGACTTGCAATTATAAAAGACATAGCACAGCGATGATCCCCTTTTGCGTCTACCGAACCACCAGTAAAAGTTCCGCCTTCAATCTCCATTCCGTCAGGATGTTGTTTAAGTTTTATCCCAAGTTCACTAAGACCAGTGGCCATAACTGCAAGTCGATCGCTTTCCTTAAACCTTAATTCCTGCGCGCCTTTTAGTACTGTTATACCAGTAGCGCAAGCTGCCGCAATGAAAAAAATAGGGAACTCATCAATTGCCGAAGGAATCAAACTAGGATCTACATTAATCCCAACCAACCTGCTTTGGTAAACTCTTATGTCACCAACCGGTTCGAATTCATCAGACATAACATTTATTTCAATTTTCGCCCCCATTTCTCTTAAAATCTTAATGAGACCTGTTCTTGTTGGGTTCAAACCAACGTTCCTAATCAAAAGGTCGCCCTGATTGGCAATTATCGCTCCCACTATCAAAAAGGCGGCTGAAGAAAAATCTCCTGGTATCGAAAAGTCCACGGCTCTTAAGCCCGTATTTCCTCTTAAAGAGACGATTCCTTCTTCTGTTTTAATATCCGCGCCAAACAAAGACAACATTCTTTCTGTATGATCTCGCGTTTGAATTTTTTCCCGAATGATAGTTTCACCCGCACAACTAAGACCGGCCAATAGTACGGCCGATTTTACTTGGGCGCTTGCTATTGGAGGTTCAAATTCAATCGCCTTTAAAGAATTAGAGCCAGAAATCAAAACAGGTGGGTATTCGTCATTCATTAGTTGAATTTTAGCCCCCATTTTTTCCAGGGGTTCGGACACCCTTCTCATAGGTCGCTTCTGCAGCGACTCGTCTCCAGTGAGACAGGCTGCTATTCTCATACCAGCAAGCAACCCCATCAACAACCTAATTGAAGTGCCTGAGTTTCCCAGGTTCAAATTATAATCGCCCTGGGTTAAAGACATGTTACAACCAGTAATAGTTAAAGTATTTTCTAAAGCTATTTCTATATCAATACCAAAATTCTTAAATGCTCTTATTGTCGCTAAGACATCATCCCCCATTAAACAATTATTAATCGTAGATTTGCCACGCGCTAGACTACCAAAAATTATCGCTCTATGAGAAATTGATTTATCTCCAGGGATAATTACTTCGCCGACAATCTTGCCGCTATTTTTGGCAACCAGTTTATTATTCAATTAACGTTCCTAATTTAATATTCCTAATCTTTTAATTTTATTTTGGCTTTTCGCGCAACCTCAAGATAAGAACTTAATGCTACTGAATCCTCGCGTTCTAACATCATTTGAAATGTATTCAAATTTTCAATAAACAACTGACACATATCTATAATATTTTTCTTATTATTTAAAAAAATATCTAACCACAAGGCAGGGGAGCTCTCAGCTACACGTGTCAAGTCCTTAAAACTACCACCAATAAAATATTCTAACTCTGCTACTTCTAGTGTTTGAACAGTATTCATTGCCATATAAGCCAAAATGTGAGGAATGTGGGATGTAGCCGCTAAGAATTTATCGTGTAATGAGGCATCCACAATTAGTGGTTTAGCGCCTATATCTTTCCATATCTCAGTTACAAACTCCAACGCATGTTTATTTGTTTCCTTCAAAGGAGTAAGCAAAACAGGGGAATCTCGAAATAAATTTTCTTTGGAGTTTTCGGGGCCTGATAACTCTAAGCCAGAAATAGGATGGCCAGGAACAAAATTCGATATTTTATGCTCTAAAAATTGCTTTGCGATCTCGATAACTGGCTCTTTCACACTGCACACATCAGTTATTATAATTGGGTTTTTTATTTTATTAAGTTGAATAAAAATTTTCTTTAACTCTGCTGTTGGAACGGAAATAATAATCAGATCTTGGTCAAGATTTTCTTCATTGATTTCCTGTATCAAATGTTCTACTAATTTATTTTTTAGAGCGAAATTAGCGTTTTGCGGATTTATATCAAATCCAGTTATGGCAACTTCTTTTAATGAACGTTTTAAAGATTTAGCAATCGAGCCTCCAATCAAACCAAGCCCTATAATCCCAACTTTAAGCATGCCGTTTCTCCCGCCCTTTAAAATGCCTGAGGATAACTTCCAAGTATCTTAAGCATAGAGACTTTTTTGCTAACTTCTTTAAGCGCCGCTTGTAACGGCTCATCGTCGGAATGTCCGACAAGATCTACATAGAAAACGTATTCCCAAAGATCTTGGCCCGAAGGTCTAGATTCTATTTTTGATAAACTAATACCGGCATTGTAAAAGCTTGTTAAAACATCATAAAGCGCTCCAAATTGATTTTTTACTCCAAACGCAATTGATGTCCGATCTTGCCCAGTAGTGTTATTTATTTCTCCCCCTAATACAATAAACCTAGTAGTATTGTCGTTAGAATCATTAATGTTTGCTTCTAAACTTGGTATCTTGTATATTTCAGAGGCCTGCGAACTTGCTATTGATGCTGATTTTTTCTCAATAAGGCTTTTCTGAACCGCCGCAGAATTACTACTGACACTGACCAAATTTACATTTGGGAGATTAGTTTTTAGCCAAAGTCTACACTGAGATAAGGATTGTTGATGCGCAAATACTGTCTCAATATCCTCTAGACTCTCTTCAGTTGAAAGTAGGTGGTGTTTTATAACCAAATACACCTCTCCTATAATGTGAGCAGTGTTATTTATCAAACTATCGAGTGATTCAGTTACAGAACCACCGTATGAGTTTTCGATTGGCACAATTCCATAGTCCGCATTACCAATTTCTATTGCTCTAAAAACGGAGGAGATATCACCACATGAATGCTTCTCTATAAAACCCCCAAAATGCTTAAGCATAGCTGACTCCGTATAAGAGCCCTCGGGCCCCAAATAAGCCACCCGAGGTTTTGCTTCTAGAGATCTGCATGATGAAATTATGTCTTTAAAAATTGCCACAACGGACTGCTCACTGAGTGGCCCTTGATTCTCTTTTAAGAGTCGCCGGATAACCAGAGCCTCACGATCAGGTCTATATACGACCCCAGGCTTAATTTGATTTTTTTTTACAAGCCCTATTTGTTTTGCTAGATCCGCTCGCTTATTCATTAGACTCAGCAGACTGACATCTACCTCATCAATTATTTTTCTCAATTTGTCGATTTCAGATGAATCTACCATTTTTCTTAGCTCGGCAATCCAATTAATTTCAGCTCTTTATTTGTTATCGTCGGAGTCCTCTAGTTCAACTATGATCTCTAATCCAACTAGTTTTTCTGATTCACTGTCAAATTTTTGCAATCTGATACCTTGAGTATTCCGTCCTATAGTACTAATACCTCCGACGGCTTGCCGTACTAGCATTCCTTGATTTGTTATCAACATTACTTCATCGTCTTCTCCAACCGGTGCAGCGCCGACAACACTACCATTTCTGCTAGTTGTCTGAATCGCTATAACACCCTTGCCACCTCTACTTCTTATTGGAAAGTCATTATAGTAAGTTCTTTTTCCGTAACCATTTTCGGTCACTAGCAATACTTGCTGATCATCGCTAACAGTCAATAAAGCTATTGTTTTTGCAGACCCTTCAAGTAGAATCCCCCTCACTCCTCGCGCTGATCTTCCCATAGATCTTACGTTACTTTCACTAAATTTGACTGCTTTACCTTGAGAGCTTACTAACATTATTTCATTGTCGCCATCTGTAAGTATCGCACCTATAAGATAATCATCGTCTCCAAGACCAACTGCTATTATTCCCGATGGCCTAGGTCGTGAAAAGTTTGCAAGTTCCGTTTTTTTAATCAGACCCTTTGCGGTAGCCATAACGACATAATTATTTTTATTAAATTCCTTAATTGGTAAAACCGTTGTAATTTTTTCTCCATCACTCAATGGTAGTAAGTTAACCAGAGGTTTTCCTCGTGCTGTTCTGCTTCCCTGGGGTAATTGGTAGACCTTGAGCCAAAAAACTTTGCCTAGATTCGAAAAACAAAGAAGCGTCTCGTGAGAATTGGCGACGAATAGTTTTTCCACAAAATCTTCTTGTTTTGTCGTAGCTGCTGTCTTTCCTCGCCCACCCCTGCGTTGGGATTTATATGTATCCACTGATTGAGCTTTGGCATAACCCTCATGCGAAAAAGTCACAACAAGGTCTTCTTCGGGAATCAGATCCTCTGTCAGAAGATCCTCTCGAATGGAATTGATCCGAGTTCTCCTTTCATCCCCAAACTGATTTTTTATGTCTATCAACTCTTCTCTAATAACTCGCATTAATTCGACCGTTTCATTAAGTATTTTCAGAAGCTCGATTATTCTCAAATTTACACTACGATATTCGTTGGTAATTTTGTCTTGCTCCAATCCAGTCAACCTTTGAAGCCTCATTTCTAAAATATCTTTTGCCTGACTTTCAGACAGATTATAGAGCCCAGACTCTAACAACGATGATTCTAAACCAGTGTTTTGCTCAAGAATTTGCTCCCTATCGAACTGACTAATCATTTCAATTACAAAGGTACCAGGAGGCCAGCTTCTAGTAATTAACTTACTCCTAGCCTCTTCCGGGTTTTTTGATTGTTTAATCAAATCTACGATTTCATCTACATTAGCAAGAGCAACAGCAAGCCCTTCCAGGGTAACCATACGTTCGATTGTTTTCTTAAGTTGAAAAATTGTCCGGCGAGTTACCACCTCTCGTCTATGGTTAATAAAACAATCTAGAGACTGCCTTAAATTTAAAACTTGAGGTTTCCCATCTACCAAGGCAACAATATTTATACCAAAAACCGTTTGTAACTGAGTTTGGGAATACAAGTTATTTAGAAAAACTTCTGAGTTCTCTCCTCTTTTCAACTCAATTACGATCCTCATGCCATCCTTATCGGACTCATCTCTTAAACCATCTTGACTAATTCCATCAATTTTCTTTTCTCGCACTAATTCAGCGATCTTCTCAATCAATCGTGCTTTGTTCACCTGATAAGGTAATTCAGTAATAACGATCGTCTGCTGACCGTTAGATTTTTCCTCTACATTCGCTTTACCTCTTATGTAAACTCTTCCACGACCTGTTCTGTAGGCTTCTTTTATTCCTTCGGCACCATTAATTTCTCCCGCGGTCGGAAAATCTGGACCCGGAAGAAATGAAATTAGTTCATCATCAGATATATTCGGATCGTCAATTAAAAGAATACATGTGTCTATTATTTCGATTAAATTATGAGGAGGTATGTTAGTCGCCATGCCAACAGCGATTCCACTTGCCCCATTAACAAGCAAATTTGGAATTTTGGAAGGAAGGACAGAGGGCTCAAATTCTTTACCGTCGTAGTTAGGTATAAAATCGACGGTTTCCATTTCTATATCCGAAAGCAATTCTGTGGATATCTTAGAAAGACGACATTCGGTATACCGCATGGCAGCTGGCGCATCACCATCTATTGACCCAAAGTTACCTTGCCCGTCAACAAGAGTATTTCTTAAAGAAAAATTTTGGGCCATCCTGACCAAAGCATCATAGATAGCATTATCACCGTGAGGATGATATTTCCCCATTACATCGCCCACAACCCTGGCGCATTTCACGTACGGTCGATTCCATGCAACATTACTTTCACTCATCGCATAAAGAACCCTTCTGTGGACCGGTTTTAAACCATCTCGCGCGTCGGGTAGCGCTCTCCCTACGATAACGCTCATTGCGTAATCCATATAGGAATCCCGCATCTCGTCTTCAATATTTACTTTAATTGTTTGAGGGAAATTCTCTTGCATTTCTGATGTAAATTACTGGTATCTTTTGACGTAATATAAAGTCAAATTTTAACATAGGATGGATATTTTAGCACCAAGAATCATATATTCGAACCGCACATCAAATTAGTTATTTTTTCATCATTAGGATCCCAAATAGCGCCTTTTTCCGTTACCAACACGTCAATTAGACTGCTGGGAGTCACATCAAAGACTGGATTAAATACATTGGCCTTTTCTGGGGCAATCAGTTGATTATTAAAATATTTTACTTCTTCCTCTCGCCTTTGCTCGATGCAAACATCAAATCCTGACTCTGTAGCTAAATCAATAGTTGAAGTTGGGGCAACAACCATAAACTTGGTATCATGCTTCTCTGCAAGTATTGCTAAGTTATAAGTACCAATCTTGTTTATAACGTCCCCATTTAAGGTTACTCTGTCAGCTCCCACAATTACCCAATCAATACATTCACTATTCATTAAGTAACCAGCCGCACTATCTATTATTATGGTTACGCTGAGCTTATCAAAAAGCAATTCACTCGCCGTTAATCTTGAGCCTTGAAACCATGGTCTAGTTTCTGTCGCGTATATTTTTTTAATATTACCATCCTGTGATGCTTTCCTTACAACGCCCAATGCTGTTCCATACCCACTGGTCGCAAGAGCGCCAGCGTTACAATGTGTGATAATTGAAGAATTCGGCAAAATCAAATCTGCGCCTATTTCACCCATTTTATAATTGCCTTCTAAATCCGAGTTATGGACACTTATAGCCTCTTTAATTAATAAATCATAAAGATTATCTGATGAATTTTTTTCTGCTACAGAGATCATTCTTGATAACGCCCAATTGAGATTTATAGCTGTGGGACGCGAAGTTCCTAGCTTCTTTGCGGCTTTTTTCAAATATTCTAACTCACCATTTTCCTCATTTTTTTTATAATCTTTAACTGCAAGGACAAGCCCATATGCTGCAGTGACGCCAATAGCCGGAGCACCTCTGACTATCATTTTTTTTATAGCCTTATAAACATCATTAACGCAAGTACAGGTAACGTAACAAAGTTTATTGGGTAGTTTCCTTTGATCCAATAAAATAAGTTTATTTTTATCCCAGTGTATCGGTTTCATAGTCATCCATGTGGCTGTTTATATGCTTTTTCTGTAAACTAAACACTAATAACTTTTTATTTGACCTATTTTAATTAATCTTAAGTGTTATGGAGCATAAAAATATAGCATTACATGCTGATTGGATTGTACCAATCGTTCCATCTAATGTCTGCCTAAAGGACTACACTTTGGTAATTAACGAGAATATTATAGAAAATATTCTGCCCACCGCCCACTGGAATCCAAAAGAGCGCCAAGGTAAAGTTGAGGAAATCCAACTTAAAGATACGATTTTAATACCTGGCCTTATCAATAGCCATACCCATGCAGCAATGTCACTTTTGGGAAATTATGCTGACGATGTTTCATTAAACGAATGGCTTTTTAGTTATATTTGGCCGATAGAAAACAAACTTTTAAGTAATAAATTTGTCAAAGATGGAACCGAATTAGCTGTGGCTGAAATGTTGCTTGGTGGCACGACTTGTTTTAATGATATGTATTTTTTTGGAGAAGAAACAGCTCGAGTCTGCATAGACGCAGGCATTAGAAGCAATATAGGGATGACAATAATAGATTTCCCTTCCAATTATGGCTCATCAGCGGAGGAGTATTTAAGGAAAGGTCAAACTATGCATGATAAATTCAAAAGTCATCCACTTATAACCACCGCCTTCGCCCCGCATGCAATCTATTCGGTGTCTGAATCAATGCTATCAAAGATTGCTATTTTGGCAGAAGAACTTGATGTTCAAATTCATATGCATATTAATGAATCCAACCAAGAAATTTCTAAATCACTTGAAGAAACCGGTAAGACCCCTCTTCAAAGATTAGAAAAACTAAATATCTTAACTGAAAGGTTAATGGCTGTTCACATGGTTGAAAGCAAAGAGGAAGATTTAAAGATTTTAGCTAGCAAGGGGGTTAACGTGGTTCATTGTCCCACAAGCAACCTAAAATTAGGGTGTGGGATTATGCCTTTACAAAAATTAAAAGAAAAAGGAATTAACATTTGCATTGGAACTGACGGTTCAGCAAGTAACAATTCCCTCAATATGCTATCAGAAGTTAAACTTGCATCACTATTAACAAAAGGTATAGCAAAAAACGGAAGTATTATTAATGCTTTCGAGGCACTGGAAATGGCAACAATTAACGCAGCCAAAGCTCTCGGGCTAGCAAACCAAATCGGCAGCCTCGAGAAAAACAAATTTGCTGACATAGTGGCCATCAACGTAAATAATATCGGCTCGAGCCCATTATTTAACCCAGAAAATCAATTGATCAGTAAAGGCGGGCAAAATAAAGTGACTAACGTTTGGGTTCATGGAAAAAGATTAGTCAAAGACTGCGAATTAATTACACTCGATGTTTCTAATATAATTAATAAAGCGAAACTGTGGGAGAATTTGATCAAAGATACAACATAGGCTAAACCCTAGAAGAGCACGAATCCCATAAATTTAAGATCTTACAAAAAAGATCTGCAGTTCCTTCTGCGTCATACACTGCCGAATGAGCTTGAGAAGGATCCCATTTTAGTTTGGCTGAAGACATTGCCCTTGCTAATACAGTCTGCCCAAAGAATACGCCAGAGAGAGTTGCTGTATCAAATGAACTAAAGCTATGTAGAGGAAATTTTTGAATTTTATTTCTTTTCAGCGCTTCATTTATAAAAGACAAATCAAATGAAGCGTTATGCCCGGTCAAAATAGCGCGCTTACAATCAACTTGCGACAAGTGTTTTAATAACTTCTTTTTTATGTCTTCGAAAAACGTTTTTTCGTCAACAGCAAATCTGAAAGGGTGAGTTGGATCAATTTTATTAAAATTTAACGCGCTGGGATCTATGTTTGAGTTTTCAAATGGCTCAATGTGATAGTGTTCTGTTGCAACCCTTTGCCAACCCCTTAAGTCATCATAATCAATAAATACAAATGCCGCTTCTAATAAGGCATCTCTATTTGGATTGAAACCGCCGGTTTCTACATCAACTACGACCGGTAAAAAACCACGAAATCTCTGTGATATTTTCATCCAGAAACCTTTATCAATTTTTACAACACATTGAATAATTTGCGTATATAATCTTAATCTTTAGTCTAGATTTTTGCAATTTTATGAGAAAACGAAAATTAGGAAACAGCAGCTTATTTGTAAGTGAGATTGCAATTGGTTCAATAAATTTCGGTGGTAAAGTAGACACAAGTTCAGCAATAAAAATTCTTGACAATGCCTATGAAAAGGGGATTAATTTAGTGGATACTTCGGAAGTATATCCCACACCTTTTTCAAAATCGACCTATGGAAAAACGGAACAAATTGTCGGCAAATGGATAAAAAATAAAAACAGAGACTCCATTGTAATTTCCACCAAAGCAGCAGGTCCAGGAGAATTTATAAATTGGATTCGTAATGGAAAATCACTTCATAATCTTAAGAATCTCCGATCAGCAGTAGAAGGAAGTTTGAAGAGATTGGGCACGGATTATATCGATATTTTTTCGTTAAATTGGCCAGATAGAGGAATTAATAGCTCTGATATATTTTTTGAAGAGAGCAAAAAACATAAAGGTTACTCGATTGAAGAAACTAGTGAAGCCCTGTTGACCTTGGTGAAAGAAGGGAAAATTCGTCATTTTGGGATTAGTAACGAAACTCCTTGGGGAATCTCGCAATATCTAAAATTTGGAGGCAAACATTTCATAGGAATACAGAATCCTTTTAACCTTCTTAATCGAGGGTTTGAAATTAGTCACGCGGAAATGATAGCTATGGAAAATCTCAGCCTCATTGCTTATTCACCTCTTGCCGGAGGATTATTAGTAAAAAAATACAATAAATTTCCGAAAAAAATGTCAAAAAAAGATTCATTTTGGTTAAATCAATATCATAGCGATCAAAACTTGGCGCATATTACAAAACTTCAGCACATTGCTGAAGAAAGCGATATTAAGATCCATGCTTTAGCTTTACAATTTGTGTTATCTTTTAATTGGGTTGCAAGCACTATCGTAGGATGTTCAACGGTAGAACAATGCAAACAAAATCTAGTAAATATAAGTATAATTGACAAAGAAATTCTTAAAAAAATTAATAAATTACATAAACAAAGGATGCCACCTTGCAATTAAACCACAAAAGTTCCGAGAATCTTGAAGTTTCAAGCCTTACTTCTATATCCCCTATAGACGGTCGGTATTTCCAAAAAAATCAGAGTTTAAGACCTCTACTAAGTGAATACGGACTGATTAAACACAGGTTAATTGTTGAAATAAAATGGCTTCAGCATCTTGCCAAAGATGAAAATATTATTGAAAACGTCAACGACACAGAAGTGAAAAATGAACTTAATTTAATTCTAAACAAGTTCAATGTTGAAGAGGCTAAAAAAATTAAAAATATTGAACGAACTACAAATCATGACGTTAAAGCAGTTGAATATTATTTGAGAGATATTCTACGAAAAAAACCGCATTTAAAAAATCTGTCAAATTATATTCACTTTGGATGTACTTCTGAGGACATCAATAACCTTGCTTATGGATTAATCATTAACAAAGCAAGAAGTTCAATCGTCCTTCCCTGCCTTACTACACTTTTAGAAGAAATGAAAAAAATTTCCCATGAGTCAGCGGACATCGCAATGCTTTCAAGAACTCATGGGCAGGCGGCAACCCCGACCACCCTTGGAAAAGAAATTGCCAATTTCTGTTATAGACTAGAGGTGCAAAAACGGCATTGGGAAGATGTAGCAGTTTTGGGTAAGTTGAACGGAGCTGTAGGCAACTTTAATGCCTTCGTTGCTGCTTTTCCACAAATTGATTGGGAAAAAAAATGCAGACTATTCATTGAGGAACTTGGTTTATCTTATAACCAATATACTACTCAGATTGAGCCACATGATTGCATTGCCCGATACTCAAATGAGCTAAGTTTGATTAACTCGATATTAATTGATTTTTGCCAAGACATTTGGACCTATATTTCTCTAAATTATTTTGGACAAAAAATAAGAAAAGATGAAGTAGGCTCTTCCACTATGCCTCACAAAGTTAATCCAATAGATTTTGAAAATGCCGAGGGGAATAGCGGGGTCTCAATAAGTCTACTTAAGCATTTTGGTCAAAAACTCGTTATTTCTAGGCTACAACGAGATCTAAGCGACTCGACTGTAATGCGTAACCTAGGTGTAGCTATTGCCCATACTCATTTAGCTATTGTCTCAATTCAATCCGGATTGAAAAAATTACAAATTAACCAAAAAGCTATAAGCGATGACTTAGCAGAAGAATGGCAACTTCTTTCTGAACCTATACAAACCGTACTTAGAACACATGGAATTGATGATGCATATGAGAAACTCAAAGATCTCAGCAGAGGCAAAAATATAACTAAAGAGAAACTTTTCCGTTTCATTGATAGCCTAGATCTCCCGGCTGAAACAATCAGTCAGCTCAAAGCACTCACACCAAGCTCATACATTGGGTTAGCCGAAAAGCTTGCTAAAGAAATTTAAATTTAAGAATGCTTGTTCTTTTAAATAAAAAATTTTTTCACTCTGAACCTAATTCAAAGTCAACGGAATTTCATGAGTTATTTTTAATTTGGCAGAAGCCTTCTGCGACCTGTACAGCCAAACAGATGCTCAAAATAACTCGAGCAAAAAAAATCCTTACACAAGACGAACTAAAATTATACAAATGTTTTGTTGGTCCTAGGACGGGAACCATTAGTCCCTGGTCTTCGAAAGCCACTGAGATATGCAAAAACAGCGGTTTCCATGATTGCGAGAAACTAGAGAGGGTTTTTGCTTCGAAATTTGACCCAGACAAAATTAAACAACTTAATAATTTTGACAAGATGGTGAATGATTGTTTTTTAAATATTCAGGAATTAGAGCGGTCTGTAAAACCTAAAGTTACGAATACAAAAGCTCAGAAAAAACTTAAATTATTTGCCCCAGAGGATATCCCTCATTTGAACAAACAACTTGGACTTGCGCTTTCTACGGCAGAACTAAACTCTATAATAGATTATCTTAAGAAAAAAAATCGTAACATCTCTGATGCTGAGCTGATGATGTTTTCACAGATAAATTCCGAGCATTGTAGACACAAAATATTTAATGCACGTTGGAAAATCGATGGAATAATTAAGTCCAAATCACTTTTCCAAATGATTCAGAACACAATGAAAAAGAATCCTAACCAGGTTCTATCTGCGTATAAAGATAATGCTGCTGTAATAAAAAACAACACATCACCTCAACTAAGAGTAAATCCTGAGACAAAGATATATTATTATGAGGAGCAAGAACACAATGATGTTCTGAAAGTTGAAACTCATAATCACCCTACTGCGATATCACCTTTTCCTGGTGCCGCAACCGGTTCGGGAGGTGAAATCAGAGATGAAAGCGCAACCGGCCTGGGAGCTCGAAGTAAAGCCGGTATTGTCGGTTTTTCAGTTTCAAACCTTCACATACCGGCGCTACCAAGAACTTGGGAATACGACCGCTCGACCAATCCAAAGTTCAGTAGTGCGCTCAAAATAATATTAGAAGCTCCGATTGGCTCAGCAGCCTATAACAACGAATTCGGACGACCGTCCTTAAATGGGTTTTTCCGGAGTTATGAAGCGCTTTCCTTAGACAGAAAAAATTACTATAGCTATGACAAGCCAATAATGCTGGCAGGTGGTATTGGAACGATAACAATGACTAATTCTCTTAAACACAAAGTAGAACCTGACATGCTAATCGTTGTGCTAGGCGGCCCTTCCATGCTAATTGGCCTCGGAGGTGGCTCTGCGTCTTCTTTAACATCAGGAACACAAGGGGATGACTTAGACTTTTCGTCAGTTCAGCGCGGAAATGCCGAAATGCAACGTCGTGCCCAAGAGGTCTTGAACACAATATCCGGATTCAAAAAAAACATAATAGAAAGTATCCATGATGTTGGTGCAGGAGGGCTGTCAAACGCAGTACCGGAAATTATAAATGATTCAAATCTAGGAGGTATTATTAATCTAAACGATATACCATCAGCTGATCCTGCCCTTTCTCCAATGGAGCTTTGGTGCAACGAGTCCCAAGAAAGATACGTATTAATTATAAAAAAAGAAAATTTAAAAATTTTTAAAAACATTTGCAAACGAGAGCGAGCACCTTTTGCAGTAATAGGCAAAACCAATATAGAAAAAAAATTAAAGGTTATCGATTCACAACATAAAGAAACAATAATTGACTTACCATTAGACGTTATATTTAGAAAAGAAATCATCGAAATTTCTTGCTCAAAGGCCAATAAGAAAACGTTACCGAACGCCAACAAATCAGATAAAAAAATTGAGCAAAACCTCCTTTTAGTTTTAGGGCATCCTACAGTGGCCGATAAAAGGTTTCTTATAACTATTGGTGACAGAAGCGTTGGAGGATTAACCACCACAGACCAGATGGCTGGCCCTTGGCAAGTGCCGATTTCTAATTGCGCGGTTATTGCAAATAGTTTTTCCGAAAATCATGGGACAGCGGTAGCTTTAGGTGAACGTGGTCCTGTGGCGTGTATTGACGGCCCAGGTTCAGCTCGGATTGTACTCGCCGAAACAATAACAAATTTGTTAGCAGCCGATATTGAAAGACTCACGGATATTACAATTTCAGCTAATTGGATGTGTGCGTCTGACGAAAAAACAGAACTACCTGAACTATATTCTATGGTTGAGGCAATAGGCTTAAGCTTATGTCCTAAACTAGGAATAAACATTCCAGTTGGCAAGGACAGTATGTCAATGAAAGCAGTGTGGGAGAAAGAAGGAGGTATCGGTGTTCATAAAACAATTTCTCCGACTACACTTATTTGTACGGGCACTTCAAAGGTTAAAGATACTAGAAAGACACTATCGCCATACCTTACAAGACAAAAAGACACAATACTTTTACTTATTGACCTAGGGTTATCAAAAAATCGATTAGGTGGGTCAATTCTTGATCAAGTTACCGCGGAATCCTTCGGAGAAGCGCCTGACGTTGATAAGATAGAGAGTCTTATCGAATTATTTAATGTAGTGAAAATGCTTCGTTCTCAAGACTTAATATTAGCTTATCATGACAGATCGGATGGCGGATTATTCACCACTGTTGCTGAGATGGCATTTGGAGGAAGAACTGGGGTCTCTCTTGAAATACCTGACAAATTTTCCATCACCTCTTTTTTGATGAACGAAGAAATAGGAGTAGTGATACAAGTAGAAAAAGCAAAAATGGAACAAATCACCAATATATTAAACTCTCAGAAAATCATACGGAATCATTTTTATATTATCGGATCAGTACGTAATGATAAAAAAATTGCAATTAGACACGAGAAAAAAAACCTAACATTTCAACTGCAAGATTTACTTAAAGTCTATTCTGAAACAACGATATCTATTCAAAAAATAAGAGACAACTCAGTTACCGCGGAAGAAGAATTAGAAAATATTTTAGACATAAATAATCCTGGACTTTTTTTTGACCGCCCTCCTCCTTTGTCAAAATTTAGCATAACATCCAAAAAAAGACCCAAGCTTGGGATCCTCAGAGAGCAAGGGGTAAACGGACAGAATGAAATGGCTGCTGCTTTCACGATGGCTGGTTTTGATTGTATAGATATTCATATGCAGGATCTTATGGATCAAATAGATTTATTAAAAAAATTAAATGGCTTGGCACTGGTTGGGGGATTCTCTTACGGTGATGTTTTAGGAGCTGGAAGTGGTTGGGCTAATACAATTTTATTTAATAATAAGTTAAAAGATAGTTTTTCGGCTTACTTTGAGAATGCTAACAACTTTACTTTTGGCGTCTGCAATGGATGTCAAACCCTTTCACAGTTGAAATGCTTGATTCCGGGGGCAAATGGGTGGCCTACTTTTGAAAAAAATAAGTCTAATCAGTTTGAGAGCAGATTAACAATGATTGAAATAATTGATAGCCCATCAATATTACTACAGAATTTAGCTGGGGTTCGCTTGCCAATTGTGATCGCTCATGGCGAAGGTAGAGTAACAAAGTTGACGGAGAAAACTTATGCTTGTATGAGGTATATTGATAATTATGGTAGTCCGGCTGAAAAATATCCGGCTAATCCTAATGGTTCAATCGATGGTCTCACCGCGTTTACTACAAACGATGGAAGAGCAACAATTATGATGCCTCATCCCGAAAGAGTTTTTCTAAACAAACAATTTTCATGGCATCCTGACAAGAATTTGGAAATTGAAAGTACTTGGATACAAATATTTTATAACGCTAGAAGATGGCTAGACTAATTTCTGAAGGCACTTTCTATGAAAAACAAGGAAGGGACATTTGAAGAGGAGCTCATTAAATTTGAAAAGAGGGATCATCTAAGTAAACCTCATACCGTTATAGCTACTAATTCTGAAAGGGAAAACTATGATTTTCAAATTAGTATCGACAGTATTGATACCAAACAAATTAAAGAATCAAAATTTGATCATGGACTTCAACATTCAGTAATTAGAAAGTTTAGAAGAGGCAGTATACCTGTTTTTAAAGAAATTGATATGCATGGGCTTAAATTTCATGAAGCAATAAGAGTTCTCAATGAATCAATCAATCATATAATTGAGACGAAAACCGTATGTGTTTTATTTATCCATGGGAAGGGACTGGGCTCAATAAATCAAACACCCATCATCAAACCTTTAGTCAAACAATTTTTATCGTGCCATCCGCGCATCTTGGCATATACACCTGCCCCAAAAAAGTTAGGAGGAGAAGGAGCTACTCTGGCATTAATAAGAAGGATTAGGCGAGGATAATTCAACTAGCTTCATTTAATGAGCAGATTGCAAGAGCGGCAATACCCTCACCTCGACCAATAAACCCCATGGTTTCGTTTGTCGTGCCTTTTATATTTACAAGTGAAAATGGGATGCCCAGGTCAAAGGCAATAGTCTTCCTTATATTATTAAAATGTGGACTTATTTTGGGATGCTCGGCGACGATAGTAGCGTCAATATTGTGGACAAAAAATTTATTATGAACAATTAATTCATTAGTTTTTTTTAACAGTTGACGACTGTCAGCATTCTTAAATGAGCTGTCTTGATCGGAAAAATGGGTGCCTATGTCACCTAAACCAGAGGCTCCCAACATCGCATCAATGATGGCATGTAATAGAACGTCACCATCACTATGGGCCTCGATACCCTTTGAATGAGAAATTTTTACTCCACCAATCATCACATGATTGCCTTCATTAAATCTATGTGTATCGTAACCAATACCGAATCTCATGAAAAATCCTTATTCTTTAAACTAGAAAAAAAAAGTTCAGCTTTTTTAATGTCTTCTGGATAGGTAATTTTTATATTCTCTGAAGATCCGCGGACAATACGGATAGATTGCCCCATCTTTTCAAGAGCTTGGGATTCATCAGATACTAGGATACCATTTTTTAAAACTGACCTAATAGATTCAAATAATACACCATATCGGAACATTTGAGGGGTAAAAGCTTTCCATAAATTTGCCCGTTCTATTGTTTCTTCAATTTGACTTTGATCGTTGATTTTTTTCAATGTATCAGTAACGGGTGTCGCAAGGATTCCTCCTGTATTTGAATTTTTAAGCCTGTCTATGAGTTCTAAAATATCTTTTGTTTGAACGCACGGTCTGGCAGCATCATGAACTAGACACCAGTCATCAGCCCTCGACTGTGAATCCAGAAATTTTAACCCCTCAAAAACAGATTCACATCTCGTACTACCCCCTGCTACCAGCTCTATTTGCTTAAACTTTTCCTTCAAAAAGTAACATTTTTCCATATCAGATTTTGGAACCACAACAACTAATTTTTTAAAATTAACACTGTTCAGTAACGTGCCTACAGAAATTTCTAATATTGATCGCTTGTTAATCTCTAAGTATTGCTTCGGAGTCTCTGAGTTTAACCGGGCTCCCGAACCTCCAGCAGCAACAATACCGAAATAATTAGCGGCTAATTTTTGATTTGCTGGTTTCAAGGACTTCCTCCTTAAAAAAAACTTCATTTTCTTGTATCAAACCAAGTTTCTGTCTAGCTTCATGCTCAACGGCCTCAAAGTCTTCAATTAGGCTAGTGACGTTATCTTGTAGCTTTCGATTTGCCGTCTGAAGGCCAATCATAACTATCTGTAGCTCCTCTTTCTCTTTCTTGAGTCTATTCAGTTGGCTATATCCATTTTTACCAAGAAAGCATGAGTACAGCAAAAATATAATAGAGATAGAAAGAAAAAAGATAATAAGATTAAGTTTCATTTTTAAAAATTCTAGACCCACTAAAAACGCAATTTTCACCTAGCATATGCTCAATCACTAGAAGCCTGTTGTATTTTGATAATCGATCCGATCTTGACATGGAACCAGCCTTGATTTGAGTTACCGCTGAGGAGCACGCTAAATCCGATATTGTGTTATCCTCTGTCTCGCCCGACCTATGAGAAACGACCACCTCAAAATTGTTCGCTTTTGCTAATTCAATTGCTGACAAAGTTTCTGAAAGCGTTCCTATTTGATTAACCTTAATTAAAATAGAGTTTGCCGATTTTTCAGAGATGCCTTTTTGCAAAAATTCTACGTTAGTAACAAACAAATCATCGCCGACTAGTTGGGTATGGTTCCCTAATATAGAAGTTAACTTCTGCCATCCGGCCCAATCATTTTGATCCATGCCATCTTCTATAGATACGATCGGATAGTTTTTTACCATTTCTGATAAAAACTGACACATTTCTTCAGAATTTAATTTTAATCCTTCTGAATCAAGATGATAAAAATCATCTTTATAAAATTCAGAACTAGCAACGTCTAAAGCAATAGAAATATCTTTACCCGGAGTGTAACCTGCGCTCTCGATCGAATCTAAAATTAAACTTAAAGCCTGCTCATTACTGTCTAGGTTCGGAGCAAAACCACCTTCATCTCCTACTGCTGAGCTCATCCCCATTTTTTCAATCAGTAACTTAAGTTTCTGAAAAACTTCAGCCCCGTAGCGTATTGACTCAGAAAAGCAACTTGCCCCATGCGGCACAATCATAAATTCTTGAAAATCTATATTATTGTTTGCATGCTGACCCCCATTAATTACATTCATCAGAGGAACGGGTAGAGAAAAACCCTCGCTACCCTTGTTTAAATTCTTAAACAAGGCAGTTTTATTTGCATTTGCAGAAGCATGTGCAACAGCAAGTGAGACTGAAAGAATAGCGTTTGCCCCAAGATTTTTTTTATTCGGAGTACCATCCAGATCTATCATTAATTGATCGATATAGTTCTGTCTATGTACTTCTATTCCTTTTAAAGCAGTTGCAATCTTTTGTTTCACATTGCCCACCGCTTTTAACACACCTTTACCGTGATATCTTTTCCTATCATTATCCCTCAACTCAAATGCTTCTCGTTCTCCAGTGCTGGCACCCGAGGGCACCATAGCAACTCCAATGATTCCGCTATCTAAAAAAACCGTTGTCCTAATAGTTGGGAATCCTCTTGAATCTAAAATTTCAAGCGCATCGATATCAATTATTTTATCCATATGATAGTTGTTTTACCTCGATTAATAATTTTATGAATTGTTTGCTTCGTCGATTTTTTTTAATGAAATTAACAAAGACTCCATCTGGTCTAAAAACCAAGAATTTGGACCGTCACTCAAAGCCTTATCTGGTTCAGGGTGCGTCTCTATAAAGAGCCCATCAACTCCAACCGCAACCGCAGCTTTCGCTAAATACGGAACAAAATTTCTTTGTCCATCCGATGAACTTCCCTTTCCACCAGGTAGTTGGACTGAATGTGTCGCATCAAAAACGACTGGGCATTTCGTATCCCGCATAATTACTAAACTCCTCATATCTGAAACAAGGTAATTGTAGCCAAAACAAGCGCCCCGCTCGCATACCATAATGTGTTGATTACCAGTTGATGAAGCCTTTTCAACAACATTTACCATATCCCAAGGAGCAAGAAATTGACCTTTTTTTAAGTTAAGCGGCTTGCCTGCCGAGGCTACTTTTAAAATAAAGTCAGTTTGTCTGCATAAAAAAGCAGGTGTTTGCAACACATCAACTACTGAGGCTACCTCATCAATTGGCGTATCTTCGTGTACATCGGTTATTACAGGTATATTGTAAGTTTGTCTGACACTCTCCAAAATTTGCAATCCTTTCTCGATTCCAACTCCCCTGAAACTTTGTGATGAACTCCTATTAGCTTTATCAAATGAAGCTTTGAATATGAAGTCAATTTTTAAGGCAGATGTTATTTCAACAAGTCTTTCTGCTGTCTTAGCAACTAAACTTTCATCCTCGATTACACACGGGCCCGATATTAAGAAGAACCCATTCCTTTTACGTCTCTCTTGATTGAAAAACTTAGTGATCATTTCAGTCATTTCTACTCTCTTTTCTGCTTTTAGCCGCGTTTATGAACGATGAGAACAATGGATGCCCATCTCTTGGTGTTGATGTAAATTCTGGGTGAAATTGGCATCCAACAAACCATGGATGATCCAATAGCTCAACTACTTCAACTAAGCTATCATCAACCGACTTGCCTACAACTTTTAAACCAGCTTCATTTAATAATTTTGTATAGTAATTATTGAATTCATATCTATGACGGTGACGCTCCTCAATTATATTTTTTGAATATGCCTCTGATATTAGACTGTCAGAAACTAATTTACAGGTCTGAGAACCAAGTCGCATAGTACCCCCAAGATTATCCGAACTTGTTCTTACTTGTTTCTTTCCTGCCGGGTCCTGCCATTCGGTTATCATAGCTATAACTGGATGCGGAGTTGAAGGATCGAATTCTGTACTATTAGCGTTTTCGAGCAAGGCAATATTTCGTGCTATTTCTATCACCGCTATTTGCATACCGAGGCAAATTCCAAGAAAAGGAATTTTTTGCTCTCTGGCATGTCTTACAGCATGAATCTTACCTGGAATTCCTCTTTCGCCAAATCCTCCAGGTACTAAAACAGCATCTACATCGTAAAATTCTTTATCACAATTTGACTCTATCGCTTCTGCATCTAAATAGGCAATTTCAATTTTCGTCCTAGTTTGAAGCCCTGCATGGATGAGCGCTTCAGTAAGGGACTTATATGCCTCCGTAAGATTTACATACTTTCCTACCATCGCAACTTTTATAGTAAATTCGTTTTTTTTAAGCCCATCAACTACCCTACTCCAACTACTCAAGTCTGCAGACTCAGCTTGCAGGCCCAATTTCTCAATTACGATATCATCTAAGCCTTCTTTATTTAAATTAAGCGGGATTTCATAAATACTTTCAACGTCCTGAGCTGAGATTACAGCTCCCTCTTCAACATTGGTAAATAAAGCGATTTTTCGTCTTTCGGTTGGAGCGATAGGAGCAGTTGCACGACAAAGCAAAATGTCTGGTTGAATTCCAATTGATCTAAGTTCCTTTACTGAATGTTGTGTAGGCTTAGTCTTGATTTCACCGACTGTTGCAAGATGGGGTACTAAAGTAACATGGATAAATACTGTTTTTGTTGGACCTAATTCAATACGCATTTGACGAATGGCTTCAAGAAAAGGGAGAGACTCTATATCTCCAACGGTGCCGCCTATTTCCACAATTGCAATTGGGGCTTTTCCAGCCCCTAATCTTATACAAGATTTAATTTCATCGGTTATATGTGGAATAACTTGAACCGTGGCACCGATATAGTCTCCTTTTCTCTCTTTTCGGATAACATTCTCGTAAATTCTACCAGCTGTGTAATTACTTGAGGCCGAAATATTAGAGCGAACGAATCTCTCGTAATGACCGAGATCCAAATCAGTCTCCGCTCCATCGCTTGTCACATAGACCTCACCATGCTGGAAAGGGCTCATTGTTCCTGGATCAACATTGATATAGGGATCCATTTTTATCATGGAGATCTCTAAATTCCGATTTTCTAAAACCGTACCTAAGGAAGCGGCAGCAATACCTTTACCTAAAGAAGATACAACTCCTCCCGTCACAAAAATATAGCGACAACTATCACCCACTTAATCACCGGTTTCTTAAAATATAAATCATTTTATTATAATTTTATTTCAGGATAAAACTTTTAAAAGGTTTGAGGCAGCAGTTACATTTACGTGAGAAGGCACTTCTTCAACAAAGATGTCCTTTATTTTTATTCCCTCTAACAACAGGGCGAAACGCACGCAACGCAGACCTAAACCAAATTCAGAAGCATCCCATTCAAGACCCATCTTTTTTATATAATCTGCATTTCCATCTGCAAGCATTTTTATTTTATTTTCCGGATCAGTATTTTTTGACCAATTATCCATTACAAAAATATCATTTACTGCAATACATCCGATTAAGTCTATCCCTAGTTTAGTAAAGTTTTCATATTCTGAGGCAAACCCTGGTAGATGTTTAGCCGAACAAGAGGGGGTGAAAGCACCCGGCACTCCAAATATAATCGACTTTTTATCCCCTAATAACTCAGAAACAGATATCTTCTTTGGAGCGGCGTTCTCCATAACCATAACAGCGCCATCGGGCAAGTTATTTCCAGCTTTAATCATTTTAACCTTCCTTTTTTATTAAAAACTAAATCAATCATCACTCATTCATCTGAGAAAAAAGATCAGTAACTGTTCCACCGATATCTTCAAAGCTTTGGTGTCTATCCACGGAACGCGTTTTACTCAACTTAAACAAATACTCATTAGTTACATCTCCCGTTACATATTCACCAGTAAAACAAGATTGCTCAAAAGCAAGAATTTCTGGATTTCCTCGTTGAGCAGCCGACACAAGCGAGTCTAAGTCTTGGTATACTAAACCGTCAGCACCTAATGTCTTGCAAATTTGTAAATCATCTCTGTTATAAGCAACTAATTCCTCGCTGGTCGGCATATCAATACCATAAACATTAGGAAATCTGACCGGTGGAGCGGCCGATGCAAAATAAACTTTATTCGCTCCAGCTTCTCTCGCCATCTCTATAATTTGTTTAGAAGTAGTTCCCCTAACAATAGAGTCATCCACCAATAGTACATTTTTTCCTCTAAACTCAAGATCTATTGCATTAAGCTTTTGTCTGACGGATTTTTGTCTTTGCGCTTGACCAGGCATTATAAAAGTTCTAGCGATATATCGATTCTTTATAAAACCCTCTCGATACTTAATCCCAGTAATATTAGACAACTCTAAGGCAGCAGTTCTAGCAGTATCGGGTATTGGAATCACAACATCGATGTCATGGGAAAACCAATTTTCAACAATTTTGTTAGCTAAGGACTCTCCCATTCTCATTCGCGCTTTATGTACCGAAATCCCGTCGATAATCGAGTCAGGTCGTGCGAAATATACATGCTCAAAGATACATGGATAATGGCCCGACTTTACAACGCACTGCTGAGAGAATATTTCTCCCGCCATATTTATAAAAACCGCCTCGCCAGGCATAATATCCCTAACAAAATTAAAACCCAAAGTATCAATCGCGACACTTTCTGAAGCAATCACAAACTCAGGACCAGTATCCGTTTCTCTAGAACCATAAGAAATTGGTCGAATACCATGCTTATCCCTAAATGCTACAATTCCAACTCCGGTAATCATCAGAACAACGGCAAAAGCTCCAGCGCACCTTTCATAAACTCCCGTGCAAGCTGTAAATATGTCCTCTGGCTTGATATTGACATTATTAAGTCTATAGAGCTCGTGCGCAAATACATTCAAAAGCACCTCTGAATCACTATCCGTATTAACATGGCGTAATTGATCAAAAAATAAATCTCTCTTGAGCTCGTTTGTATTGGTTAGGTTACCATTGTGGGCTAGCGCTATTCCGCATGGGGAATTGACGTAAAAAGGCTGGGCTTCTGAAATCGAAGACACCCCCGCTGTTGGGTATCTTACATGGCCAAGCCCCATGTTGCCTTTTAAATTCATCATATCATCGCTACTAAAAACGTCCCTCACAAGACCTTGGTTCTTTTTTAGAAAAACTCTTTTTTCATCGCTAGTTGCTATGCCGGCAGCATCCTGTCCTCGATGTTGAAGTACAGTTAGTCCTTCAAACAGTAATTGGTTGACCTCATCCTTCCCAGCAATAGCTAAAATTCCACACACTGTTCTTATACTCTAAGTTAATTGTTCGTAAATTATTTCTTTATAGCCTTCGAGCAAATGATAGCCTGTTTTTGTCTTCGATTTAATCCACCAATCTCCCTGAAAACCAGTAAAATCTAAGATGAAAGCTACGAAAACTATCATTATTACACCCTTAGTCAGCCCGAATAAACAACCCAATAACCTGTCTAAACCGTCAAGCGGCGAGTCTTTAACGATCTTACACATCCATCTGCTTATTATACTCATTATTAGTAAGCCTGTTGCAAAAATAATCACAAAAGCAACGATAAAAGGTAAAAAGTCACCCGGCAAATAGGCCTGCATATGCATGGCGAGGCCGCGATAGTGCATATATGCTACTACAATACAAAGTATCCAAGAAAATACTGATAGGAGCTCTTTAACAAAGCCTCGGATTATTCCAAGCAGGGAAAAAAGAAGCAAAATAAATAAAACAACAGTGTCAAAGGTTATAGTCATCTAAAAATCTAGTTAGTTGCGCCTACCACTTTAATAAGGATACCCTTAATTTGGTACACAAACTCAATCTCTTTCAATATTTCGTTTGCTTTTTGCTTGCTATTATAGGGACCAAGCCGTACTAGTACCTGATCAGATTGAATATCCTTTTGAGAAATCTTTCTAGGAAAGTAACCATCTAAAATTAAATTATCATAAAACTTATTTACATGCGTTAATTCACCAAATTGAAGAATCCACGATTCTGATTTGGGTATATTTGTGCTCGGTTGCACATCCTTAGGTTTCGATCGTGCTAATGTTTCATTGAGCTCTTGCAACAAATATTCAGAATTGGTGAGCGCTTTTTCTTCTTTCAAAGGCGCTACAAATAGCGGATCACTTTGGTTCTTATTTTCATTGAGACCGACTTCGTCAGTGGTAACATCTTTTTGTATAGAGGTTTCTTCGGATGATCCTCTATCTTTATACTGAAGAACAATGGGAATTAAAATAACAAAAAAAGAAACTAATGCAATAGACCCGACGACCCTGTGTTTTAAATTATCTTTATTCATCTATTTTGCTTCAATTTCTTCCAAGACGTTTTTAACTACAACAAATGATCCGGCGACCAAAACCCTGTCTTCATCACTTCTTAAATTTATTGCATCTATAGCATCCGACGTGGACTTAAAAACGAATATATTTTTACGCCTTACACCAAGTTTTTTCAACAAAGCTTCTATCTCGTTTGCAGACCAAAAATTGGCCTCATTAAGATCCGGAAGGAACCATAAATCTACCAGACCTATTAAAGGTTCAAAAAAATCTTGCAAACGTTTCGTTTTTTGGAGACCAAAAACTCCTAAATTATTGACAGCCGCAGGAAGCTTTTTTGCTGACTTAACTAAACTTAAACTAGCTTGATTGTTGTGAGCAACATCGATCACCCATTCTTTATTTTTGCACTTAAAAACTTGAAATCGCCCCCTTAGTGTGATTGCGTCTAATGCTTTCTGGATTTTTTCTTGTTTAAGTTCAATCTTTAACAATTCTAGCACTTTAAGTGCACCGCTCAAATTTCGCAATTGATAATCAGTTTTTATTAAAGAATTAAACCTCCCCTCGATCATCATATCATCCGTCCACCATTGCCAACTTGTTTTATCTCCTTTGATATAAAAATCAACGCCAAGAGTATGCAAATTAACTTCATTTTTTTTAGCAAATTCTAATATAGAGTTGGTTATATTATGATCTGAGCAGACTGCATGCTTTCCTTTTCTCATGATTCCTGCCTTTTCAAAACCAATCTGCTCTCGACTGTCTCCTAGGAACTCAATATGGTCTATATCAATTGCCGAAATAAGCGCAATGTTTGCATCTATACAATTCACTGCATCTAATCTTCCCCCAAGACCAACTTCTAGGATAATAAAATCTAACTTCTGCCCCGAAAAAAAATAAATGGCAGCAAGGGTCAAATATTCAAAAAAGGTTAACTCGGTAGAATTCTTATTTTCCGCAATTTTAGCAAAACTAGATATTAACTGGCGGTCCGTGATTTCCTGCCCGTTAATTTTTATCCGTTCATTTATTTTATGAATATGGGGTGAGGTGTAAGTTCCCACTTTACAGCCATATTCAAGCATGATTGCCTCCAGCATTGCGACACTAGAGCCTTTGCCGTTAGTACCTCCGACGGTTACAACCTGATTAATATTTTTTAAACAATCTAATGAAAGGAGCAATTCTTTGCATCTATCTAAACCGAGCTGGATACCCGGCATGCTTTCCTTAGTGATTTTTTTCAACCAATCATCTAAGCTCTCTCTCATAAAGCACTCTCTTACTTATGTGATACAAGAAATAAACTATTTGTAAAGTAAACCGATTAGTTTCGCTATTGAGCTTCTCAAATCTTTTCGATGCACTATCATATCTATAGCGCCGTGGGTAAGTAAAAACTCGCTTTTTTGGAATCCCTCTGGTAGTACTGTACCCACCGTTTGTTCAATCACGCGGGGACCTGCAAACCCTATAAGTGCATCGGGTTCAGCTATAATTATATCACCAAGCATTGAAAGGCTTGCCGATACACCCCCTGTTGTTGGATCAGTTAATACACTAACAAAAGGGATTCTTTCCGCTTTTAATTGATCGACAGCTGAGCTCGTTTTGGCCATCTGCATCAACGAGATAAGACCCTCCTGCATTCGCGCTCCGCCACTTGAGGAAAAACAAATGAAAGATCTTTTCTCTTTTATAGCAAACCGAATGGCTTGGACGAATTTCTCTCCTACAACCGAACCCATTGAACCACCCAAAAAGCTGAATTCAAAAGCAGCCGCAACCACATCTATACCACGCAACGTCCCTGCCATCACAACCAAAGCATCGTTCTCACCGGTATTTTTCTTTGCAAGGGTTAATCTATCTTTATATCTTTTTACGTCTTTAAATTTTAGAAAATCTAAGGGTACTACATCAGACGCAAGTTCAGTCATAGAATCAGTATCTAAAAAATAACCTAATCTTTGCCTAGCACTTATTCGCATGTGATGATTGCATTTGTTACATACAAATTGGCATCGTTCTAGTTCAGGTTTATAGAGCATTGCTCCACAATTTTTACAGTTAACCCATATACCCTCAGGTATATTTCTCTTGGACACCCCTTCAACTCTAATTCTAGCTGGAATTAATTTTTTGAACCAATTCATAATTTTATTTCACAACACCGTCTATAGACTTACGTAACCCTAACACAAAGGAAGCCAATGAAGACATGCAAGAACTTTTATCATTAGATTTTTCGATGATTTCTATTAATGCACTCCCAACTATAACAGCGTCTGCACTCACTGCAGCCTGTTGTGCATCCTCATTTTTTTTAATTCCAAAGCCAATTCCTATAGGAATATTAACAGCCTCTTTTGCCGCCTCAATATTTTCTGAAATTTCTTTCATTTGAATCCCTTTGTCACCTGTTACGCCTTTAACTGATACAAAATAAATAAATCCGCTCGCTAGTTTTTTAATCACATTAACTCTAGATAAGCTAGAGTTTGGGGCAACGAGGAATATCTGACTCAAATTAGCTTGGCTCAAATACCCATTAATTTGCGACGCTTCCTCCGGAGGTAAATCGACTATCAAAAAACCATCCACACCCGCTTTTTGCGCTTCGATCGAGACCTTTTCAAAACCTTTTTGCTCGAATGGATTTAAATAACCCATCAAAACAACAGGCGTCTTAGAATTTTTATCTCTAAACTTACTTACCAACTCAAATATCGAATTCAAATCAATTCCATTATTAAGTGCCCGTTCACTTGCCCTTTGAATAGTAGGTCCATCTGCTATTGGGTCCGAGAAGGGAACTCCAATCTCAATGATATCCGCGCCGCTTTCAACAAGAATGTTCATATATTCGAGAGTTGAATCAATATCAGGATCTCCCGCAGTGATGTAAGTAATCAGACCCTTACGACCTGACTCCTTCAGCCTTTCAAAACAACCATCTATCCTACCCATCACACTCAAACCTCCAAAGAGATGCCTTTAATGTCAGCAACAGTGAAAAGATCCTTGTCCCCTCTTCCGGATAAATTAACCACGATAATACTTTTTTTGCTTAAAGCCCCGGCCAATTGTTCCGCTTCCGCTAAAGCATGACTTGTTTCGAGGGCTGGAATTATTCCTTCATAAAGACACATATTATCAAAGGCTTTCAGTGCACTTTCATCGTCTACGGTTGTGTACCTTACCCTACCTTGATCTTTCAACCAAGCATGTTCAGGGCCTACTCCGGGGTAATCAAGCCCTGCTGACACGGAATGGGTGGGATTTATTTGTCCAAGCTCATCTTGCATTAAATATGTTCTATTGCCATGCAAAACACCGGGAGAACCAGCCGAAAGCGGGGCAGAATGTTTTCCTGTTGACACCCCAAAACCGCCCGCTTCTACACCTATTAATTCAACAGCTTTTTCATGAATAAATGGATGGAATATTCCGATTGCATTCGAACCACCACCAACACATGCGACTACAGCATCTGGCATTCTTCCAAGTTGTTCCAAGCACTGCTGTTTGGTCTCTTGCCCAATGACGGCTTGAAAATCACGAACTATTTTAGGATAAGGGTGCGGACCAGCTACAGTCCCGATTATGTAATATGTGTCATCAACATTTGTTACCCAATCCCTTAATGCTTCATTTAAAGCATCTTTGAGCGTTTTAGAACCAGAGTCAACTGCTCTTACATCCGCTCCAAGCAGTTTCATTCTGAATACATTAGGTGATTGCCTTTTAATATCTTCACTCCCCATATATATGCAACATTTCATTCCCATTCGCGCTGCAATAGTTGCAGTTGCCACACCATGCTGACCCGCCCCGGTTTCCGCAATAATTCTTGTTTTTCCCATTTTCTTTGCAAGTAATGCTTGGCCGACAGTATTATTTACTTTATGGGCACCAGTATGATTGAGGTCTTCTCTTTTTAAAAAGATCCTTCCGCCACCGCATTTTTCAGTTAATCTTTCAGCAAAATATAAAGGCGTGGGCCTACCGACGAAATAAGCCAAATCACGGCGCAAGCTCTCAATAAAGTCATCATCTTGTACAAGAGCATTATAAGCTTTTTCAAGATCAGATAACGGCCCCATCAACGTTTCAGATACGAAACGCCCCCCATATTTTCCAAAATGTCCACTCTCGTCGGGAAGACTATATTCTGTTTTTTGCCATCCATCGCTCGGATTTTTCAGCATCTAATTTATCCTCTTAACTCTTTCAATAAAATCGTGCATAAGTATTTTACTCTTCTTTCCTTTTTCTTGCTCCACTCCAGAACATACATCAACCGCATATAATCTAGGTATCTGAATAGCATCCTCAATGTTGTCTATTCTGAGTCCGCCTGCAAGTATGATCGGCTTAGTTAAGTCTTTTGGAATTAAATTCCAGTCAAACACTTGCCCCGTCCCTCCAAAGCTATCTGATTTTTTAGTATCGAATAAATAAGCCGACGCATTCTCATATTGGGCAGTCTTTTTTTTAATATCAGTTTTTGCATCAACGCTAATAGTTTTTATCCAAGGCAAACCAAAAATACTACAAAATTCAGAGCTCTCATCTCCGTGAAACTGAAGTGTATCAATTCCCACATTCTTTATACAATCTTCTACAATGTCGCGTGAGGGATTTACAAAAAGCCCAATCTTCGCAACAAAGGGTGGGATTGAGGAAACGATAGCTCTCGCATCCATAAACTCGATAAACCTTGGACTTCCTGGGAAAAAAATAAATCCCAAAGCGTCCGCGCCAAATTTTACCGCGTAATACGCATCCTCGAAGTTTGTTATACCACATATTTTTATTTTAATTTTTTTCACTTCAACTACACAAAGCTTTACTACTAAAAGGAACAGTTGATAATCAGTCAGATATCCTCGATAAAATAATTTATAAAACTATCATCGTCAAAAGGTAAAATAAATTTGGTCGGATATTTTACTTGAGACAAATACAAACCATCGGACGGTGCTGTGGCGCCAGCAAAACTCCGATTCCTAGAATTTAGTACAAATTCGGCCCAATCAATCTTTTTTCTCTTTGCCCCTATCTCAATCAGTGTACCAACTAGGTTACGAACCATCTTCTGCAAAAAACTGTTCGCTTCCACACTAATCACAATTATATCACGCTTTCTCTCGATCTTTATTTCAAAAATCGTTCTTTTAGTTGTTTTTGATTGACAACCCTTTGATTGAAAAGCTGCAAAATCATTGTCACCAATCCAATAGGTAGACGCATCCCGCATTAGATTATGATCTAAAGTAAAAGGAATCCAGGTTAATCTTCCGTAAAAAACCGCTGAAGGAATACGGTTATTATGAATTAAATAGGTATATTTACGCGAAATGGCTGAATAACGAGCATGGAATTCTTTTGCAACCTCGGTACACCATCGAAGCCTTATATCTCTGGGCAGATACGAATTCGCACCTCGCACCCACGCATGATTCTCTCTGCTTACTGTTGTATCAAAATGAATCACCTGGCCAAGACTATGAACCCCACTATCCGTTCTTCCGGCACATTGTACGCTAATATTTTCATTAGCAACTCTTGTTAAAGCTAATTCCACTTCTGATTGAACTGTTTTTCCATCACTCTGAGACTGCCAGCCCTGATATCTTTGGCCCATATACTCAATAGCACAAACCAAACGTTTCATATCGAAACCTATTTGAATTAATTTTTACCCATATCTTCATCGTCTTTTTGACTCAAATCTTTATTACTATCAATATCGATATCTAAATCTAAATCCACATCTAGAGATAAGTTTTCCTCAGCCAGTTTTTCGTTTAACTCGCTTTTAAATGCCTGATATTTTTCGGTAACAAGCTTCCATTCATCAGATTCTGGCTCAAAAAAATCTCGAATCTTAGAGTAATGACTATCAAAATTTTGAGCTTCACAGCTATCTTTAAATATTTTTAATAACAGAATATGCAATTCTACAGAGTTGGGAAATTTCTCCAGCGCACTTTTGCTCTCTCGAATCGCATCTTCGTATCGTTCATATGCAAGATAAGAGTTAATAGATAGAATAATTTGAGAGTCAGGTTCAGAATCTACGCTTCGATTTTCAGCGCTTACGCTATTTTGTTTTCTACTGGCACTAAATTGTAATTCAGGATTTTTGGCACCTTCAGAGACCATAGTTTTTTCCTTGGTTTTATTATCACTGTCTTCATTCGCGAAACTAATATCCATTTGCCTAATTCTGGCCTTGCTCTTTTTGAAAAGTATGAATCCAATACCAACCGCTAGTGCAAAGAAACTACCCAAAAGCAAATAAAACCAAAAGTTGACAACATTATTTGAATCCAAAGAATTTGAAACTGGGGAAGTTAAATTCTTATCAGAATTCAATTTTAAAGACTTTATTTCAGCCCTCATCTTTGCAAGCTCTTCAGATTGCTCATCAAATTTTTTCTCCAGCAAGCTCATTGCTTTTCTAGAACGCTCAAGTTGGATTTGCAAATCATTATCTGATTTTGTAAAAGCTGACTGCTCTAATTTTAACGATGTTTCATTTTTACCAACTTCTAAAGCTCTCGTTTCACCAGAACTTAGAACCTTAAGCGCCAGCTGCTCACCATACTCTGAATTAATATCCAAGTTTTGATCTTGAAAATAATTTTGATTTTTCCAGTCGTCATATTGTTCGAAAAATAATTTTTTCGCCTCTGCTGTACTTAAAGAAACTATTGTTTCAATATCCGGGATTAAGAGTTCTGAATTGATTTTTAGCCTATTAATGTTTTCACCGAGAAATGCGTCAGGATTAAGTCGAAATATTGCCATCATCATTTGTTCAATCGAAAATGAATTATCCTGTAGGAAACGTTCTGCAATCGACCAAACAGTATCGGCCAACTTTACTTTAACCAAATAATTTTCTCCAGAGGCGGTTGTCAACAAAGTTGGAGGCTCAAGCAAGATATTAAAAATTCGAGAAACATTCATTCCATCCCTATTTAGCTGTAACCTAATTTGAATAAAAGGCTCCCTAACGTTTTGTCGAGTAGTCACTAAAACAATTTTTTTATCCTTTGTCTTGGAGACTATTTTACTATCAAATTCCATGATATTTTGACTGCCAAATTCTGAGTCACTTATCGAAGTAGTAATACTGTATTGTTCCGTTGGTAAACTTTGCGAGTTATCAATAATATCCACCTGGAACTGAAGAGGTTGATTTAAAAAAGAAAAAGTCTTTGGATTCTTAAAACCCAGAGCAAAGACTTGACTTGTTAAGAAAAAGAGTGAAAATACACATAGAATAAAATGAGTATGATAACTGGACCGAAACATACTAATGGTTACTCAAATATTTAGAAATTAAAATTTCTGCTATTTGTATACTGTTTAGAGCCGCTCCTTTTCGAACGTTATCAGCAACGATCCATAAATTAAGACCATTATCCATAGAAATATCTCTTCTAATTCTTCCCACATAAACCGCATCGCTCGCAGCTGCAGTAACAGCAGCTGTTGGATATTGACCCTCTTGATTATCTGGAAACACAATTAAGCCCGGGCTCTTTTCCAAAAGAGAAATAACATCCGACATTTGAAATTTTGTTTTTAACTCTAAACTAACAGCCTCCGAATGACCAAAGAAAACGGGAACGCGAACAGTAGTCGCATTCACTTGAATAGACTCATCGCCCAAAATTTTTTTCGTCTCCCAGACCATTTTCATCTCTTCCTTGGTATATCCGTTATCCATAAAATGATCAATCTGAGGTATACAATTAAAAGCAATCTGTTCAGGGTAAATATTTTTTTCGATTGTTTTAGCATTAAGTAAACTACTGGTCTGCAAAGCTAGCTCCTCAATTCCTGAACGACCACTACCCGATACAGACTGATAAGTAGCGACATTGACTCTTTTTATCCCATACATTTCATGAATAGGTTTCAACGCAACGACCATTTGTATGGTGGAACAATTAGGGTTTGCAATGATATTCGTTTTTTTAAATTGTTGTATATCAGAACTATTCACTTCAGGTACTACCAGGGGAATATTGGATTCGTAGCGAAAAGCAGAAGTGTTATCAATAACTACGCAATTAGCGGCCGCAGCTTTAGGAACATATTTTTTTGATATGTCACCACCCGCCGAAAAAAAGGCTATGTCAACGCTCTCGAAATCAAATTTTGATAATTCGGAAATTTTTACAGTTTTCTCACCACAAACTATAGTCTTGCCTAACGATTTCGAGCTAGCAAGACCAAAAATATTTTTTATTGGAAATTGTCTTTCATTTAAAATTTCGAATATAGTCTCTCCGACTTGGCCAGTGGCACCCACAACCGCAATATTGTACTTGATTGAATTATTACTCATCGTACAAATCCTGAAGTTTTCCAATGATTTTTTTTGTCAATTCACTTGTACCTATTACCTTCCCATCTTTTATGGGAATATCTTTAGTACAAAATCCGCTCTCTATCACTGAATTTATTGAACTCGCGATTATTTGGGCCGCTTTCACTTCATTAAAACTATATTTAAACATCATAGCTACTGACATAATCATAGCAATGGGGTTGCAACAATTCTGTCCAGCAATATCTGGTGCAGAACCATGTACAGGTTCAAAAAGACCTTGTTTTGAATCATTGAGTGAAGCAGAAGGCAACATTCCAATTGAACCTGTTAGCATCGCCGCAAGGTCAGACAATATATCACCGAACATATTCTCAGTAACTATCACATCAAACTGCTTAGGCTCGCGGACTAATTGCATCGCGGCATTATCAACATACATATTAGTCAATTCCACATTTGGATATTCCTGTGAAATTCTTTTAAAAGTATCTCTCCACAACTGTGATACCTCTAAAACATTTGCCTTGTCTACTGAACAAAGCTTGGAGGAGCGCTTTAAAGCAACTTCAAACGAAGCTCTAGCTATCCTTTCAATTTCATAAACGTTATATCTGAGCGTATTGAGGCCATAATGCTGCCCATCTTCCTCAAAAATTCCTCTGGGAAGACCGAAGTACAACCCCCCCGTTAACTCTCTTATGATCATAAGATCCAAATTATCAACAAGCTTAGTTTTAAGAGTTGAAGTATCGGCCATACCATTCAGAACAGTGGCTGGCCTCAAGTTACAGAATAAGTCCAATTCAGACCGAAGTTTTAAAAGACCAGCTTCTGGTCGATCTTTATTTTCAAGACTATCCCATTTCGGCCCGCCGACAGCTCCGAATAAAATTGCGTCTGACCTTTTCGCTAAGCTAAGAGTTTCCTCTGGAAGGGGTGTACCAGTTTGGTCTATAGCACTTCCTCCAACTAGCCCTTTTTCAACTTCAATATTTAGGATATTGCTGGATTGAAAAAACGTTATTAGCTCCAATGCTGAATCTGCAATTTCAACACCAATCCCATCTCCCGCCAATAGCAAAATTTTATATGTCATAATTTATGTATTTATTAGTTTAAAGTGTAGAATATAGCAAAATTTTAACTTAAATAGTTCATTATGAATTGATTATGTCTACAATCTTGGACCCTAGGAAGTTCGCAATTTGAATACTCGTATCCAAAAACTGAATGAATATCCGTTTTCTAGACTAAAGAAACTAATCTGTGGAACAGAAACAGGATTATTGACACCAGAAATTGATTTTTCGATTGGAGAGCCCAAAACCGAGAGGCCAAAATTCGTCGAGAAAATTCTAAAAGACAATATTGCAGACATTTCAAAGTATCCGTCAGCCAAAGGAATTCCTGAATTGCGCGCCTCAATCGCAGACTGGGCTAGCCAGCGTTATAATTTGAATAATTGCCACCTAGATCCTGAAAAACATATACTTCCGGCTAGTGGAACTAGAGAATCATTATTTGGAATCAGTCAGGCATTGTACAAAAGTGATCCATCAAAACCTTATATCGGCATGCCCAATCCTTTCTATCAAATCTATGAAGGCGCAGCAATACTTGCCGGAGCTACACCCTTGTATCTTCATCAACTAAATACATGCCACGGGTATTTGAAACTAAACAACATTGGTCGAAATGACTGGATTAAGATTCAAATGCTTTATATTTGCACTCCAGCGAACCCAAGTGGTGAGACTTATTCTCTCAAAGATTTTGACTTAATCATGCAAATAGCCAAAGAACATAATATTATTGTTGTCTCTGATGAATGTTACAGCGAAATTTATCCTCCCACTTCCAAACCCCCGGTCGGATTGCTTGAATGGTGTGAAAAAAGCGGGGAAAGAAATTTCTCAAACTGCATAGTGATGAATAGCCTTTCGAAAAGATCAGGCCTTCCTGGATTAAGGTCTGGATTTATAGCTGGCGACGAACTCCTAATTTCTTCGTTCTCTCGGTATAGATCTTATCAAGGGGTAGCAATGCCGTTTCACGTGCAAAAAGCAAGTTCAGCAGCATGGAGCGACGAAGAGCATGTCAACCAAAACAGGAGTTACTACTCAAAAAACTTTCATGCGGCAAACGAGATTCTCGGCGATTTTCCTCTCTATGAGGAGCCGAAAGCGGGTTTTTTCATATGGTTAAAAATACCAACATGCGACCGAAAATTTACGAAAAATTTATACGATACTCACAAAATATTAGTAATGCCCGGAACCTTTTTAGCGAGAGAATCATTCGATATGAATCCGGGACTAAATTATATTAGAATCGCTTTGGTTCACAATCAAAAAAAATGTATCGAAGGACTAGAAAAAATCAGAAACTACTTGGTCGAACAATAGGGGCACAAAATGTTAAATATTGAACTAATTGAGGAAGCGTTTGAAAATCGAAATAAAGACAAATATGACCTGAGAGATGAATCCATCCGCGAAAGTGTTGATGAATGCTTGTCTTTGGTCGACCAAGGAATAATACGGGTTGCCGAACCCAACGCAGGCGGATGGAAGGTCAATGAGTATATCAAAAAAGCCGTTCTTCTCTCTTTTTTATTATATCCAAATAAAAAAATAGATGGAGGAATGACGAATTATTTTGATAAAGTCGATTTAAAATACAGAGAATATAAAAAAAGGGACTTTGAAGAATCTGGAGCTCGAATTGTACCCCCTGCGATAGTAAGAAAAGGTGCGTTTATAGCAAAAAACGTTGTACTTATGCCCAGCTACGTAAATATCGGAGCTTATGTAGACGAAGGCACCATGATTGACACTTGGGCAACAGTTGGCTCATGCGCTCAAGTTGGAAAAAATGTACATATCTCTGGAGGGGCTGGCTTAGGAGGGGTGTTAGAACCCATCCAGTCAAACCCTACAATTGTTGAAGACAATTGTTTTATTGGAGCTAGATCCGAAATTGTTGAGGGCGTAATTGTGGAAAAAGGTTCTGTTATTTCAATGGGAGTTTTTATAGGACAAAGCACTAAGATATATGACCGAGCAAGAGATGAGGTTTACTATGGTAAAGTGCCTGCTGGTTCAGTAGTAGTACCTGGTTCACTTCCATCAAAAGATAAAAAATACAATTTGAACAGCGCTATAATTGTGAAGAGAGTAGATGAGCAGACTCGCGCAAAAGTTTCTATTAATGAAATACTAAGGGATATCTAACTAATTTTTTCTAGAGCTCTCACCTGATCAGCTATAGTTTTCAAAATATAGGAGCGAAGCTCCGGATCATCGCTTTCTACCAGAATCCTGATTATCGGCTCAGTTCCAGAGGGCCTCACCAAAATTCTACTCCTTCCATCGAGCTCATTCTCAATCTGCGAAACGGTGTCTATTAGTCTTTTGTTATTGAATATTGCATGTTTATTATAAGTTTCTATATTTAAATTTTCTTGATGCCTCTTTGTCATTCCTTTAACAAGCTGATTAATTGGTAGCCCAGCATTCTCTACAATTTCAAGTATGATATTCGCGCACACAAGGCCGTCTCCGTAAACCTCCCAGTCTGGTATAATTATATGCCCAGAAGGCTCTCCCCCAAGCGACCAATTCAAATGGTGTAACTTCTTTATGATATTTTGATCGCCGACCGAGGTTCTTAAAAAAGGGATTTCTAATTTATTTAATGCAATCTCAAGGCCTATATTACTCATAACGGTACCAACGACTCCCCCTTTAAGGGCATCTAGGTTTTGCATATATTTTGCAATTAAATATAACAGGTCGTCACCATCTACAATCGCTCCTGAATCATCAACTATAATTAAACGATCCCCATCGCCATCAAAGGCAAACCCAATATCTGCTTGCTGCTTTAATACCTCTTTCTGTAAAAAAATGATATTTGTAGAACCGCAAAATTGATTGATATTAAAACCATTTGGTTTGTTAGCATATCTTATCAATTCAAATGATTGCTTTTTAAAAAATTTATCAACTGCATAAGATAACGAGCCATTTGCACAATCTAAAATTATTCTCTTGGCGGTATACTTTTTCTTTTGATTAATAAGTTTTAAATAACAGGCGACTCCATCAATATACTTGACTTTATTTTGTAATTTTTTCGCTGGTAATGATGGACTTTCTAGATCTTTAATTTTTTTCTCAATTTCTTTTGTTTTACTTTCCAAAATCTTCTGACCTGTATCATCAAAAAATTTAAAACCATTATCAAAATATAGATTATGAGACGCACTGACCATGGCCCCACCTGCAAAATCATTCTTCGACACGAGTTTAGCCAGACCTGGAGTCGAAATCACACCGCACATTATGGGAGTGTATCCGGCAGCGACGACACCCGCAGCAAAGGACGATTCTAAAATCGGGCCCGAAATTCTGGTGTCTCTACCAATCAGGATGTCAAACGATTTAGAGGATTGACCGACCAAGGTCGCAAAAAGGTAACCAAGTTTGGAGCTAACAGATGCATTAATCGGATATTTCCCAAATCGTCCCCTCACTCCGTCCGTACCAAACAGTTTTGTGTCACTCATCCCAAGCTTTCCAATCGTATCCCATAATAGAGTTGGCAGTATAGAATAATACTGATTCTGATTGTAAGATTCGCACAGCTAGCTAGTCTCACTATCAAACTAATGAGAACTAGCGGGACCTCCGATAGGTTTTTCGGGATCGTTGTTTGAGTTTTTGTTGATGGCTTCATCCGACTTAACGCCACCTCCATCTCCCGGAGGAGTATTATTGTCTGACCAATCGCTAGGAGGGCTGGGCTTCTTTCCCTCCATAATTTCGTCAATTTGGCCGGTATCTAAACTTTCGTATCTAATTAACGCGTCAGCCATCACATGTAATTTGTCTTTATTATTCTCTAAGATATCAAGAGCCCTTTTATAATTTCTATCAACGATATTTCTTACTTCTTCATCTATCAAATGAGCAGTCTCATCAGAGACAATTTTCTGCTGGGTAACTGATTTACCCAAAAATACTTCACCCTCATCATCACTGTAGGTTAATGGGCCCAATTTCTGCGACAAACCCCATTTAGTTACCATATTTCTAGCAATATCTGTCACCCTCTCTATATCATTTGATGCTCCTGTCGTCACAGCATTCGAACCAAAAATAATTTCTTCGGCGATTCTACCTCCAAACAAGCTACTAATCTGACATTCTAAGCGCTCTTTACTGTAGCTTAATCTGTCCTCTTCTGGCAGAAACATAGTGACTCCCAATGCTCTACCCCTTGGTATTATGGTTACTTTGTAAACAGGATCGTGGACCGGTAACATTCTACCCACGATTGCGTGACCTGCTTCATGATAAGCAGTTAATTTTTTCTCATCTTCGCTCATCACCATGGAGCGACGCTCTGCTCCCATCATAATCTTGTCTTTAGCTTTTTCGAATTCTTCCATTTCAACTAGACGTTTGCTAGCTCGTGCAGCAAACAATGCAGCTTCGTTGACTAAGTTTGCCAAGTCTGCTCCGGAAAAACCGGGGGTACCTCTTGCAAGAATGTTGGCTTTGACATTATCAGCACTTGGAACTTTGCGCATATGAACCTTAAGAATCTGTTCTCGACCTCTTATATCGGGTAAAGGTACGACTACCTGTCTATCAAACCTTCCCGGCCTCAATAGTGCTGGGTCCAAAACGTCAGGCCTATTAGTCGCTGCAATTACGATTACCCCTTCGTTACCCTCGAATCCATCCATTTCGACTAGTAACTGGTTAAGGGTTTGCTCTCTCTCGTCATGGCCTCCACCTAATCCTGCACCGCGATGCCTGCCCACGGCATCGATTTCATCAATGAAGGTAATACAGGGCGCATGTTTTTTCGCTTGTTCGAACATGTCTCTGACCCTTGAGGCACCAACCCCAACAAACATTTCGACAAAATCTGAACCGGAAATTGTGAAAAAAGGCACCTTTGCTTCCCCAGCTATGGCCTTTGCCAACAGAGTTTTTCCGGTACCTGGGGAACCAACCATAAGAACTCCACGTGGGATTTTTCCACCGAGCTTTTGAAATTTTCCAGGATCTTTAAGGAAATCAACGAGTTCTTTTACTTCTTCCTTAGCCTCTTCTACACCGGCTACATCATTAAAAGTCACTCGCACCTGATCATCTGCCAACAACTTTGCTCGGCTTTTACCAAACGAAAGAGCACCTCTGCCCCCGCCTCCACCTTGCATCTGCCTCATGACATAAATCCAAACGCCGATGAGAAGTAAGAAAGGAAACCACGAAATGAAAATTTGGGTCAGTAAACTCTGGCGTTCAGGTGGCGTAGCTTCGATTCTCACTTGATTGTCGAGTAAGGAACCAATTAATGGGCCGTTATCAGTTTCAGGACTAAAAGTAAACATCCTTGAACCATCATGCATTTGGACTTCGATTTGGCTTCCATCGATTTTTACTGTGGACACCCGACCGCTTTTAACCGCAGACACAAAATCTGAGTAACTTATAGACGTATTTGAGGTTCTCTGAGGCGAGAAACTTTGAAAAACTATCATCATCACTAGGGCGATTATTACCCAAAGTACTATATTTCGTGCCATAAAAATTCCATTTTTTCTTATTTATTTATCTAACATTAACAGATTTTTCAGTCCAAAACCCCCGAATCCGAACTTTTTTTTCTCTGTGCCAACACGTAAAATTCGGACGATTCAGACCTTGAAGATTTTGGTTTTAGTCGTTGCACAACCTCAAATCTATTTTGTATACGATTGTAAGCGCTAGCAGTATCTCCAAATTGAAAAAACTTAACTAAAAAAGCACCATTTTTTTGCAGGAATAATTGAGCTGTTGACAAAGAGACCTCCACCAACTTCAACCACGCTGCCTCATCTTTAGCCTTAATTCCAGACAAATTAGGCGCCATATCAGACATGACAACATCAACTGAACCAGGTGCAAAGACTTTTTTAATTTTGTCTTCCAAGCACGCGTCGAGACAGTCTATTTTCAGACAGGTTCCATTCCTCACACTTCTAAAATCAATGCTGTCAATAGAAAGAATATGTCCGCGAGAACCAATTATTTTACATGCGGCTTCAGACCAGCCGCCAGGTGCGGCTCCCATATCAATTACTTTATATCCCTTCTTAATAAAATGTTTTTTATCATTAATCTCAACCAACTTAAAAAATGCACGAGATCTGGCGGATAATTGGTTTCTTTGCTTTACAAATGGATCTTTTACTTGTCTATCAATCCATTTGCTGCTCGTTTTTCTTGACATTCTAAATTTCTAAATGTAGCTAACGTCGATTATTTCATACTCAGTTTCCCCTTTTGGAGCTTTGACTACAACGATATCATCAATCATTTTGCCAATGATCGCCCTTGCGACCGGTGAAGAATATGAGACTAGTCCACTTTTTATATCCGCTTCATCCTCCCCAACAATTTTGTAGGTAACCGATTCACCTGTGTCAATGTTTTCCAACTGAACTGTACACCCAAATACCACTTTTTTACTTTCATTTATTTTTGAAATATCAATTATCTCGCAATTTGAAAGCTTTGACTCTATATCAGCTATTCGACCTTCATTAAAACTTGCCTGTTCTCTAGCAGCGTGATACTCAGCGTTCTCTTTTAAATCTCCGTGGGCCCGCGCCTCAGCAATGTCTTTTGAAATTTTTTGTCTAAGTACATTCTTTCTTTGATAGAGCTCTTCTTTTAACTTTTCGGCTCCGGTTATAGTCATTGGGGTTTTATTCATAATATTGCATTGCCTCATGTAATTCTTGAAGACTCAAAATAGTTTCGAAGTCTGGTTTCTTAAGGGCCATGATTGCCGCAGTGGCTCCTGCAACGGTCGTAGTGTACGGAACCTTCTTGGCCAAGGCATTAGCCCTAATAGAATAGGAGTCCGCAATTGAGCTTTTACCTTCTGTTGTATTTATAATAAGGTCAATCTCTCCGTTTTTTATCGCGTCGACAATATGAGGTTGACCTTGCATTACTTTATTTATCTCAACACAAGCAATACCAGAGTTAATAAGTGCTTGAGCTGTCCCTTTCGTAGCGATAATCTCAAATTTTGCAAAATCTACAGAGCCAAGGAGTTTTACTAAAGCGTCTTTATCTGTATCTTTTACACTAACAAAAATTTTTCCAGAAACTGGCAATGTCATTCCAGCACCTTTCTGAGCTTTATCAAAAGCTTCGCCAAATGTCTTACCTATTCCCATTACCTCACCAGTTGATTTCATCTCAGGACCTAACAAAGGATCTACACCCGGAAATTTTTCGAAAGGGAAAACAGCTTCTTTGACGCAAGAAAAACTGTGGCTTTTAACGACTTTTATATTTTGGCTCTTTAATGAGATTCCCATCATACATTTTGCGGCTACATAGGGTAACGAAAAACCAATTGCTTTCGATACAAAAGGTGCGGTTCGTGATGCTCTAGGGTTTACTTCTAAAACATAAATTTTCTCATCTTTAACTGCAAATTGTACGTTGATTAAACCTATGACTTTTAAATGAAGGGCCATCAATTTCACCTGTCTTTCCAGTTCATTTTGAATTGATTTACTCAAAGTATGCGGAGGCAATGCACAAGCGGAGTCGCCGGAATGAATTCCGGCTTGCTCAATATGCTCCATTACACCACCGATATAAACATCTTTTCCATCACTGATTGCGTCAACATCAACTTCCGTCGCGTCCTCTAAAAAACTATCCAGTAAAATTGGGTGGTCGTTCGACAAAAACGATACCTCTGAAAAATATTGCTCAAGCTCTGCCTCGTTATAGACGATTTTCATAGCGCTACCTCCCAACACATAGGAAGGTCGGACCACTAATGGGAATCCTATTTCTTGGGCTGCTTTTATGGCGTTTTCTTTTTTTAATATTGTTTTATTCTTAGGCTGCACTAACCCCAATTGAGTAAGAAACTGTAGAAACTTTTCACGGTCCTCGGCCAGATCAATAGATTTAGAAGAAGTGCCCAAAATAGGTACGCCTAACATGTCCAATTCAGAAGCTAACTTCAATGGTGTCTGGCCTCCAAATTGCAGAATTACACCTTTAGGTTTTTCAATCCTGACAACTTCTAAGACATCTTCTAAGGTAAGCGATTCAAAATAAAGTCGATCTGATATATCAAAGTCGGTAGAAACCGTTTCTGGATTACAATTAATCATTAAAGATTCAAAGCCTAGATCTCTAGCCGCTAAAGATGCTTGTACACAACAATAATCGAATTCAATGCCTTGCCCAATTCTATTAGGTCCGCCCCCTAAAACTATTATTTTTTCGCGGCTAGTAGGCTTGGACTCACACTCTTCATCGTATGACGAGTACATATAAGCTGTCCGAGTGGAAAACTCAGCTGCACATGAATCAACTCGTTTATAAATGGGCCTTATGTTTAGGTCTTCCCTAATAGCTCTTACTTTCATTTCACTTATCTCAAGAAGATTTCCAATCATCGCGTCAGAGAAGCCATTTCTTTTAAACTTGTAAAGCAATTCTCTAGTGATTTCCCCCTTAACATATGCGTTCTTAATTTCTATTTCATCATTCACTAATTCGTAAATTTGTGAAATGAACCATGGGTCGATTTTAGATGCCTCGTGGACATCCTCTGGGGTTAAGCCATTACGAAATGCTTCTGCTAAATACCAAAGTCTATTAGCACCAGGTATAGATAGCTCTCTTTTTATTTTGTTTTCCTTTTCTCCAGAATCCCCTGAAAAATTTATTTTATCTAAACCCACTCTCCCTATCTCCAAACCTCTTAGAGCTTTTTGGAAAGATTCTTTAAAGTTCCTTCCAAAAGCCATGACTTCACCTACTGACTTCATTTGTGTTGTCAATCTATCCTCGGCTTGCGGGAATTTTTCAAAGGTAAATCTGGGTATTTTCGTTACGATATAGTCAATTGAAGGCTCAAAAGAGGCTGGGGTCTGATTGTTAGTTATTTCGTTGCCCAACTCATCCAGAGTGAAACCAACTGCCAATTTTGCCGCTACTTTGGCGATCGGGAAACCTGTTGCTTTAGAGGCCAATGCTGAGGATCGAGAAACTCTTGGGTTCATTTCTATAACAACCATTCTACCATCAGCGGGATTAATAGCGAATTGAACATTCGATCCCCCTGTTTCAACTCCAATTTTTCGAAGAACCGCGAGGGACGCATCTCTCATACATTGATACTCCTTATCCGTTAGCGTTTGCGCCGGAGCAATCGTGACAGAATCACCCGTATGAACTCCCATTGGATCTAGGTTCTCGATAGAACATATAATAATGCAATTATCTTTTTTATCCCTTACAACTTCCATTTCAAACTCTTTCCAACCCAAAAGAGATTCCTCAAGAAGTATCTCACCGGTTGGAGAAGTATCTAGACCACGGCTACAAATTTCCATAAACTCCTCTTTGTTAAAAGCTATTCCTCCGCCGCTTCCCCCGAGCGTGAAAGATGGTCTAATAATTATGGGGAACCCAATTCTATTCGCAATATCTGTTGCCTTTTCTAAAGAATGAACTACCGTGGACCGAGCGGAATTGAGTCCAATTTCCTCCATTGCCTCACGGAAGGCTTGCCTATCCTCCGCTTTATTTATCGCCGTCACTGATGCGCCTATTAGCTCGACATTAAACTTTTTTAAAGTTCCGTCTTTATGTAATTCCAGTGCACAGTTTAATGCTGTCTGTCCACCCATCGTTGAAAGCAATGCATCTGGCTTTTCTTTTTCAATGATTAACGCGACTGTCGCAGGAGTTATAGGCTCTACGTAAGTAGCGTCGCTCATATCTGGATCAGTCATAATTGTTGCCGGATTGGAATTAACCAAAATTACACGATAACCCTCCTCTCTCAGAGCTTTACATGCCTGCGAGCCCGCATAATCGAATTCACAAGCTTGGCCAATAATTATTGGCCCTGCTCCAATTATGAGTATAGAATCTATGTCCTTTCTTTTCGGCATTTAATTGATCACTGTTTAAAGGTTTCCATCGACTTAAGGAATTTTTCAAATAAATTATTGAGATCATTGGGTCCTGGAGATGCCTCCGGATGACCCTGGAAACCGAAAACGGGCTTGGTGACATGCTCTATTCCCTGAAGGCTACCGTCAAAAATAGAAAAATGAGAAGCAATTAAACTCTCAGGCAAAGAGGTTTCGTCGACCGTGAACCCGTGGTTTTGACTTGATATAAAGACCTTGCCAGTAGACAGTTCTTTTACGGGATGATTAGCACCATGATGACCAACCATCATTTTTTTTGTCCTTGCCCCAAACGCTAATGCAATCAATTGAAATCCAAGACAAATACCAAAAATCGGAATGTTTTTATTCACAAGAGTCTTGATATTTTCGATGGCATAATCACATGGCTCCGGATCACCGGGTCCATTAGAGAAAAAAACACCATCCGGACTTAATTTGATCACCTGTTGAGTGGGGTAATCACAAGGTACCACGGTAACTGAACAACCTATATCCACAAGTATTCGAAGAATATTTTGTTTTACGCCAAAATCATAAACTATGACTTGAAAATTTTTCGCCGGTTTTAACATTGACCTCCCAAAACCCTCATATTCGTTGCCTCTTTCCCAATTGTACACTTCGGAGGTCGACACTTCCTTGGCAAGATCAAGACCATCAAGCTTTTGTGCATCTCTAGCCATTTTTAAGGCGAGACCAAAATCTAAATTACCCGTCATGATACATCCTCTAAGGGCACCTTTTTCTCGAATTATTCTCGTAATTTTACGCGTGTCAATTTCTGATATTGCCACTATTTTGTTATCCATTAGAAATTTAGCTAAAGAGCCGCTTGCTCTCCAGTTACTATATTGGTCGGTAAAATCTCTTACAATTAAACCCGATGCCATGCAACCCCGTGATTCTAAATCGAGATCATTAATACCTGTATTCCCAATATGAGGATGAGTAAGTAAAACAATTTGACCAGCGTAAGAAGGGTCTGTAAGTATTTCTTGATATCCAGTTATACTGGTGTTGAATACGACTTCTCCAACAGTATTGCCAAGGCTTCCACAAGAGAAACCTTCAAAACTTGAACCATCCTCAAGAACCAAAATAGCCTTCTGTTTCAAATTATTTAACCCAAGTTATCTTTAATCAAATTAGTCGCGAAAATCTTACTTTAATCTTTCAAACAATGGAGCCCTGGATTTCCCAAAAACCAAACCGACAATCAGGTCTCCGACACTCTAAAAAATCAATATTTTCATTTGACCGAATGAATTCTATCCATTATTTCGAGACAGACCTCTAAGGCTCTTTTGCCATCTTCTCCAGAAACCAAAGGCAATTTCCCGAATTTTATGGCATCAATGAAATTAATGATTTCATCTTTTAAAATATCAATTTTTTCCGGTAGTTGATTAACAGAAAACGAAGTATCTGGAATTTTTTCTATCAACTCATCTCTTTGAATTATTCTATCAGATTTTTGCTCGATTGAAGCCTCATGAGTTAAGAAATCGATAGAATAATTATACTCCGTTGTTTCGATGCAAATTTCTCGCTTAGCACTGTCGGCCACTCTGTTGGCTTCCAAATGAGCCTCCAAACCACTTTCAAAAGACAATGTTACCTGAGCCCTATCAATAGCATCACTTTTGAGAGAAACTCCGCTTGCCTCAATATTAACAAGCTTTGATTGCTCGAAATCAAGGATGAAGTCAATATCATGAATCATAGAATCTAGCACAACGTCGACTTCTGTCCCCCTTTCCTTGAAGATTGAGTGTCTAACCGCATTTATTCTGAACGCATTAGTAACTTTTTGCTTAAGTGCAACTACCATTGGATTAAATCTTTCCAAATGGCCGACCTGTAAAATCATCTTATTTTTTTTTGCAATTTCTATCAGATGCTGGGCGTGTACGACACGCTCTGCCAAGGGTTTCTCTATTAGACAGTGGACATTATTTTGAAGGAAAAAGACTCCCATCTCGTAGTGTTTTGCGGGGGGAACCACAATTGATACTAAATCGACAATACCTATTAGTTTCGAATATTCTAAATAACCGGGTACATTCAACCTGTGAGAAACTTCAGATAACCTTTCATGGTTGTTGTCAGCTAATCCAACTAACTCAACTCCATCGATTTGTTGATATTTTTGTGCATGAAAGCTTCCTAAATAACCAACTCCAATGACCCCCGCCTTGAGCTTTCTCATGTTAAAAGAGACCAGATTTTGAAAAGTATGGAAGAGAAAAATGAGTTTCGCTAGATAATGTCATCAAATGAGTATAACCCATTATCACGAGTGATTAACCATTTAGCTGCTCTCAAAGCCCCTGTAACAAAAGAGGTACGGCTAGTAGCTCGGTGGGTAATTTCAATTCTTTCTCCCTCGCCAGCAAAAAAAATTGTATGATCTCCAACCGTATCCCCAGCTCGTATAGTTTGAAAACCAATACTATTATCTTCTCTTGCACTATCGGGCCCTACCCTTTCATAAACGACATTATCAAGTAATTTGTCGTCTCGGTTCTCAGAAATTACAGTGCCAAACTTTAAAGCAGTTCCTGAGGGAGCATCTCTTTTCCCCCGATGGTGAACCTCCATAATATCTATATCATAGGAATCACCTAATGCCTTTGCTGCAAGGCCAGCTAATCTAAAACAAAGGTTAACCCCAAGACTCATATTCGGCGAAATGAGTAAAGCTGTATTCCGAGAAGCTTTTTCAATTTTCTCCCGCAAAAATTCAATCCCCGTTGTTCCAATAACCAAGGGAATCCGTTTTTTAGCCGCATAATTTATACTAATCTCAGTAGAATCTGGTAACGAAAAATCAATCAGAACATCTAATTGTTCTTCACTATTATTTAGGTCCTTTGATAGATTAAATGTGGCCATCGAATTTTTTGATTGGTCAAACACTTCTAACTTTTCCTTAGGATATTCTGGATTCTCAAAAAGTTGAATAATAGTAAAGTCTGGGTCTTTAAGTGCGAACTCGGTTATCCCACGGCCCATTTTGCCCCCAGCACCTATAATCCCTAGTTTAATTTGATTTTTATTCATTGATAATTATTATTCGAGTGTCTTAAAAAAATTCTTAACCCCGTCTAACCAAGAAGTAGTTCTAGGTATATGCCGCCCACCTCCCGACTCAAGTGATTTCTTAAAAGTTTCAAGTATATCTTTTTGCTCTCTTGTTAACTTGACAGGTGTCTCTACGACAACTTTACAAATCAGATCTCCTATTCCAGACCCTCTTACCGACCTTACACCTTTCCCACGAAGTCTAAACATCTTTCCCGTTTGAGTCTCGTTTGGAATTTTTAATGTAACTTTTCCGTCAATGGTAGGCACCTCAAGTTGACCACCTAAAACTGCCGTTGGAAAATCAATTGGAACCTCGCACATTAGATTAGAACCATCTCTATCAAAAATCGAGTGTTCCTTTAGCATAATGTTAACAAACAGATCCCCATTCGGACCATTTAAACCCGCTTCGCCTTTTCCGGACAAGCGTACTCTGTCTCCATTATCAACCCCAGCTGGTATTTTTACCGAAATCGTTTCTGAACCTCTTACTTTCCCGGCTCCACCACAACTATAGCAAGGATCCTCAATTGTCTTCCCAGACCCTTTACATTTTGGGCAAGTTTGCTGAACAGAAAAGAACCCTTGTTGCATCCTAACCTGACCAACTCCGCCGCATTGCGGGCAAGTCACAGGTGCTTTCTTAGCTTGGGAGCCTGTTCCATCGCAGCTAGTGCAATTAATTAAATTAGGAACTTTGATCTTTACTTCAGTACCAAACACAGCTTCTTCGAGAGTGAGATTTAGATCATAGCTTAAGTCGCTCCCCCTATGAGCTCTACTGCCTCCGGAGCGGCCCGCCCCAAAAATATCACCAAAGACACTGTCGAAAATGTCTCCAAAACCAGCTTGATCAGAAAAACCGGCTCCTTGCCCGGCTCCCCCAACTCCCGCATGGCCAAACTGATCGTAAGCAGCTCTCTTCCCTTGGTCACTTAATACGTCGTAAGCTTCTTTAGCCTCTTTAAACTTAACCTCGGCTGAAGGATCGTTAGCATTTCGATCTGGATGATATTTCATTGCGAGCCTTCGGTATGCTTTCTTTATCTCAGATTCGCTAGCTGATCTTTGCACACCTAAGGTGTCATAATAGTCGGATTTTTGCATGTGAAATAAAAACCTTCGTAATCAGATTAAACATTTTAACTTATTTTTTCGCGTCTCCATCTTTAATTTCCTCGAAATCAGCATCGACTACATCGCCCTCGTTTTTAGAGTTTTCCGAAACATCTGACTGCTCAGACTGAACATCCTCTGAACCAGCTTTTTCTTTGTAAGCTTTCTCAGCAAATTTTCCTGATACCTGTGCGAGCTCTTCAGACTTTTCATTGATTTTGTCAAGATTTTCGTCAGAAAGAGCACTTTGCAATTCAGTAATAATACTTTTAATACTTGAAGCTTCGTCTTCTGAGGCCAGTTCTTTAAACTCTTCTAACGATTTTTCGGTAGCATGAATTAGGTTTTCGGCTTGATTTTTCGCAGCAACCAGTTCCTGAAACTTTTTATCTTCATCAGCATGAGCTTCTGCATCTCTAACCATTTTATCGATTTCTTCATCAGAAAGACCACTCGATGCTTTGATCACTATAGATTGCTCTTTACCAGTTGCCTTATCTTTAGCGGATACATTAAGTATTCCGTTTGCATCAATATCAAATGCAACCTCTACCTGGGGAACACCTCGTGGCGCCGGTGGAATTTCTGCTAAATCAAATCTTCCGAGGGACTTATTACCGGACGCTTTTTCTCGTTCACCTTGAAGGACGTGAACCGTTACCGCAGTTTGATTGTCCTCGGCCGTTGAAAAAACCTGCTGAGCTTTCGTAGGGATTGTTGTATTTTTCTCGATAAGTTTTGTCATTACACCGCCCAATGTTTCGATCCCGAGAGATAATGGGGTAACATCCAAAAGAAGTACGTCCTTAACGTCACCCCCAAGCACTCCCGCCTGAACTGCTGCGCCCATAGCAACCGCTTCATCAGGGTTAACGTCCTTGCGAGGCTCTTTACCGAAAAACTCGGTTACAGCATCTTGAACTTTAGGCATTCTAGTCTGTCCACCAACTAAAATGACCTCGTTAATATCACTAGGGGCAAGGTCAGCATCTTTTAAAGCGGTCTGAATCGGTTTGATGGTTCTCTCGACTAGGTCTTCTACTAGGGACTCTAACTTAGCCCTAGTTATTTTCATATTTATATGCTTAGGGCCACTAGCATCAGCAGTGATATAAGGCAAATTAATATCCGTCTGTTGACTAGAGGATAGTTCTATTTTGGCCTTTTCCGCTGCTTCCTTTAGCCTCTGCAAAGCCAAAGGATCATTATTTAAATCAACACCTTGGTCTTTTTTCGTTTCCTCAACTAGAAAATTTATCAACCTAAGGTCAAAATCCTCTCCACCGAGAAAAGTATCCCCATTGGTGGAAAGCACCTCAAATTGTTGTTCGCCATCAACCTCCGCTAGTTCAATAATTGAAACATCGAAGGTTCCGCCACCTAAGTCATAAACGGCAATCTTTGCTTCTCCTTTATGATGTTCCATACCATAGGCCAGAGCGGCAGCCGTCGGTTCGTTAATAATTCTTTTAACATCAAGGCCGGCGATTTTCCCAGCGTCTTTAGTCGCCTGCCGTTGAGAGTCATTAAAGTAGGCTGGGACTGTAATGACAGCCTCGGACACTGTTTCTCCCAGATACTCCTCGGCAGTCTTTTTCATCTTCATTAAAACACGCGCTGAAATTTCAGGGGGCGCCATTTTTTTATCATTAGCGGCTACCCAAGCGTCCCCGTTGTCTGCTTTTACAATTTCATAAGGAACCATTTCCTTATCTCTAGCAACCACTTCGTCCGAAAATTTCCTGCCTATCAGTCTTTTCACGGCAAAAAGCGTATTTTTTGGATTTGTCACAGCCTGTCTTTTGGCTGCTTGACCTACCAAAATTTCGCCATCATCAGAAAATGCTACAGTTGAGGGGGTAGTCCGTGCACCCTCACTATTTTCAACTACCTTTGATTTTCCCGCTTCCAATACCGATACACAGGAGTTGGTCGTACCCAAATCTATTCCGATAATCTTTGCCATTTTTTTTCCTCTAAATGTTTTTAATATCTTTAAATCTATTTAATTTTTTTCTTTGGCCGAAACAACCACCATGGCGGGGCGTATAAGGCGATTTTTTAATTTGTATCCTACTTGAAAAACCTTTAAAACCGTATTTGGAGGCTGTAAATCGGTTGTTTCCACACTCATCGCTTGATGCTCTTCGGGGTTAAATGGTTCATTTTTTGGATCTATTTTCGAAATTTCAAGTTTACCTAAAAAGTCATCAATCATTTTCAATGTCAAATCTATCCCTGTTTTTACAGACTCTAATTCTGTCGCATTATCGAGATTAGCAAGCCCCAAATCCAGGCTATCTTTTACGGGAAGAAACTCTCTAATCAGTTTCTCGACTCCGGAATCTCGGGCCGCCTCGATTTCTCTATGTAATCTCTTTCTCGTGTTTTGATTTTCAGCTTTTTCACGTAAAACAGCATCTTCTAAGTCGGCAATCTTTTGCTTAAAGGACTGAAATTCATCGCTGGATTCATTAACTTCACTTTTGTCCGATTCGGAATGCTCACTGCTAAATTCATTCCCCGACTCAGTTTGTGAATCTACCTCATTGTGAGGTTCAACATGAGAATCCTCTTGGTGCGAATTATTCTCCTTAACTTCCGACTCCGAATATTCCGAACTTCTCTCAGAATTCGCGTCAGACTGTTTACCATCTTTTGAATATATATTTACCACCCGATTTATCCTTAAGTTGTTAAAAACAGCTGTAATGGCCAATAAAAAAACAGTTGGATATCGCTTTGGCGAAAAGTTTTTTAATTGCTAATTAAGATATAAGGTCTAATTTTTTGATTTCAAGGCCGCGGTTAGCATTTTTGCAGTTAAATCGACTATTGGAATAACCCTCTCGTACTCCATCCGCGTAGGACCTATCACTCCTAGCACACCTAAAACCTTGTGTTCAGTCGAATAAGTCGAAGTTACAACAGTACAATCGTCCAAAGGTTGATATCCTGATTCCTCACCAATAAAGACCTGAACTCCAGCTGCATTCGTAGCTTGATCCAACAAGTGAAGTATATCTTGCTTCTGATTAAAAGCCTCAAACAGGTTTCGCAACTTACTCATTTCAGACGGATCATAAATATTCATCAGGTTAGTTTGACCTGCTAGAACATAATCCTTTTCTTCCTCTTCAGAAACAAAAGCTTTTTGAGACATTTCGATAACCAAGTCCATTAATCGATACATCTCTCTTCTTGCTTCCGACATTTCCTGAATCAAGCCTTGCTTTACTGCACTAATATCTCGTCCTGCAAATGCACTAGTAAGGTAATTGGCAGCTTCAGATAGTGCCGACTGTGAATAAGTCTTTTTTGTTTTTATAATTCGATTTTCAACTTCACTATCGTTTGTAACCAAGATAACCAAGACTTTATTATCGTTTAATGACAAAAATTCAACCTGTCGAAGTGCTTTTCCTTTAGAAACAGGCACCATAACAAGCCCTGCCATATGAGTAATTTCAGACAATAAGAGCGATGTTTTAGATAACAATGAATCTACAGAATCATTGTTATCTAACTTTTCTTGGATTTTTTGCATTTCAGTTTCCGGGATGTTCTTGAAACGCACCATTTGGTCTACAAACAAGCGATAACCTTTTACGGTCGGAATTCGACCTGCAGATGTATGAGGAGAAGAAATTAGCCCCATCTCTTCCAAGTCAGCCATCACATTTCTAATGGTAGCTGGACTCAAATCTAAATTAACGTCCCTAGCCAAAGTTCTTGAACCTACAGGCTGCCCCTCGACAATGTATCTCTCAACTAGTTTTTTAAACAGATGTTGAGACCGATCTTTCAAATCTAAATCTTGCTTTCTTTTCATCTAATCGTTCTATCTACCGAAATCCATCAAAATGAATATTAAAAAATCTACCATTGTATTGCCCTACTTGCAAAATTGAAGTAAAAAATACATCTTACAATTAACAAAATTTAACAGTCAGGCTGGAAATGTTTAAAACAATAGGAATTCACGCACCAGAAATCAATCACTCTACGACAACCGTCATAGAAAGGATCGTAAAAACGGCAAAACAATTTAATTGCAGGTTTCTTTGTGCATTAGAAAGCATTGCTTTTCTAAACAATGAATCTCAAGTCTTATCGAGTACTCCCGAAGAAATGGCAGAAAAAAGCGACTTGGTAATTTCAGTTGGTGGCGATGGAACATTGCTGAAATGTGCTAGATTGATATATCCACGGAATGTAGCTCTAATGGGTATAAATCTAGGAAGACTTGGTTTTCTCACAGATATTGTGCCGGAGATGATATCAGATGAGTTAAGCCAAATCCTAGAAGGAAATTTTTTGGAGGAGGAAAGGACCGTATTAGAATGCGAAGTATTTAGAGAGGGTGGAAGCATTTTGAAAGGCGATGCTTTAAACGATGTAGTCATTCAAAAATGGAACAGTCCAAGGCTCATTACGTTAACTACTTATGTAAATGGGAAACTCCTTCATTCCCAACGTTCAGATGGTCTGATCATTGCAACTCCGACCGGATCAACAGCTTACGCTCTTTCGGGGGGAGGTCCTATACTTCAACCCAGCCTCAGAGCGCTGGCTCTCGTCCCAATTTGTCCTCATACATTAACCAATCGGCCGATTGTAATTAACGACTCTGCGTTAATAGAAGTTCACCTTACCAGCGACAGAGACGATACCTCTCGAGTTACTTGTGATGCAAATACAAGTACAGACCTTCTGCCAAAGGACATTGTAAAAATAAAAACTTGTGACCGCCGAATAAGATTAGTTCATCCTGCCTATTATGACCACTTCAAAACATTAAGGGCAAAACTCAATTGGGGGCAAAGTCCTTGCTAAAAAAATTGGAAATAAAAAACTTTATTATTGTGGATGAGCTTGAAGTAGATTTCGATAGCGGATTAACGGTCCTCACGGGGGAAACTGGCGCGGGAAAGTCTATATTACTGGAAGCCTTGAGCCTTGCAACTGGAAAACGAGCAGAAACCAACTATGCCAAAAACAGCATGAAAAAAGCTACAATCACCGCTATCTTTGAAATCAACAAAAACAAACATGCGAAACAGATGCTTCGTGAAAATGGACTAGATGAAGAAATTTGCATTCTAAGACGAATACTAGATAATGATGGCAGATCAAAAGCATTTTGTAACGACGAGCCAGTTACTTTGTCATTTTTAAAAAAAATCTCTTTTTCTTTACTTGATATTCACTCGCAACACCAAAGCCAATCCTTACTCAAACCTGATTCACAGCGAAAGTATATTGATGATTCAGCCGGCAACTCAGCTTTAGTTGATGAACTAACCTCTATTTATAAAAGCTATCAATCAAATTTATCGGAGCTAAATGTTCTATCAAAAAGTAATTCTGATGAACAAAAACTTGAATTATTGAAACACTTGGTCTCTGAGTTCGAAGATAATGATGTTGATCTTTCAGAAATTCATACAATTGAAGATGAACATAAACGCCTTAATAATAGTAAAGAGTCATCTGAGCTCTTTCTAGAGGTTTCTGCCCTTCTTGAGGGCTCTGAAAATAATGCTTCTAAAATCATTGAACGATCATTAAATTTGCTTTCAAAATTTAATTCTGATGAATCCAAATCAATCGAAAATAATCTTACCATTGCACACGAGCATTTATTAAATGCGTCCAGATTACTTAGTGAGCAAGCACAAATAGAGCATGGTTCAGAATCGAAACTACTCAAAATAGAAAATAGATTGTCATACTTGCATAATCTAGCACGCAAAAATAAGTGTCAGATTGGAGAACTAGACCAAGCATACAAAAAATTAAAAGACGAGTTGACTCAAGCAAACAACAAAGAAGAGCTAATTAAAAAATTAAAGGAAAAATTATCGGAACAAAAAAAAGAATATTTCGATTTAGCTAAAAAAATTAGAAAAACCCGAAAAATAGAATCGATTGAATTAAGCCTTGAAATCAGCCAACGCCTCAAAAATTTAGGACTATCTCACGCCGAGCTAATAATACATGTCGAAGAAATAGACCAAGAGGAACCATTGCCGAACGGCATGGAAACGATTGAATTCCGGATAAAAACCAACCCATCACAAGAACCACTTTCTCTGTCGAAAATAGCCTCAGGAGGAGAACTTTCTCGTGTTAGCTTAGCGTTACAATCTGCTATCGCAGTCCAATCAAACATACCTGCATCTATTTACGATGAGGTTGATTCGGGAATTGGTGGTAACACTGCTAGAATCGTAGGAAAAAATCTTAAACAAATCTCAAAAAAGAACCAAGTTATATGCATAACACACTCTGCTCAAGTAGCTGTTGCAGGAAATCATCATTTTTCAATAACTAAAAAACAAAGTGATAAAGACACCACAGTTAAAGTTGAATACCTCAACGTCGCTGAACGGGAAAAAGAGATTGCAAGAATGTTAGGAAATACTGACCAAGGAAAAGTTGCAATAGAACATGCTCGACAATTATTACAAGACGCAACTTAATTAAAAAATTTAAAGCTTAAAATTAGTTTTTTTTAGATTTAACATACAAAACCAAGCTGTGATCAGTAACTTCGTAGCCGTGCTTAGCAGCTATTTCCCTCTGTAATTCCTCGATTTTCTCACTATAAAACTCTATTACCTCTCCGTTTTCAATATCAATCATATGATCATGATGAGATTCATCGAATAACTCGAAGACAGAGTGAGAACCGTCAAAATTATGCCTTAGGACTAAGCCTGCAGATTCAAATTGAGTGAGAACCCTATATATGGTGGCTAAACCTATCTCTTCATCTCTCTCAAAAAGCATTTTATACACGTCCTCTGCACTGAAATGCTTTTGTTTTGAAGACTGCAAAGCTTCAAGTATTTTCATTCTGGGCAAAGTCGCTTTTAGACCAACCTTTCTTAATCCTTGCATACCCATATAAAAACCCTTCATTTAACTAGAGATGTTATTTTTGTAGGATTATTATAGACTTGTCGGAATTAAAAATATACAAAATTATAAAACCACCTCTCATAATGACTGTTGTTAAAGAAATAAAATTAATAACCTGTACTTTCGTTTGTTTCGGAATAGTTTTACTTATGAGTTGCGCGAATCCAAGACTACCAGGTACAAAATTTCTTGACATAAATGAGCTCCCTTTTGTACACAAAATCGATATCCAGCAGGGAAATGTAATCAACCAAGATATGTTAGGCCAGCTAGAGCTTGGGATGGAAAAAACCCGAATCGAGTATATAATGGGCACACCCTCGATTAAGCATACCTTTGACTCATCAACCTGGGACTATTTTTTTAGTTATAGACATGAAGACGAATACACTGAAAGTCGACGAATAACCCTACACTTTGACGAATATGATAAATTGACTTTCGTGTCAGGAAATATACAAGCTTCAGAAACAACTATCCCTATAAAAAGATTTAAGGATGTTAAAGTTGCAGTGCCTCGATATAAAGAATTATCTAATTTTCAACGCTTTAAAAATAAACTTCCTCTTGTAGAAAAAATAGAGCCGCAGATTCAAGAAGATGCTGAAGAGGTTACTATCGAGTATAAAAAATTCGAAAAAATGATCACCGAAAGAAAAAGGATTAATTCAGACGTTTACGTTGGGGTCAAACCTGGCCCCAACAAGAAAGCATTAAGCTCAAAAGACGAGTTTAAAGAACAAAAGTTGGAATCGATAGAAGATGGAGAGACCGAAAATTAACAGCTTATGCCTTGCGCGCTCGTTTTCTCCTCCATTCTTTTGGAGTTAATTTGAGTGGCCTTAAAAATTCAACCCGATCAAAAGGTTGCAAGTAGTGTTGTTGGGAGACTTTTTGACCGGAAATACTTATTGAATAGTTGGCCTCAGTTCTTTTTACAAAATCAACAACTTCTTGCAAACCCATAAGATTTTTTATTTTTGATGACGAGGAAACATCATATTCGAAGATTTCTTGTGCTTGTTCGTCAGCTAATACAACTTGTATCCGCACGTGGGTTTCCATATAAATTATAGGCTCGCTTCTCAAAAGCATACATCAATGCAGACACTACATGCTGATTTACCGCAGCAAAGGCCATTCCAAGTAATTTATTACGGAGCTCAAAATCAAGCAAAAAAATAACCTTACAACCGTTGTTGATAGGCAAGAACTCCCACGAACCACGCAAATAGTTAAAAGGCCCGTCCATAAGATTGAGTATTATCCTTTCTTTTGGAATCAATGAGTTAGCAGTAATGAGGGAATGAGTAAGCTTTCCTTTAGAGATTGTGATTTTAGCTTGCATGGCACCATCCGACTCCCTTAAAACCTTTGTGTCAGCGCACCATGGCAGGAATTTAGGGTATGAAGGGATATCATTCACCAGATCAAACATTTGCTCTGGTAAAAATGGTACTTCAAGTGTGCGTTCCATGTATGCCATCTTGGTTCATTATAATTTAAAATATTAGCTTGCGAATACCTGAATTTTCAATAAGTACGATTAAAACGCCAATTGGTGCTAAAAATTTGATTAAAATAAAAAATAAGGCCGTTAAAGGGGCATCTATTTTTAAATTAAGCTCGGAAATGACAATATTTTTTTTCATAAACCACCCAACAAACAA
>JAYYFI010000015.1:0-170748 GCA_036158955.1 Pseudomonadota bacterium
TAGAGAGGTACTCTTTCATGACGTAAGTGTTGATGAGTATATTTTAGTAAGATCAACGCTTCAAACGGAAGAAACAAAAAAATGGACAGACGGAAATACCTATCCGTATTGCCCTCTTGACGTGTCCTCAGCTTCTCATCCTTTCTACACTGGCAAACAAAAGCTGGTGGATACCGAAGGAAGAATCGACAGGTTCAACAAGCGATTTGGCAGTAAATAGGACAAAACAAGCAAGCTAACCCTCCTGTCTATATTTAATATACGGGGCCAAATCTTTGAAGCTTGGGAATAATCTGTAACCAAAGTTAATAGAAATAAAACATTGGTTTTAGCTTTACATTTCGTTATCTGTTATTACAAAAACAATGGAATTAAATTATTTTGATTGGGAAAAAAAGCAAATTGAATGTGGACGAAACAACTCGGGATTTCTGACCAAGGCGTCGCCTGGAGCTCTTTTATAGAAGGAATTCTATTAAGATTACTTATTTACCATTTCTTAATCGTTTGGGACCCATTCACAACCTAAGTTCATTGCTTCAAACGTAATAACAAAACATTTTCGCGATCAAAAGACAGCAATAATCTCCTTTATCTTTTTCCTGCTAGAAGATTTACTCGCAATGTTCCTCTGGACACTGATTTCGTGAATATCAGACATCTCATACATTTTCCTCGTAACATCTAAGTCATGATTGGAAATCACACATCTTATCCCGCTAGATTGCGATGCTATTGCACTTTTCGCTAGTCGACTTTGATCTCCCAGATCGAAATCATCCTTCGAATAGGAGGTAAAACTCGAGGTGACCGATAGAGGTACATACGGAGGATCACAGTAGATGACGTCTCCTTTCATGGTTTCTTTAAAAGTCTTTTCAAAATCCTGGCATTTAAAGGTTGCGAATTTTGCCTTAACCGAAAATGCTTGCATCTCTTCCAGCGGGCACTTGGGCGATTTGTATCTTCCATAGGGGACATTAAAAAAACCTTTTCGATTATAACGACACAACCCGTTGAACGCATGCTTGTTCAAATAAACAAAAAGGGCACTCTTCCTGATATCCTTCGATTCTAAGGCATTAAACTCTTCTCTAAATTCGTAAAACTTTGACTCTGTGTTATTTTCAGAAGAGAAAAACTCATCAGTTTTTTCTAGTAACTCATCAGGACTTTTTTTTAAATTATTGTATAGATTGATTAGATCTACATTAGTGTCGCAAAGTAAATATTCTTCGAATGTAGTGGTCAAAAAAATAGCGCCAGATCCAACAAAAGGTTCAACCAATCTTTTACCATTCACTAAATATTTTTTTATATCCTCCGCTGCTCTTGACTTGCCTCCCGCCCATTTCAAAAATGCCTTCATACCTTCACCTGACTTTAAAACTCCCTAACCTCATCATTCCACAGTTACAGATTTAGCTAAGTTTCTTGGCTGGTCTACATCAGTTCCTCTTAAAACAGCTACGTGATAAGCTAGCAATTGAAGTGGAATGGTATATCCTATTGGTGTTAAAAGATCCGGCATTTTGGGCACCTTGATGACCTCTCCAGCCGGACATACATCGTGAATATCATCTGCATCTGTGAAAATAAAAAAAAGTCCTCCTCGCGCTTGTACCTCTGAAATATTAGACTTTAATTTTTCTAATAAACCATCGTTTGGAGCTAGAACTATAACCGGCATCTTTTCATCTACCAACGCTAACGGGCCATGTTTTAACTCACCCGCTGGATAGGCTTCAGCATGAATATACGATATTTCCTTTAGCTTTAATGCGCCCTCTAGTGCAATTGGATACATCTGACCTCTACCCAAAAATAGACAGCCCTCAGTGCTGACAAAACTCTCTGCAATTGAAGCAACCTTTTCATTCAGAGATAAAATATTTTCTATAACCCCTGGCAAAATATTTATATCGAGATACAAATTCTCTATTACGTTTTTTTTAGTTTTTTGTTCGGATCCAAGCTTAGCAGCAAAAATCAAAAGTGCGAGTAACTGAGTAGTAAACGACTTGGTTGATGCCACCCCTATTTCTGGCCCGGCTTTAGTCAAAAGAGCTGCGTCAGCTTCTCGCATTAATGAGCTTTCTATCACGTTACAAATTGCTAGAATCCACTTATAACCGAACTTCTTAGAAGCGTTGAGCGCAGCTAACGTGTCTGCGGTTTCTCCAGATTGTGAAATTACAATAAAAAGACTGTTTTCTGTAACCGCGACCTCTCGATATCTAAACTCACTCGCCACTTCGACACTACAAGGAATTCCCGCAAGCCTTTCAATCCAATACTTACCGACAAGCCCGGCATGATAACTCGTGCCACATGCGACTATATTAATCGAGTTAATTTTTTTCCAGATGCTTGGCTCAAATAAATGATTGACAGAATCTATTTCTTCCAACAAAAATGAACTTGTCTCCCTTAAAGCTTTAGGCTGTTCATTAATTTCTTTTAGCATAAAGTGTTTATAACCTGACTTACTTATTAAGTCCGGCGATTGCTGTGATATTCTCTCAGGTCTTTCAACTTCATTGCCATTAACATCAAATATAATTATTTTTTCATTTTCGACGATTGCGAGATCATCTTCCTCCAGAAAAATAAATCTTTGTGTGACTAAATATAGTGCTGAAATGTCAGATGCAACGAAATTTTCGCCAATACCTAGGCCTAGAACTACTGGACTTCGGCGTTTAGCAATAATCAACTTATCAGGCTCTTGAATCGAGAAAATAGCTAAAGCAAAAGCACCATCTAGTTTATCTATCGATGAACGCACAGCCTCGACTAACGAAATATTTTTTGTTAATTCTTGAGAAATTAAAGCAGCTATTACCTCGCTGTCAGTATCAGATTGAAATGTATAACCTTGACTTTGCAACTGTTTATACAATTCGGCATAATTTTCTATTATACCGTTATGTACTATTGCGACATCATCACCACCGATATGAGGATGGGCATTTTTTTTTTCGGGAGAGCCATGAGTGGCCCACCTTGTATGCGCGATCCCTATATTTCCCTCGCAAGGGCTATTTTCAAGAGACTTCACTAAGGAAGCTACCTTACCCTTAACTTTGTTTAAACGTATTTTTGATGTCTTATCAAGTACTGCCAAACCAGCTGAATCATATCCCCTATACTCAAGTCTTTTCAAGCCCTCTATCAGAACTTTAGAAACTTCCCTTTGACCGACCATTGCTACGATTCCACACATTTACTTCGTCTCATCTTATTATTGATCTTGTCTTTTGATTTCAAAATGAGTTAGCAAACCTTCCTCACTGTTGTATTTAAAATCAATCGGTTGACAACATACCTCACAATCTTCTGTTCCGGACTGGAATTCAACTGAAAGATCGAGCAGAAAAGAAATAGGCTCTCCGCAATAACAGCATTCGAAATCTTTTTCTAAAATCAATTTAATTTCCTTTCTGGCGATTACGTTCTAATATAGGCCTAAAGTATTCTTTTATTTCAGTTAACGTATTTTCTTCACAATTAGAGCTGGCGCCCCAATTATTATTAGCTGCCAATTTTAGTTGATTTAAGTCCAAGGTAAATTTTACCTTTGTAGAGTCATCTCGCCACTCTAATTTTGAACCATTCGCTTTATAGTCGCCGTATAGTTTTTTTTGTAATTCTACAGGTGGGTTAAACATGTGGAAAGCGGAGTACCGAATAACTTTACCATTAATAAAAAAGAATGCGACCTCCGAGCCCATTTCAAAGCAAATGACTCCTCTCCTATCAAAATTCTCCTCAGCGCTAATATCCAATGAAAAATAAGCCAGAAAAATTAAAAAAATTACAATTTTTTTATGCATTTGAATATAACCGAACAACCTCAAATTTAACGTTTGTCGGGGCGATTGGATTCGAACCAACGACCCCCGCAACCCCATTGCGGTGCGCTACCAGGCTGCGCCACGCCCCGAACCTTTAATTTTACAACAAAAAGATACGAACATAACAATTATTGAAAAAATGATGCTACCATAGGAATTTTCACAAGTATAAAACTAGCTAGATTGACAATTAGGAGACTCAAATGGGCCAAAGCGAAAATAACGCAAAACAAATTAGGAAAAACCGTAGGGCTTTATTTGAATTACAAGGCCGGGTGATGGTAAACAAAGCCAGGGCCTACGCAACAAGGTCGAATATCGAAGAAAATCGATACCTAATTTTGAAAAATTATGTTGCAGCCTTTGTTGGCAATAGACAACTAGCTAATCAAAATACTGATGACATTTTTGAAAACAGAATAGCCATTTTAGAAAATATAGATATAGAAAAAGGTAACGAGATACAGGAAAATTTTATTGATGCTGAGATAAATAAATCCAAAGTCGATTTTCTAGTTCATCGGGCAGCCCTTAATGAAACAGTTCTCACAATCAATCAGGAACTCGTAGAAGTAAATCAGAAACTAATTGAGGTTAACGAAAAACTTTTAGCCGCAAATGAGCTGATCAAGAACTTTAATGCGAAGGAGATTGAAGAGAATCGACGTCTATTAAGTGAAGGAGTTAAACCCGAGACTGCTACACAGGAATCAAATACGGCTACTGTTGACTCTAACACGAAACAGGTCGAAATGTTGCAAAATAAGACCCAATCTAACTCGCAATTAATAATGGATTTATACGATATAGTAGCTGTGCATCGTCAACACATAGCTGAAAATAGCGATGAAATATTGTCTAGAAGAGAAGGAATCGAAGAAAATCATGAGAAAATTGTAGAAAACAGAGAGGAAGTCGCAGAGATGATCAGTCCCTCAGAATAAAGCAACTCTCATTTTTTTAATATAGAAAGTATGTCTTCAAGCTCTTCTCTCATCTGTTTTACGATTTGTTTGCTAACGTTATTATCTGCTTTAACTTCATCACCAGACAGCTGTTGCCTTGCTCCACCTATCGTAAAGCCGTTCTCGTAAAGTAAACTACGAATTTGCCGTATTAGTATGACGTCCGTCCTTTGGTAATAACGCCTGTTACCTCTGCGCTTAACTGGCTTGAGTTGAGGGAACTCTTGCTCCCAGTAACGTAGAACATGGGGCTTTACTGCACATAAAACACTTACCTCACCAATAGTAAAATACCGTTTACCTGGGATAGTGGGTAGTTCACTGCTATTAGATGGTTCAAGCATTCGAGTCACCCAACATCCAGATTGTCATGAGTTCTTTTTTTCCCACTGTATAGATCTACTTTGGTTTTGAGTTTTTGACCGGGCCTAAAGGTAACGACTCTTCGGGCACTGATAGGTATCTCTTCGCCTGTTTTCGGGTTTCGTCCAGGTCGTTGATTTTTATCTCTTAGATCAAAGTTCCCAAATCCTGACAACTTGACTTGCTGGCCATTTTCCAATGAGTTGCGTAAACATTCGAAAAAACCTTCAACAAGGTCCTTGGCCTCTCTCTTATTGAGCCCAAGCTGGTCGAATAATTTGTCTGCCATTTCTGCTTTTGTAAGAGCCATAATCATTCCCTCAATTGGGCCTCAAAGACGTCATGAAGCCTATTTACTATTAAATCGACAGAATCATCAACTTCTTTATCTGTAAGAGTGCCTACTGATGACTGAAAAATCAAGCCCAACGAAAAACTTTTTTTACTGGGATCAATACCTTGTCCCTTATAAACATCAAATAACTCTAAGTTTTTTAATAATGGCAAATCTAATCCCTCTATTTCACTGATACACATAGCGGCCGTAATTTCCGAGCGGATAACTATTGAAATATCTCGGCTAACTGAAGGGTATTTTGAAGTAGGAGTAAAACTTTGGCGTGATTTAAAATCAAATAATGATAAATTAATTTCAAAAAAATAAAGAGGATAATTGATATCATGCAACTTTTCTAAATTCGGATGAAGGCAACCGATCTTTCCCACATTCTGTCCTTGGTAATTCACTGTAGCGGATTGCCCTGGATGAAAACCGTTGAATTTCGCAGCTATGAACTCGAGGGAAATTCCGAAACAATTGGAGAATAAGGAAACTAAATCATTCTTTACATCAAAAAAGTCAGAATCTCTGACCTCCTGACACCAATGTCGCCGAGAAACGTTGCCATATCTGCATGCTGCTAGCATGCTATTTTCATAGTGGTTTCCATTTTTTTTAAAAAAAACCTTACCAATTTCAAACAGATTCATCTGATCAATCTGGCGCGATGTATTGTGAAGGATAACAGAAAACATACTTGATAAAATTGTTGGTCGCATCATGTCCATTTCTTTAGATATTGGATTTTTGATTTTAATTAGTTCCATTTCACTAAAAAGTTTCGCGAATTTAGATGAGACAAAACTATAAGAGACTATTTCACTAAATCCGGTGGCCGACAGCGCGGTTCTAATTTTTCGTTCACGATCCAAATACTTATTAATACCACTTGGGCTTAGTTTAATTGATGGTAGGATACTGGGAACTTTGTCGACACCAAAAAATCTTATGATTTCTTCTACGATATCCATTTCAATCTCTATATCAAATCGAAAGCTAGGGACTTTTATCTCCCACAAATCTTCTGAAATAATCTTAATTTCAAACCCAAGATTGATTAATATCTTTTTCATGTTTGCCTCAGGAATTTCGATTCCTAAAGTTTTGTTAACTTTAATTGGCCTAAAGCTAATCATGTGCTTTGGAGGGATATGAACATCTGAGGAAACAACTTTTCTAAAAATTAAGCGTCCACCACAACATTTAGTAATCAATGCTATGGCTTCCTCCAGCGCGTAAGGGCATAAACTTGGGTCTACTCCTCTTTCAAATCTTGTTGAAGCATCAGTTTGTATATTGAACTTTCGAGCCGTCTTGGCTATTGAAATGGGATTGAAAAATGCGCTTTCCAAGATCACCGCGTTGGTATCTGAGGAAACACCAGATGATAATCCTCCCATTATACCAGCCAAGGCGATTGCTTCTTTGTCATTAGCTATTACTAAACAGTCATCATCCAATACAATATTCTGTTCATTCAAAAGTTTTAATTTTTCTGCATTTCGAGCTCTTCTAATTTTTATACTCTCACTTGAAGCCTTAATTTCATCAAAAGCATGCAACGGTTGCCCGGTCTTAAGCATCACATAGTTGGTGATATCAACCACAGGGTTTATTGATTGGATTCCCGCTCGACGCAGTCTCTCATTTATTTTAATGGGCAAAATCACATCATTTTTTATGCCTTCAAGAATTGCTACCGTATATACAGGGCAGCCTTTCTTGTCTTCGATTTCCAGGCTCAAACTTCTCTCCGGGCTTCTTAAAGCCTTAGTTGCTGAATATTCTGGATTAAAGGCAGAATCAAGAAATGCACAAAGTTCTCTTGCAATCCCAAATGCTGAGAAACAGTCACCTCGATTAGGAGTCAAGTCAATATCTATAATATTGTCCGGAAGTCTAAGAACCTCGTTAATATCGTTGTTAATACTACAGTCTTGAGGTAACAAGATTATTCCTTCAGACCGTTCCTCAAGCCCTAGATCTTCAGCTGAGCATAGAAACCCTTGGCTTTCCACTCCAGCTACATTTTTAGAGACAACTTCATTTTTAAACAATGTTGCCCCCACCGGAGCCAATACTGCCTTGGCTCCCGTAAACACATTTTTCGCTCCACATACGACAGAAGTAATCTTTTCTCCAGCAGTTTCAACCAAACAAATTTTCAACTTATCACTTTTTGGGTGAGCTTGAATTTCCTTTATAAAACAACATACCAGATTTCTATAACTATCATTCCTTAAAGGTTCTACACTATCAACTTCTAATCCAAGTTGAGTTAACACCTCTTCTATATTAATACCTTTTAATTTATGACCTACCAGATCATGTAGCCAGGCTTCGCTTATTTTCATTTACTATCTCAACTACTTAAAATTGATTCAAAAAGTTTAAATCATTCGTAAAAAATTGACGTAGATCTGAAATGCCGTACTCCAACATGCACAGCCTCTCAACCCCCATCCCAAAAGCAAAGCCACTAAATTTTTCATGGTCAATGTTTCCGTTTTTTAAAACTTTAGGATGAACCATTCCACAACCCATTACCTCCAACCAACCGTCTAGACCAAATTTTGAAGGTAGTCTGATATCTATCTCTAAAGAAGGCTCTGTAAATGGAAAATAAGAAGGACGAAACCGCATCTTTAATTTACTATTATTGAAATAAACTTGAAGAAACTGAGTAACCAACCCCTTTAAGTTTGACAGGGTAGCATTCTCGTCGATGAACAAACCCTCCACCTGATGAAACATTGGAGTGTGAGTCTGATCGTAATCACATCTATAGACTTTACCTGGAGCAATCATGGCCAAGGGAGGAGTATTTTGCCTCATATAACGAATCTGAACAGGTGATGTATGGGTACGTAATAATTTACCGTCTAATACATAAAAAGTATCATGCATTGCTCTTGCAGGGTGATTTTCCGATATATTAAGAGCCTCAAAATTATGGAATTCATCTTCAATTTCAGGACCACTTTCACAATGAAAGCCCAATCTAGAAAATATGTCTATTATCTTCTCAAGCGTTTGTTGTATTGGATGAGTGGAGCCATTTAATCCGGAGTTCCTACCAGGGAGGGTGACGTCTACCGTTCCATTTCGGATTTGCTTATCGATTAATTTTGAGTTTACCTCCTCAAGCTTAGTCGAGAAAAGATTGTTTATTTGAGACTTGACGGTATGAATTTCCAGACCGGCTTGCTTACGCTCATCGGATGGTAGCGAACCTAGGCTTTTTAAAAGCTGTGTAATAATTCCCTTTTTTCCAAAATATTTAACTTTTAAATCTTCTATCTCTTTTAAAGTAGCTGATTTTTCAAGGTCGGCACATGCTTCGGAAACAAGATCATTTTTCTTAGTCATATCTTAGTCATTTGCTTGACTGCCTTAGGGATAGTCTAACTTGCAAGCGCCAATTTCGCTTCGGATACTATTGTTTCGAACGCTTCAGCATCTCTCACGGCCATATCAGCCAAAATTTTTCTATCTATCATAATTTCTGCTTTTTGCAAACCGTGTATTAATTGAGAGTAACTTAAACCATTTTGTCTAGCGGCCGCATTTATACGGGCAATCCAAAGCATTCTAAACTGCCTCTTGCGCTGCTTCCTATCCCTGTAAGCATATTGACCCGCCTTAATAACCGCTTGTTTTGCAACTCGGAATACATTTTTTCGCCTACCCGAATATCCTTTCGCTAATTTAACGATTTTCTTATGTCTCGCATGGGCTTGAACACCCCTTTTGACTCTAGCCATTTATTTCACCTTAATTAGTTTTTTATATCGCAGGAAGTAATTTCTTTATCGCCGCGACGTCTGCTTTCGCAATCAGCTCAACTCCTCTTAAATGCCGCTTCCTTTTAGCACTTTTTTTTGTCAGGATATGATTCTTAAAAGATTGACGTCTTTTAATTTTTCCAGATCCAGTTTTAGAGAACCTTTTCGCTGCGCCGCGATTTGTTTTAATTTTTGGCATCTAACTTTTCCATTATTTTTAATTTTTTCTAGGTGCAACTACCATCACCATCTGCCTACCTTCTAATTTTGGATATTGCTCCACCTGCCCTATATCCTCTAAATCAGTTTCAACCCGTTTAAGCATATCAGATCCAAGCTCCTGATGAGCCATTTCTCTACCTCGAAATCTTAATGTTACCTTCGCTTTGTCTCCATTCTCAAGAAATTTACGAAGACTACGTAATTTTATTTGATAATCGCTTTCGTCTGTTGCTGGCCGAAATTTTATTTCCTTAACCTGAACTTGCTTCTGTTTTTTCTTGGCCGCATGTTTTTTTTTATTTAACTCAAATAAAAATTTTCCAAAGTTCATAACCCTGCACACTGGTGGGTCGGCGTTTGGAACGATTTCTACCAAATCGAGACCGCTATCTTCCGCTTGCCTACGAGCCTCAGAATTTGAAACAACCCCCAGGTTTTTTCCGTCCTCATCTATTAGTTGGACGTTTGGGACGACTATTTCCCCGTTTACTTTATTTTTTTTTGTCTCGATTACAATATTCCTCCGTAAGACTATATATTTTCCCTTTTCTGTATTTTTTCTACAAGACTTATTATAAAATTTTGTAGATTTTCTTCTCCAATGTCACCTTTAATCCTCTGTCTTATCCGTATAAGGCCATCTTGTTCCTCTTTAGCACCGATAACAAGAATATAAGGTATCTTTTGTAAAGTATGCTCGCGAATTTTAAACCCGATTTTCTCGTTTCTCAAGTCCGTTGTTACTCTTATTGAAGCATCCATTAGATTTTTAGCTATCGAGGAAGCATATTCATTATTTTTCTGAGTAACACTACAGACCACTACTTGATTTGGTGATAACCAAAAAGGAAGGGCTCCAGCGAAATGCTCTATTAAAATCCCTATGAATCGTTCAAGCGAGCCAAGGATTGCTCGATGGATCATTACTGGGACTTTCTTATTTGAACTCTCATCAACATAACTAGCTCCCAATCTTTCAGGCATAGAAAAATCCAACTGGATGGTGCCACATTGCCATATTCGTCCCAAACAATCTTCGAGTGAAAACTCAATTTTCGGCCCATAAAATGCACCTTCACCAGGTTGAACCAAAAAATCCAATTCCTTAGACTCTAATGCTTGCCGCAGCGAGTTTTCAGACTTATCCCAAAGCACGTCACTCCCTACCCTTTTTTCAGGTCTAGTTGATAACGCAACGCTGATATTATGAAACCCGAAATGATGATAAACGTCGAAAGTCAAATCAATTAGACGACCCACCTCTTCCTGTAGTTGCTCTTCTGTACAAAAAACATGGGCATCATCTTGAGTAAATCTCCGTGCTCTGAGTAAACCGTGTAATGTTCCACTTGGCTCATTCCTATGCACTGTCCCGAATTCCGCAATTCTGGTTGGTAGATCACGATAACTTTTTAGGCCATTATTAAAAATCTGAATATGTCCTGGACAATTCATTGGCTTAACCGCATATTCACGATTTTCTGAGTAAGTTTGGAAAATCATTTCTTTAAATTTATCCCAATGTCCCGACTTTTCCCATAAAGTTCGATCTAGCATCTGTGGTGTATGAACTTCTTCATATCCTTCAAAACAGATTTCTCTAACGTACTGCTCTACCATTCTAAACAAGGCCCATCCTTTCTGATGCCAGAAGACCATGCCTGCTGCCTCTTCTTGAAAATGAAAGAGATCTAAAGATTTTCCGAGTAATCGATGGTCTCTTTTTTCAGCTTCTTCGATATTCTTCAAGTATTCATCAAGTTCTTCCTTAGTATGCCATGCAGTCCCGTAAATTCGCTGAAGCATTTTGTTTTCAGAATTACCCCGCCAGTAGGCTCCTGCTAGTTTGGTTAATTTAAAATATCTTAAGAATTTCGTATTTGGAACGTGCGGGCCCCTGCACATATCAATATATTCTTGGTGATGATATAAACCCACTACTTCCTCTGCCGGAATATCGTCTAAAATCTCTACCTTGTAATTCTCTGACCTTGCCTCAAATATTCTTCTTGCCTCACTGGCTAAAGTAGGCTCTCTCACAACATCATAATTTTGGCTGATCAAAAACTTTATCTTTTTTTCTATTTTTGCTAAGTCGTCAATCTTCAGAGATTCTTCAAACTCTATGTCATAGTAAAATCCGTTTTTAATAACCGGACCGATAGCCATCTTTGCTGTTGGATAAATTTGCTTAACAGCATGTCCAACAAGGTGAGCGAAGGAATGGCGAATAATATCTAACCCCTCTTGGTCATCGCTTTTGATAATTTCAATATCAGCATCATAATCAAACTCGTAACTTAAGTCCTTGAGCTCTCCGTTTACTTTTGCGGCAACAGCTCTTTTTAGCAATGATTTGTTTATAGATTCAGCAATAGCACGAGGGGTTGTTACCCCCTTAAAATATTTATTATTCCCATCAGGAAATGTTATCTTCGGCAATTTATTTTCTCACTTTTATGGTAGGCACGATTGGATTCGAACCAACGACCCCCTGCGTGTCATGCAGGTGCTCTAACCAACTGAGCTACGCGCCTGTGCATCTATAGTCCACATGGTACCAAGTTTTTCGAGTAACCTACAATTCCTAAATTTTATATTATTTTTTTTGTGATAAAATAATATAAAAAACAGGCACAACGAAAAGTGTAAAGATTGTTCCAAATCCCAAGCCTGTTGAAATAATTAATCCAATTTGAAAGCGACTCTCCGCGCCGGGGCCAACAGCTATTAAAAGTGGAATCATTGCAACAATCGTGGCGACAGTTGTCATCAGTATAGGACGCAGTCTTAAAAGTGAAGCTTTTTCAATAGCTTCTCTTTTACTTGCCCCCTCTTCCTTTATAACTCGGTTGGCAAACTCCACTATCAAAATACCATTTTTGGCGACCAATCCTATCAATGTAATAAGACCAACTTGAGTGTAAATGTTAAGCGAGACTAATCCTAAAGAGGCGAAAAATAATGCGCCAAAAAGCGACAAAGGAACCGAGGTTAATATAATCAACGGGTCCACCCAACTTTCAAATTGCGCCGCAAGAACTAGATAAATCACCATCAAAGACACTAAAAAAGTTACTATTAGGGCACTAGATTGGCTTTTAAACTGACGGGCCTCCCCGGCGTAATCCCAAGATAAATTTTTAAAAGGTGCGGATTTTATATTTTTCTCTAAAACCTTAATCGCTTCCCCCATATTTGAACTAGGGGAAACCACACCCTCAACTATTATTGCATTCATTTGCTGAAACTGAAGACGCTCACTAGGTTCAACGGTTTCTTTAAAACTCGCGAAAGACGACAACGGTACTAGTGAATCGTTAATTGAACGGATATAGTAATTGTTCAACATCCCCTGATTTTCTCGAAACTTTTGCTCAACTTGAGGTATTACCTTATAGCTCCGCCCCTGCTGGCTAAATCTATTAACATAGTTGCCGCCCAAGAGCGTGCTAAGGTCCAAGCCAAGCGCATCCATGTTTACACCCAACAAACCTGCTTTACTTCTATCGACCTCAATTTTGATCAGAGGCCTATTGAATTCAATAGACTTTCTTAAGAATAAAAATCTACCGGTTCCAAGGGATGCGCCAATAATATTGTCAGCAACTTTATCTAAGGTCTCCTCTTCTTCAGGACTTAGTATTACGAACTGAATAGGAAGACCTCGCCCCGGCGTTGGAAGGCTCGATCTTGGAAACGCAACAGACTGAACTCCGGTAATCTCGAAGAGCTTAGTTTGAAGATCCTGTTGCACGCTTTTTTGATCTCTAGAACGCTCGTCAGTGCTCGGCATTTTGAATCCGCCAAACATCTGGTGTCTGGCATTATCGAACCCAATTACCATAAAACTTTCTTTATATTCCGGAATTGTTTGAAAAGCCTCTATCATCTGATTCGCATAAGTTATGTTGTAATCTAAAGTTGCCGTCTGAGGAGATTTGGAGGAAACATATAGGATACTTTGATCTTCTTCGGGAGCTAATTCTGAATTTGCTGTAAAGTAAAATATTGTAAGACCAATTACCGATAGAATACATACCGAAACAATGAAATATGGATTGTTTAAAGAAAAATTTAAAACGTTGCGATGAATATTTTTGCAATTAGTAAAGGCGATTAAAATACTATCTGGAAACTTAATTTTCCGTTTTTGTTTAAGATCATCGCAATTAATCAACTTCGAACATAACATCGGAGATAGAGTAAGAGCAATAATACCAGAGATAAATACAGCGCTCGCTAACGCAAAAGCGAATTCGGTAAACAACATTCCAACAATCCCTTCCATAAAACCAATAGGTAGGTAGACTGCTATCAAAGTGGTAGTCATAGCTATGATTGGTATTACTAACTGTCGGGACCCTATCAATGCGGCCTCCTTGGGATCACTACCTTGTTCAATTAACCTGCAAACATTTTCCACAACAACAATCGCATCATCCACTACTAATCCAATGGCAAGAACCAGCGCGAGCAATGTAAGTAAATTAGCTGAGAATCCCATCAACAGTACAAAGAAAGCCGAACCTATGAGGCATAAGGGAAGGGTAAGGGCAGGTATTAGGGCAGCTTTTATAGATCCTAAGCTAAGAAAAAGAACGACTAAAACTATAATAACTGCTTCAATAATTGTTTTAAAAACTTCGTTAATAGAATCTTCAATAAATTCACTTGCATCGTAAGGGACAAATACTTTAATTCCAGAGGGAAGGTCAGATTCAATTCTCTCGATTGTGTCTCTGACTTCATTGGATATTTTTATCGGATTAGAGCCAGGCGTCGGTTTTATTCCAATAAAAAGTGCTGTTTTACCATTGTACCAAGCGGTAGAGTCATAATCATCTGCGCCTAATTCAACTCTCCCCAAATCACGCAACCTTATTATCGTATCGTCAACCTTTCTTACAACCAAATTACTAAATTCAGAGACAGAGGTTAAATCGGTCGATGCACTCAGATCAATCGCAACAAAGTCTCCTTTCGTCTCACCTGATGTCGATAAAAAATTATTATTCAAAAGTGAAATCCTGACTTCATTTGCTGTAACATCATGAGAGAATAATTTTATAGGGTCTAGCCAAACTCGCATTGCATATGTTTTTTTTCCGTATATCTCAGCTTTCGCTACACCCTGAATAGCCTGGAATTGAGGTCGAATAACTCGCAACAAAAAGTCCGTCAATTGTGTCGGTTTAAGATCGTCGCTATAAAAAGCTAGATACATCAAAGCAAGCCTGCTCCCCGTTTGCACCTCTATTACGGGATCATCTGCCTCCCGAGGAAGCACATTCCGTCTGCTTGCCACTTTGGCTTGGACTTGTGCGACCGCATCGCTTGCCGCAAAGTTTAATTTCAGATAAATTTCAATTACAGAGACACCTGGACGACTTGTTGCTTTAATATAATCAATTCCAGAAGTCTCGGCTATTACCTGCTGAAGCGGAGTTGTAATAAAACTTTTAACACTATCACTATCAGCTCCAGGCAAAGAAGTAGTCACAGTAATAACAGTATCTTCAGTTTTAGGGTATTGTCGAAGCTCCAAGCTCTCGATTGAACGAAGACCTAATATTAGTATCAGCAGACTAACGACCCCTGATAAAACTGGTTTTTCTATGAATAGGTCAGTTACTGATTTCACATTAAGCTACTCGCTGTTGAGGATATTTATACTTGAAACAGACATCCCTTCCCTTAATTTATTCTGACCTACTGTAACTACTTCTTCCCCCTCGTATAATCCGCTCACGATTTCAATCCGTCCTTTCATCTTGTCACCGGTAGAGACAATCTTCTTTTTCAATTTTGCCCCATTTTGATCTCTATCTAAAACAAACACAGAGTTACCATAAGGAGTAAAAAAGATTGCAGTCTCGGGAAGAGTTAAAACCTGCTGTTTAGATTCTATGATTGCGTTAACCTCACAATACATTCCGGGTCTTAGGAGCTTTTCTTTGTTGTCAAAAGTAGCTCTTAACGATACGTTTCTCGTGTCTGGTCTTATAAGAGGGTCAATTGCTGTAACAAATCCAGTAAACTTTTGGTCAGGATAAGCCGCTACCTTAATCTCCGTGACTAAACCAATTTTAATTTCATTGATATATTTTTCAGGGAGCGTAAAGTCAATATGGATCGGGCTAACATTCGATAGTTGCACAATTGGATCTCCCGGCTGCAAATACGTTCCAAGATTTATTTGTCGTATCCCGAGCAACCCATCAAACGGCGCCACTATTGTCTTTAACTGAACTTCATTACTCTTTGCTTTTACTTTTGCCCGCGCTTGTTTTAGCAAAGCTTCACTTCTATCCAATTCTGATTTAGAGATCTTCTTCACTTTAAACAACTTAGCCATTCTTTCAAATTGGATACTATTCAATTGTTGATCAGCTTTCAGTCCCTCTAGTTCAGCTTTAAGCACCGAAGTGTCTTGCCTTATTAAAGTGGCTCCTTTGGAGACTTGGTCACCTGAATTAAAGTAAATTTTGTCAACAATACCAGGCAGAGATACAGTAACATTAATTCCCTGGTCGGCAGAAATTGAGCCGACTGAAATTAATGACCTTGACCAAGATTCGACTTTTACTTTTTCAGTGGAAACCGGAGTTGTAGGTCTCCCTTGAGATTGTGCACCAAAATAAATTGTCAACTTCTTAACACCAATCATTAAAATAGGTGCAAGGATTAAGAATACAATTAGTCCTAATATATAGATCTTGGTTTTTGATAAAAAGCTTGAATAATTCAATAATAGACTCTTCTTAGTATGGCAGTGATAGCAACTGCGTTTTTATAGTTTTGATTTGATCTCGCGTGGATGCCGCAGCCTCGAATTCGAGGTTCATAGCATGTGTTGTCATTTTTTTCTCTAACTTAGCTATTTCTTTAAAAAGTTCAGTTTCGCTCATTCCCGAGAATTTTCGAACATCTCCCAAAGGATGGTTTTGTTTTTTTCGACTTTTATTTCGTTTTGGCGATGACGCACCTTCCATTATATCTATTACTTTTTTATTTATCCCCTTAGGCTCGATATTTTGACATTTATTGTGTTCACTTTGTATTGTTCTTCTACGCTCGGTCTCTTTAATAGCCTTAGACATTGATAAAGTGATATTGTCAGCGTATAGGATGGCTCTACCGTTTAAATTTCTAGCTGCCCTTCCAATCGTTTGAATAAGCGAATCTTCAGACCTCAGAAAACCCTCTTTATCAGCATCTAAAACTGCTACTAAAGACACCTCGGGAATATCAAGACCTTCCCTCAGTAGGTTGATGCCTATCAAGACATCGAACTCCCCAAGACGCAAATCTCTTATTATTTCAACCCTCTCTACTGTATCAATATCCGAATGCAAGTAACGAACCCTAACTCCAGCTTCTAAAAAATATTCAGTCAGATCCTCAGACATTTTTTTTGTCAAGCAAGTCACAAGAATGCGCTCATTTTTTTGAACCACCTTATTAATTTCATCAAGTAAATCATCGACTTGGTTGACCGCAGGTTTTACGTCAATTACCGGATCTAACAATCCGGTTGGTCTGACCAAGAGTTCTACTACATCACTACCGATATTATTTTCGTAACGCCCTGGTGTTGCAGAAACAAAAACCGTTTGAGGTGCAATTCCCTCAAACTCATCAAATTTTAGAGGCCTATTATCCAAAGCGGAGGGTAGCCTAAATCCATGTTCTACTAGATTAATTTTTCTCGACCTATCACCTCTGAACATCCCGCCCAATTGAGGGATGGTAATGTGACTCTCATCAACAAAAAGAATGGAATCGTTTGGCAAATAATCAAACAAAGTAGCTGGGGGTTCCCCCGCGTTTCGGCCAGACAAGTGACGACTGTAATTTTCAATTCCAGAGCAGTATCCGATTTCTTGCATCATTTCTAAATCAAATATAGTGCGTTGCTCTAAACGCTGAGCCTCAAGTAGTTTATTTGACGAACGCAAATGATCCAATCTTTCTTTTAATTCTGCTTTAATAGTTTCGATCGCTCTTAAAACGGTCGTTCTCGGTGTCACGTAGTGGCTTTTCGGGTAAACCGTATATCGTGGAAGGGTACGAATTTGCTGCCCAGTGAGCGGGTCGAATTCAGTTATTTCCTCCAATTCGTCGTCGAAAAGTTCTAACCGAATTGCGGTAGCATCTGACTCTGCAGGAAAAATATCAATAACTCCACCTTTCACTCTGTAACAGCCTCGCTCAAGCTCAACTTGATTTCTTCTGTATTGAAGCTCTGCGAGTCTCCGCAGGATAGTACGTTGATCAATTATATCTCCCCGACTAACATGAAGGACCATAGAGTGATAATCTTCAGGTTCGCCTAAACCATAGATCGATGAAACAGTTGCAACAATTATGGTATCTTTACGCTCGAGAAGAGCTTTTGTTGCTGATAATCTCATTTGTTCAACGTGCGCATTAATAGACGCGTCTTTCTCTATGTAAGTATCGGATGCTGGTACATATGCCTCCGGCTGATAATAATCATAGTAAGACACAAAATATTCGATTGCGTTATTAGGGAAAAACCCCTTTAGCTCTCCATACAATTGAGCAGCTAACGTCTTATTTGGCGCAAGAACTATTGCGGGCCTTTGCAATTTTTGAGCGATATTAGCTATTGCGAAAGTTTTCCCCGATCCCGTGACTCCTAATAAGGTTTGATAAGACAAGCCGCTTGACAAACCTGCCACTAGTTTTTCGACTGCCTCTGCCTGACCAGCACCCATTTTAAATTCAGATTCTAAATTTAGCTCTTTTTCCATAAATCTTCAGACCTGACTGTATTTTTGCCTCTTTTCCTCATTTAATCGAATAAATAATATCATTTTTAAATCATACGTTTTGATTCTTTTAAATGTTTAATCATCAGACTTTTAACAAATCATACTATTCGATACAATAGATTTATTTCCCCGGTAGCTCAGTTGGTAGAGCGGGTGACTGTTAATCACTAGGTCGGCGGTTCGAGCCCGTCCCGGGGAGCCACGAATTCGCCTCGCAATTCTTGCATGATTCTAATCAGTAGGAATTCAACTTAATTTCCATTAACTCTTCGAGAGCAACAATAATTTCAAGTTGAATGGGTCGAAATGTGGAATTTTGAAAACTCAGACGCCTTGCACGTAAAATTGAACGAAATTGCTTAGCTTCTTCAACGGTAGCTTTATCATTTAATATAAGCTTAAGAAAGTATAAATCCTGCGTTATCATGACAAATATCTCGTTTGACAGGTTCCTATCAGATATTTCCGTGGATAGATAATTCAATAATCTGAGACACTCGGGTTTTTCATCCACTAGAAAATAAAGAATACTATTCTGATACAGAATTAGCACAGTGGGTAAAAAGTGACTATCTTTTCCTTCGTAAATTGACAGCGCTCTTTGGTTACTTTTTATAGACTCTTCAAATTGTCCTACGCAGGCTTGTGATGAAGCCAAATTTTCATACTGCAGCGCTAATCTTTCAGAATCTGGAGGTAGGTTAGTCTCAAACCAACTGATAGTCTCTGCTAATAAATGCATAGAAAGATCACAATTTCCCTTTTTTTTTAAAGCCCTCGCTAAAATAGTTTTTGTGATTTGGAACTCAGGAGATTGACTACCCAACCCGTTTTGCAGGATTTTTAGGGACTGCTTTAATAACATAATGACTCTTTCGGGTATTTGCTGTGAATCGTATTCGGCTTTTTCTAAAATAATATTCCCTTTTTGGGCAACATAGAGCCCCAGTTGCCAATTCTCTCTGTCTTCTTGATTGCCGGCTATCGCAATGGCTTTATCGACAAAAAACTCCGCTTTTTCAAACTTCTCCAGAACATCTGGTGATTTGGGTTCCAGATTGATCGAGTTAACATAAGAATGCGCCATCCTAGAATACAATTTCGCTAAACCAAGGTGGCTTGGACCGAGAATCTTGATTCTCTCATCAATCACCTGTCCGAGGAAATCTCTCTGCTTATTAAACAGATTATCATCCCTCGCTTTTCTAGCTTTTTCGAGAAGATCGTATGTATTCTCCAAACTAGGCTCTCTGATTGAAAAGAAAATTAGCAAAAGAAGGTTGATTACAGCAAAGAAGCCTATTATTTTAATCACTATTATTTTTACTCTTTATTAGAACTAAAATATTGAAACAACCAACATCTACTTTTAAATGATAGGTTTATTTTATGAATAAAATAACACTTCTGCCAGAAGAAGTTGCTAACAAAATAGCAGCTGGTGAAGTCATTGAACGCCCCGCATCAATCGTCAAAGAACTTGTTGAGAATAGTATCGATTCAGGGGCAAAACAAATAAAAATCGAAATACACAACGCAGGCATAGACGAAATCAAAGTAACTGATGATGGATGTGGAATAACTGAAGAGGACTTACCTTTATCTATCATGAGGCACGGCACAAGCAAAATACTGAAATTATCGGACTTATCAAATATAAATAGCCTGGGCTTTAGAGGCGAGGCCCTTTCAAGCATTTCTGCTATTTCAGAATTAAAAATTATTACTCGACCCCCAAACAAAGATTTTGGTTTTAGTCTCACTGTTAGAGGCGGCTCTTTAATAGTACCGGTTGAACGGTGCGCTAACAATAAAGGTTCAATTTTTCACGTAAAAAACTTGTTTTTCAATACTCCAGCGAGAAAAAAGTTTCTTAAATCCAAAGCGATAGAAAATAAAAAAATTAAACTTACGTTCATGAGATTGGCCCTGGCCCATCCAGGAATAAATTTCCAACTGATCAATGAAGGAAAAACAATCTTCAATCTCAAATCAATACAAGAGAAAGAAGAAGCTCTACGCTTTGATCATTTCTGCAATGAGAACTTTTCTAAAGACTCACTTTTTTTTGCTGGTGAGCTCTCTAATATTGCAATTCATGGGTGGTTGTCTCGCCCATCAATTACCGGCGCATCTGGAGACCTGCAACCTAAGTTTGTAAATCGGCGTTTTGTCAAAGACAGGGTAATAGAACAAGCAATCAGATTAGCCTATCGAGACATAATGTTTGGTAAGCGCCTGCCTCCGCTTTTACTTTTCATAAAAATCAATCCAAATGTTATAGACGTTAATGTTCATCCGTCAAAAGAGGAAATAAAGTTTGCCTCCCCTCAAATTATCTCACAATTGGTAGGTAGGGCTTTCCAAAACACTCTGCGTAAAGACACTTTCAAATCCCAAATTAGTTCAAATGAATTCAAAATATTACCTAATGTGAACCGCGCTGACACGAGCAATGAAGTTACACTTAATAAAACTCAGCATAACAATCAAAATCAATCAATTTCTCAACACAGTGAAAACCATAGCATTTCAGAAGTTGATTTCTTCCAAACGGAAAATGCTGACCTAGGCACTGCAATAGGACAAATTCACTCAACTTTTATTTTAGCTCAGAATAAGTCAGGAATTGTGATTATAGACATGCATGCAGCACATGAAAGAATAAATTTTGAGTTACTTAAAGAACAATGGACGAGCGGAGAAATTCAAAAACAAAAGGCTCTCTTTCCTATCGAAATATCGTTAACGGAGTTTGAAGCGGAAGAAATAGAGCAAAAAAGCGAAAATTTAACTCAATGTGGATTTGTAATAGACAGAATAAGCAAAACGACCATATCAATTAAAGAGTACCCTTTTATTTTTACAAAAAAAAACATTTCAGAAGCGGCAATGCTTACTATTAGTAGCATTTTAAAATTTGATATAGTCGATAAATTAGACCCCCATGCCTCTAAATTACTTGCCGACATGGCTTGCAAAGCTTCATTGAGAGCTTATGACAGAATTACAATTGAGGAAATGGATAATATTATTAGAAAAATTGAGACGACCGAAAATAGCGCATATTGTTCGCATGGCAGACCAGTTTGGCGTTATATGTCGATTAAAGAATTAGATAAACTATTTTTACGTGGCCAATAAATTATTATCGGATCGTATTACGGTTGAATTTTATTACTGCCTCCAAGTCCTCGGCTTTCTGAAGCAAAGTATTTTTCTTAAGTGCCAATCTTTTAAGTTCCGAGAGGGTATAAACAGCAGCCGCATAGTCTCTAGTTGAAATTGCATGCAAACCTGCCTGATAAAGGTGCTTCCCAGATTCTTCAATTAAACCATTGTTCTCTGATAGCAAAGCCAATCCAATACGAGCCGAAACATTCTTTTTATTATTTGAAATTGCACTTTCAAAATTTGTTAACGCCTCTAGGTCATCGCCTAGTTGCAAGTTGGTAATTCCCAAGCCATTATGATAATCACTCTGACTAGCATCTATCTCTATAGCCCTCGAGAAGAACTCTTTAGCAACTTGAAACTCTCCTTTTTGCATGTGGACCTTGCCGACAAGAAAGAATAATTCACTGTCATCAGAGATTTGTTGCAAAAGGTGGCTTGCAATGTTTTCAGCTCTATCTAAGTCATTAATTTCAATTGCAAGACGAAGACCAGGGATGCTATATGTATCTGATATCGCAGTTGGTTTTTCTGATATTGAATTAAATTGGTCCAGTGATTGGGTTTTATTTAGAAACTGATCTAATTGTTCAATCAACTTTCTACTTACTGATTCCATTAATCGAACGGCTATTTCCTCTTTTTTATTTTTTGAAGCGAAGAAGATTCCTGTCAATGCACTAATTGGCGTAAATGGGATTGCACCCGCATCGCTTTTAGCTTTTTCTAGCCCAAACCAGACTGATTCCCCTCTTTCATTAAATAGCTCTATGCGCATGGCTATTTCAGTAACTGAATAAGTCAAAAAAAACTTATTTGAAAATTTAATTATCTCGCCCTTTATATAATAGTCGCAACCGAGCTCCCGGAGCGCTTTGAAAGGTTCTGAGATGTCATTATTTTTTAGCGATTTGTCTACCACTGATATCTCGATGTCTCTATATCTTAAAGGCGCTAACTGACCATAAATTGATCTACGACCGAGTTGTTCTTTTGATAAATTGCTAAAATCAGCTGAACCTGATGAATCACTAAATTTTCCAACCATGATACAACTTTGAGATCTTAAGACTGTATTTTTTTCACGAATAGTCTCTGGCCCGGTTTCTTTGTTGCCTTTATTCGCATTTAAATTACTCGAGCAACCCGAAACGACTATTATGCAAGACAAACAAATTAAAAATATTAAATTAGTAACAAACAAACTCATCATCCAAAGTTTTCAAATGTTTAAATTATTTTTATTTTATTAACTCGACCTTTTTAAATTGCTATACTTTAACCATCTAAACAGACATTTTAGCTATTAAGTGTTATTTTTTATAGTAATAAAAGCTTAATCTAGGGATTCTAATGAGTAAAAATAACTTATCTTTTTATCCTGCGTTGATGGCAGGTTTCTCAGTTGTTTTAGTCTGCGCAAACTTTATTGGTCCGGCAAAAGTCTGCGAAATTGAATTGCCAGTAGCCTTACCCATACTCGGTTCTGCTTTAATTTTTGGAGCCGGTAACATCTTCTTCCCAATAAGTTATATTTTTGGCGACATACTCACAGAGGTTTACGGATATGCTAAAGCCAGAAAAGTAATTTGGGTCGGCTTCGTATCAATGATTTTTGCGAGTGTGATGGCGTTCATAATAATTAATCTACCACCTGCCACGAACGAGCCACATAATCAAGTTCTCCAACCAGCTCTCGAACTAGTTTTTGGATCAACCTGGCGTATCGTGTTGGGCTCAATATTGGGTTTCTGGGTCGGAGATTTTATAAACGCCTTTGTGATGGCAAAAGTTAAAGTCATTACAAATGGAAAACACCTCTGGTTTAGGACCATAAGTTCAACAATATTCGGTCAAGCTGCAGACAGTTTAATTTTTTATCCGATAGCTTTTTGGGGAATCTGGAACACAGACACTATAGTAAAAGTGATTCTGTTCAACTTTTGTTTTAAAGTATTTGTCGAGATAATCATGACCCCTTTTACATACGCTGTAGTGCATGTGATAAAGCGTCGAGAAAATATCGATCATTACGATATCAAAACAGACTTCAATCCTTTTTCGCTGAAAAATTGATAATAAATCAGAATTTCTGTTGTTTTATCCAATCAACCAATGCCTCACCAACCTCATCTGACCTAATACCTAGGGCTAGATTGGCTTTTAAAAATCCCAGTTTTGAACCGCAATCAAATCTTGTTCCATAAAATTCGAATGCATTAATTTCTTCTAATTTTAAAAGTTCGGAAATTCCGTCGGTCAATTGGATCTCACCTCCGCTGCCCGGGGCTAAATTACCCAGAATTTTCATTATACTATGAGATAAGAGGTATCTACCCACTACACCGAGGTCACTTGGAGCAGACTCGAATGGCGGTTTTTCGACAATTGTTTGTATCTTGCTAACGCGATCTTTAGCTTTTTCAATTTCAACCACACCATATTTACTTATTTCTGGACCTTCAACTCTCTCAACCGCTAAGACAGATTCGCCGGTATCATTGTATATATCAATCATTTGCGATAAACAACCACAACCATCTGCATGAATTAAATCGTCAGGTAAAATAATCGCGAAAGGTTCATCATTTATTACTGGATTAGCACAAAATATCGCATGCCCTAGACCGCTAGCGGTTGGCTGCCTAATAAAAATACAATTAACCGAAGAGGGAACTATTGTCTGAATAGCTTCAAGTAAAAGATTTTTCTGTTTAGCAGCAAGCTCAGCCTCTAGTTCATATGCTTTGTCAAAATGATCTTCAATCGACTGCTTATTCCGGCCAATAATGAAGACTATATCTTTGATGCCCGCTGCAACAGCTTCCTCGGCGGCATATTGGATTACCGGTTTATCGACGATTGGCAACATTTCTTTTGGGGTTGCTTTTGTTGCGGGTAAAAATCTGGTGCCAAATCCTGCAGCGGGAATAATGACTTTGGTTATTTTTTGCAAATATATCTCCTTAATTAAATTTTTAATCCAATTCGGCGATCTGTTTCAAGATACCAGCAATTTTCTCCTCATCATAATCATTCACTGCGGAACGAACCTCTATTAACTTATCTGAAACAACATCCCAACTCAAACTTTCCACATTTGCTAGAAACAATTTCTTATTTTTTGTTTCTTGTAGTTGCTCAAAATCAAAAAATAATTCTTCCTCCAATTTTTCTCCTTCCCTTAAACCAATGAATGTCATATCTACGGGTCTCCCGGACAAACTAATCATTTGTTCGGCCAAAAACGTGATCCGGACTGGTTCACCCATATCCAAAACGAATATCTCTCCTCCGACACCAACTGAACTTGCTTCCATTATTAGCTGACAGGCTTCGGGAATACTCATAAAATATCTTGTCGCTTCGGGATGGGTTACTGTAACAGGACCGCCCTTTGCAATTTGTTTTTCAAAGAGAGGTACAACACTTCCAGTAGAATTTAAAACATTCCCGAACCTTACCACCATAAAACGGGTTTTAGACTTTGCATTTAAACTCTGCACAATTAGCTCGGCAAATCGTTTCGAAGCCCCCATAATATTAGAAGGTTTAACCGCTTTATCTGTCGATATTAAAACAAAGTTACCCACTCCATTCTCACTTGAAATCCGCGCAATAGATTCTGTTCCTAATACATTATTGGAAACTGCAACTCTTGCTTGATTTTGTAACATCGGGACATGTTTGTAAGCTGCTGCGTGAAAAACAACATCAAAATGATGATTTTTAAATAAATTTTGTACAAGTGTCTCATCGCAAACGTCTCCCAATACAAAATGGACCTCAGCATCGGAGTTTGAGGATAAATCATGTTTAAGTTCGTGCAAACCCAATTCACTTTGATCAATTATCGTTAAGGAGGATAGATTTATTTTAAGAAGTTGATGACAGAGCTCTTTGCCAATAGAACCTCCGCCCCCAGTGACTAAAATCTTTTTTTTGGAAAGGAACGCGTCCATCTGCCTCCAATCTAGCCCGATTTGTTCACGTCCCAGTAAATCATCAATTGAAACCTCGCGCATCAAACCCAAATCAACGGATCCTTCAACAATATCATTTAATTTTGGAAGAGTAAGGAAGCGCACCGTTGTTAGTGAACATTGTTCGATAATAACTCTCATCTGTGATGCACTTGCCGTGGGAATCGCAATAATAATCAGTTGTATATCAAACTCTTTAACCAAATGAGGAATATTTAGAACCCCGCCAAGGATTGGAATCCCATGAATCACCGAACCTTTTAAATCAGCATCATCATCGATAAAGCCGATAGGGTTATAGAATACTCCTCTTAACATATCTCGGACGATAGACTCTCCCGCCATACCTGCGCCAACAATCAATGTCCTGATTGCTGCGCTTTTACTAAGCCTTAAACTCTTATCTTTAAAAATCCGATAGGCAAATCTAGGGGTGGTCAAGAAGCCAATCAAAAAAAGAGGATATAAAATGATCGTGGTTCTAGGAATAAATTCAAGTCGATTGGTAATGAACAAGATCACAGATATTATTGCAATCCCAAAAATTGCAGACTTAAGAATGTTTAAAATATCCTGCAAACTAGCGAATCGCCAAATACCTTTATAAAGACCAAAGCTTACATTCATTGAACTTTGAGCTAGCAGGACGACTGGCAACGCTGCCACAATCGTATCGTAAGTCTCGCTAGGCGGAATCTCAAAATTGAATCTGACAAAAACAACTAAAAACCAAGCTGCGCAAGAAGCTGCCAGATCATGCAAAAATACCAGTGCTTTTTTAAACATTATTTTTTAAAACGTTAGTATCTATTATTTTGATTTTTAAATAGTACCAGATTACCGTGCTTATACCGAATGACATTAGAACGAATAAATTACGATAATTCTCAAAATAAACGACCGTGGTCCCAATCGGAAGAAAGAGTAAAAGCTGCATCGAAAATAAGTAAATATTAAGCTGAGCGGGGGTCAGTCCTTTTTCAATAAGTTGTTGATAGACATGTTCCTTATGGGGCCTCCACCATTTTTTTTTACCTACTAACCGTTTGATCAAGGTGAGTACAGAGTCGGATAGAAAAGGAGTTAGTACCACTATCGAAAAAGGATATCCAATTTCCCGATACCCATAAAACCCTACCAAAAGTATCTGGGAAGCAATAAAGTAACTCCCGGAATCACCCATAAATATTCTCGCTGGCGGCCAATTATATACAAGAAAACCTACTAGGATACTGACTAAAGTCAAACAATAAATCGCTAAAGGCTCTGCATCGCAGAAAAGAAAGACTATCGCGTGAAAACCAAAAAATACAATTCCTTGAGTGGCCGCAAAACCATCCGAGCCATCCATAAAGTTAAAAAGATTAATATGTAACAATGAAACTAGCGTAAAAATCAAAAGGAATACATATGAGCTATAGTTGTTAATCAATAACAAACTGTTGGGAAGCAAATATTCTAACAAAGTTGACCAGCAAAAAATTGCAAGAACAAACTGACCCAATAACCGAGTTCTCACTTTTTGAGGTTTAATATCATCCAAACCACCTAATAAAGATAGACCAAGAGAAAAGACCAACCAATTTAAAGTAAGAATATCTTTAAAATCATAAACAAAAATAAGTATGCAAAATATTAAAATAAAAACAAAACCGCCCGCCGTTGGTGTTGGACTAGTGTGCAAGCTTCTTTCTTTTGGCAAATCTAATATCGAAAAATAAGAAAAACTTTTTACCGCAAGACCGGTCAACAAGTAACTAAAAACGGCAACCAAAAAAACTAAAAAAAAACTAGCCAAACTAATCAAATGCAGATTTCTCCAAAATTTAAACGTCAAAGAATCTTAAATTTATCTTCCAACACAAAAATATGAAAAACCGTGACTCTCTACCGTCTCTCGCTCGTAAATATTTCTTAAGTCTATAAAAACATTTCCTTGCATAATTCGCTTAAGCACATTTAAATCAAGGCCTCGGTACTCATTCCATTCGGTTAATAAGATTATCGCATGAGACCCTTTAATAGCACTCAACATGTCCTCGCAAAAAATGATATCTGATGGGAGAACCTGTTTTGCAGCATCCAAGCCTTTTGGATCATGAGCTTTAATGGTTACACCAGCTCGCACCAAATCGGGTAGGAGCGACAGTGAGGGTGACTCGCGAATATCATCAGTTTCGGGTTTAAAAGTTAAACCAAGGACAGCAATCTTTTGATTATTATTCGAAAGGTTTAACGCTGACTTTATTTTCTCAGACATCTTTGCTAACTGGTTATTATTCGCTTCAATCGTAGCCCTTACAATACCAAGCTCGTGCCCGCTTTCTTCTGCAAAAGAAAGCAAGGCTCTGGTATCTTTTGGGAAACATGACCCACCATAACCGGGACCAGGGTGCAAAAATTTTGGACCAATCCTTCGATCCATGCCCATTCCTTTCGCAATATCATGAACGTCAGCTCCAAGAGTCTCGCAAAGATTAGCAATTTCATTAATAAAACTAATTTTAGTAGCAAGGAAAGCATTTGATGCATACTTTATAAGTTCGGCGCTTTCAAGATTGGATATCAAAATTGGCGTCTCTCTTAGATTCAATGGCCTATAAAGCTCCGTTAATTTATTCTTTGCCTTCTCAGATTCAACTCCTATCACTACACGATCCGGACGCATGAAGTCCGATATTGCTGCTCCTTCTCTAAGAAATTCTGGATTAGATGCCACATCAAAATCAGCATCAGGATTTTCTAACTGTACGATTTCCCTTACCTTTCTAGCTGTCCCAACCGGAACCGTTGATTTATCCACTATTACAGTGTAACCCTGTAAGCTTGCAGCTATTTGTTTCGCCGACTCAAAAACATATCCTAAATCTGCCATTCCATCGCCTCGACGGGTTGGCGTCCCTACAGCAATAAAAACTAAGTCAGCTGTGGGGACAAATTCTTCAAGGGAGGTAGAAAATATTAACTTACCTTGTTCCACATTTTTTTTAACCAGTTCATCAAGACCTGGCTCAAAGATTGGAATCTTCCCCTCTCTTAATTGTTCAATTTTAGCTGAATCAGAATCAATGCAAACTACATTAGCTCCAAACTCGGCAAAACAAGAGCCCGAGACTAACCCAACGTAACCGGTCCCAACCATTACGACTTCCATGTTTTAAGTTCCTCCGAATCGACGCCAAATAACTAAGAGTCAATATTAAACGCACCTCGCTATAACAGTATAACCGATTACGCCTAATGTAGTTTTGGACTTTAAATGATTTGGCAAGATTTTATCAAATGTGCAAGATTATAGGTCGTACAACTTAGGAAACACGGTGAAAATCCTTATACCACTCAACAAATTTTGATATTCCTGTTTCTAAATCCGTACTGGGTCTATATCCAGTCGCTTTTTACAGCAATTCGATATCAGCATGGGTATCATATACATCACCTGGTTGCCTGGGCATGAAGTTTAGTTTAGCTTTTCTTCCTAGGGTGTCTTCTAGGATCTTTATCATTTCAAGAAGTTCTACTGGTCGACTATTCCCTATATTAAATATTTGATAGGGAGGTAAAGTTAATTTACCAGACTCATTTGATTCTCTTGACGGAACTAATTTCACAGTTGCAATTAACCCCTGAACTATATCATCTATATAAGTGAAATCGCGCCTATGATTTCCATCGTTAAAAACATCAATCGGTTCGTTAGCGATTATATTTTTTGTAAAACGGTACAAAGACATATCAGGCCTTCCCCATGGACCGTAGACCGTAAAAAACCTAAGACCGGTAGTAGGGATGTCATACAGATCACTGTAGACCCGAGCCATAAGTTCGTTCGATATCTTCGTAGCCCCATAGAGTGATAAAGGTTTATCTACTCGCTCACCTTCGGAAAAAGGTAGCTCACTATTGCTTCCGTAAACAGAGCTAGATGATGCATAAATTAAATGCTGAACTTCACTTTTTTTGCAACCCTCGATGATATTTAAAAAACCATTTATATTGGATTCGATGTAAGCATGAGGATTAGTTAAAGAATAGCGCACCCCTGCCTGGGCGGCTAGGTGCACAACAGTTTTAGGTTTTAGTACACTGAATAGCTCCCTTACCAAAAATCTATCTGAGATATCGATTTTGCGAAAATCAAATAAAGGATTTGCCCCAATTCGGCTTAATCTTGCTCGTTTCAACGAAACGTCGTAATAATCATTAAGATTGTCCACCCCAACGACTTTCTCATCTCTAACCAAAAGGGCTTCTGCCATATGATAACCAATAAAACCAGCTACTCCTGTTATCAAAGTAGTCATAAGAGCAACTCCCTCCCAAAATTGAACTAGATTTTTCAGTTTAACACAACAATATTAGAGAATTACCTCAATGAAACATTAATCTGGTACTATTTACGTATTTACGACTTAATATTAATTAAAAACATTTCTAAAGGACTCGAACAGTGGAAAAACAACCAGAAGGACTCGATGCATTCACAATTGATGCTGACAATTTGTATAGGGAAGAATCTATTACTGATCTAAAAGCAGCAACTATTAGGAAAATGGTTCCAATTAAAATTGATGGCTCTGCCGATGAGAATAGATCAATTAAATTTATCGGAGACACAACGCTGATGACCCAAATGGGTCCTATCCCCGTTCAATTTCCTATTGAGGCAGATAGCCTCGAGGCGGCCTTTGGTCTTTTCCCTGAGGGAATAAAAGCCGCAGTCGAAAAATTAAACGACAGAGCCAAAGAAATGGCACGAGAAGAAGCGTCTAGGATAGTAGTGCCAGGACAGCAAACTCCGCAAAATATGCCCCCAGGTCCAGGAGGTAAATTCAGAATAGAGTAAAAGACCTACAAACCTTGTGAAATACAACCATGCACTCAAAATCAAGGGGCTAAACCTCCAGAAGGGTCTTAAACTTATCCTTCGAGACTATCACCTAACTGTAAGAGCGGGTCAAGCAATTAAGGTTTCGGGCCCAAATGGCTGCGGAAAAACTTCTTTATTACGGACGATAGCCCGACTAAATAGAATCCACGAGGGAGAATTACTAGTGACTTCATCCATCGAAACCCGACCGCTGTCCGCAAATTTAGTTAACTTCATCGGACACAGCCCATCTATTGCTTGGGACCTTACCATCAAACAATATCTAACATTCTATTCCAAGATAACTGAAGGAAAAGTCAAATATCACTCAATTGAAGAGACCCTCGATATATTTAAGATACGAACTCCCCTACAATTAAGTAAAAACCTATCAGCGGGCCAAAAACAGAGATTATCGCTTTGTAAATTACTCCTTTTTGAGGCGCCAATATGGGTGTTAGATGAACCTTTTAACAGTTTAGATGTTGAATCGCAAGAAATACTAGAAAAACAAATTGAAAGCCATTTAGAGAATAACGGAATCGTATTTTTGACATGCCATCAGACGTTTAATCTAGAAGAAAAATTTAAAAAAATTTATTTAGAACAAGTGTCATGAAATTATTCCTAACTCTTTGCCGATTTGAGTTAACCCGATACTTCGCTAGTCTAACAGATGTATTAAACTCTGTAGCGTTTTTTGCTCTGATTATCATTATAAGTGCGGTCGCAGCGGGCCCAACTTTTACTGATAACAATACTTTAGTCATAGGATCTGTTTGGACAGCTTCTGTATTGTCCTGTGTGCTTACGCTAGACCTGATTTTTAATAAAGATTTTAGAGAGGGCACGGTTGATCTTTTTATATTATGTTCAGTTCCTTTAGAGATTTTATCGCTGGCGAAAGCTTTTTCTTACTGGCTTACTAATTGTTTAAGTATAATATTGGTTGCGAGTTTTACGTTTTTATTGTTTGGTTTCCAGCCTGGTTTAATTCTAAACTTTCTAAGCTGTATCTCATTAGTAACCTTAACAATGAGTCTTATTGGCGTTGCTCTCAGTGCATTAACAGCAAACTCGAAAGGTGGCACATTGCTATTGACAATTTTAGTATTTCCTCTGATGATTCCCCCAGTAATATTCGGAACCAGGGCCTCTCTAAATGTATATAATGGGCTAGACTCTTCGAATGAGTTATTATTTTTAGTTGGTTTTTTTATGTTGTTACTTTCGACACTACCTTGGGCGAGCGCAGCAGCAATTAAAACAAGGATTCATTAATTATGTTTAAATTAATAAGAAATTTTTTAGCACTTGAGTCGTTTTATTTTTTTGCCAGAAGAATTCAGAAACCTTTACTTTACTTTACACTAATTGTTATTGGCATCGGACTCTATAGCGGTTTATTTATCGCTCCCAGAGACTACCAGCAGGGAGATGCGTTTAGGATTATCTATGTACACGTACCAGCAGCGTGGTTGTCATTGTTTGTATACATGTATATGGTATTAGCGGCTTTCACTGCACTAGTATGGAAACTGAAAATTGCCGAAATAGGAATAAAATCAGCCGCGCCAATAGGCTTTTGTTTCACAGCTATTGCGCTGGTGACTGGATCAATTTGGGGTAAACCGATGTGGGGAACCTGGTGGGTTTGGGATGCCAGGTTAACATCAGAGCTAATACTACTTCTTATCTACGGGGGAATCATTGGCATCGCAAATAGCACCGACGACCCGAGAATCGGCTCAAGGTCCGCAGCAGTTGTCACCTTAATTGGGGCGATTAACATACCTATAATTCATTATTCCGTTGAATGGTGGGCAACCCTCCATCAGGGGCCCACAGTTTCAAAGTTGGATAATCCTTCAATAGAACTTTCTATGTTAATTCCCCTGGTCATAATGACTGTTGGATTTATAGCCTATTTTATCCTTATTTTGATGATAAGGATGCAAAATGAGATAATTCACTATGAACGAAATGCTAATTGGATTCGTAAAAAACTAAGCTAATTTTAATAAACAGGGGTTTTTTTTGCAGTATATCGAATACATTTTGGGTGCATTTATATTTACCTTTGTCGCCATGGTTACCCTCGGTCTAATGTCTCAGATAGGCCTGCAAAATACAAAAAAACTGATGCTCGAAATTTTGCAGAGCGATATTAACAATGAAGAAAAGAAATAAGCGGATAATAGGAATATTTTTTGGAATGATTGGAGCCGGTATCGCGGTCTACCTGATCTTATCGGCATTCGAGCGTAATCTCATGTACTTTTATAGCCCCACCGAAATAGCGGCCGGACACGCGAAAGATCGAGATTCTTTCAGAGTTGGAGGTCTCGTAGTTGAAAACAGTGTTTTACGTTCGCCAAATACACTAGAAGTCAGTTTTGTTCTCACTGATTTAAAGTCAAATCAACCAGTGCGTTATAAAGGCATACTGCCAGACTTGTTCCGAGAAGGACAAGGGATCATCGCTAATGGGTCTATGGGTTCTGATGGAACGTTCAATGCCTTTGAAGTTCTAGCAAAGCACGACGAAAATTATATGCCTCCCGAAATAGCTGATACCCTCCACTTAGAAAAACCTCACGGTCCAAAATGATTCCCGAGCTCGGAGCATTTTTTTTAGTTTTATCACTCAGCCTCGTGCTGTTCCAAATATCCTCACTTTTAATTGGAGCTCTATCTGACTCAGCCATTTGGATCAATTTGGGGAGAAGGGCCCTTTACGCGCATGCGGTGGCAATAATTATATCTTTCGCCCTTTTATCGTACTGCTTCGCTACAAATGATTTTACAGTCAAATACGTTTCCATGAATTCAAATACTTTGCTGCCTCTCCAATATAGGTTGTCAGCCGTTTGGGGAGCTCACGAGGGCTCGCTACTATTATGGATTATGATTCTATCTATTTGGATAGTAGCATTCGCGCTTTTTAGCTCTTCTCTACCTAAAAAATTTGTTGCGTGGACCTTGATATTTGCGGGAATTATTAGCTTAGGTTTCATTCTGTTTTGTATATTCACATCAAACCCTTTTATAAGGCAAATCCCTCCTCCAACTAATGGCGCTGACTTAAATCCCCTGTTACAAGATTTTGGTCTTATCATTCATCCGCCTATGCTGTATATGGGCTATGTCGGGTTCGCTATTTCCTTTTGTTGTGCTTTGGCCTCGTTAATGCTTAAGGAATACACGAATCAATGGGCAGTCTGGGCAAAAAATTGGACGCTATTAGCTTGGGCATTTTTAACGATGGGAATAGCGTTAGGCAGTTGGTGGGCCTACTACGAACTAGGATGGGGTGGTTGGTGGTTTTGGGACCCCGTCGAAAATGCTTCGTTAATGCCTTGGTTAGTAGGAACCGCACTAATCCACTCCTTAAATGCTACCGCAAAACGAGAGGTATTTTCAGGCTGGTCACTCTTACTAGCTATATCAGCTTTTGGCCTTAGTCTGCTAGGAACATTCTTAGTTCGTTCCGGAGTTTTAACATCCGTACATGCGTTTGCAACCGACCCTGCTAGAGGAATTTTTATTTTATTATTCATAGTAATCGTGGTGGGAGGTGCTTTTCTAATATATGGACTAAAAGCTAGCCAAATCAATGATAAAGGGTATGCTTTTGCTTCACGGGAGTCATACCTTCTGCTGAATTCGGTGGTATTAAGTGTAGTTACGGCTACTATTTTATTAGGAACACTCTATCCCCTCGCCATAGATGCTTTAAATCTAGGAAAAATTTCCGTGGGGCCTCCGTATTTTAATGCAGTTGTCATTCCAATTATGGCTCCTCTCATGATTTTCCTCGGTATAGCGCCATTAACAAGTTGGCACCGCGATAATTGGAGTGCCACCCTGCATAAATTAAAACTTCCCCTTTTGGGAACGGCAATCTTCTCAATAGCACTTATACTCATGCTTGTTGAAAACCTTACTATTAGGGCGGTAATAGGCTTAGTGTTATCCGTCTGGGTTATAGCCACTAGCTTAACCACTCTTTTTAGCAAGGAAAATAAGATTTCTCTAAAACGGTTTGACGGAGCTATCCTTGGGCGTACTATTGCTCACATTGGTTTTGCAATCTGTGTCATTGGCATAACACTGGTTAGTTATTATGAAAGCACCTCTCACCTTAAAATGGGGGTTGGAGATGAGGCACAACTGAACAATTACAACTTTAAATTTGCCTCACTCGATAATGTGACGGGACCAAACTATAAGGGTGTGCAAGCCATTTTCGAAGTAACCAATAAGGAACAAAAGTACCTAGTTCAGATCCCGGCAGAAAAAAGATTTTACGATACTCGCGGCATGACAATGACTGAAGCCGGTATAGATGCTGGCCTACTTAAAGATATTTATATATCTTTAGGCGAAAAGATTGGCACAGAAGCTTGGAGCGTTAGGCTAAACATTAAGCCTTTCGTGCGATTTATTTGGCTAGGAGCAATCCTAATGGCTATCGGAGGGCTCGTAGCAATGGGCCTCACACCGAGAAGAGCTAAGTTGTGAAAAAAAAAATATTTTTTGTTATACCATTAGCTCTTTTTTTCATAATGGTGGGCTTCCTTATCGTAGGACTGCAACTAGACCCTAGAAAAATCCCTTCTCCGTTGATTGGAAAAAAAATCCCAAGATTTAACCTCGTTGAATTGAGTACTAATGGATCAGTTATCACAAATGAAGATTTACCTTCGACACCTTTTTTATTGAACGTTTGGGCATCTTGGTGCGGCGCCTGTTTACAAGAGCATGAACTACTCAAAAAGATATCCGACTCGGGTTCAATAAAAGTTATAGGGCTTAACTATAAAGACAGCTATTCGGAAGCAACTAGATGGCTTCTAAAATACGGCGACCCCTATACAAAAAAAATATTCGATCCCGAAGCAAATCTTGGCTTGAATTTGGGAGTTTATGGTGTCCCAGAGACTTTTTTAATTGACGAGAACGGGATAATCGTATACAAACATATTGGTCCGTTGACGGCCGAGACATATGGAAATCTCCTAAATCAACTGGAAAATAAGAAGCCTTAATCATGATGAAGATTATAAAAATAATTTTACCAATGTCACTCCTAGTTGCTGCACTCTTCTCTTTTGCGTCCGACAAAATTTATTCTTTCGAAAATTCAAATCAACAGATAATTTTTGAAAATCTTCTCGAAGAGCTAAGATGCCTTGTTTGCCAAAATCAATCACTTGCAGATTCGGCCTCTGGATTAGCTACTGACCTACGGGACGAAGTATATCAAATGGTAATTCAAGACAACTCACAACAAACCATAAAAACGTTTTTAGTTGAGAGGTATGGAAACTTTGTCTTGTACGATCCCCCATTAAATCCAAGTACAAGTATTCTTTGGTTTGCGCCTTTTATATTGGCTATATTAGCAGTGGGATTAGTAATATTCTTCTCAAAAAAACCAAAGATAAACTAAAATGTTTTGGCTGATTACCATAACTTCAACCATATTAGTAATCGTTATACTATTACTACCAGCAATTAAAATGAGAGATTATGAAAAAATCACTGATTCCCAGCAAGAAAACGAAATTCGAAAACTCAAAGATAAAATTAATTTTTATAAAATAATCTGTTTTCTTTTTGTAATCCCGATTGTATCTTTTGGGATTTATGTTCTGGTCGGTTTACCCGATAGCCTTCAAATATCTAATCAAACGATCAGTGCAAACACCAACGCGCAGTTCAACGCTGGGAAACATGCCGAAGAAATAGAACAAGTATTAAAACAAGACCCTGACAATCCCAACCTGCTTGAACAAATGACAAAGGTTTACATGGTTCGTGGAGATTATGAAAAAGCCGTGGAGTTTGCTAGTAAGAGAGTCGAAACAAGCCCAGACGATAGCAATGCACTAACGCAATTAGCTGATGCGATGGCAATGTTAAAAAAAGGAAGTATTGATACGGAAATCATGCGAATTTTAGATAAAGCTATTACCATAGATGATAAAAACCCAGTAGCACTCACATTATCTGGCATTGGGCACCAACAAAAAGGGGATTCGGCTGGCGCAATATCACAATGGAACAAGGCTATAGCAAATCTTCCTCTTAATTCGGAATTAAGCTCGAGAGTAAGTGAACTCATTCAGGATGCTCAAAAAGAATCGAAGTCAGTTCAGGAAAACTCCTACAATAAGCCAATTGCTAATATTGAAATAAAAATTGATCCGGAGGTCATTGGGCGGATAGAGTCCGAATCTACAATGTTTGTTTTCCTAAAATCCAAGGAGAAATCACCACCGCTTTATGCAATTAAAACAAAGGTGCCAAAAAATTTTCCTATTTTAGTAAAGTTTACTCAGGAAAACTCTATGTTAGGAAATACAGATATGAAGGAAATAGATCTTGTACATGCCGTCGCCCGAATCAGCAGAACCGGTTCGCCCTTAGGTAAAGCAGGTGACATCGAAGGCAAGTCTGAACTATTTAAACCAACCCTAGAAACAAGAACCATAACAATTAATAAAGTGCTGATTGATGATTAATAAAATTAAACGCTTAAATAAATCAAAAAGACTTTTTCTGAAAAAAACATTAAGTATGGCTCGTTGCGGGCTAATCCTAAGCCCGACACTCTTTTACATAAATAAAATACATGGATCTTCTAAACCAAGACTGCCACAAAGTATTGAGGAATACACTGAAGGTAAAATAAAAGATACTGACGTTATCTCCTCAAAAAACATTGGGTATGTGAAAGAACTAGTCGACCCTTCAACCTATGAGGAAGTAATGCTTGAAAATCGTGAAATACTGCTCTCTCCATCAGAGGAAGCTCAAGAAACTCTTTTCCCTCCCTTCTTTCATCGTGCAACAAAAAGAAATGAAAACAATTTGATTTTTGACAAACAAAATAATGTCATAAGCAAGGATGGCTCAGAATGGTCAGGTGGACTTCCTTTCCCGGCTAGCAAATCAGTTAAAGAGATAATATTTAATCTAGCTCTCGGTTGGAATCGACATGACCAAGATATTAACGCTATAAATGGTAGTCTTATCGACAAAGACGGAAACATAGAGCAAAGTTTTGATATGGTTTTCGCTTCGCAACAACTGAGTGGTATCTGCAACCCCCTAATCGAGAGTGCGATTGAAGATAAAGCGAAATACAAACACCTTTTGAGGTACAGCGCCATTTGGTTTACGGAGCCTAAAGAGTTTAGAGGGCTAACATTCACGAGTAAATGGTTTAAAGATCAGAATAAATTTCCCGAACTTTACTCTTTTAATCCAAAAACAAAAAGAATGACAAAACTCGCCAACTCTAGGCGTCTAAACGAAGTGATCCCAGGTATTAGTTTTTCACTGTCAGATGCTTATGGGTTGGGGGACCCATCTGGGGTCTGGGGCAATTGGAAGATTGTTTATAACGGACCATTTTTGGTATCGACGCAACATAACTGGCGGCCTGACCTACCAAATTGGGACTTACCTGTGACTGGAGGCTTAAAAGGCCAAAGCTATTATCTAGTCAGGAAACAGTATACGACTAATATTATCGTGATCGATATGGCACCAAATGGATATCGAAAAACAAATTTTATAAAAAAAAGAATTTATATTGACGGAAGAAATATGGTTCCGGTGAAAATTTTATACTACAACCAGAACAATACTATTTTAAAAAGCATTGAAATTGGCTATTCACAATTAAAAATCAATTCATCAATTCAACCAACCATTAGAAATGGACCGATACTTACTAGCTTGAAAAAACCTGACTGGAATTGGAGTTGGTATATATGTAAAGATCATCAGACAAAAAGAATTGGTAGATTCCATCTTGCAGAGAGCTGCACTGGGGATTGGAGGACGACCTCAGACAATATTAAAGCGTACGGAAATCCAGACGAATTTATTCAAAAATATATGACGCAGAAAGGAATTCGTGAATTATTTGCTTGAATCTTTTCTAAAGGCGACCATCCACACACCAATCACGACCAAGATTGTTCCATAAAAATGAAAAAGTTTAAATCGATCATCAAAAATTAAGATAGAAGCTAAAGCGCCAAAAACAGGCATTAAATTTATAAATACAGACGCCTTATTAGCTCCGATATTAATTACTGCCCTATTCCACAAAGAAGTAGCAAGAGCTGTTGGAAAAACCGCCATAAAAAAAATTATCAAAATTGCGATGGGATCAAACCAAAGGTCAATAAAAGCAAATCCACTATGACTTATTGTCAAAGGAAAAAGAATTAAACTCGCTGAAACCGAACTTGTGGTCATTATAATATAGCTAGGAAGTTGTAATCTCCATTTTACTAAACAAACCGTATACAACGAGTAAAACATAACGGCTGCCAAAACTAAGACATCACCTAAATTAAATCTAAAGTTAGCAATTAAGTCACTACTAGCTTCTGTTATTAAAACAACAACCCCCATCAATCCTAATAAAATGCCTAAATACTGAATCCTTGAGGTGCTCTCCAACCCGATGACAAAAGCCATTATTAAAGTAATTAGCGGTTGGGATGCACCTAGTAGTGAGGCGTTAAAAACAGTAGTAGAATCGACTGACCAAATCAAAAATGTAGAACCCATTGCTAGTAGGAAACCTAAAACAAAAAGCTTACTAAAGTTCCCGCGGATCGTTGATATATGATTCCCTATTTTCGTATAACAGAATATCAATAAAATTAAAGAACAAATAACCCATCGAGAAAAGCTTAATTCAAAAGGTGTCATAAAACTAGCTGCGCTTTTTGATACGACGAGGCCTGAAGTCCAGAGAAACATCACAAAGACCAGTACTGAATGGGGATTGGCGAGCATTTAGTTGTTCGAACCGTTTGATTAGTTAATCTAGTTGAGCATTTATTATATACTAAAGAATAAAACTTAAAAGAGGAGTCGTTATGATTAAAAAAGGGGTTAAAGACCTAGTAGAGGAAGCTGAAGCCAACATCGAAACTATGACGGTACAAGAGGTTATTCAAATTAAAGACGATAATAATACCTTGTTAGTTGATATTCGAGATATTAGGGAACTATGGCGAGATGGAACTATTCCAAACTCAATCCATGCTCCAAGGGGGATGCTAGAATTTTGGGTTGATCCTAATAGCCCTTATTACCGCGAACAATTCGGTAGTGGGAAAAAAATTATATTCTTCTGTGCAGGCGGGCTGCGTTCCGCGCTAGCGGCTTTCACGGTCAAAAAAATGGGGTTAGAAGCTGTAGCACACATGGAAGGTGGATATGCTAAATGGGTTGAGTCAGGCGGAACAATTGAGCCCAAGGAGCCCAAGTTTTAATGAGAGTTTTCTGGTTTTAAGATATAACAACCTTTTTCGTACTTGCTAAAGTAGTGGCCAATGTCCGGATGATTGATCGGCCCGCCAGATTCATCTTCTAATAAATTTTGCTCAGAAACGTAAGCTATGTAGCTAGTCATCTCATTTTCGGCCAATAGATGATAAAAGGGTTGATCTTTTCTTGGTCGAGTTTCCTTTGGTATTGATTCCCACCATTCTTCGCTATTGCTAAAAGTTGGGTCCACATCAAATATTATACCCCGAAAAGGATAGAAGCGATGTTTAACAACTTGACCGATTAAAAATTTAGCTTTTCCTCTTAAATTCATTTTAAAAACTTTCTCTCTTCTAGTAGCCTGTTTTGTTAAATCAATGAACCATGTGATTTGTCCTGATAATCTTATCACGATTAATTACTAATCTGGACCGAACCGCGTCTGTAGGGGCATCAATTATCGCTTTTTCCAAATCTTTTAAAGCTTTCTCTTTTTGACCGCTATTTAGAAACAAAGAGGCTCTCTCTATATACAACTGAAAGTTTATATTCTCTATCAAAATCTGATAGCTACAGTACTCTATGGCTTCATTATAGTCATTCTCTTTTATTGCAATAAATTTAAGATTATTAAGCATACGACTTACTATCTTAACCCCATTTACCTCAATTAGATCATTAGGGTCCGTAAAGTAAAGTTGATTATTAAGCATGATCTCTGCTCCAACTTTAACGGTCTTTAGGCCGTGAGGATCAATTAATAAATCATTAGACTTTAAAAGAAAATGACCAGGAAAATTAACACCTTTTATAGAGAAACCAAGTAACTTGCCGACCCCAATAATGACCATCGCAAGGGAAATAGGTATCCCTGTTTTATTTCTCAATACATACTCAATCGAACTTAATTTTTTATTATTAAAATCTAGAGCACCTTCAAATCCAAACTTTTGTAGTTCAACTAAAAAGGTACTAATATCATCACCAGCTCGTGTTTTTTCAGCCAAGCCTCTCAACTGATCATAGACCCAGGTTATATTAAGATCAGCATCAATGAGTCTAGAAACTAACAGACCACCTTTGAAAGGGTCCTGATCTCCTTCCCTATAATCTTCAAATTGTTTTCTTAAAATTAATTCGGGCATGATTTTTTTTTCTTAGAAGATGCATTATACTCCTCTTATAGTAACAGATTTTGGAGCAATATCATGGCAGACCCAATCAAAGAAGCGAGCGATAGTGGCTGGATAGCAAAACACAGGGATTTATATCTAGAAAACGGCGAGGCCGGTCATATGTGGGATTCTACAAAAGTCGGCGGACCCGGACCTATACCTACACTCCTTCTTTTTACTACCGGAAGAAAGTCAGGCAAAGAATCAATAATGCCCCTCATTTACGGAGAGATTGAGTCAGGAGTAGTTATAATCGCCTCTAAAGGAGGCAACCCCAGCCATCCAGGATGGTATCATAACCTGATGAATCAAAGCGAAGTGAAGGTACAGGTTAAAAATGATGTATACCAAGCAAAGACTCGTATTATCTCCGGCGATGAAAGAGAAAGTGTATGGAAAATGATGGCAGAACTTTATCCTCCTTACAATGATTATCAAGCAGCGACGGAGCGCCATATACCGGTCATTGCACTGGAAAAGTTCTAGACAGTCACTTGGAAAAATCTACATTTACTTGGGAAGCGACTCTGTCGTCAATTTGAACTTTGAAGCTGTTTAGTGCCATAGAGACCAAATTATATTGGCCAACAGTGAAAACAAGGTCTATTAATTGCTCCTTCGAATAGTGTTTTTCTAAGCTAGACCAAGTTTCATCAGATATAGATGCATGGTCGTAAAGTTCATTAACGGACCTAATAACCAATAGCTGCAATTCGTTAAACTTAGTACTGTCCTCTCCCTTTTTTATTTCTTCGATAATATCGTCATCTAATCCAACTCGTCTAGCAATGACAACATGCTGAGCCCACTCATACTCACATTTACATAAGTACCCTATTCTTAGTATTGCGATTTCTTTTTCTTTAGCTGGAAGTGATGATTTAAATAAAATGTGATTAGCGAATACTAACCAACGCTTGAAAAGGTTTTGATGATTTAAAAGAGTAGTAAAAATATTCATTACAGAGTTATCGTTCACAAAAGGTCCCATAATTTCATGATCCTTCTCATTCCACGATGATTGGCGTTTTGGCTTTATTCGGGGCTGATTATAACTAGCCATAGACAAATGCTCCTTGTTTAAGAAATTTCAATCGAGTGGTCTATCCATTTCGGTAAAACTATGTCAGTTTTTTCGACTATTTTTGATAAAATATTATAGGTCACGTCGTCGCACTGTCGAATTAGAGCATCGTCACCACTACAGAAATTCACATCCTGACTAAATATACATATTACCGTATCGTCGCGTTTCATCTCTTGAAAAACCGACAATTCTTCATGATTTAGTTTATAAATGAAAGAATTCACGTCAATAGTCTGATCCAAAAGAGCTTCAGACAAATATCTTATGTGAACATTCTTAGGTGAGAGCGCTAGGTCAGCTCTACTGTTATCTTCTTGATTCAAGATATGTTTCCAATATTGATTTAAAGCCTCCTGAAAGGCATATTGATAATAGGAAACGTTCATATGATCATTATGATCGATCCATGTTTTTTCAACTTTAAATTGACTAGTGAACATAATTACCTCGTTGCCTATGATTATAATAAACTAATCAATATTTGTAAGTAAGCAATAGAGAGAATAATAATGAGAGCACTTTTAAGTGAAAAAATTAATGATAAATTTAGCCTTAACATAAAGACTACCGATGAACCTATCATTGAAGATGATGCGGTGCTAATAAAAGTTATTGCCTGCGGCATTAATTATCCTGATACACTGATCATAAAAGATGAATATCAAATTAAGCCAACCCGTCCATTCGCCCCGGGAGGAGAAATCTCCGGAATAATCATAAAAAAAGGTAAAAAGGTAGTTGATTGGCATGATGGTGACCGAGTCATCGCTATCACTACTTTTGGAGGTTTAGCTGAATATGTATCCTGCAAGGCTGATAAATTAGTTAAATTACCGGATGGCATACCAATGGCGACTGGAGCTGGCTTCCTATTTACCTACGGAACAGCTTATCATGCCCTTCATGACAGGGGACGACTAACCTCAAATGAAAGCGTTCTCGTTCTAGGTGCTGCTGGAGGAGTCGGTTTAGCTGCGGTTGAATTAGCCAAGGCCCATGGTGCCTCAGTCATTGGAGCTGTCTCAGATGAACAAAAAAAGGCTGCGGTTTTAAATGCTGGTGCAGATCAATGCTTCATTTATCCAAAAAATATAGTGGATCTTCCAGCGAAATCACGTTCTGAAATTTTTAAAGAGAGCCTAGTCAATACGAACCCTAATATTATTTTTGATATTGTCGGAGGAGCGTATTCAGAAGCGGCGCTACGGTCGATAGCTTGGGAGGGAAGATTTCTAATAGTTGGCTTTCCTAGTGGCATCCCAAAGCTTCCTTTAAACCTTCCCCTTCTCAAAGGTTGTGAATGTACAGGTGTTTTCTGGGGTACATTTTTCGAAAAAAATCGAGCGAAGGCAAAAAAGAATCATGAGTATCTCGTCAAGCTTCTTAAAGAAGGCAGGCTTAGGCCAAAGATTTCTAAGGTCTTTGGATTAGAAAATGCAGAGGAGGCAATTGGGCGATTAAAACGTCGTGAGATTATCGGTAAGATAGTGGTTGTAGTTTCACCTGATACATCATGAGGATAGCTCTACGACCCATATAAATCTTCTTGATAAAGTTCAAACAAAAGTTTGTAAAAACATGAAATATCTCTAACACCACAAAGCTCCCGAATGGAATGCATAGCAAACGTAGGCAACCCCAAATCGACAGTCTTTATGCCCAAAGCCGTCGCTGTTATCGGCCCAATCGTGCTACCACATGGCATCTCATTATTGCTTATAAAATATTGAATTGGGATTTTACGTTTTTCAGCAAGATTTTGAATAATTGAACAAGTATCAGCATTTGAAGCATATGCTTGATTATTATTAATTTTTATTACTACACCAGAGTTAATGATTGGCCTATGATTTTCATCATGACGCTCTGGAAAATTAGGATGTAAACCATGGGCATTGTCAGCAGACACCAGCAACGAAGAAGCTATCGCTCTGGAATAAAGTTCGGGGGTTTTAAAAACTCGACCCAGTACATCTTTGAGAAAATTACCCTTGGCCCCGATATAGGATTGACTTCCCACCTCCTCATGATCATTACATATCAGCAGTTTATTTTGACTGGAGTTACTATCTATCAAAGCACGGCACGCGAGGAAGCAACTTACGAGATTATCTAATCTAGCACTTGATACAAATTCATCGTTCAAACCTATAACTGCTGGCACCTGTGTATCGTACATAAACAAATCAGTAGCGATTAACTTCAAACCAGTCTTTAATTTTTCTTTCTTTTTTATTTCAGATAAAAGTAACTCGTGGAAGTCCTTATCTTCGCTTTGAACAGCCAAAATAGGACTTAACATCTTTTGCTTATCTATTGAACGTTTTTTATTTGCCTCACGGTCTAAGTGAATAGCAAGGCTTGATAAAACTGCTAATGGCTTCTTACAGTCAATGAGCATGGTTTTGATTTTACCAGACTTTGTTTTATAAATTACTTTTCCGGCGATTGATAAATCTCTATCAAACCATGGGTTTAACAAAACACCTCCATAAACCTCAGTATTCAATTGTAAATAACCGAATTTTTGTTTGGTTGGATTTGGTTTCAATTTAAGACAAGGACTATCTGTATGAGCGCCAATCGCTAAAAAACCAGTATTTTCTCTGACTGTTCGATTTAGCTCAAACGCGATTAAGGAGGAGTCGCCCCTTATAACATAATATTTTCCCTTTTTTCTTAACGACCATTCATCTTTTTCAAGTAGCCTTTCATAACCGGCACTTTTGAGCATGCTCTCAAGGTTTTGCGTTGCATGGAAAGGTGTTGGTGAGTTTCGTAAAAATAATAGAAAATCAGAGACTAAATTGTTTTTCATAATGTAAGTATACTATCAAATTATTGTTTAATAACTAAAAGATTGTATACAATAATCAGACCGTAAAAATCATCTTTTTAGAACTTATATGAGTGCAAATTTAAAAAAATTACAAGATTACAAACCATCTGATTACTCGATTACTGGGGTATCCCTGGTCTTCGACATCCAAGATAACAAGGTAACTGTCTCATCTGACATAAATTTTATCAAAAACAATAAAATTGCAGAGGATCTATGCCTCGATGGAGAGGATTTAAAGATAATCCAGATAAAGATTGATAACCAGATATTAGAAAAAGGTAAATACACCTACAAAGATGGCACTCTTCAGCTCCCTGTACGCAAATCTTCTTTCTCAGTACAAACAATTATAGAAATAGACCCCTACGGTAACACTCAGTTAGAAGGGTTATATGCATCCAAAACAGGCCTATTTACTCAATGTGAAGCCGAGGGGTTTCGTAAGATAACTTTTTTTCTTGATCGGCCTGACATTATGGCCAAGTATAAAACGAAAATTATTGCTGATAAAAAAAAGTTCCCTGTTTTACTTGCGAATGGAAATCTATGCTCAGAAGGGGTGCTTAGAGATGGAAGACATTGGAAAACATTTGATGATCCCTTTCCGAAACCGTCTTATCTGTTTGCGCTCGTCGCAGCAAAGCTTGACCATACCAAAGATTCTTTTAAAACCAAATCAGGGAAAATCGCAGAACTCTCAATTTTTGTTGAGCCTGGAAAACTCCACCTAACTTCTTTTGCAATGGAGTCTTTGAAGAGTTCGATTAAATGGGATGAGGATGTGTATGGTCTTGAACTAGATCTAGAGCAATACAAAATAGTCGCGGTTAGCGACTTTAATATGGGCGCAATGGAAAATAAAGGTTTAAATATTTTTAATACAAAATATGTTTTAGCGGATTCCAGCACAGCGACAGATCGGGACTTAATGATGCTTGATAGGGTAATAGCTCATGAATATTTTCACAATTGGACTGGTAATCGTGTCACCTGTAGAGATTGGTTTCAGCTGAGTCTAAAGGAAGGGCTTACCGTTTTCCGAGACCAACAATATGGTGCTGATCGATACTCACATTCAGTAACACGAATTCAAGAAGTCAGACAGTTAAGGAGTATTCAGTTTCCAGAAGACTCAGGGCCGATGTCCCATCCCGTTAGACCAAACCAGTACTTAGAAATTAGCAATTTTTATACAGCGACCATCTACGAAAAAGGCGCCGAATTAGTCAGGATGATCTACACAATAATCGGCAAGGAAAATTTCTATAAAGGAATGAAACTATATTTCCAAAGGCATGACGGGCAAGCTGTGCGGATTGAAGAATTTCTCTCAGCGATGCGCGACGCCTCAGGCTGCCAACTGAAAAATTTCGAAGCATGGTATGAATCAAAAGGAACACCTGCTATTAAAGGTAATAGCGTTTATGATAAAACTAATAAAACCTTAAAAATCTCTTTTCAACAGGTTAATCCAGGAAAACAAAAAATTACTCGGCAAATTCCTATTAAACTTGGCTTGCTTGATAAAGAAGGATCGCCAGTAAACATAGATGGCCACCCAGAAATAGACAATAACAAATCAATTTTATTTCTTCTTGAAAAAAAAGAGGACGAATTGATCATTGAAAATGTCGAGTCTTTACCTATAGTATCAGTATTACGTGATTTTTCTGCGCCTGTAAAAATGGAATTTGACCATTCACCTAACGAGTTAGTCACCCTCGCCAAACACGATCCAGATGAATTTAACAGATGGGAAGCAGCTCAAAAATTAATTATTAAAACAATGATAAGTGGGATAACAAATCTTCCAGATAATAAATTACATCCGACAGAGACTCCTTTTATTGGTGTTCTGCAAGAAAATTTATCAGGGCCTAAAAGTGAACCATTATTTCTAGCTGAAATGATGACTGTTCCGAACGAACAATATATTTTAGAGGTTATGGGCTCACTTGATCCAGAAACCTGCCATGAGGTAAGAAATGACGTCCGTCAAAAAATTGGTTCTAAACTTCGAGAAAATCTTTATGTTATTTATGATCGCTTCAGCAAAAATATTGATAACGATTTTTCTCGAAAAAGTGTTGGAGAGCGTGCCTTAAAAAATCTTGCTTTGAATTATCTGCTGGAAAACAATGAAACAGAATTTTTTGACCTTGCATTAAATCAATTAAAAAATTCAAAAAATATGACAGATGCTATGGCCGCCTTATCTGGACTTATGGATTTTGCTTGTGAACAAAGAGAAGAAGCAATAAATTGGTTTTATGATAAGTGGCATACAGAAGAATTAGTTATAGATAAATGGTTCACTGTTCAAGCACTATCTAGGCTACCCAACACTTTAGATGAGATAAAGAAACTCACACAACATGAAAAATTCGATTTAACAAATCCAAATAGAATGAGGTCACTAATAGGTGCGTTTTGCCACGGCAACCAAAATCAGTTCAATAGACTCGACGGCAAAGGCTATGAACTTTGTGCATTTTATGTACTAAAACTCGATGCCATTAATCCGCAAATCGCTGCACGACTGGCTAGGGCTTTCGACTGCTGGTGTAAGTTTGGAGAACATAGAAAGCAACTATCGGGTCAGAGCCTCGAGCTGATTCGAAAATCAAATTGTTCTAAAGATTTAACTGAAGTAGTAAATAAAATACTAACTTTGTCCTAACTAAGCTCTTTTCTCTTTTGCTTCTTTGATAACTTCTTCTGCAATATTACTCGGGCATGGAGCATAATGGGAAAATTCCATTGAAAACTGACCGCGCCCTGATGTCATGGTTCTAAGATCTCCAATGTAACCAAACATTTCTCCAAGCGGAGCATCTGCTTTTACTCTAGAACCTAAAGAACCCGTTTCCTGGGCTTTAATGACACCTCTTCTTCTATTAAGGTCGCCGATTACGTCTCCAACGTGATCTTCTGGTGTAAACACATCAATCTTCATAATCGGTTCTAAAAGTTGAGGGGATGCTTTGGGTAAAGACTGCCTATATGCAGCTTTCGCCGCTGTCTCAAAAGCAACGGCGGATGAATCAACCGCATGGTATGCCCCATCCATTAAAGTCACTTTCATATCTTGCACGGGGTAACCGGCCAAGACACCCTCTTCTATACATAATTCAAACCCTTTTTTAACCGCTGGCCAGAATTCTCTCGGCACGTTACCGCCTGTCACTTTTGACTCAAACTCAAATCCTGTTCCAACTTCACCCGGCTCTATAATATAATCGATCTTCGCAAACTGACCCGCGCCTCCGGTTTGCTTTTTGTGGGTGTATTCATCGGTTATCTGTTTAGTTATAGTTTCCCGATAGGCTACCTGTGGTTTCCCAACCTCAACCTCACAGCCATGGGTTCGTCTCAAGATGTCGACTTTAATATCAAGATGCAATTCGCCCATTCCTTTAATTATTGTTTCATTACTTTCTATATCCGTCTCAACTCGAAAAGAAGGATCCTCTTGAATCATTTTACCTAGTGCGACGCCTAATTTTTCAGAGCCAGCTTTTTCTTTGGGTGATATCGCGACAGAAATTACTGGATCAGGAAAAACCATTGGCTCCAAAGTTGCTGGATTTTTTTCATCGGCCAATGTGTGACCTGTCTGTACATTTTTCATACCTAGTACGGCAACAATGTCTCCAGCCCCTGCACTTGTCAGCTCGTTTCTTGAGTCAGCGTGCATCTCTACAATCCTTCCAATCCGCTCAGTTTTAGAAGTAAAGGTATTTAGAACGTTAGTTCCTTTTTCAATTTTGCCCGAATATATTCTTATAAAAGTGAGAGCGCCATATCTATCGTCCATAATCTTAAAGACCAATGCTCTCAACGGACCGGAGGGATCAACTACTGCGAAATTACCGGTCTCATTACCCTCAAGGTCAACTTCTGGTTGCGGTTTTACTTCTGTAGGGTTTGGAAGGTAATCTATTACCGCATCAAGAACCAGTTGCACACCTTTATTTTTAAAACTAGAACCGCAATAAGTGGGAAAAAAATCTAAATTAATTGTCCCCTTTCGAATACAAGACTTAATAGCTTCCACCTCAGGCTCGATGCCGTCCAAATACTTCTCCATAACATCATCATCTTGCTCGACTGCCGTTTCGATTAACTTCTCTCTTAACTCATTAGCCTTGTCCACTAAATCCGTTGGAATCTCCTCGATAGTGTACTTTGTTGGATCTCCTGAATCATCCCAGATCCAAGCTTTCTGAGTAAGGAGATCTACAACACCCCGAAAATCATCCTCGATCCCAATCGGTATAGTCATAACTAGAGGCCTAGCACCTAAAACACTCTCGATTTGTTCAGTAACCCGATAAAAATCGGCTCCGACTCGGTCCAATTTATTAATATATATTATGCGCGCGACCTTAGAATCATTTGCATAACGCCAGTTTGTCTCAGACTGTGGTTCTACCCCTCCAGAACCACAGAATACCCCAACCCCTCCATCAAGCACTTTCAGCGAACGATAAACCTCTATGGTAAAATCAACGTGGCCCGGTGTATCAATTATGTTAAATCTGTGGTCTTTCCAAAAACATGTGGTCGCCGCAGACTGAATCGTGATCCCGCGCTCTTGTTCTTGCTCCATAAAGTCAGTGGTAGCTGCGCCATCGTGGACTTCGCCAATCTTGTGAATTTTACCAGTTAATTTGAGGATTCTCTCAGTAGTGGTAGTTTTTCCAGCATCAACGTGGGCAAATATTCCTATATTCCTGTAATTACTCAGGTCGCTAGTCATCTCATTTATTCCTTTTAAATTTATGGATAGTAATTATTATTTTGAAATATCAAACTTACTATCGCTAGTGAGAGTATAATTAAATTAACATTGTCAGGGTGTGATTTTAAACATTAAACTGGCATTAGGGAATATTTTTTTTGTAAAAATTCCATTTAAATTTTATAAACTTGAAAAATTTGTATAACCCAGAACTTTCTGATTTGATAATTGTCCAAGCGGTTCAAGAAAAACAAGTCATTTAACCTTAATGCATACTAATTTTAACGATTTCCTAGAACTCCTTAGTTATTTATTATGGCTGATCAAATTACTTTTATTCAGCTTCAAGGAGGCAGACATTTAGTAGCCAGCTCTTAAAGGAAATCTATTTAAGAGCTTTAGGAAAGAATTACTTCCAATCATTCTTCTCAATCTTGCTTGGTCAATATGAGTCATAGTATTGAATAATCTCAGCAATTCTCTTCTGTAGGACTCAAGAAATTTATTAGTTGAAAAAGCCAAAATGGCACCTGCGTTGCCTACTGACGCAATCGGTATCTTATTTGCCAGACAGATAGCATTTGCATTCAACAAATTGCTCAAATTCTCCTCAAATATTTGGAAAAGAACAACATTATCGTCTGCCATATTATTTTCACCATTCAAAAAAAATATTGAAGAAGTCAATTTTTTTTTTTGCTTTTCAATGAAATCTCTGTCCAGACATAAATAATCATTCATAAAATTAACCAGAGTTTCGACGCACACATCAACATATGAATCAAATTTTGATTTTTTGTCTAAGACTAATCCACCATCTCTTCTAGGGTTTCCGAAATTTGAAAGTTTAAGGGAGTCCAATTCAAACAAATTCATACCAAAATAATCAAGTAGACGATTGCACAAATATTCCAGTTGTTCATTAGAAATGCCTGCCGTCTTTCTGTTCATGCAGTACAAAATCGTAAACGCGAAATAAAATCGCACTATCCCGTACTGCGTCATTGAGACAAAAGCCTCGACTTTATTCGACGGAAAGAATCCACTTTTTCGAAGTAATTCACGAAGGGCTAACTTTTCTCCCAATAGATTTTTGGCACCTTTTAGTTCTATTGGGACGGGGTCTTTATTATATTGTATGTCGGTTTGAGTTTTGGAGTTGTTGATCTTCTCAGCCAAATTTCTCCATACCTCTTGGTCAAACTCGGAGTCACCCATCAGCAGGAGCTCCGACCCAATAATCATATTTTTCAAATTATCTAATCTTTATAGGATGCGCCCATTCGATCCAACATTCTCAATAACGCGGGCCACGCTAAACTACCCAATTTTCCTCTATTTAACAAATCAGCGCCCTGCTTTGCGGCAGTATTCATCGATTGTTTTGAAGGCAAATGGAGTTCACCCCCTATCATGGCACGAACCTGCATAGAACAAGAACGTTCGATATTGTAGAGAAGCATGAAACATTCTGGAATGCTTGAACCTGTCGCTAGCGTTCCATGATTCCTTAATATCATTAATTTTTTATTACCGATATCCTGGACCAACCTTGCTCGTTCATCAAGGTTTAGAGCAATACCCTCATATTCGTGGTATGCAACCTCATTGCAAATGGTCATTGCTGTCTGAGTAAGTGGTAATAGTCCACACTTCATTGAAGAAACCGCAACACCATCGGGAGTATGGAGATGCATGACGGATAGGGCGTCTTCACGCGCCATGTGGATTGCACTGTGAATACAGAAACCTGCTGGATTGACATCATATCCGTTTTCTAAAATTATATTTCCTTCAACATCTATTTTAACTAAGTTTGAGGCACATATTTCATCAAAAAGGAGACCAAAAGGATTAATCAGGAAATGATCCTCTGGCCCCGGAACTCGTGCGGATAAGTGGGTGAATATCATATCCGTCCAGCCATAGTGGTGCACTAATCGGTAGGCCGCTGCCAAATCAACTCGTGTAGCCCATTCAGCTTCGGTCACTGTTTCTCTTATCTTGGAATACTCTTTTAAAGGATGTGCCATATAGTCTCGCTTAAATCTTTCAGATTAATGGTGGATAAAAGTTTTTTTTAGTAGTACGGTAAGAATACCATAATTGGCGAAAAATTTTAAAAGGGAGTCTAAATAATCATGAAATTGCCGCTCGGATTAATTCAATGGACAGAAGGAACTGACGGGGAAAAACTTGTAGAATATGTACTTAGACTTGAATCATTGGGCTATGAGGAACTATGGCTACCAGAGATTGCGGGACGAGAGCCATTTTCAACCGCCGGTTATTTACTTGCAAAGACTGATAAAATAAAAATTTCAAGCGGAATCGCCAATGTCTATGCGAGAGATGCTGACGCCTCCGCTCAAGCAGCAAATACTCTGAATGAATTTTCAAATGGTAGATTCAGCCTCGGTCTAGGTGTATCTCATCCACTTCTGGTAGAGCCGAGAGGCCATGAGTGGGTTCCTCCCGTTAAAAAAATGAATTCTTATCTAAAGAGATTATTGAGCGCACCCCTGCAAAGCCCCTTGGCAAGCAAGCCAGCTGAGATAGTGATTGCTGGACACGCACCAGGATTACAAAAAGTTGCAGCCAAGAAAGCAGATGGACTCTTTCTATTCCTTCAGACCTTAGAGACCGTAAAAAACGCGAGAGAAATCATCGGTCCAGAAAAATCTTTGCCGGTCGCGGTAAGATGTGTTCTAGATGACAACCCCACATCTGCGAGGAACTTAGCGAGAAAAGCTTGCGCTTTCTATATGAGCTTGCCAGCTTATCATCGAGTTTGGAGCTCCTTGGGTTTTAAAGAGGCTGATTGGTCAAATGGAGGAAGTGATAGATTGATTGATGCAATATGCGCTTGGGGAAACCCAGAAACAATTAAAAAGAAACTTCAAAGCTATGTAGACGCTGGCGCTACCCAACTTGTGATATATCCGTGTAACCCAGGCGAAGATTACAAACCTGATAGTGCTCTATCCGTTGGATGGCATTGGGAGCTCCTTGAAGCTCTTTCCTAATTCTGCCAATCAACAAAACTCTTCAGAGAATTAACATGTGTTCTTAGCGGAAGCTAATCGACTAATGAACTCAATTGAATTTAATTAACGGCTTTTAGCACATCTTCCATTTCATTTTTTAAAGACTGCGTATCAGTTGATGATAACCAGAAAATAATACGATTTGCTCCAGCTTCTCTCATTTTCTCAACATGCTCTTTAGATTTCCACTGATCTCCTATTTCAAAGACAGTATAGTCAAGCTCACTGGAATCACGACCAATTTCATCACAAAATTCTTTTATTTGACTTACCCCGTTCGCAAATTCATCGACCGACTGAACAACCGGGATCCATCCACTTCCCCACACGGCTACCCTTTTTAAAGATTTCGGATTATTTATGGCTCCGAGAAGAACAGGGGGATATGGAGTCTGCTTGGGTTTTGGATAGCATCTGATCGGGGGAAACTTATTGTATTTACCATCAAATTCCGGCGCGTGCTCAGTCCACAAGGCTTTCATCACCTGAATGTTTTCTTTAACCTGGGTCCACCTTCGTTCAAAGTCGCCGCCTAAAACTTTGGACTCTTCCGGATTCCAGCCGGCCCCGACACCAAACAAGAAGCGTCCGTTAGACATATCGTCTAAAGTCGCTATTTGCTTGGCTGTAAGAAGGGCATTACGTTCTGGCACCAAGAGTACACCTGTTCCCAGATTTATTTTCGTTGTAGCTGCAGCGACAGAAGAGAGTAACATTAACGGATCGGGCATTTGCCAAAGATAATCTGGCTCAGGTTCTTCGGGAGTACCACCCGGGTAAGGTATACTGTAATCAACAGGAACGACCGTGTGGTCAGGCGCCCAATATGATTCGAATCCCAGTTTCTCCGCATGTTGCGCAATCAAAATTGGATCAGCATCTGAATTTGCCATTGGTTGGAATATTCCTATATCCATTTCTTGCTCCCAGAAAAATTTACTTACTATCTTGCAATTTTAAAAGGCGACGGTCAATATATTTATGGTAAAACAGTCGAAATCAAACGGAGAGAATCAATAATGAAGGAAGTAGATTCCTTTCGATTTACCGGAAAAATGATCAAAAAGTTCGTGTTAAACATGATTGAAAACGAACAGGAACAAAAGTTTATACCGTGGGCTCCAAAGTCAAAAGATATTTCAAGCTCCAGAATATCCCTCGTCACTACAGCAGGTATTTCTATGAAAACGGACAAGCCGTTTGATATGGAAAAGGAAAGAGAAAAAGGGGACTGGGGCGACCCATCTTGGCGCTTAATTAAGCATGGGTCCAAAATCGAGCAACTGGATGTCAACCATCTTCATATTGATACCACATATATTAAAAGCGATTTGAATGTGGCGCTTCCAATTGACATAATTGAGGACTTTCAACAAAAAAAACTGATTGGGTCGGTAAGTAAATTTCACTACTCGATCATGGGATATCAAGGAAGAGATACGTCGCACCTTAAGAACATATCGAGCCCTGAGATAGCCAAATCCATGAAACAGGATAATGTTGATTTAGCAATTCTCGCCCCGGTCTGACCAGATTGCTGCCGATCCGTTGGGTTGGTCGCTCGAGCTATCGAAAGAGTTGGTATCCCAACCGTTACATTGAATATGATTTGGGAATTCCAGAGAATTGTAGGGATGCCAAGAATCGCTGCGATTGAACACCCCTTTGGTAGGCCTTTTGGTGATGTTGGCGATAGGGAAACACAAGGGAAAGTTCTTCTTGCTGCACTAAAATTATTTGAAGAGGCTGATAAAGCTGGGTATATCAAACATTTAGATCTAAAATGGCATCTACAACCAAAAGAAACTAAGTGGCATCCTGCGGAACCAGCACCGATTATTTTAAAATTAAAAAAAGCCGGATTAATTTAAATCAAAGATAAGATGAATAAAACTAGTTGGATAATTGGCGGAAGCTCTGGAATTGGAGCGGCTTTGGCCCTAGAACTATCGAAAAATGGGGAAAGTGTTTGTATTTCATCAAGAAGCTTAGATTCACTTAGACAAAAAGCAATAGATATATCAAATCAAACCGGCAATTATATCCACCATGTCAATGCTGATGTATCATCTTATGAGCAAGTAAGCCAAGCTGCCAGGGACATAATCGCAAAATACGAAAAAATTGACAGAGTTATCTTTATGGCGGGAATCTATGAACCAATGAAAACTGACTGCATGGACCCATCATTTACGGCAAAAATAATTGAGATAAATTTAACCGGAGCTTTCAATACAGTCAATAGCGTGCTTTCGATAATGAAACGACAAGGCTTCGGGCAAATCGCAATCTGCGCTAGTCTCAGCGGATATATCGGACTACCTAACGCCCAACCGTATGCGTCAACGAAAGCTGCCCTGATAAACCTCGCAGAGACTCTAAGAATAGATTTAAAAAATGAAATTGATATTAAACTAATTAATCCTGGTTTTGTAAGCACGAGGCTCACAGACAAAAACTCGTTCCGAATGCCAGGTCTGATGACTCCTAAAGAAGCGGCAATTATAATTTCTGATGGATTAAACTCAAAAAAATTTGAAATACACTTCCCTAGAAGATTAAGTCTTATTCTTAAGTTTCTAAGTATCTTACCCTATTTTACTTCGAGTATCTGTTTAAAGATGCTTAAACTCAAGTAAAAACATTTAGACCTGAAATAATGGCTCTTAGAGAAGCCGTTACTATATCAGTATGGGTGCCTACTCCCCAAAGCTCATTCCCATCAATTTTCAACTCCATGTAGCAAACCGCCTTAGCTGCTTCACCTGAGCCAATCGCGTGCTCGTGATAATCTAACACAGAAACGGATAGCCCAAAGCCACTATTCAGGGCAGAAATGAAAGCCTCTATGCTACCGCCGCCGTGCCCATTAATTCGCACCAAACTACCTGCCCTCTCTATCTCAGCTATTATATTCGTTCTATCCTCACCATCTATGTTTGCATTAGTAGAAAAAGATACCAATTTAAAAGGGCTTTCCCTAGTTAAATAATGCTCTCGAAACACCTTCCAGATTTCCTGACCGGTAATTTCTTTGCCCGAGGAATCAGTTATCTTTTGGATAACTCGGGTGAATTCGATTTGAAGTCGCCTGGGTAGATCAAGTCCTTGATCAGTTTTCAATAAATATGCAACTCCGCCTTTTCCAGACTGCGAATTTACTCGAATTACATCTTCATAGGTACGGCCAACATCTTTTGGATCAATGGGCAAATATGGAACTTCCCAAACTCGATCAGACGAACGATTTAAAGCCTCCAACCCTTTTTTAATCGCGTCCTGATGAGAACCTGAAAATGCGGTATAAACAAGATCACCAACATAAGGATGCCTTGGATGAATTGGCAGTTGGTTACAATGCTCAGCAACTCTTCGCGCCGCATTTATATCAGAAAAATCTAATTCCGGGTCAACACCTTGACTAAAAAGATTTAGTGCTAAAGTAACAATATCTACGTTTCCGGTTCTTTCTCCATTTCCAAAAAGGGTTCCTTCAACTCTATCTGCACCAGCCATTAATCCAAATTCTGCAGCTGCCACGGCAGTTCCCCTATCATTATGGGGATGTAATGAAAGAACTATCGACTCCCTATCATTTATATTTTTCTCAAACCATTCGATCATATCCCCATAAATATTAGCTGTACTCATTTCTACTGTAGCTGGGAGGTTTAAAATAAGCGGATTATTTTGAGAAGGTTTTATTACCTCCATAACAGCCTCACATATTTGCTTAGCAAAAGGTAATTCAGTTCCAGTAAAGCTTTCAGGGGAATACTCATAGCGAACCTTAGTCTGGTTCAACTTACTTTCATAGGTTTTACACCACTCTGCCCCTTGAACAGCGATATCAATGATACCGGCTTCATCCAGACCAAACACTACTTTTCTCTGAAGGGTTGAAGTCGAGTTATAAAGATGAACGATAGCGTTTTTAGCTCCATCAATACTTTCGTAAGTTCTTTCTATTAATTCTTGTCTAGCCTGAGTAAGCACTTGAATGGTTACGTTTCCGGGAATGAGGTTTTCATCTATGATTTTCCTCACAAATTCAAAGTCTGTTTGCGATGCCGAGGGGAACCCAACTTCGATTTCCGTAAAACCGATCTCTACGAGTTTATTAAACATAGACAATTTACGATCGCCATCCATAGGTTCAATCAGCGCTTGATTACCATCTCGTAAATCAACACTGCACCATTTGGGAGCTTGAGTGATTATTCTTTCCGGCCAAGTACGGTCTATGTCAATCGGGTCGAAGTGAGTATATTTAACGCTTGGCATCACTCCAAATTTGTTGTTTTTAGGCGTCATAGGCAAAGAGTTTTCCAATTTTCTCCTAATCGGTATTATACCTAAGAAACGCAATTTGTTAATCAGCAAAAGTTAAGTATGTAAAGAAGGTAGGTTGGGGGCCAAGTAACCTCGGCCCCCAGAAGCATTATTTTAGGAGGATAACTATTTTAACGCTTCTTTTGTGGTTTTTATGATAGCGGCGGCGACCTTGTAAGGATCAGCGTTAGAAGCGGTCCTTCTGTCCTCTAATCTACCTTTCCACCCATCAGTTACAGTACCGACCGGGATCCTTATAGACGCGCCTCTATCTGAAACTCCGTAGCTAAATTTGTCGATCGATTGAGTCTCATGTAGTCCAGTTAATCTTTTATGATTGTCGGCTCCGTAAACACTTATGTGTCTTTCGATATTTTTACCGAATTCTTCACAAATTTTAGTAAAGGTATCTTCTTTGCCTGATTCTCGCATTACCCCGTTTGAAAAATTCGCATGCATCCCCGAGCCATTCCAGTCAAGCTCACCAAAAGGTTTTGGGTGATAATTGATAGCGTAGCCATAATCTTCACCTGTACGCTCCAATATGTATCTTGCGAGCCAAGTTTCATCTCCAGCTTTTTTAGCACCTTTTGCAAAGACCTGAAATTCCCATTGACCGGCTCCAACTTCAGCGTTTATTCCTTCAACATTAAGGCCTGAGGCCAAACATAAATCTAAGTGATCCTCAACACAACTTCGACCATGCGCATTCTGAGCACCGACAGAACAATAATAAGGACCTTGAGGGCCGGGATATCCTCCGGCAGGGAAGCCAGGAGGAAGATTGGTCTTGGTGTCCCATAGATAATATTCTTGTTCAAAGCCAAACCAAAAATCATCATCATCATCGTCAATAGTAGCTCTTCCATTAGTGGAATGAGGAGAACCGTCTGCGTTTAAAACTTCGGTCATTACAAGAAAAGCATCATCCCTACCCTCATCAGGAATAATGGCAACCGGCTTGAGTAAGCAATCTGAGGAGTCGCCTGTGGCTTGTTGAGTTGAACTGCCATCGAAAGACCACATTGGGCAATCTTTTAGCTCACCACTAAAGTCACTAACAACTTGAGTTTTACTGCGAAGGGATTGGGTAGGTTCGAACCCATCGAGCCAAATATATTCTAGTTTTGATTTCATCTTACGTTAACCTCCATAAATAATTTCATTTACAACGCAAAAATCATGCCCAGCTTTTCTGCGTTGATTACACTAAAAAGCCACAAAGCACATTATTCAAAATTTATTATTCGCACAAAATTAGTGCGATTTTCTTCTTTTTTGCACTATCTGAGGGCGTAGCCATAAAATTTTTACAAATTTTAGATTTAAGAAAACGTTGGAAAATTTAAAACAGTTTCTCCCTCACTTTAGTGAAGTTTTTGCTGTATTCGACCAACATCGTTATATTAATTTATTCTAGGAATCAACGGATTTAATACTGTCGTGCTTGGCCGGATTAGTTTATCATTGACTCTATAAATTCAGGAATCTTTTTTTCGAGGAAAAATTATGAAAGCCGTTGTCGCCCATGAAATCAATAAATTTAGTGTTGAAAATGTAGACTTGGCTGAGCCAAAAGCTAGTGAAGTGCTAGTTAAAATGAAGGCAACAGGTATCTGTCACTCAGATCTATCTATAATCAATGGAACTATTGGTTGGAAGCTACCATCTGTCTTAGGACACGAGGGGGCAGGCGTCGTTGAAAAGACCGGAGAGCTTGTAACTCAAGTGAAGCCAGGAGACCATGTTGTATTGTCTTTTATACCTAACTGTGGCGACTGTTATAGTTGCCTTAGATCGGAACCCTATCACTGTAAAGAAAATAAACCCCATGGGGGGCTTTTAGATGGCACGAGCAGAGTGAGCTTAAATGGTAAAGAAATAGCGGTTATGTCTTTTTTAGGAAATATGGCGGAATATTGCGTCGTCCCTGAGGCTTGCGTTGTATCTGTTGATAAAGAAATTGATTTCAAGGCGGCAGCTTTAGTGGGCTGTGGAGTCACTACCGGTGTAGGGGCTGCTATCAAAACTGCTTCAGTTGAACCAGGAAGCACAGTCGCAGTATTTGGTTGTGGTGGGGTTGGCCTCAATGTAATACAAGGAGCCAGAATCGCTGGCGCTGCGCAAGTAATCGCGGTAGATTTATCTAAAGAAAAAATGGAAATAGCGAAAACCTTTGGAGCAACCCATACCATTAATCCTGCCAATCCTGCTCACAAAGAAATCAAGGCTTTGACCAATGGTATCGGGGTCGACTATGCATTTGAGGTGGTGGGAAGCGGAAAATTAGTTGAAGCGTGCTTCAAATCAACCAGAATTAATGGAACAACTATTTTAGTAGGTGTTGGAAGAGCTGAGGATAGCTTCACGATCAATGCAATGATAATGCCATTCACTGGTAAAACAATTAAAGGAAGCTTGTATGGGAACGCAAACTTCAAAGTAGATTTCCCTATGTATTTAGATCTATACAAACAAGGGAAGTTAGACCTGGACCGCTTAATCACTCGAACCTACTCAATTGATGAAGCACCAGAAGCTTTTGAAGACCTTGAATCGGGTAAAAATACTAGGGGCGTAATAGTTTATTGAGAACATCAATATGAATATCCTGCTCATTCGACATGGTGAGACCGACGGGAATTTAAAAGGATTTGTACAAAACGCAAACACACCTCTAAACGCCTCTGGAAAGAATCAAGCGACTTTACTGCATAAGGCTTTAGATAGACGGAATATCTCAAAAGTATTGTCCAGCGATTTCACCCGAGCAGAACAAACCATTAAAAAGTTTGCCCAAGAGAAGAATATTCCTTGCATTTGGTCAGCAACCTTACGCGAGAGAGATTTTGGGGAATTAAAGGGGATGTTTTATAAGGACATAAATAAAACAGAGGTTTTCGAAGAGAATTTTTCGCCCCCAGGCGGCGAAAATTTAAAGGAATTCAAAACGCGGGTTGATTACGCATGGGATGAGATTATCGAAGTCGGTAACTCACTGACCGGAGAATTAGTAATCATAACTCATGGTTTAATTATAAAGGATTTACTGAAAAGAAAATTACTTTTAGACGATAGGGTCACTCCAAAATATGACATAGTACCCAACACCTCGATCACTATCTTCGAACCCACCTGTCCATATAAAGTAATTAAATTTGCTTGCACAAAGCATTTGAAATCTATCGAAATCAATCAAGGTATAGCCTAAAATTCAATCTTAAGAAATGACCGGTGAATACTGGTATCTTAGTACTAAATCAAGATTCTGTAAGTTACTACTATCGTTCCTTAAATCACAAATGAATATTCCACAGGTGGCTAACATTTCCATGTTGGTGTTTGACGCTTGTTTAAATTTGAGTTCATTGAGAACGTCTGACATGCCTGGATTGTGACCCACTACCAAAGTCTTAGTATTTTGCTTTCTCTTATACTTCAAAATTCTTTTGATGGTGTGTAATGGAGCTAGATATAGTTCTTCAATATATTCACAGTTTGCAGTCAATCTAAGTCCAGACAACTGCTCAACCAGATTAACCGTTTCAATGCATCGATTTGCGCTCGAGCATAACGTTACGATAGGTGGCTTGATTGTCGAAAATATTGCCGCAGTTTGTTTACATTCCTCTTTCCCTAAACTTGAAAGGGATCTTTGAAAGTCAGGAATCTGCTGAACAGAATGACCATGTCGCATGAATATGATCGAACCTGAAGAAAGCCACTCCAGACTGTTCGATGGGTCAAACTCTGAATTAATTATGCTCACCAGTTTGACCCAATCGATACATTACCCGCGTTAACACATTCTTTAAATCGGCAGCACTAAAAAAAAGTTTAATTACAGAATCACGCTACCAAAAGGCCTTGTCTTTGCGCCCATTCAAGAGTTTCATCCAAGGATTTCGTATATCTAACAAAAATTTCACCTATTTCATCCTCAGAAGATATGAGTGGAGGGCATAAGCACATTGCATCGCCTATGGCTCGGGCAAGCAAACCATTTTTTTTCATTCTTTCTAAACAATAAGCCCCAACAGCTTTATCCGTTGGAAATGGTGTTTTTTGTTTTTTATCTTTAACCAATTCACAAGCACCTATCAAACCTTTTCCCCTTACCTCTCCCACCAAGGGGTGTGTTGACAGACTATTTAATTTTGCTTGGAAACTTTCCCCTAACTTCGACGCTTTCTCAAAAATTTTATCTCGTTGGTAAATTTCAAGAACTTTTAACCCAACCGCTGCCGCAACTGGGTGACCGCTATACGTAAAACCGTGACCAAATATACCCATTTCTTTACTGGCTGAAAGTATTGCTTGATACATAAAATCCGGAATCATCACAGCACTCAGTGGCTGATATGCAGACGTTAAGGATTTAGCCAGTGTCACAGTATCAGGGGTAAAGCCAAAGGTCTCACAACCGAAAGGATTTCCCGTTCTGCCAAAACCTGTTACCACTTCATCGGCTATAAACAAAACGTCATATTTTTTTAATACAGGATGGATTTTTTGAAAATACATGTCTGGAGGAACAATTACTCCCCCCGCACCCATAATAGGCTCAGCTATGAAGGCTGCCACTGTCTTTGGGTCTTGTTCAATAATGAAGTTTTCAAGATTAATCGCCAACCGATCACAATACTCCTCTTCCGATTCACCCTCTTCTGCATTCCAGTAATAATGGGGGCAATCTACGTGATAAAAGCCTTCAATCGGGAGGTCAAAACCCTTGTGATACATTTCGTTGCCCGTCGCACTAGCTGCATATGAAGCTATGCCGTGATAACCTTTTTTTCTGCCAATAATTTTTTTCTTTTCTGGCCTACCGATCACGTTATTATAGTAACGCACCAGTTTTATTTGAGTATCATTTGCATCAGAGCCAGAAAGTCCGAAAAATACCTTAGAAAAATTTCCTGGAACCATTTCTTTCAGTTTTTCCGCTAATTCCATCGAAATCACCGAACTTTTATCCTTAAATAGATGCTGATAAGAAAGTTTCTTCATTTGTTCATAGGCGGTTTCGGCGATTTCTTCATTCGCATACCCTAGTGATGTGCACCACAACCCTGCTAAACCGTCGATGTATTGATTATCATGTTCATCATATAGATGAATACCCTCGCCTCTCACAACCATCAAAGGCCCTGACTCATTAAGTTCTGAGAAATTCGCCATAGGATGGAAGATCGAATCCAAATCTCTTTTTTGAATTGTTGAAATTGATGCCACAACGCTACCTCTTGTTACTAGTTTTTTGTATTTACTAAGACCGTATTTTTAGACTACCATTAAATTAACAGAATCTGAATCTAAAAGGTATTTCTATGTCAAAAACTGAGCTTTACTCACATAAAAATCTCGAGAATACAGGCTTGTTTGCCCAACTTGCCCCCCATCAATATGATGCATTTAACAAATTTGCATTCAATTGTTTTGAGCCAGGCGCGCTTTCACTCACAGAAAAAGAACTAATAGCTGTTTGTTGTGCGCATACACTCAAATGCGCTTACTGTATTGATTACCATGTTAGACTTGCCAAAAAAGCAAACGCATCCGATAAACAAATATCGGATGCGGCGTGGCTAGGTGCGAGTTCTGCAGCACTCAATACATTCACTGCACTCAAAGCAACGGGTAGTTGGCTGGAGAAGGAATCTAATTCAATCCAAGCAGACAAGCATGCGATTCATCAAAAGAAATACGACTCATACGAAATATTTTTGCGCAATTGCCGCGAACATAGTACCAACCAAAAATTAGCCTTGCTCTCTATTAATGCTGGGCTTATGACCCTAGGCGCAAGTCGGTCCTTGATAGATTCAATCCTTAGAGAAGCCAGGAATGCTGGTTGCTCAAACGACACTATTCTAGAAAGCTGTTTCATAGCAGTTGAAATGGCAACAGGTGCATGTTTTGGACACAGTGGTCAAACGGCCTCGATTTTAGAAGAGAATTGATAGAACATCCAATTATTCTTGTAGAATGCTTGGATTTATTTTAGGGTTTGGTAGGCAACTAAAAAATTTGAGGGAGTTATTATGGATTACGGATTTTCATTTTTATCATTTACTGAAATAGCAGATGATGTAGCTTATGCTGAAGAAAAAGGTTTCACCCACGCGTGGCTATATGACTCACAAATGATCTGTGGTGATCCATACCAGTGTTTAGCGCTGTGCGGGGACAAAACAAAAAAAATCAAATTAGGTACAAATGTAACAAACCCTAAATCTCGAATCGCTCCAGTTACAGCAAATAGTTTTGCGACACTCAATGTTATTGCGCCAGGCAGAGTAATTATGGGAATCGGAACTGGCAACACCGCTCGAAGAGCAATGGGAATGCCTGCTGCAAAATTAAACGATGTAAAAGAACATATAAAAATTTGCAAAGGTTTATTCGAAGGTGAGCGAGTAAAATATCAGGAAGGAGAAAGAGAGAGAATGATTCAATTTCTTAATCCAGATAGCGGCTGGATTAACATAAAAGATAAAATTGATGTTTTTGTCGCAGCCAGCGGGCCCAAAGCTCTTGAAATGGCCGGCGAAGTGGCAGATGGTGTTATTTTATTCGGCGCAGTAGGCGATAGCTTGCTTGAATACGCTCTCCAACATGTTCGGAAAGGTGCTGAAAAAAGCGGGCGAACCATGGATGATATTTACGTGATGCTATCCACGGCAGCTCATGTTTGCGGTCCAAATGACTCTCTTGAGACCATGCAAGAAGCTGTTGGAGCGTACGTGACCTCACAGTGTAATATTTTTGCTCTTTCTGCCAGCAAAAATCCAGAAGCCTTACCACCAGATGTAAGAGAAGATATTATGAATTTTAAACAAGCTTACAGAACCCCGGAAGCGTCTATTGAAACCAGACATTTAGATCTTTATAAAGAATATGTTCACACTTTCCAAAAAGAACATGCAGAGCTTGTCACCGAAAAGATGATCAAAGAAACAACGCTTACTGGAACGAAAGACGAAATAAAAAATAGAATCGCAGAATTGGAAAAAGCTGGTGTTAACCAACTTGCGATTCATGCTGGAACAATGGGCACACTGCGAGCTGCGATGGATGACTTTGCCGATAATGTGATTAATTATTAAATAATGAAAAAAAAATACATTGATACCCCAAACGGCGTAATTCATTATTACCAAGGTGGACCGGAACATAAAGCACCTATCATTTTTTTACATCAAAATGTAAGTGGTGCAAAAATGTATGAAAGAACTATCGATGCATCTTGCGAAGATCTTCACTGTATCGCACCCGACATTCCTGGGTTTGGCGGATCCTTCGAACCACCTGAGATAAAATCTATCAGCGAGCTAACCGTTTACATACACGATTTTATAAAGACATTAGGTTTTAATCGTTACCATACTTTTGGGAATCATACTGGCGCTGGAATGGCCGCAGAGCTTGCAGCGAAATATCCTAAAGAAGTCTTGTCCTGCACTATGATAGGCGCATTATTACTTAGCCCCGAGGAAGCTATTCCGTTTCGAGAAGAATTTAGTGGCTCGGTGGGCCCCTCTCATGATGCGAAATATCTGCAGGCTACATGGGATTATATTTACAACTTAGGCGGCGATAAAGATTTAGATAACATGAATGATGAATTTTACGGCGCGCTGAGAGCATGGAAAATTAGAGGTATGATTTATAAATGTGTTTGGGACTATAAATTTCAAGAATTTTTAGATAACTTACAATGCCCTGTCATGCTAATGTGCGCACCAGATGATGTATTGTATCTAGGTCATCAAAACACAGCAAAATATCTAAATGATGCAAAAGTTGTTGACTTAACCGGTGCTAATTTTGAACCATATTTTGATGCTAAAAACATAGCTAAAAATATGAAAGATTTTTTTGAAGAGAACGATCTTAACGAAGATTAACTAGATTTGACCATTCTTTTCGAATAGTCCCACGACGTCATCCATGAAGGCTTAATGATCAAGGTAAGTTCCGTCTTCTCTCTTGATAATAAACTAAATGCAAGAGGGGAATTTCTGCTTCCAAGGTATTTATCGACCAGCGAGGGCAAAACAGGGTTATTCACTGCGCCTGTTATTAAAACCTCACCACGACCTCTAACACCCTTGTAGGGCGCATTATCACCTGCAATTTCGAAACCGCATAACGGGTTCTTCTGTAGCCATTTTGAAATTAAGGTTTTCTTTTGGACACTGCAGAACAAGCAATGGGCGTCATAAAGAAACCACAGAGACATAACATAAGGATATCCTTCAGTTGTTATACAACTAATACGAGCTGGCAATATCGCAGATTTTAAAAATTGCTCGATTTGATTGATGTTCCAAGTGCTTGCCTTTGCAACTCTTTCTAAAGAGGTATTATTCATGTTACCAAGTAATCTCACTACCATCCCAACTAAAAAACTTACCCGTATCATTGTAATCTAATTTTGCAATCACTTCCCACAATCTCTCTGCTGTCTGCTCTGGTGTAGAAAGTTGCCTAGAGGGAACTCTACGTTGGAAAGGCTTCGACAGTCTAGTGTCCGTCGTACCAGGATGTAATGCTATGCATATATGTTTCGGCAACTTCCTTCGCAGCTCAATAGAAGTGTTGACCGTAGACATATTCAAAGCAGCTTTTGCAGCGCGATAAGAATACCAGCCTCCTAGATGATTGTCGCTAATGCTACCCACCTTTGCAGAAATATTAACTATGATTGATTTGCGGTTTCTATCGAACAATCGATTGAAATGCCGTGCCATCAATAAAGGTCCAACTGCGTTTATATTAAAAGATTTTAAAAGATTACTACGACTTATATCCTCAAGCTTTTTTTCTGGGACTGTATGGGAATCATGCAAAAATCCACCCGCATTGATTAATACATCTAGATACCCGCTAGTATTTAAAACCTTGCTTGCGGCTTCTTCAATATTTTGGTCAGACTCCATATCCAAATGGATTAACTCACAAATACCCCCCTCGCTATCCACGAGACTTTCTAACTCAGCCAACCTGTCAGGGTTACTATAAGAAACAAACACTTTTTTCCACGAAAAATTTGCTAGCGCGTAGGTCACTAAACCTGCGCCGATTCCTCCTGTCCCGCCTTGAATAAATAATATTGCGTCATCTATACCATGCAAAGTCTTCATGTTTAATACACCTAATTAAGTTTTACTAGACAATAGAAATATTTACTGTGACACTGTCTCAAGAGGAGTCTCACATTGATAGATTTAAAATCTAAACAACCAACCATTACAGTATATTACGATGACCAGTGTCCTTTGTGTACACGTGAAATAAATTTTTATAAAAGAAAAATTGATCCAAATAGCGCTTATTGGGAGCCGCTTAGCAATGTGAATGAGGAGAAAATCGACAAAGGCAAGGCTTTGGAAAAGCTTCACGTTTCAGATAGTGATGGAAATCTATTCATTGGTGCAGATGCATTCATTGAAATTTGGACCAGAGTTCCAGAATTCGGTAAATTTGCGGAAATTCTCAAGTTCCCTGTATTTAAAACATTTTTAGAAATTTGTTATGAGATCTTTTTAATTCTAAGAAGACATACTTGGAGACGGCAATCATGTGCCAAAAAATAATTTACAAAGTCTTTATCGTCATCTCTTATAGCCTAATAACATGTTCCTTTGTTCAAAAAGCAAATTCATCGGAGACAAAAGTTCCATTAATTACTTCCGAACCCAAATATCCCGCAATCTCGGGTTCATGTGATAAGCTGGCTCAACCTTATATTGATCAAGGTCTTAACTGGTTTTATGGCTTTCAATTTGCTAACGCTCTTGTCTCATTTGAAGCGGCCCTCGAGAAAGACGAAAGGTGCGTGGCGGCACTTTGGGGTATCGCTTTAAATGCCAAGGGGAATCCAAACAGTCGTTATTTAGCTTTTAAAGATGACCCTAAAAAAGAGGGACTTAAAGCGATTAAAAAAGCCATAGATATGAAATCAGATACAAATAAATTAACCAAAGAACTTGTTGATGCATTAAGTAAGTTTTACTTACCCTTAAATAAAGATCAGAAAAGTAAAGATCAAAGTTATACACAAGCAATGCTTGCACTCGCGGAAAAATTTCCATCTAATCCAGATATCAGGACTCTATTTGCAGAAGCTTTCATGACAGAAAACGCATGGGATTATTGGACGCCAGATGGATCCCCCCGCCCTGGCACAATGAATGCCGTGAATGCACTGAACGAGGCTTTGAATAACGATCCAAATCACCCCGGAGCAAATCATTTATTTATCCATATTTATGAGGACTCTCAAACACCCCAAATAGCTCTACCTCACGCCGAACGGTTAGCTAATACAATGCCTACCGTAGCTCATATGGTACACATGCCTGCCCATATTTATATTAGGACCGGCAAATACCAAAAATCTATTGAACAAAATTTACGTGCCATTGAAGCTGCTGAACAGTTCTTGAAACATTGGAAGATTGCCTCAAAGACACATATTGTTAGTCTCCCAATGAGTGCTGAATCAAGCATCGCGCATGCAGATGATTTTATTTGGTATGCGTATATAGAACAAGGTAACTATAAAAAATCAATCGAGTCTGCTAACCGCATCGCAAATAGAGTCAAAAATAAGATAACAAAAAGTTTGATGGCTCAAGGGAGATATGTTCTACCAATGCTGACAAACAGAATCTTTGCAAAATGGGATGCAATTTTGGCAAACAAAAATCATCCTGGCGACTCGCAACTAATCAAAGGGATTGAACACTTTGTTAAGGGGACTGCTTATATAAACACCAGTGATTTAAAAAAAGCCTTAACCGAATATAGTAACCTGAAAATACTAGCCCTTAAGGAAAATACTCGGGATATGCAAATATACTCAAACTCAGTTCAAGATATTTTATTGGTCGCAACAAATGTGCTCGGTGCAGAATTAGCTGTCGCCTCAGGTGAAATCGAAAAAGCAATAGCTCTCTATCAATTAGCAATAATAGCTGAAGACGATCTAAATTATATGGAGCCGCCTGAGTGGCGATTTCCCGTTCGGAGAGAGTTAGGATCGCTTCTTCTAAAGCTCGGCAGAGCGCAGGAGGCTACTATGATATTCTGGGAGGATCTAAGAAGACACCCAGAAAATGGCTGGGCTTTACATGGAGTGGTCAAAGGCACCTCCCAAACCAAGGATTTAGAAGAAATGCAACAGGCCGCCGACAGATTTAAAAAAGCATGGGAACATAGCGATACGGAATTAGATGATGCACGAGCAAAAAGGTTATAATTATGGAAAATAAAATTATAGTTTTTCTCAAATATGACTGTCCGACTTGCGAATTAGTTCGACCGCTGCTTGCTGATATACAAAAAAATATTTCATCGTTCGAAATTTTTGTCCAAGATGATCCCGCATTATTCCCTGATTTAGTTGTCCATGAGGATAAAGACCTTGAGTTATCATTTAAGCATAAAATTGAAATAGTTCCCACAATATTAAAAATGGAAAAAAATTCAGAAACCGAGCGAATCATAGGATGGAACAAAAGAGAATGGGCAGAAATCTTTCAATTTTCCGAAGAAAATTACAAATTACCAATCAACAAGCCAGGTTGCGGTTCAAAATCACTTGAACCAGGGATTTTTGAGAAATTAGAAGTCAAATTTGGAGGATTTGAATTTACTTCTCGAAGTTTACAAGTAGGAAGCCTCAAAGATGAAATAGAGTTTTGTTTTGAAAGAGGCTGGTCAGATGGATTACCAGTAGTACCACCGACAAAAGAAAGAGTTTTTTTAATGTTACAAGGCACTCAAAGAGATCCCAAAGAGGTCCTCGGCCTCATGCCGCCAAACTTACAATCATGTACGGTTGAGAAGGTTGCCATTAATGCTGTAATGGCCGGTTGTAAACCTGAGTTTTTACCAGTCGTGATTGCAGCAGTTGAAGCGACACTAGATCCGGCTTACTGCCTTCATGGACTATTAGCAACAACCTGGCTATCTGGTCCAATAATCATCGTAAATGGTGAGATAAGAAAAAAAATTAATATGAATTGGAGAGGTAATGTACTTGGACAAGGTAATCGTGCGAATTCAACTATAGGGCGTGCACTACAGCTTACAATAAGAAATGTGGGCGGAGGGAAACCGCAAGAGGTTGATCAAGCAACTTTTGGCACTCCCTCTAAATTAGGCTTCTGTATTGCAGAAGATGAGACTACGCCATGGACTACTCTAGCTGAAGATAATGGTTTTGATAGAAACAAATCTACTGTAACTCTTCTGTCTGCTGATGGCCCCGTTGGTGTAATTGATCAAAATTCACGTAGCCCTGAGGGTTTAATTAAATCAATCTCAGGCAGCTTAAAATTAGTTAATCATAAAGATATGGCTAATGCTTCCGACACCATAGTAGTTATCGGACCTGAACATGGCGACGTTTTTGATCGAAACGGTTGGGATAAAAAAACAACTGTGGACGCTCTGTACAAAGAGACGACAGTCCCGGCTGGTGGCGACTTTGGGATGATCACAAAAAATTCAACAGAAAATCAAAAAATGGCAGAAAAAAATATACCAAAATTTAGGAATTCTGGTATAACACTTATAAGAGCCGGAGGTTCCGCTGGACTTTTTTCTGCAATCATACCAGGATGGCTTATGAATGGAGAAGTTGGCACAAACCCAGTAACAATGGAGATAAAAAACTAATGCAAAACTTATTAGATCCAACAGGTGAACTTGATCCAATATCTAAAAAACCCCTCAAGAAAATTAAAGCAACCCCAAGCACGATAGTTGGCCTGATTGATATTTCTAAAGCAAAAGGCGATGTTTTTTTAGATAGAATTGAAAAGCTTTTCATAAAAAAGGGGCTACAAACAAAACGATATAAAAAACCTACGTTTGCCCGGCCCGCGCCAATTAGCCTAATTCAACAAATAACGACAGAGGTAAATGTTGTTGTTCAAGGACTAGCTGACTGAGGCTCATGTACGTCTTGCAGTTTGCAGGACATCAGAGAGTTGGATGCTCGTGGTATCCCCGGAGGCTTCGTGGCATCAGAACCGTTTAAAATATCGGCAGACAGCCATGCGAAATCTCTGGGCTTTAATGCGGATGGGGTATTTGTTACGCATCCAATCCAAGACAGAACAAATGACGAATTAGATAAGCTGGCGGAACGATATTTTAACGATATTTTTAAGCTTGTTTTTGATGTCGACTAACGTATAGTTTTTTAAAACAACTTAGCTATCGAAAATTAACATGATCTAAAACAAAGAATATGTAGCCCCGATTACATAGAAAAGATAACTTATTTCTAATGATTGTAGTCATCCAGAAATTGTTCACATTTCAAAATTGCAGCATCTCGCGATTCACCATCCTTCCATGAATCTATAAGTTGTGTATTAGGTGCATTATTTACTATTAACTCAGATGAAGAACTAGGGTGAAATAAATCATTACCCAAAAGAACTAATAACGGGGTATTACAGGTTGATAAAAAAGATTCATCAAGATTAAAAAAAACTTTATTAGACCCAAACATATTTGTCCTGAAGCCATCAAATGTCTCTCTACTAATATTATCTTGTCGTAGACTAACCTCATCTGCCCATTCATCGAATAATCGATAAAAAGCTTCTCGATTACCATCTAAACCAATGGTTTGAAAAATAGTTGCAGAAATAACCCTACTGGGAACTGCATCAATAATACCTAAACAATATGGTCCTCCTATACACATTCCGGCGACGTTAAATTTATCAATGCCTAAGTGGTCCACGAGTCCTATCTGGTCTTCAATATAGCATTGCCACCCATCTTCAGCAGTAACTGGTGCGACCGAACGGCCTGCATTTCTCTGATCCATCGCAATTACCCGATATTTTTGAAAAAGCTCTTTACGCGGATCCCAAGGAGTATTTTGCCAAAAATCTAGCGAGGATTTCATTCCACCTGGAGCTAGAATCAAAAGAGCAGGAAGATCTTCACCGGAATCTTCGTAATAAATAGATACATCGTTCTTTACAAAATAAGACATATTACCAATCCTCTTAATTTTAATGGTAACATTTTCTTGTATAGTTAATCTAATCAGAGTTTAATTTTAGTTACACTAATTTGAATATACGAATCATGCTTCTCTTAACAAATACATTGCTTGGTGTTTGCTTCATATGAAAAATCATTTCGCTACAACTATCAATCTCTCTGAGACTATCGAAATCTACTATAAAGATGAGTTTTTTGCCGAATCAAATAAGGTGGTAGAGTTAAAAGAGCAATTCAGGGGAAAAAATTTAAATCCAGTTTTCTATTTTCCTCAAAGTATTTTAGTAGGGATTTCCGTTCGAAAAGAGAAAACTACCTCGTATTGCCCAATTAAGGGCATCGCCTCATATTGGTCTTATAAAGACACGAATAATTGTATCTGGTCCTACGAAGAACCAATAAAGGAATTAAGCCTGATTAAAGGGTACTACAGCTTTTATGAAGACAAAGGCTTTGAGATAAGAAGAAAACGAATTTTTAAACCGTCGTAAAAGCCCCATCTATCGGAATATTGGCGCCAGTAATAAAACTGGCCTCTTCAGAACACAAAAAAACTACTGGGTTAGCAATTTCTTCGCATTCACCTACTCTACCAATAGGATGCAAAGACTCAAAAAAGTCTTGCGCCTCAGAACTACCTTTTGTAAACCGATTATACATTTCAGTTTTTACAGCTCCTGGGGAAACTGCATTAACTCGAATCCCTTGTGAACCATATTCAACTGCTACAGCTTTAGTTAAACCAATCACCGCATGCTTTGAAGCACTGTATACACTCATTCCTGGCATTCCAATAGTGCCAGAAATAGAGGAACTATTGACTATAGAACCACCGCCACTTTTTAACATTGCTGGAATCTCATACTTCATTGAGTTCATGACACCGAGGACATTGGTGTTTATAACATTGTGAAAATTTTGATCTGTTTGTTCAGTTACAGGCACTACCTGCCCCTCAATAGCGGCATTATTAAATGCATAATCTAGTCTGCCAAATGCTTCTAAAACAGATTCCACCATCTGATGACAATCTTTTTCTCTGCTTATGTCACCACATATGAAGCGACCGTCTACACCCATAGATCGTAACCGAGTCAAAACTTTATCGCCCAGATCTTTACGGCGACCCGTTATAGCTACATTCGCCCCAAGATTGGCAAAAGCTAATGCAGAGGCTTCACCGATGCCCGATGTACCACCTGTAACTAAAGCGACTTTGCCGATAAACTTTTTGTCCATATCAAGTTAGTCCGTATCCAGTTTAATTTTTGTTAGAATTTTGGAATAAAATATTAAAGCCCCCTAACAACTAGTGAAGCCGTGTATCCCCGCTTTAAACAACTAATTTAAATAATTAAAGTTGGCGTCCCCTAGGGGATTCGAACCCCTGTTGCCGCCGTGAAAGGGCGGTGTCCTAGGCCTCTAGACGAAGGGGACTAATCCTTCTTTGATTCACGAATTGGTGGAGCTAGGCGGGATCGAACCGCCGACCTCTACAATGCCATTGTAGCGCTCTCCCAGCTGAGCTATAGCCCCCTCAAAGGAAAGTATACCTCATTACCGCAACATTGAATATTATACACCAAACTACCGATGTAGATCGAAGTAATTATCTCGACCTATAAATAACTCCCAAAGTTTTCAGAAGCGAAACACATCCTATCCAGACTTTCACTGCGTCCTAAAATATTTAGAGTTTTGGATATATCTGGAGAGTTAGTCCCTCCTGACAATGCTATTCTAATCGATTGCCCGAGCATTGGAAATGCTATGTTATTATCTGCAACAATCTTTTTTAATTCGCCATCGATAGACTCCGAATTCCAGTCATCGAGTCCTTTGAGCCTGTCTATTGTTTGATTCAAAATATTGAGCGATTGGGAGTTTATGAATTTCTGCTTCGCTTTACTCTCAAAAACCGAAGGTTTCTTAAAGAAGAAAAGGCTTTTTTCAGCCATATCTTTAAGTGTAGTAGCACGTCCCACATAAAGAGATATAACCTTCTCAACAAAGCATTGCTCAAAATTCTCTGATTCCTCAATAAAAGTCTTAAAGGCTTTAACAAGAGAACTAGGGGGGCTAATAATCATATGCTGCTGATTAAACCAATGCAGTTTTTTGGTGTCAAATCGGGCAGAACTTTTCGATATCGACGACAATTCAAATTGTCCAAGTAATTTTTCTTTATGGTATACCTCACCTCCAGAGCCCGACCACCCAATATTAGCCAGGTAGTTCAACAGAGCGCTAGGTAATATACCTTCTTGCACGAAATTTAGAATATTTCCAGAACCAGAACGTTTTGATAGTTTTTTACCATCGATTGAATGTAGCAGAGGGATGTGACCGTAGGCTGGTATTTTTGCATTAAGTGCATTTAGAATATGAACTTGCCTTGGAGTGTTATTGAGGTGGTCGTCACCTCGAATTATGTGTGAGACCTTTGCTTCGATATCGTCGACAACCGAACTCAAATGGTATGTCGGTGTCCCATCTGACCGTGCAATAATCAAGTCATCAAGCTCACTATTTTGATATTCAATAGGTCCTTGAACTAAATCATGGAACTTAACAATTCCCGATTCAGGAATTTTCAGCCTGATAACAAATGGCTTGCCAATATCTGCCATTATTTTCAGATCTCTACATCGTCTATCGTATCTTGGCTTTGATCCAGACTCTCTTTGCGAGGCTCTGAGGTCTTCCAGTCTCTCTGAGCTGCATACGCACCTGTAAGCTTTCCCTGTTTCAAGCAATTCGTTGATAATTTTCCTATGGTAAAGAGCCGTATCGCTTTGACGGACTACAGGTCCCTCAAAATCTAAACCAAACCAAGCCAGACTATCAAGTATGGACGATTCAAATTCTCGAGACGAACGCTCCCTATCCGTATCCTCCATTCTAACCACGAACTTACCACCATTCTGTCTGGCATAGATCCAGTTTATTATAGCTGTCCTTGCCCCTCCCAAATGCAGATGCCCTGTAGGACTCGGAGGAAACCGAGTTACGACACTCATAGCGCTAACCTAAATCGATAATTTTCCGCGCATTATGCCGTAGTGACCCGGAAAGGAACAGAAAAATGTATACTCTTTTCCGGCTTCAAGTTTCGCTGGCTCAAAAGATGTAGAAGTGGTTTCTCCACCCCCTATCATGGCTGTTTTCGCGATTATTCGGTCGTCTGTTGGCAGAAAACCATTATCTATTCCGGCATCCATGCTTATCATTCCAATGATTTCGTCAAACGAATCTGTAGGAACAATAACTATATTATGACCCATTATTGATTTATCCAACTTACCAGAATGGTTAAGTTTTATCTCGAAATTTGTACAACCGCTGTCCACGTTGATTGTATTAACGTCATACTGCATCATATCATTACCATTAATAGTGATTTCGCACTCAGAAGCGAATGGGCTTCCAAATGAAAACAATATTACTATCGCCATTATTAATCTATTCATAACATTTTCCTTATCAAATTTATACGTTAATACGTTTATACCAAACAATACGTTCATGCCTCTAAAACGAAAATTTTACGGAAGAGGTAGGAGTCGAACCCACCAAACGCTCTAAATAAACGTTTCACCGGTTTTGAAGACCGGGCACCTCACCGGAGGCAATGCTCTTCCGTCTTGATATTAGCAGAATAGCGGCTCAACCTCGATTTTTTCTTAAAATTCTTGTGTTGTTCACTCTCAGGGTAACGTTACTTTTATCTAAATATTCAAGCAACTCTATAGTCTGATTTCTTCCCAATAAAGAGTTATTTTTAAAATCAGCAACTGTAAAAGAGTTATTAGAATTCTGTTCCGCCAATACACTGCATATTTTCTTAGCTTCAGCAATTAAATCAATTGAGCAATATCGTTTATCACTGATTTTAACAACCTCCCCCAGTCTCACTCTCTCTTTCAAGAATACGGAGATTTCACTATTAGTAATTTTTGTTCGGTCGCTTAATTGGTTTATCGTATAAATCTGATCAAATTTTCGACCAAAACATGAATTAAGTTGGTCAATTTTGCTTTGGTTATCATTATCTGTTTTTGGTTTATGGTTTTTTAAAGCATACTGATTTTGCCTATTTTCGATAATATTATTTTCCTCAAGTTTTTTTAAAAGAACTGAAAGAAAAAGCCGCCTGTCAAATTCTAAATATTGTTGAGTTACTTCAAAAATTTCTCCTATATGGAAATCTGACTTTGTCGGACTGTTCATATGGAGGTCCTCCAACGCAGCGATAACCTGCGAACATATATTCTCATAATTTTTTTGATCTATAACTACTGGGCAATTTTTGAGCGATAAATGTACTAAAGGTCGACCACTAATAATTCCTTTAAATTCGCTATCTCGTAGATTTAACTTTCTTCTAAAAATATCAGAATTTATTCCAGTAACATTTTCCCGCAACATGATATCAAAAAGAGATTCGATGCTTTTTATCGAAGAGTAAAATATTCGCTTTCTTTTTTTGCTGCTGATTTCGCTCAAATCTGGCATAGGATCAATTACAATGCCACCTCCGATAGTGTGTCTTGCAGATTGATCTCGTATAATGAATCTATCACCTCTTACAGCATGAATATTCTTTTTCAGCGTGACTTTAGCGAATTTATATTTGGCATCAATTTCTAGAGATTTAAGTACAAAAATTTTTCCGGTAGTATGCTGAGAGGCTAGGTGAAAATGAACAGATAAATTTTCCGATTTTCCTTTAAAGAGTTTAGCAGGTACTTCTACGATCAGATTTTTCGATAAGTTATCTATTTCCGAATCAACCATCCAATCTCCTCTTGATAACTCGATTTTCCCTAAGTTACTGCCACTGATATTTAATGCACACCTATCACCGATCTTGCTTCGTGTAGCAGGTTCATCTTGAACTCTAAGGTTTCTTATCTTTATCATTGTTTTGGAGGGTAAATGCATGACCGTATCCCCAATCCTGATTTCCCCAGAAAATACCGAACCAGTAACAACTTTTCCAATTCCTGGTAGCGAAAACCTCCGATCTATTGCCATTCTAAAGGAACCGGAGTTGGGTTTAGCCCTAATAGATTTTTTTAGGTTAGCAAGAACCTTCTTGAGCTCTAATATACCAATTCCATTGTCATTTGAAACAAAAACACTAGGTGCGTTTTCAAAAAATGTCCCCTTGGCTAATTCAAAGAAACGGTCTTTTACCGCCGTCGCTCTAATATCCGAAACTAGGTCCAGCTTGGTAAATGCTACAGCTACCTTATTAATTCCTAAAAGTTCCAATATTTTGATATGTTCGTGGGTCTGAGGCATCGGGCCATCGTCCAGAGCCACAACCAAAATAGCTAAGTCAATACAACCAATCCCGGCCACCATTGTATGAACGAATTTTTCGTGGCCCGGAACATCTATAAAACCTGTAATATCACCATCACCTAAGTCCGCATAAGCAAATCCTAAATCTATACTCATACCTCTTTTCTTTTCTTCAGGTAAAGTATCAGTATCTTTGTTCGTTAGAGAACGAACCAATCGTGTTTTTCCGTGATCAATATGTCCAGCCGTTGCAAATATCAAAGCGATGATTGCCCTAACTTTTTAAGCTGCTCGATCAGTTTACCCCCGTTTTCTAAACATCGGCAATCAAGAACGATACTTTGTTTGGTTATTCTGCCGATAATAGGGCAAGGTAACTCTCGTAACATCTCGTTAAGTTTTTCTATGGAAATTGACTCACCAGCTAACGGAGTTATTTTCAATCCATAACTCGGCAAAGAGTCAATCGGAAGGGCACCGCTACCGACTTGACTTTTACATTCAGTAAGCTGAATCGATGCAACGGAATTTAAGAAAGACAAAGCTTCCTTCAAAACATAATTGGCAATTTCCTTAATCTCATTAGGTGAGCGATTTAAATATTTCTGGGTTGGGATTTTCTGTTTAATTTTTTCTGAGTTGCCCATATAAATACGTAGAACCTCAGACATCGAAGCAACGGTAACTTTATCAATTCGCATCGCCCTTTTTACTGGATTTCGTCGAATTTCATTGATAAATTTTGCTTTACCTGCAATAACGCCACACTGAGGCCCCCCTAACAATTTGTCTCCGCTAAAAGTGACTAAATCCACGCCGCGCGCTAGAATATTCTTTATAGTATCTTCAGTTGTTGAATCGGTCGTGATTGTATTAATAAGATTTCCACTTCCTGCATCAACTACAAATGGGACGTTATTTTTGTTTGCAAGGTCAGCCAAAAGTTTTTCGTCAACACTACTAGTAAACCCAACAATCTCATAATTACTTGTATAAACTTTCATAATTAACCCAGTATTTGTGCTAATAACATCTGAATAATCTGATAAATGAGTTCGATTAGTCGTACCAACCTCCATTAGTTGAGCGCCAGCATTCCTCATAATCTCGGGTATTCTAAACTGGCCTCCGATCTCAACTAATTCCCCGCGAGAAATAACAACCTCTTTTTTCATTCCGAATGTGTTCAGAATCAAGAAGACGGCAGCCGCGTTATTATTGACAAATGTCGCATCCTCGGCATTCGTTAACTCTTTTATATTTTCAATCAGGAATCTCTCTCTTTCCCCTCTTTTTCCCGTCGACAAATCAAATTCTAAATCTGTGAAATTCTCCATTACTCTTATCGCTGATTTTACAGCACCCTCGGGAAATAATGACCTTCCCAAATTCGTGTGCACAACTATTCCCGTCAAATTTAAAACTTCTCTGATCTCAGGGCTTGTTCCCATGCAAATTCTTCTGAGCCTTACATAGATATCTTCTTTACAAACCGATTGTAACTCGCCTATTTTTATCTCCTCCTGCATTTGAGAAATAAGGAGCCGCAGATTAGATTTAACAATCTTTCGACCAAATTCTTCCTGTAATTCGGCACCTTTCGTATCTCTCAGCAACCGATCTATTGAAGGAATCGAAGAGATTATTTCTTTTAAACTAGGTTCCATAATATGTTTTCAATGTCAGTGGGATAATTGTCCATTATAAATATAGATTAGGTTTAAAAACTAGGATTAAAATCTTAAAGAGAAACCTCCGAAAATATATGCTTGAAGGAAGCTCATAATTATCGTATAAAACTATTAATAGTAAATACTAATAGGAGATTTGAGTTGATGCAAAAAGCCCAAAAACGAGTAGAGCGAGACGAAAATCAAGAAATTCTGGAATTGCTCGAAAATTCAGCGGTTAACTTTGCTAATGCAGAACTCAATAGGTCGAGACTAAGAAAGATTAGAGACAATCAAGATAATTTCAATTTGGATATCTGGAAAAAAATTGGCGAACTTGGATGGTTGGATTTACTTTCTTCGGTTGAGAATGATACTAACTTTATAGCACGCGCTATCAAATTGATTGCATATCAGATGGGAACTAAAGGGGCACCTGAACCTTTTATGGAATGTGGTATAGGACCACTAAGTTTGTTACATGGAATCTCTAATAACGTAAATTTTGCTAATTCAATATCGAGTTGCGATATATTAGTAGGACATCACATTAGCGACGGAAACGATTTAGTTTTTCAGGAAAAAGAATCAATAGTCAATGGAGAAATTATTGGGCTACAAATTCCAGCGCAAGCTGATTTTGTATTAATTGGTCTTCTAAATTCCAAAGAATCCCAAATCTTAAAAATCAAGCTAGACGACCCAAGTCTTACAACTAGCAAGCTTAGTTTAGCAGACGGCAGTACTAGTCTTAAAATAACTTTCTCAAAGTATAAATTGGAAGACAATCAAATAATAGCCTCCGGCTGTGAAGCAAAAGATAATATTCAGAGAGCAAAAAACCTAAATCTAATTGCTCACTGCGCATACTTGAATGGAATGAGCGAAGAACTTTTGGAAATCACGATTGATTACTTAAAAACGAGGACCCAATTCGGAAAAAAAATTGGTAGTTTCCAAGCTTTGCAACATCGTGCGGTTGATATGTACATACAGTTGCGAATATCCGGTGCAGTTTTAGAAGATGCTCTCAAAAATCTATCCGGGAACTTAGACACCTTTGTGATCGAAAAATTTTTATCAAGAGCAAAATATCGAGCTAATCAAACCGCGAAAATTGTCACAAGAGAAGCGATTCAGATGCATGGCGGCATGGGATACACAGATGAGTGTGACGTTGGTTTATTTGTCAACAAGGCCTTAGTTCTCACGTCTCGGCTTGGCAATAGCACCGAACATTGCGAGAATTTTCAAAAGCTTGAAAAACTCGCGCCTAATAATTATGAAATAGATAAAGGCTCTAGCACCAATTGGAAATCCAAACCTGAAAAAGGTTGGTCATCTTTATCCGACGAGGAGTTCAGAAAAATTTCTCGTTCATTTCTTAAATCTGAGTATCCAGATTCGATGAGGTATCCTACCAAAAGATTTCGCTGGGCTGAGGTTAAAGATTGGTATATCAAACAATCTAAATACGGTTGGGTGGCGCCTGCTTGGCCAGAACAATATGGAGGCATGGGCCTTACCCCTTCACAGCAATTAATTCACATCGAAGAGTTAGAGCGGCATGGAGTGGGAAGAGCGCCTGACATGGGCATTGTAATGGTTGGTCCACTCCTAATTAAACATGGGACAGAAGCCCAGCGAACTCAGTACCTTCCAGATATTTTAGCCGGAAAAACAATTTGGTGCCAAGGTTACTCCGAGCCGAATGCTGGTTCTGACCTAGCTAGTCTACAAACTAAGGCCGTGAAAGACGGAGATGAATTTGTAATAAATGGGCAAAAAACATGGACAACGATGGCTCAGGACGCAACACATATGTTTTGCTTGGCCAAAACCTCTTCTAACAACAAACCTCAAGAAAGCATAAGTTTTTTTCTTATTAATCTTAACCAACCCGGTGTAACCGTGAGGCCAATAAAAAATATTGCTGGCCACGAGGAGTTTTGCGAAGTTTTTTTAGATGATGTTCGAGTACCTTTTGATAGTATGGTTGGTAATATCAACAAAGGTTGGTCTATTGCCAAAGCACTATTGGGGTTCGAAAGAATATTTTTAGGTAGCCCAAGGCAGTCGCAATATGTTTTACAAAGAATCGAAGAAATTCTTATGCAAGATCAGCTCAAAATATCATCATCGGATCGAGACAGATTTACCAAATTGAAATTAGACGTTTTAGATTTAGAATCCATTTATCAAAAATTTGCTGATATCGTAAGAAAAGGAGAAGAACTAGGGCCAGATGTTTCAATTCTCAAAATTTGGGCTACTGAAACTTTTGCAGAGCTCACCGAGTTACTTATTGATTTGGCTCAATCCCAAGGATCCAGATTAGGGGATGTTTCATTTGGAGATTCAAAAGTTGATGTTTTAAGTCAGTTTTATAACGCAAGACCCGCCACAATTTATGGCGGGTCAAATGAAATCCAAAGGAATATCATTTCAAAAAACGTGCTTGCCTTGCCCTCCTAATAAGACACCAAGGCAATCGTATTAGGCTGAATTTGTCGAGCTGCTATCGATTTTTTTCAGTTTAAGATAATATTAAACAAACAATTTAAGGAATTCATATGCATCAGATGAACTTTGCATCTCCAAAAACAGTATCCGGAGCCATTAAGCTACTTGCCGAATATAGAGGAAAATCTAAAGTTCTCGCCGGAGGCACTGACCTTTTGGTTCAATTACGCATGGGAAAAATTCAACCTAAAGTTATAATTGATATAAAGAATATTAAGGAAGCTAATCAAATAACTATTGAGAAAAATGGGGTCAGAATAGGCGCAGCAGTTTCTGGTGCGGTCGTAGGAGAATGCGACCACATAAAAAGTAATTGGCCTGGAGTCGTTGAAGCGTTGGAGCTAATTGGTTCAACTCAAATCCAAGGCAGAGCAAGCCTAGGGGGTAATTTATGTAATGGCTCTCCAGCCGCGGACAGTGTGCCCGCACTTATAGCTAATGAAGCCATCTGTAGAATTGCAGGACCAAATGGAAAAAGAGATATCAAAGTTCAAAATTTTGTAAAAAGTCCTGGCAAAACAATCCTAAAAAGAGATGAAATGCTAACGAGTATTTTTTTGCCTAATAGACCTGTCAAATCATCTTCTGCCTATTTAAGGCTAATACCCAGAACTGAAATGGATATAGCTGTTGTAGGAGCGGCCGCATTCCTTACACTCGATGAAAACAACAAATGTCTAGATGCAGTAGTCTGTTTAGGTGCAGTCGCACCCAAAGCAACTGTCGTAAAAACCGCAAAGAGAATACTAGTAGGCAACAAAATCAATAATGAATCGCTGACTTCTTTGGTAATGGCCTGCGAAAATACCTGCGATCCAATCAATGATGCACGAGGAACGGTTGCATATAGGACCAAGGTAGCCGGAGTGTTGGCTAGACGCGCTGTACAAATCGCACACACAAGAATTTTAGAAAAAGGAAATTTATGAACAAGCATCACGTTTCAATGAGTGTCAACGGTGACCCAGTTGAGATCCTATGTGAAACCCAGCAAACCCTTCTAGATTGTTTAAGAGATGAGCTCTATTTGACGGGCACAAAAGAAGGATGTTCTACAGGAGACTGTGGAGCATGCAGCGTCACTTTGAACGGCAGATTAGTCTGCTCTTGCTTGGTTTTAGGGGTTGAAGCAAATGGTTGTGATATTCAAACCATAGAGGGAATTGGAAGTGAAGAATCATTACATCCATTGCAAAAAACGTTTCTTGAGGAAGCTGCATTGCAATGCGGCGTTTGTACTCCTGGATTTATCGTAGCAGCAAAAGCGTTACTCGATGAGAAACCAGACCCCTCTGAGGAAGAAATACGATACTGGTTAGCCGGCAATCTATGCAGATGCACAGGCTACGACAAGATCATAAAGGCCGTGATCAAGGCCGCAAAAATAATGAGGGAAGAAAATGAGCAGCGTACGAACCGAAGAGCTTAATAAACCTAGCCAAAAGACTAAAGAAGAAGGAAATAAATTTAAGGTTATTGGAACCCGGCCTGTACGTCCTGATGGAATGGACAAGGTTACCGGAAAAGCCAACTTTGGAGCCGATATTGTATTGAATGGAATGCTTTATGGAGCCATCCATCGAAGCCCGCATGCCCATGCTTTGATTAAAAAAATCGATATTTCAAAGGCATTGAAACTGAAGGGCGTCAAAAGCATAATTACACACAGCGACCTTGCTTCCTTAAAACCCACTGATAAAAATGCAAACGTTAATTTCTTTGACCTTGCGCGAAACGTTCTTGCAAAGGATAAAGTACTTTACGACGGTCATGCTATCGCTGCTGTCGCAGCTATATCTCAAACTATCGCTAATAAAGCAGCCAAGCTTATTGAAGTAGAATATAAAATATTAAAGCCAGTAATGGATATAAAAACGGCTGAAAAGAAAAGTTCACCTATTATTGATAAAAACATTTTTACTGAGGGCCTGAGTGAACCAAATAAAAAGCCCTCAAACACAGCAAAGAAAGTTGAGTTTTTGTTAGGAGATCCTGAAAAGACTTTAAAAGAAGCAGACATAGTACTTGATAGAAAATACAGTACTCAAACCGTGCATCAGGGTTATATCGAACCACACGCTTGCGCCGCAAGTTACACTAAAGATAATCAAGCAACAATTTGGTGCTCTAGTCAAGGTGCATTCATGGTTAGAGCTTATACCGCCAAATTGTGCGGCTTAGAAACATCAAAAATAAAGGTCATTCCTGCAGAGATAGGAGGCGGTTTTGGGGGCAAGACTACGATTTACCTTGAGCCATTAGCAGTAAAACTTTCGCAGAAAACAGGTCGTCCTGTAAAAATTGTAATGAATAGAACAGAAGTAATGAGGGCTACTGGCCCTACTTCAGGGGGAACTGCTCACGTAAAACTAGGAACAGACAAAAAAGGAAATTTTATCGCCGGTCTCATTGAATTGAAATATGAAGCAGGTGCTTTTGCCGGCTCCCCCGTCGGTCTAGGATGCATGACCGCTTTTGCCCCCTATAATTTAAAACATGTAAAATGTACAGGATGGGATATTCTAGTTAACAGACCAAAAGCGGCAGCCTACAGGGCACCGGGTGCACCAGTTGCGGCTTTTGCAGTTGAATCAGCTATAGATGAGATAGCTTCCATACTTCAAATGGATCCGATCGAACTCCGACTAAAGAATTGCGCAACAGAGGGAACCACAGCTCCCTACGGAGTAACCTTTGATAAAATCGGCCACAAAGAATGCCTAGAGGCCGGATTAAATTCCAGTCAATACCATAAAAAACTTAAACCATATCAAGGGCGCGGAGTTGCGTCTGGATTTTGGTTCAATATCGGCGGCAATTCTAGTGCTGAAATAATGATAAATGAAGACGGAAACGTAACCGTTGCGACTGGAAATCCAGATATCGGAGGGTCGCGAGCATCCATGGCGATGATGGCGGCTGAGACTTTGGGTATAGGTATGGAAAATGTCAAACCAATCGTAGCAGACACCGAGTCAATTCCCTATTCTGATCTTACAGGAGGAAGTAGAGTTACATTTGCCACCGGAAAAGCGGTAATCGAAGCTGCTACGGATTTGATTGCAGAGATGTGTCGAAGAGCAGCCAAGTTTTGGAAAGTAGATCCCGCACAAGTTGAATGGAAAAACGGAACTGCGATTTGTATAGAAAGGACAGATATTGAACCCATGTCGATGAAACAAATTGCAAAAATCGCGTTTAAAACGGGTGGAGCAATTAGCGGCAAAGCTAATATAAATGTAAAGAAAGGCGCTGGACCGGGCTTTGGTGTGCATATTTGCGATGTCGAGGTTGACCCAGAAACCGGAAGAGTTACCGTATTGAGATATACGGCAATTCAAGACGTTGGTAAAGCAATTCATCCTAGTTATGTAGAGGGTCAGCTCCAAGGGGGGGCGGCACAGGGTATTGGATGGGCATTGAACGAAGAATATGTCTATAACGAGCATGGCAATCTGATGAACACAGGATTCTTAGATTATAGAATTCCAGTTGCTTCCGACCTGCCTATGATTGAAACAATTTTAGTTGAAGTTCCAAATACGGGGCACCCTTTCGGTGTGCGTGGTGTGGGAGAAACACCCATAGTACCTCCTCTAGCAGCTGTGGCAAACGCGGTCTCAAATGCTATTGACAAGCGAATGACCGATTTACCTCTAAATCCAATCAAAATATTGTCTGAAATCGGCTAGGTAAATAATGATAAAAATTTTTATCCCAAGCCAAATAGCAAATAATTACACCAATGGTATACATGAGCTAAATGCCAAGGGAGATAAGCTAGATCAAGTAATCACATCGTTAGACGAGCAATACCCGGGCATCAAGAGCGCTTTATCAGAGGGCTTTGCCTGTGCTCTCGAAAACGAGATTGTTCATGATTGGTTTGATGAAGAATTAGATAATGTTCGGTCTGTAAGATTTATACCTGCTATTGAAGGAGGTTAAGATTAATTAGTGGGGTTTGTATTTTTTTTAGTATCTAAGTGAACATCTGTATTTTCATATTTAGAAATATATTTCTCACACAAAGGGACGATAAAAAGAGGAATGGTTCCTCCTATAACAATACCTACAACCATCTCTCTGAGATGTGGGTCTATAAGGCTAGCTAGTAAATCAGCTATAACGTGAGACAAACCGGCCCCAATGATACCTGCTACATAACCATTAGAAGCAAACTTCACAAGCCTATTAATACTCCATCCAGTGTAATAACCTAAAAGCATTATCCCAACGTGAACGAAACCAAATACAAACCCTCGTAGATTAGCATTATAACTATGTAGCAATTCTTCAAGTAAATGTTCCATTTGGCCTTCTTCGTTTTAAAGGATATAACGTATCATGATTTCACTTTTTAATCTATGACTGCTGCTGCTACAGAATTCAAATGATAAGCTGGAACAACTAAAACGTTTGCGGTTGAATGATATAGATTCATAAAATTTGGTGTCTTTTCAATTTTAACGTATTGGCCAAAACTATCAGGCGTCGTCCTACCAAAATATAATTTAATCGATTGACTGTTAGAGAAATCCAATTTTATCTTTGCATAGTAAAATTCTCCTAAACCATACTTCCCAAGTCGACTCGCATCTACTTTAAAATTTCGCTCCACCTTTGCCACACACATTGTTTTGAAAACTGAGTTAACGTTAGTCAACTCATCAAATTTAAATACCTTTTTTATTAATTTTTTTTCTCCCATTGGAAGTGTTTTCTTAATCTCAACGGTAGCTGAGATTATTGTTGAGCAATTGAATAAAGTTTGGCCTTGTGATTGGTGAGAGTGAGCCTTATAATCCGATTCGCAAGATACCAAGAAAAAAAACAACATTAACCAAGGCATCTTGATTCTATCGCTATACACGAGAATAAAAAAACACATATACACCTAAAACTAAAAAAATAATCGGCAGAGCTAATGTGGCCACTAAAAAAAGCACGGCGGCTTGATTGCTAGTTAAACTAAGAACATCTTGCTTGTAACTTTTTGGTTCTATTTGTATAACATTGTCTACTTCTGCCAGCTCATTAATAAGAATATTGAAAAATCTTCCATTATCGCCAATGCTATAGAATGAATTTGTTGCGAAGTCTCCGTCGCCTAAAAGAACTATATTTGAATTATTAGTTTTACTTTTTATACTTAAACCGATTATTTTTTTCTCGTATAAACCTTCAGTTTTTAAAGAACCAGCTTTGTCGGATGTTTCTATTAATGGAATGATAACGGGCTTGATATCAGCGGTATCATCTATGACTGTAGGCTCGAATGCAACCGCCCCTGGAAACACTGTTAAAGCAAGATCTCTAGTTATTTTATGTCTGGGATAGCTTGTAACCGCAATAGCATATTTGTCTGCTCGAAGGTGCCTGGATTCATCATAAATGAAATCCGGCCTCCAAGATACTCCATAATCTTTAAAAATTTTTTGTAATCCAGTTTCTACGCCTGGTTCGAGCATTAACAATAAATTCCCACCATTAATTAAATATTTTTTTATTTTGTCAGCCTCAGTTTCCATAAACTTTCTCTGTGGAGAAGCAATCACCACCACTAAGCAGTTACTAATCAAATTTGATTGCTTTGCCAAAAATAACTTTTCGACTTCAAAACCTAGTATAACCATCGAATTGTAAGCTTCTCCCATGCCATGTTTTTCATGAATTGTAAGGGGCTTACCGCCAAATGAATGATTATGACTACCTCCCTCATAATGATCATGAGTTTGCATGCTGAACGGATCGCTCTCCAGGTGCCCTGTGGTAAAACAGATTTTACCTCGGCTACTCGATGTCACCTTTATCAAGCCATTAACAAAGGCTACTTCATCAATTAGGTTTAATTCGACTTTCCGTTCACCCGAACGGATAACCGCTGTACCAGCAAATCTAATCCCATGCTTTTCAGCTAATGAGGGTTCAATTATTGGATCAAAAATTTCCAAACTTAACTTTTCAGATTCCCTCTCAAATAGACGTAAAGTATCAGCAACATCTTTCAAAGCTCGGTTTCTGATATCATAGGCATAAAATACAGAAACGGGCTGATCAATGGATTTAATAAATTCTTTAGTTTTAGCAGATAAACTAAAAATTTTTTGATCGGTAAAATCATAACGGTAATCCAGATCCCTAACAAATAGATTCATTGTTATAAGAAAAAACAAAAAAAGAAAAGATTTTACTAAATCTGAGAAACCCATCGTTACACAGACACTCTTCCAAAGTATTTTCTATGCATTAAAAACTTTGAAGTTAAAAATAAACAAAATATGCAAACACTTAAAAAGTAAAAGCTAGAAGAAAGATCAAAAACTCCTCTAATTAAATCAATATAATTATTAGAGAAACTAATAGACATAAGAAACTCTTTAGACGCGCCTTTCACGAAAACGCTAAAATAGTCGACAAACCATAAAAATAATAATATAAACCAAGCGATGACCGCTGAAACGATTTGAAATGCAGACAGAACCGACGAAAGCAAGCCGATCGAAAAAAACGTTAGACCAAGAAGTATTAAGCCGAGATATCCGCCAATAATAGGCCCCAAATCAGGCTCAGAGAATATAATTAGAATGCCAACTGCTGGCAGGCTACCTGCAATCAAAATGAAAAGTATACAGGTAAGGAATAGAAACTTAGCCGCTACAAAATCACACTCATTAACACCATACGCAAGGAACAACTCCAAAGTTCCATTTCGATATTCCTCCGAAAAACATCGCATTGTAATTATCGGAGTAAAAAACAAAAGTAAAATACACATATTATGAAATGCACTCACCATATCAACCGCCGATACAAAAACCGTATTAAAACTGAAAAAAAATCCTGCAAGCAACCAGTAACTAGAAATAATCAAAAATCCCATTGGTGATTGAAAAAAAAGATTTATGTCCTTAAAAAAAAGAGTTTTAATCATTCTCCTTTTCCTTTTATAAGATCTATTATTTGTGACGTTAATTTATCCTCATTACAATTAGCGATATCTAATTTAAAAATTTTTGATTGATTCAGCAGATACGCTCGATCACATAAGGTAACAACATCATGTATTGAATGCGTTGATAAAAATATGCCCGCTTTTTTGGATGCGCTAACTACTATATCTTTTATTTCTTTACTCTGAATGGGATCTAGGCCACTGAAAGGCTCATCTAGAAGTACTAAGCCAGGTGCACCAAGAAAAGCCTGAGCTAAACCAACTCTTTGCTTTGTGCCCTTTGATAAGTAGCCAAGTTTTCGAGCTCTGATCTCAGCCAAATCAAATTGGGTTATGACTCTTTCTATTTCTTCGGAACCGCAACTATCGGGTATTTTTTTTATTTTTGATATTAACCTTAAATAGGGTTCAACTTTGTAAGTTTCAAATAACGGACTTAATTCCGGCATATATCCGAGTCGCGAACTATTTTTTTGATTTTTAGTCTGCTGGTAGCGTTTGATAACTCCTTCATCTGGCTTCAAAGTACCTAATGCCAATCTCATCATTGTAGTCTTACCAACGCCATTTGGTCCAACTAAGCCAACTATTTCATTTTTTGATACAGAAAGACTGACCTGATGAAGTACCTGATTTTTTTGAAAAAACTTACTTACATTCGAAATGTCAAGAAGAGGCAGCGTCATGGTAAGGGTTTTTGACGAACAATTTTTTAGCTTTTTTGTCTAACTTGCTAATCATAGGCAGCATCATGTTTGTGCTGATTATATTGGTCAATACCATGGGAGTACCAAATTTCACCCTGGTGAGAATCACGCAACATTTTCAACCGATCAATAGATTTCATTGACTCATATGTATTCCATGTAATGCCCGGTATTACCCCAGCCTCGTTGTCGGGAGTATAAACAGCATCTCCAGCCAGAAACAATGTTCCCGTATTCTTCAGCTTAACCATAAGAGATTGATGCCCCTGAGTATGACCTATAGTTTCAATGATTTTGATTTTACCGTCATTAAAAAGATCAAAATCTCCCTCGATCTCCAGGAAATTAAAATTTCTAGTACCATCAAAATCTTTTAGCACAAAAGCGGCTCGTTGAAATTTCTCAGGCCACCAAGCAGCTTTTAATTCGGCTTTCTGTAGCACGTGAATTGCATCAGGAAACATTTCCATATTTCCCGCATGGTCTAAGTGCATGTGAGAATAAATGACATACTTGACATCAGAAACTTTATAACCAAACTTCTCGAGCCATTTGTCAATAACTTCATCTCTTCGCTGAATGGGCAAGAAGGCTGAACATAAACCGCTTCCCCAGTAGCTGTCACATTTTCCGTCTGAAACAGCAACATTCATTCCCGTATCGTAAACGACGAGCCCTCTCGGATGGTCAATGATATACATAGCGACTGGAAACTCTAGTATTTTCCCAACGTCTTTCATAGCAGTCAACCAACCTTTGTCAAACTTGAGAACTCCACTAGACACTTGATAGAGCTTAACATCCTTTGCAATTGCAACTGAGTTGAAATTTATTGTGAAAAATAGTAGCAAAACTATCACGTAGAATTTACGATTTAAAGACATATTAGAAGCTCCCAAGTTGTTTATGCAGTCTACAATAGAGATTAGTCTGAATTCAAATTTTTATTCAGTGTCCAGATATCTATCCGAAATCAAATGACCCTTTTCTTTTTTTGACGATAAATATTTAGTGTTGTGTTGATTTTTTCCCGCCATTACCGGGACCACAGAGGCAACGTTTTGACCTGACATCTCCAGCTGTCGTTTTTTTTCGGGGTTATTAGAAATTAATTTAATTGACTTACCTCTAAGTAAAAATTTCAAAATGACCGCGGCATCCGTAAAATCACGAGAATCGTCCGGCAACCCTAAGCTTCTATTTGCTTGGTATGTATTTTGGCCTTCGTCTTGAAGCAAATAAGTCGCAGCCTTTGCCCATAAGCCAATACCCCTGCCCTCATGACCACTCATATAGACAATGGCACCACCATCTGACTCAGAGATTTGATCAAAAGCTTTCTCTAGCTGTGGTCTACAATCACATCTCAAAGAGCCAAAAACATCACCCGTTAAACAGCAGGAATGCACTCGAACTAAAGGAGAGTCTACGCTATCGAACCCGGGGAAAGCCAACACTGAGTTCACACACATAGAACTTGTTACCAATCGACGAAACTCTTCACTATCACTGGACCCAACCTTCAAACCAGTCTCAACAACATGGGATAACTCAGTCCTTCTCACGAAACAATACCAATTTAATTTGATCTCTTTGAGAGTATCATTATCTTTGAATTTTCTTGGCATCGGTACTGGGCCTAGAACAGAAAGATAAGCTTTATCATCTTCTCTCGGAACCAACTGACCATCAAAATCTACGGTCCTTAGTTTTCCTTCCGCGATAAGCCTTTCCGCAACACTGGGATCAACGTAGCTAAACATTGTTTAACAAATTCTATTAACTATCAACATAAAATTTTTTCGAGAGCATCTAAATCTGGTCCCGGCTGGCCGTTTGGCTTTAATGGTTGAATCACCAATTCATCTGCACCTTTCTCAAAATATTCAGTCAATTTATCTCTAATCTGATTTTTATCTCCTGATATTACCATGCTATCTAAAAATCGGCTTGAGCCCCCATTTTCAAAATCGCTACTATCGAATCCTAATCTCAACCAATTGTTTCGATAATTCGGAAGCGAAAGATAGAATTCTAGATTAGTTCTAGCTACTTCTCTCGCTTTATTCTTGTCATTTGTTAAACAAATCTTTTGTTCACAACAAATTAAACCTGATGTACCCATAGATTTTCTTGATAGCTCAATTTGGTCGGTAGTTATATTGTAAGGGAAAACACCTGTTACTTTGGCTGCGGCCAAAGCGCTCATTTTAGGTCCTAACGCGGCAATAAATATATTTTTTTCATCTTTATATTCTAAACTTTCAAAGGTAAGTTTCATATTTTCTATATAATCGCTCATTTCTTTTACTGGTGAGCCATATGTGTGCCCCCTTTGCTCCACAAAAGGAGCATGAGACACGCCTAGTCCTAATGTGAACCTACCCTTATACATTTTATTAAGACTGACATAACCCATCGCTGAAGCGCTCGCATCACGAGCGTAGATATTTGCTATACCACTCGCTATTCCTATCGTGTTAGTACAATTAAGTAAATAACCACCAAGGCAAAAACTTTCATAGGAAAACGCCTCCGGATACCATATTCTTGAACACCCGAGTTGCTCTACTCGGCGAGCAAACGTTGCGAGTTCATCACTATTCATGACATCTGTAAAAGTAAATACCGCTATTTTTTCAACGTCCACAAAAATTCCTCTAGCTAAAAATATAGGCCAATTGGTTTATTACCAATTGGCCTGTTTTTTATTTAGGTAAACCAAAAACCATAAGTGCATTACCCCTAGTTACCATTGGTGGCTCCCCTACTATTTCTACAGCAAGGCCGCCGCCGCCGCTAGTTATGGCCACGTATTGTTTACCGCTCTGTTCCCAGGTGATGGGCTGGCCTCTGGCGGAGGTCCCCATTTGAAACTTCCATAGCAAGTCTCCATTTAGGGCATCAAAACCCATAGCATAGCCCTCTTGATTAGCGGTAAACACAACATCCCCATCTGTTGATAGTGCACCAGACACCATTGGATATTTATCTTTGTATTTCCATTTGATGGACTGGGAAACTGGGTCAATTGCCAAGAAATTACCATAGTTTTTTCCGGTATCTTTGTCTGTTTCAACCGGACCGCCACCCCAAAAAGGATCACCTGCTTTATACGTATCAACCTGCTTAACCATCCTATTACAAGCTTCTATACTGGCAACATACATAATTTTTTGGTTAGGATTAAAGGCCCAAGACCAAGCACCATTATGACCACCGATTGCTCCAGGACAACTGTTTCTAGCTGTTTTAGACTCAGAGGTTGGCACAAAATCATAATCTACTATTGGACGTCCGTTTTCATCTAAGCCCTTCGACCAATTAAGTTGATCCACATATTGAAAGCCCTTGAGGAAAGAACCATCACTGGCATCAATTACATATACATAACCATTTCGATTAGGTTGCACCAAGACCCTCTTCTTCACACCATCGATTTTCATGTCAGTAAGAACAACAGGGTTTGTAGCATCAAAATCCCAAACATCGTGAGGAGTAAATTGAAAGTACCACTTCATCTCTCCAGTTTCTGGGTCTAACGCTAGAAGAGAATTTGAATATAAATTATCTCCCTTTCTTGCATCACCATTCCAGTCTGGGGAAGGATTACCTGTAGGCCAATAAAGCGTGTGCGTTTGCTTGTCATATGTACCAACCGCCCAAGTCGGTGAACCACCAGTTTTCCAAGATTCTCCAGCCCATGTTTCTACCCCTTTCTCACCTGCGGAGGGAACGGAGTAAGTCCTCCAAACTCTTTTTCCCGTAGAAGCTTCATATGCGTCTATAAACCCTCTAGCTCCGAACTCACCGCCAGCTATTCCTGTAATTACCAAATCATCAACAATTAGCGGAGCACTCGTCCCCGAATAACCTTTTTGATGATCCTCTAACTGAACTTCCCAAAGAACCTCCCCAGTTTCTCTGTCCATGGCAATTAAATATGCATCCAGAGTCGCCATAAATAATTTACCCCCGGCTACTGATACACCCCTATTCGCCGGTCCGCAACATATCCTCAAATCTGTCGGCAAATCTCTCTCATAATGCCAAATAGGTTCACCTGTTTCGGCATTTAGGGCCCATAGATTATTGTAAGCCGCGCTCAGATACATGATTCCATCGATAACCAGGGGAGAACCGGATAACTGACCTTTGATTCCAGGCTGAAAAATCCACTTAGGAACCAAAGAATCCACATTTCTCCGATTTATTTGCTTAAGGCTACTATGTCTCCAATTTTCATAAGATCCGCCATACATATACCAGCCATCTGTTTTTGTTGCGCTATTAAGAAGTGTCTCATTTGTAACAGCTGAAATGGAAAGTTTTTCGGTTTTTTCCTCTGTTTTATCACAGGCAACCAAAAACCCAGCCAGAATCAAAGCTAATGAGACTTTAAAATTTTTCAATTTATCCATTTTCCCTTCCTTTATGTAATCACCCGTATAATGTAACTTGTTTTTAATCACAACTCACCCCCCAAAATGAGGTTCTCGCTTTTCCTTTAGAGAAGTTAACCCTTCCTTAGCATCGCTCATGGTAAAACCAAGCATTTCAAGTGCCGTTGAAACGTCAAAACTTGGACCTGCCATACGGTACCAGTTGTTCAACGCATATTTAGTCCAGCGAATTGCTGGTTGAGACGAAACGACTAGTTTATTAGCAATTTCTTGAACCGTGTTGGATAAAACTTCATCTTCAACACATAGAGATACTAACCCTATCCTCTCCGCCTCGGTTCCATCAATCGGCTTATTCAGTAACAAATGGTATTTCGCTTTTGCCATACCGCATAGAAGCGGCCAATTGATGACTGCAGCGTCACCAGCTGCGACTCCCAGTCTGATATGACCGTCCAAAATTTTAGCAGATCTTCCTGCAACAGAAATATCTGCTAATAATGCTGCAACTAGCCCAGCCCCGACCGCGGGTCCGTTTATCGCTGAAACTAAAGGCTTTGAGCAATTTATTATATTGTAGACTAAATCTTTAGCTTCTTTCCATGCTTGGCTTCGAATTTTATCGCTCTGTATGATGTCCTCAATCATTTGAAAATCCCCTCCAGCTGAAAAAGCTTTACCTTTTCCCGACAAAATAACGACTTTCACATCATCGTCCCTATCTATAGTCTGCCAAATATAAGTCAATTCATTATGAGCGTTTAAATTAAGCGAATTATAGGATTCAACATTATCAAAAATTATTTGCAGTATTCCATTAGCATCGAGCTTGACACTCAAGTTTTCGTAATTTTCGTATTTATTCATAATTTGTGTCTCTCACTGATTTTATTTGGTAAAAACAACGTTTATACTCAATATTAAATATTACAGTATTTATGAGCATATTATCGATGGAATTAATAGAAGAAAAAAAAGGACCAATAACTACACTGATTTTCAATCGACCAGAAATTAGAAATGCACTTACCAAAAACATGAAAGATTCTCTAAGTAAAGTCTTACATAGGGTCGCTCAAGATGATACTGTGAAAGTAGTTGTCCTCACTGGGAAAGGTCAACATTTTATGGCAGGTGGCGACTTAAACACTATGCAAGAAACTCTTAATCTGCCAAAAGAAGAAATAAAAGATTACTTTCTTAAGAGAATATACGACTTAAATCCTATTATTACTTGCCTGCAACAAATGCCTAAACCCGTAATTGCGAGCGTCTCGGGCGCAGCTGCTGGGGCTGGAGTTAGTATGGCGCTAGCGTGCGATCTAATAATAGCTGAACCTTCCTCTTACTTCATGTTGGGTTACTGTAATATCGGAACTACTCCAGACGGAGGTGCAACCTACAATTTAACTCAATGTGTTGGAATAAAAAAAGCCATGGAATTAAGTCTGCTGGGAGACAAAATAGAAGCATCAGACGCACAAAAAATTGGCATAGTCAATTATGTGACAAAAGAAGGTGAGCTCGGATCCGAAACAGATGCTCTTACATCCAGATTAGCAAATGGACCCACGCGTGTTTATGCCAGAACAAAAAGATTATTGTATAGTTCGTTAAAAAACGAACTCCAAAGCCAATTGCAAAACGAAGCTACAAGTTTTTCAGAATGCGCAGTCGAGCCTGATTTCAGAGAAGGGGTAAAAGCATTCTTTAACAAAAAAACTCCTAAGTTTTTGGGCTCTCTATAAAAGAATATTTACGAAAAAGCTGTAGATTTATGAAAATAAAACAACTTTTTATAATTACAATAACTTTCATTGGTACTTCGGTTATCCAAACAACAAGCTCCCAAGAAATTAACCCGATAGAGCAAGCTCAACAGTTAATTGATCAAGGCAATCCCGAAAAAGCAATTACAATATTAAGAAAGTTACAACCGAAATTTGAGGGTATACCGGCATTCGACTATGTTTTCGGTCTTGCATGCGTAGATACCGGGAGAAATGCTGAAGCAATATTTGCTCTGGAAAGAGTAATTGATACTATCCCTGATCACGGACCTGCAAGAGCCGAATTAGCCAAGGCCTACTTAGCTTTAGGAGAAACCGATGACGCTAAAAAACAGTTCGAAAAGGTAAAAGAACTTCCTGATATTCCTCCCGAGGCCCAGCAAACAATAGAAAGATATCTAAGTACTATAGAGTTATTTCACGATCGAACCCGTCTTACATTTCGACCCTGGCTAAAGTTTGGTTTGGGAATTGATACGAATATCAATGGAGCAACAAGCGAGAAAACTTTATTCATCCCAGCCTTACCGAATATCCCATTTTCGTTAAGCGGTACAGAAAACAGTTCAATTCTAAATCTTGGTGCTGGTCTGAGTATTTCTAAACCCTTGAGCAAAGAAAATGGCACGAGTCTTTTTGGCAGCTTCGAACTCAATGACCGGGTCACGTTAGAACATAACGAGTTCAGAGGCACCTCAATTTCTGGAAGAGCAGGTGGCAGGATTCAAAAACAAAAGTACAACTTCTCAATAGCTGCGGATACCAATGCTTTTAAAATTGAAGGGAGCGGTGCAACATCTGGCGATAGAATCTCTGCTGGGATTACCAGTGAGTTTCAATATAACTTATCAGAAAACGATCAAATTAGTACATTTTTCCAAACCAGTTTAATTAGATATCCTGAACAAAGCATTCGTGATGTGGACAGGTATATGACTGGAATCACATACGGTCACCTGTTTTCAAATCTCAAATTCACCCCCGTATTTATCTCAAGTATTTTCGGTGGACTAGAAAATGAAAGAGCAAATGCAGGAGCGGACCACTTTGGACGCAATATGTTCGGTTCAAAATTAGGTTTAGGAATTCAACTTAGTAAGAAGCAGACCATATCAGCTGGCTTAACCTACCAGCGTAGTCTTTATGGCTCAATGGATCCCACATTTTTAGTTCATAGGCGGGATAGTTTCTTTGATTTTAATGTTGCTTATCGATTGCAAGTCAACAAAAATCTCAGCATTACACCAACCGCTGTGTATAATAACAATTCATCAAATATCCTATTAAATGATTTTGATAGATTTGAATTTATGGTAACGGCGAGGCTTGATATATGAACTCTCTAACTAAAGGTTCATCGGCAATAATTTTTATTACATCATTAATCGTTTGTTCTGATATTTATGCCATTGCAGGAAGAGTGGTCTACTCATACGGGGATGTGCAGGCTACCTCAAATACTGGAGAAACAAGGCAATTGCTCAGGGGAGGAGCAGTAGACGAAGGAGATTCAATCAACACAAACAATGGGCGAATACAAATACGATTCACAGATGGTGGGTTTGTGGCCCTCCAACCGGAAACAACCTATCGACTAGATGAATACGAGTTTCAAGGCGAAACCGACGGAAATGAGAAGAGTTCATTTTATTTGGTTGAAGGTGGAATTAGGTTAGTTACAGGCCTTATAGGAAGAAAAAATAAAGAAACTTTTAAATTGCAAACACCAGTTGCAACAATAGGAATAAGAGGTACTTCTGGCAAAGTCGTACACACAGAAGCAACCGGTACATTGCTAGCAGGATACGGTGGAATTTGGGACCTAACCTCAGGAGCATTCAACGGTCCAGTTGAACCAGGACAAGCCTACAGTTGTAATGGACTTAGCTGTGCAGAAGTAGCAGGTTTTGGTCAAAGACAAGAAACGAACCAAGAGGCCGAAAAGGAAGAAGAGGAAGAGGAGGAAGAGAAAGAGGAAGAAGAGGAAGAAGTAGCTGAAGAAACTGAGGAAGAAGTAGCTGAAGAAACAGAAGAAAAAATCGCTGAGACCAAAGAAGAGAAAGTAGCTGAGACAAAAGAAGCGGAGGGCTTGAAACCAGAAAGCGAGGGCGAATTCAATAACATAGAAGATGCAGGAGAACCTGAAGCCTTCTTCGAAGCCGTATCGGAAGGCGGACAGCAGGTCATGCCCAGTGATGATGGAGAGATTTCTTTCTTTCAGGGAAATATAGATGAAAATACTCGAAATGTTACAGAGGAAGGGAATAGGATAACTTTTCGTAGCGGTGAACAAACAGATGCTACTGGAAACAATTCATTTTTTACTTCTGAAGGCGGAATAACTGTCTCATCATTACAGTCACTCGGCGCGGGATTTGCCGTCAACAGGACCAGTGATTTGATCGGAAGGGCAGATTTTGCCGTCGCTGCGAGCGGAAATAAAAATACTTTGCTTTTAAAAGACTCAAAGTTATTCGCGGGTGTATCCATCGCTAGCACGAGTACAACTGGAGCAAACTCAACGACAGCTTTTGTGTCTGATCTTACTTTGCTAGAAGCATCGATAGATTCTATACCTAATGAAACTCAAAGAGCTAATCTTCGAGCGATCATATCTCAATTTCCGTCTAGCGATAGTGCTAATTTAAGAAATAACCCTGCATCCTTTAGCAGACTTACGACAATTAATGACATCTCTTTTGGTAAATTCAGTAATGGATTTCTGGCAGTTGCTAGTCTTGATGGAGGTAGCAATCAGTTCAATGGTGATATTTTATCCCTAACTGGCAACAAAAGCGCACATTTTATTTTCAGTAACGATTTAACAACCCCACCTTCTTCACAGCTAGTTAAATACGATCTTGCTGCGTCATCAAACTCAACGAGCAGCGGTTCGATAGGTAGTGGTATCACATCAGGTTCAATTTTGTTTGATTTTGGATTAAGTTACGGTGCACTCAATGCTTCGTTGTCTCATGGGGGAACTGTCCATACACTGACCGGTGACCTTGATCTTTCCGGAACGAATTTTAATGGAGGTGTTGGGCTAGCGGTGAATTCCGCAGGAAATTCACATGAAGCTCGTTTTGAAGGATTTTTATCCGGAAATACAAATGGCTTGCCCTCCGGAATTGGTTTAAGTTATGGAATATTAACCCAAGATTCAATATCTGGTACTGCGATCTTTAGTCAAGGGCCAGTTGGAAGCGTTAATCTCACTAATTCTGCGAATACAGCTAGTTTTGGATTTGTAGGAACAGCAGGAGTCGTTCTGGATAGTGGCTCAGGATTACAGGTTGCAGATTCATTTTTATTTGAGGCGCTTGGCGGAGATACAGCTACTACAACAGGAAATATTGTTACAGCTTTCTCCACAACACAGCCAAACGATCGTTGCACGGGCACCTGTACTTTCGACCAAAATACCTCAACCGGGGTGATTGACGTAACTGGACCTGGTGCTTTTGATCATTTTGAATTAACGACTGAAAGCGGACATATAGCAAATACATCATTGCGGGCGAACTGGGCACGTTTCACAGGTAATTATACTGTTACCAAAGATTCTATCTCAGGAGGTCAAGGTAGTGCTCACACCATTGCGTTTAGAGATATTACTCCTGTAGGGGCGAACCTTCCCTCATTCTTGGCAGGTACCACGGTGAGTTACGATACGGTTGCAGGGGGAACTCATTTTACCCATCTTTACACCCAAAATGGGGTACTGCAATCTGAAATCTTGTCCAGCTCTACCCAACTTCAAGCAGATGTTAATTTTGCTGCAGGCACTGTCGATATCGCTTTCAATGGAAACTTTACAACTGCAAATGGTTCCTCAGGCCAATGGAATTTGGCCGGATCTGCCGCTAATAATTTTTCAGGCACAGCTTTTACCTTCGTCTCCCTAGCAGGAACCGTCCAAAGCGCAGGAATTTCAGGATCAAATGGCGTGAATTGTTCGGCAAACTGTAATATAGTCGGACAAACCGATACGGTGCTACTGGGACAATTCGCGGAGGGTTTCGGGGGTGCTGTAAGTGCTGATACGGCAGTAACAAATGCAAGCCAACCGGTATTCACTCTAAGTGGAACCTACGTCCTTGAATCATCAGCTAATGTACCAGAGACAATCACTCGATAGTCATTATGGATTTCGCGTTATCAAATGAGCATGATTTAGTCAAAGAGACGGCAAAACGTTTCGCTGAAGAAACAATTTCACCCGTTGCTAGAGATCTTGAGCAACCAGAAAACAGACAAATATTTTATAAAATATTAAAAGAGCTTTCCGAATTAGGTTTCATGGGAATGAATGTAGATGAAAAATTTGGCGGAAGCAATTCGGGAGTAATAGCTTTCAGTGTCGCTGTGACAGAAATTGCAAAGTCATGTGCGTCGGTTGCTGTGGCGATGTCCGTAAACAATTTAGTCGCAGAGGTTCTCCAACTTATAGGTAGTCACGAACAAAAGACTAGACATATTCCTGCTTTATGTACTGGAGAGTATCTGAGCGGAGCGTTCTGTTTATCTGAGGCAAACGCGGGTTCGGATCCTTCACTTATGAAAACTTTTGCTGAAAATCAAAATTCAGAATGGATAATTAACGGTGAAAAAATGTGGATCTCCAATGCTGATTGCGCAGGAGTATTCATCGTTTGGGCAAAAACCTTAAAAGATGCCCCGAAAGGAAAAGGAATATCTTGTTTTTTAGTTGAAAAAGATAACCCTGGTTTAAAAATTGGGAAAAGCGAGCGTAAAATGGGACAAAACGCATCGAGCACAAATGTAGTTTACTTTGATAATTGTCGGGTTGAAGAAAGCGCATTGTTGGGCGTAGAAAACGATGGTTATCGTTTCGCTATGAAAGAGTTGGTTGGAGGAAGAATCGGTATCGCCTCCCTTGCTCTAGGTATAGGTCAAGCAGCTCTTGAATATGCTACTAAATATATTAAAGAAAGAAAGCAATTCGGCGACGCTATAGCGAATTTTCAAGGCCCTCAATTTTATATTGCTGAAAGATTTACTGAAATGGAAGCCGCCCGACTTCTCACTTTTAAAGCAGCCTGGGAGAAAGAAAATGGCATCGACTATACTAAATCGGCTTCAATGGCAAAACTTTATGCTACTGAATGGGCAAATCGCGCCTGTTATACGGCATTACAATTAATGGGTGGTGTTGGATATACGATAGATACACCAATAGAAAAAATGACAAGAGACGCGCGAGTTACAACAATTTACGAAGGGACGAGCGAAATTCAAAAGATAATAATTGCAAAAGAAATAATAAATTCTATTTAAAGTTTTAAAGCTCTTTAGCTAGCTTCTGTCTTATCAACTTTTTATCAACCTTCCCAACTGCAGTTTTAGGAATGGAAGACCAAAAGAAAATATATTTTGGAGTCTTATAACTACCAAGCTTAGGTTTAATTGCTTGCAAAATTTCATTACCATTAATTTTAGAACCCTTTTTTAATCTCACTACAGCCGTTACAGCTTCCCCCCATTTCTCATCGGGCAGGCCGACCACTGCACACTCTAAAACTTCATTCAATTCAAGGATTGGCCCTTCCACTTCGGTTGCAAAAACATTAAACCCACCAGTAATAATCATATCTTTTTTTCTATCAACGATATACAAATAATTTTCATCATCTAAATAACCTATATCGCCAGTGTGGTGCCAGCCAAACGTCCTTGCCTCCTCGGTCTCTTCAGGCTTGTTATAATAACCAGGCGTCACTAGTGGACCCCTCACGCATATTTCACCTTTTTCATAGCAAGGTTGTGGGTTACCTGCTTCATCGAGTATTGCAACATCGGTGCAGCTAGTAACCTGTCCGCAACTTGCTAGCCGATTCGAGTTGTCGCTCCTAATGGAGTCTGCGATATCCTCGGTTGACAACATCGATATCAACATTGGGGCTTCAGCCTGACCGTAACACTGTGCCACGACCGGACCAAAAATGGCAACACCTTGCTTCAATTTAGCTGTAGCCACAGGTGCTGCCGCAATCAAAATTTGTCTTAATGACGAAGTATCAAATTGAAACCGCTGAGCATGATCAATCAAATCATAAAAAGCTGTAGGTGGCAGAAAAATATGTGTGACTTTACTTCGCTCAATTTCTTGGAGAACTTGTTTAGCATTAAAATTTTCATGAATTATATTTAGTCCCTTACAAGCCGAGAATATTCCTATTAACAAGCCAGCAGCATGTGTTATAGGAGCCACAGCTAAATGAACGATATCTCTTTCCCTGGTCCCTATATAATGTTTTATTCCTAATTCAAACATAGTAACAATATTTGAATTTTTCATTTCCACACCTTTCGAAGGACCGGTTGTTCCTCCGGTAGGCCACCGTGAAAAAACTGAATCAGGCGAACTAAAAGGATCCGTTGAATCATTAATATGATAATCAGCGCTAGTGCGGATGAAATCTTCAACGCTAGAATGTTTTTCAATATTTTTATCGATGCAAATTGATTGATTTAAAAAAGTCAGTTTATCTTCATAACTGTCAATCTCTGTCTCGAGAGAAGAGTCAAAGAATAACCATTTCGTAGAGACATATTTCATATAATCAATATTGCTTTTCACACTGTTCCTAATGTTAACTGGAACCCAACTGGCACCTGCCAAAATTGCGCTAAAGATACAAATGACTGCATCAGCATTATTAGGAGAGTAAACAGCAACTGAATCATTTTGTTTCAAACCTCTTGCTTGAAGCGCTTGAGCAATAAGACGAATTTTAACTTCAGCTGATTTATAACTATACTCTGTCTTATAATCCTTTAGAAAAACGTCATTAGTAGACAATGAAGCACTTCTTAAAAAATAATCAATAGGTCTCATCCATAACTCCTTTTAGAACAATTAAAACCCCGCTGCACAGCCATCTTTTCTTGGGTCAGAACCAGCGACGAATCCTCCCTGTATCTTTTGAATAACTTGAGCCCCTCCGAATAAAATTTCATTTTTTTCAAAGCCAATATCATGACCTCGGTTTGAAAGCTCCTCAACAGTTCTTTTAGGAAAGGAAGACTCAACTATTACCTTTCCTTCTTCAATAACCTGCCACCGTGGCGCATCACAGGCTGATTGCGGGTTAAGTTTATGGGTAATGATTCGATCCAGTAATTGTACGTGGCCTTGAGGCTGCATCGGACCTCCCATCATTCCAAAAGCCATCAATGGCCGGCCAGACTCTAAAACTATTCCGGGTATTATAGTATGGAAGGGTTTTTTCCTAGGGCCAACAATATTGGGATGCTTGGAATTGAGAGAAAATCCTGCACCTCGATTATGTAATGCAATTCCTTTTTCTTTTATTACAACACCCGAACCAAAACCTAAATAATTTGACTGTATAAAAGAAACCATTAAACCAGAGGCGTCCGCTGTCGCAAGATAAACGGTATCTTGAGATTTATCTGTAAGATTGCAAGATAGAGGTTTGGCAGTATTAGAAATTGAAGAAGCATAATTAATAAATACTTCTTCATCAAAAGCATCGCCAAAATCGAATTCATAAAAATTAGGATCGGCGATCAGGTTGTGACAAATTTTTAAACTAAGTTTCATTGCTTCAATCTGGTAGTGAAAAAAATCAGTTGAGTCTAATTCGGCGATTGGTAAATAGTTTAATATTCCCAGCGCAACGAGAGCATAAAGCCCCTGTGTATTGGGAGGCAATTCGGCAATCTCTACATCACGAAAACAAATCTTTATAGGTTCCACAACGTTTGGTTCATAATCCGCTAGATCGTCAGGTGTAATGACTCCACCTTCGGTGCTAGATTGCCTTACAATTGTTGATGCAATTTCTCCCTCATAAAACGAAGAAAATCCAGTTGATGCGATTTCCTCTAAAGTGTAACTCATTTTCTCTCTTTTTAACCAATCGCCAATCTTAGGGACCGGAGAGAACTCTTGACGAAAAGCATCATTTGCATTTCCAACAATGCCGTAATAATGCTTCCACTCAAGCGCCACCTTATTACCCACGAAGAAACCATTTTGTGCATAGCTTATTGCGTTTTTAAAAAGTTCAGGAAAAGATATTCGTCCGTATTGCTCTGATAATCGCCACCATAGTTTTACAGCTCCTGGCACAGTTACCGAATCCCAACCAAAAAGTGGCATGGCTTTACTATTTATAAATCTCTCTTCTGTCCAGCCAGATGGAGAGTGGCCTGTTCCATTAATTGCAATGATTTGCTCGTCATCAGCTAAGATTACAACCGCATCTGAACCCAAGCCATTACCGGTAGGCTCAACTACGGTTAGAACAATAGCCGCCGCAAGTGCGGCATCAACCGCATTTCCTCCATTCTGTAAAATTTTAATTCCAGCCTGTGTCGCAAGAGGCTGCGAGGAAGCTACAACGTTTTCTGCAAAAACAGGGGTTCTCTCCGACCTGTAAGATTTGTTAAAGTCCATACCATCAGTCCCTTAAACTTCCCTTTAAATCTATCTTATTTCTGATTGTCAATATTTCCTTTTGGGTTGGTGGTTTAGTCTCTTTAATACATTTTGGAACTACGAGTTCGAAATCCGTGTTGGCTAGAACTTGTTGCAATGAAACACCTGGATGTACAGAATGAATTCTCATTGCTTTTGATCTTTCTTCAAAATCCAAAACTGCGAGAGGCGTTATACAAAACTTTGGCCCCCCTCCCGGCAAGGCCAAACGTGTTCTCGCGTCATGCCCACCATCCCCCCAACCAAAAGCACTGATAAAGTCACACTTCTTTACGAAAGTCTTTGTATCATGCCGATTTGCCACGATGTAATATCTGCCTACATGACTTGTCAGAGTAGGCACCCCTATAGAGCCAGGACCCCTTAATTCAAAACTGTTTAGATCGTTCTCTTGCTTCAAACCGATTAGATTGGTGTTCCCAAATTGATCTATTTGCAACCCACTTATAAAGAACACCCTTTTACTCCACTTTCGAATCGAATCAAACCGGTGCCCTTTATCACTATAAGACTCAGACCAACGAACCACTCGATTATCCCAAGAGAACTCTGGTAGTGGAGAGTTTTGATTCTCCCAAATATTCATCTTTGCCCCCAGGAAAATCAAATTCATATTTGGGCCGTGATTCAAATGAGCGAGCCTAGTAGCAACTTCCGGAACTGGCAACCCAAAGCCAACTTGCAAATCCTCCCCGTCTTTTAAGTCACGGGCAATCACACAAGCCATTAATTCTTTCGTTGAGTAGGAAGTTGTCATACCGGATATTCACCTAATCCTAAAAACCTTTCAATTCCAATTTCATCAATATAACCAGTATGACTTTTTGGGTTTAAAAACATTTTATCAACAAATTGATCGTATTCTTGACGGTTACCATTTTTTACTGCTGCACTGGCTAATTCAAAATATTTTTCAATAAACTTTTTATCTATTATGTAGTTTCCACGACTATACAAAGGGTGAGCTCCCCATAATTGATGAATTATTCCAGTCGGTTCCGAAATAGTTGTCGCCCACGGATTCGAACGAATCTCCTCATTGGAAACAATTTTTTCAACCTGAACCACAGCTTTACGAGAGGCTCGCCATAAAAATAGGTCCAACCATCCTGGCCCTCTACAGTGTTGGATGTTGCCAAAAGCGTCACTCTTATCGGCATGGAGAATAGCAAGGTCCGGCACAATTGCTGGCACTGCAATCAATCGTTCATTTTCTATGGGATCATTAAAAATTTTAAGGTCACTATTTAGTTCTGGTATTGAGGTACCAATTCCTCCTCGCCAAGGCAAGAATGGGAGCCCTTTACCAGACGCCTCTAATCCGGTAGTCAGTATTCCCTCATCGCATTCCCATATTTCAATCTCGTTATTTTCAACTGCCCTTCGGTAAAAAGGAAGTATTGGTGTCCCTGGTATGCCTGCGGCTATATAACTAATTACTTTATCGACTTGCCCTGCGGCTATCAAAACATCTAAGGCAATACCTGAAGCTATTAGAGTTAATTTCTTTATTTTATTTTGCAAACATAATCTTACAATAGACATTGGCGCCGGTTCGCCAATTGCCAATATCATCCCGTCAAAAAAAAATGATGCTATTTTTTCTTCATCTACTATCAACTCACTTCGCTTCATTTCTTCTCCTAGCGCTAGTCTTTTAGTCTAATCCTTTAATAAAAAAGATAAAGGAATCATCAAAATAAATATTACACAAATAAACAAAAAAGTGTCATTATAAGCCGCAATTTGCACTTGTTTTTCAAATTGCTCTTTAAGTAACATTATACCCTCTAAGCTATCTGGAGAAATTTGATCAGGTAAAGATAACCCTTTGAAATTTGGGTTTTGATTATTTATAAATTGACTCAAATAATTCCAATGAACTTGCTCCCTTACTACTAGATAGCTACTGCAAATTGCCACACCAATGGACCCACCCATCGTTCTCATAAGATTAAACAAACCGGTCGCATCTGAGGATAATTTTTCATCGATTGTATCAAAACTAATTACCGAAAGCTTAGACCAAACAAAAGCCATTCCGATACCCATTACCATACCAGGAATCACAAACCCAACTGTATCTGTATTCAGTGAAAAATTAGACATTTGATAGCAACCTAACATCGAAAAGAACAGCCCAATTAATATGGCCCATCTGCTACTAAAAGATATGAAAAGAATTTTAGTTAAAAGCCACAAAAGTAAAGCACTTACAACTGCTCGTGGTGTTAAAACAAACCCTGCACTTAAGACGGGATAGTTAAACACCTCCTGAACTGCTATTGGTAATAAGACAATAACTGCATACATTGCCATGCCATAACCCGCCATAATTATGTTACCGATCAAAAAATTCGTATCTCTAAATAAATGAATTTTTATTATTGGGTCAGCGCTATTAAAGCAATGGTAAACTAAAATTAAACCGGCTGTTGCTGAGAAAAAAGTTAATATCGTTATTTTGTCAGAATCAAACCAATCTTTTGAATGACCTAGGTCTATTGCCATCTGTAAACAACCTAGAAACACAGCCAGAAGTACCATACCATACCAGTCTGTCCTGAAAACATCAGTTTTTTTATTAAACTCAAGGTCTCGAAAAATAAGAAGAATTGCAACGATTCCGACCGGTAAATTGATAAAAAAAACCCATCTCCATGAGAAATTCTCGGTAATAACTCCCCCTAAAATTGGCCCAATTAACGGTCCAACCATTAACGCTATACCCCAGATAGCCATTATTTTAGCCCTATCATTTTTCGAAAATTTATCCAAAAGTAAAGCTTGGGAAATTGGAATCAACACTGCGCCGAATCCTCCTTGTAACAGGCGAAAAAAAACCATCATCAACAGACTCGAGGAAAGGCCACAAAAAACTGAAGAAATAACAAAACCGACTGACCCAGCCAATAGAACCTGACTCTGTCCGAACTTTCGTACCAAGTATCCCGTCAGTGGCATAATAATCGCTGTTGCCACCATATATGAAGAAATACTCCACGTAATTTGATCTGAAGTGGCTCCAAAACTACCTTTGAGATGAGGCAAAATAATATTTACGACAGTGGTGTCCACCACCTCTAATGTAACTAAAAGCATTAAACCAAACACAAAACCAAAACGAGGTGACCCCGAGGGGCTTTCAACCTTATCGGTTCCGCGCATCAATAGTTACCACAACACTTGAGCCTACTTTCAATGGATTCCATCCGTTAATTGCGGTTTTCGGAGCATTGTCTATTGAAACCTTTACAGGAAAACGTTGAGTTATCTTTACCCAATTTCCAGTTGAATTCTGTGGAGGCAACAGTGAAAAAGTAACGCCTGACCCAGCGCCCATGCTTTCCACCACACCTTTAAGTTTGAGGTTTGGAAACATATCTACGGATAATGTTGCGGGCTGACCGATCCGAATGTTCCTCATTTGAGTTTCTTTAAAGTTTGCCTCTACCCACCATTTTTTATCCTCAATTATCGAGAAAATTGGCTTATCTGCTTGGACAATCATTCCTAGTCTTAGATCAAAATTTGAGATCCAGCCATTGGCAGGAGAGACTAATTTAGTGAAAGATAATCGTAATTGGGCTTCATCAAGATTCGCTTTTGCCAAGCGTCCTTGAGAATTAGCGGAATCCCTGGCGGCTTGCATTTCACGGTTTAAAGTTATTGCAGATAAATATTTTGAATCAGAAACCAAACCCTCTGAGTATAGACTTTTAATTCTTTCCAGATCTTTGATTGAACGATTTAATGCTGCTTCACTCGCTTTTGAAATCTCAAGACTATTTTCAAAAGCTGCTTCTGCTGCTCTTAACTGCGTGAGATAGACCGATTGATCCAATCGAAGTAGCTCCACACCCTTTTTTACAAACTGATTCTCTTTTATATTGATATCCGCTATCGGGGCGGTTAATCGCGGAGCTATATCGACAATATGAGCCTTCAAATAAGCGTCGTCCGTTTTGGGGAAACTTAATCTAAAAGCTTTAAACAATACCACTAATACAACAATAGCTAAAAATGGCAAAAAAGAATATAAGTATTTTTTGTTAGAACTTATCATTAGCCCTTTGTTATTTCAATACAATCCTCTATTATACAGATTTCCAAAACCCTTTAAAAAATTTAATGTAAGTCAAAAATGAAAGACAAAATAAAAGTTTTTATAGATGGAGAATCAGGAACAACTGGCCTAGAAATAAGAGGTCACCTTGAGCATCGTCAAGATATACAATTGATAACAATTAGCAAAGAAAACCGAAAATCAAAAGATGCGAGGGCTAAGTGCCTTAACGAAGCAGACATTTGTATCCTGTGTCTACCGGATGAAGCCGCCAAAGAGGCAGTGACACTGGTTGAAAATAAAGAAACTATAGTAATTGACACCTCAACGGCGCATCGCGTGTCAGATGGTTGGTGTTATGGATTTCCGGAGTATGAGTCATGTCAACGAGAAAAAATTAAAAGAAGCACCAGAATAGCTAACCCTGGATGCTACGCGATAGGTGCTATAGCCCTATTGCACCCACTATTAACCAAAAAACTAATAAGTGAGGAAAACGGAATCGCGATTACGGGCTTGTCCGGTTACTCTGGTGGTGGGAGGGCATTAATTGAAAAATTTAAAAAAGATCCCGATAACTATCACCGAATTTACGACTATGCGTTACATCTCGATCATAAACACCTGCCAGAAATAAAAAAATGGGCGCCACTTTTAAATAATCCGGCCTTTGTCCCTTGTGTTGGGAGTTATTTCCGCGGAATGCTCGTAAGAATTCTTCTACCATATTCAAGCTATAATAAGAATTCAAATTTTATAGATATTTATCAAGCATTATCGAGACACTATGAACAGGAAGAATTTATAAAAGTTATCAATAATAGCGGTCAAACTATAATAAATGAAATTAACCCTCAAGAACTGAATCATACCAACAATATGAATCTTTATTTAACAACGGATAAGGATAATAAAAACATTGCACTAATTGCTCAATTTGATAATTTAGGAAAAGGAGCGTCTAGACAAGCGTTACAAACTTTAAGTATTTTAATTGGTGAGGACGAGAAATTAGCTAATAGTAAAATAATGGGGTGAAGAAATAGATGAAACTATATGACTGTGAGATGGCACCAAATCCGAGAAGGGTTAGGATATTCTTAGCTGAAAAAAAAGTTGAATTAGATATTAAACAAATCAATATTCTCGAAGGAGAGAATCTTTCTGAAGAATATCTGTCAATCAATCGGTGGGGGTATGTTCCTACCTTAGAACTAGAGGACGGCACTTGTATTTCTGAAGCCCCTTGTATCTTTCAATATATTGAATATTTGTATCCAGAACCCAATTTACTTGGGACCAATCCCATTGAAGTTGCTGAAATTGGGAAGTGGGAACGTTTTTCTGAGATGCAAGGAAGTCAAGCCATCGGCGAATTCTTTAGAAACCAAGCAGAGCCTCTAAAAAACCGTGGGTTACCAGGCTTTTCAGATCTTCCTCAGATACCCGAACTGATTTCAAGAGGAAAAAAAAGAGCTGAATGGTTCTACACACAAATTAATACCAGGCTCCTTGAAACAGATTACATCGCAGGAGATCGTTTTACCGCTGCAGACATAACAACCTTATGTGCCATTGATTTCGGCAAAAGAGTTGGTCTTCCATTCCCAGAAGAACATCAGAAAATTTCTCAGTGGCACAGACGTTTATACGCAAGAGAATCAATATCAATTTAAAGCAACTTCAACTCTAGTTTTCTGAGCGATAATTATACCTCTTCGCGGTCTGGGATAGAGCTCAATAGTAAAATTGTTATTTCCATTACACAAGCCATCATCCAGCGATTTGAAAGGCATATGTTCAGTTGCCCTCTGCTCAGCGATACTTGTAGTGACAACGCTCACCAGTTCAATTTCTGAATAACCAAGTTTGACCAACCATGATTTGATCGCCAAAAATGAGGGTAACTGCCAAACATTCGGCATCTTCGCGTAATTTTCCTTCGGCACGAATAAACAAGGTTCGTTTGAATCAAAAATCAACGTTTCTAAAATCAGAAAGCCACCAACTTTAAGAAATCTAGTTGCATTTTTAAGATGCTCAAATGGTGTTTTACTGTGATACAAAGTTCCCATCATAAAAACTTTATCAAATAAACATTGCCTTTCCGGCGAGTCTTCTAAAGTCATTGGCAGAAAGCGAATTTTAACGTCATCTGCAAAATGGTTCAAAAAATGGAATTGAATAAATGAAAGAAAACTTGGTTCTAGACAAACCACGAATCGTGCCCCGGCCTCACGCATTCGCCACGCAAAATAACCATTTCCACTCCCCACATCCATAATGATATCATTTTTAAGCGAAGGAATTTTTGAACTAAGCCGGTTCCACTTTAGAGAACAATTCCACTCACTATCGATAGGTATGCCAAATAAATTATATGGTCCTTTTCTCCAAGGTATTAGTTGTTTTATTTGATCTTTGATTAAAAATCTTTGTTTAAAGTCAGATCTATTTTCTGGAACAATATCAAAAATTATAACGCCATTTCTAATGTTTACCGCTCCATTAATAATGGGAAGAAGATCGAAAAAACCTTCATATTTTTGGAAATTTTTTCTGTTTTGAATAATTACCTGTTTGACAGCTCCGGCACAGGATTGAAGCCACAGATCTAACTCCGAAGGTAAATCACTCTGGCTTCTATCGTATACTTTTGCAAAAGCCAATTGTTTTAACTTACTTATTTGCAAAATTAGATCTCCTGAAAAAGATGCTTTAATATTAAAGATAAACTTAGAAAATTAAAATGGAAATTTATATGCCAAAAGTAGATGATGCCATAAATGCAGAAAACGGGAGTTGGTCTTTCGCAGCAAACGATCCATTGATATTAAGTAATCACATGCGAAAATCAATACCGGATTATGATCAAGGACATTCCTTAATACTTGAAATCTCGGAATTTTTCGTTAAGCAAGAATCGATAATTTACGACATTGGTTGCTCAAATGGAGAATTAACCCACCAATTAGCTAAAAAATATCAAGGAAAAAAGGTTCAAATAATAGGAGTTGACTGTGAAAAAAACTTCATTAAGGCTGCTAAAGGCCATAGCCAAACTAATAGAAATTTAACATTTGAAACAGAGAATGCCATTGACTACAAATATAAAACTTGTGATTTAGTCATTCTATATTACACTCTGCAATTTATACAAATTGATAAGAGAGAAAATCTTCTACTTAGCCTTTATAAATCATTAAAAAAAGGTGGGGGCTTGCTATTATTTGAAAAAACTCGGCAGGACAACCCTAGAGCAAATGATATTTTGAACCAGCTCTACACAGATTTTAAATTAAATAATGGGTACACAGGCAATGAAATAGTTGCTAAAGCTAGAAGTTTAAAAGGAGTTTTAGAGCCCCTTTCTACAGAGCAAAATCTTGAACTTCTTGAACAAACGGGATTTTATCACTCCACAATCATCCATAAAACACTTTGTTTTGATGGTATTCTAGCAATAAAATGAAAATATCAAGTCAAAAAGCGCCAACAGAAAAACAGTTTTTGGCTTTTTATGAATTCAGGGATAAAGTGGACCCCGAAGCACTACGACAAAATTTAATAGAGAAGGATTTGCAAGCAAGACTACTGGGAACCCTAATACTGTCAAAAGAAGGGATCAACGGAGCTGTAACAGGAACAAAGAATGACACTCAATTCTTACTCAATACGCTTAACGAACTAAACTTTAACAATCTAATAATTAATAGATATAGTACAGCAACTGAAGCTTTCGATAGATTTATAGTTAAAATCAAAAATGAAATCGTAACTAGTGATTTTAATGTGAAAAAAATTAAAAAAAGTAATTATATTAATCCAGAAAAATGGGACGAAGAAGTGACACGACAAAATATGACAATCATCGATGTGAGGAACTTCTATGAAAGTATGATAGGTTCTTTTCGCGATGCAATTAAACCAAAGACTCGTAATTTCAAAGAATTCAAAAGAGCTATAGTTAATAAGCTTAGAGACCATCCGAAAAATAAGCCAATCGCTATGTTTTGTACTGGAGGAATTCGATGTGAAAAAGCTGCTGATTTTTTAAATTCACAGGGTTTTTCGTCCATATACAAGCTGAATGGAGGGATTTTAAGTTATTTTAAAAACAATAAAGAGCACAAATCTTTGTGGTCTGGGGACTGTTTCGTCTTTGATAAAAGAGTAGCTATAGATAGAAATTTCGAACGCGCAAATTACCAACAATGCTACGGGTGCAAACAAATGATTAAACTTGATTCTAAATCAAAATTATTTGATGAATGGACTCTTTGTAGCAAATGCAAGAAGTTAAGCGGCGCCAATGTTTGAAATTTATATAAGACAATTGCTAGAGCTCGCTGAAAATCACAAAAAAATTAATATAGTTGATCTATTTAAAGCTGATTCAAAAAGATTAGAAGAATTTTCAATTGAAACCAATGAAATTTATTTTGATTATTCGAAAAATCTACTGACTTTTGATGCCTACAATAAATTAGTTAGTTTTGGTGCCATATCATATTTTACAGACTATATAAGAAAGATGTTCAATGGTGAAACGGTAAATTTCACAGAAAATCGAAAAGCACTTCACTATCTCCTTCGTAGCTATGAAAAAAATCTTTCTGGACATGTTGAAACTGAAAAACAACTTATAAAAGAACAACTGACGGCAATGGAAGAATTAGTTTCTGAAGTCAAAAACAAAAAACGATTAAATAGCAACGAAAAATTTTTTTCCGACGTACTTGTTATTGGAATTGGCGGCTCGCATCTTGGGCCAGAGCTAGTAAGCGAGGCACTTATAGATTTTCATGATGATCCCTTTAATATGAAGTTCTTGGTAAACGCAGATCCCAACGAGTTTAGGGCCACCATAGGAAAATTAGACGCCAAAAAAACGCTTGTAATCATTATAAGTAAATCAATGACAACAAACGAGACACTTCTTAATCTTAAAGCTGTAAAAGAATGGTTAATTAGCCAAGGTGTGAAAGATAATGATATTGGCAATCACATGATAACTATTAGCAGCAGTAAAACGTTGGACGCCCTGAATATTAAGCCTTTCAAAATGCTTTCTTTTGGAGATTGGGTTGGTGGACGCTACTCTCTTTGGTCTTGCGCAGGTCTGCCGATTGCATTACAAATAGGATTTGCAAATTTCATGAAATTACTCGATGGAGCATCCAGCATAGATGAGATGTTTTTGAATAACGATATCAATAATAACATTCCTAAGTTGTTAGCACTCATTGCATTTTGGAATAGTCGCTGTTTAGGAAAATTTTCCTATGCAGTAATGCCTTATGATACGAGATTAAAATTACTACCACACTATTTACAACAATTAGAAATGGAGAGTAATGGTAAAAGCGTGGATTTCAATGGACAGGACATCCTGAACCATACGACTCCTCTCACATGGGGCGGAATTGGCACCAGCAGTCAGCACGCTGTTTTTCAATTTTTACATCAAAGCACTCATAAAATTCCCGTTGACTTCATCGTGACCATGGAGCCCTCGAGAGATTACCCAGATCTTCAAACTAGTCAAATTGCCAATTGTATCGCGCAGTCTGAGGCACTAATGATTGGAAACAAACATCGTATAAATAAAATAAAAGAACCGCACAAATTCATAAGCGGAAACGTGCCAAGTAATACAATTGTTCTTAAAAAATTAAGCCCCTACTCTCTGGGTTCACTACTAGCCATTTACGAGCATAAAACATTTTTTCTCAGCCTCATTTTCTCGATAAATGCTTTTGATCAATGGGGTGTTCAAGATGGCAAGTTGCTCGCTAAGACAATTGAGTCTGACATAAAACATAAAAAAATATCACCTCACGATCCGTCAACTGAAAAGTTAATATCAATGTTTATTAAATACAATGAAAAATAAGAAATTTTTTCAAAGAAACCCTTTCATCATCAGCATAATAATTGCTATCAGTTTCATACTAGGGTTAGTTATATCAGTCAAACAGACACCAACCGAAAAACCTGAGTACACTGGGGTCATTTGGCCTAACTCACCAAAAGTTTCGGAGTTCACTATGTTGGATTCGTATGAAAAAGAGATTACTGAAACATTCTTAGAGGGAACTTGGAACCTAATTTTTTTTGGTTTTACTCATTGTCCTGATATTTGCCCATCAACATTATCCACATTGAGTATAGCTGAGCAAACCTTACGAGAAAGAAATATGTTCGATAAAAGTAATATAATATTCATCTCTGTGGACACCCATAGAGATGATCCGAATATCATAAGGCGCTATTTAAGTAATTTTTCAAATTCTTTTATAGGAATGATGGGCGAGGCAAGTGAACTAAAAAAATTAGGAGATTCCTTAGGGGCAGTTTTTTATCAGCACGAAATGGATAATGGCGAAATAATTATAGATCACTCTTCAAGTTTGTTTATCCTTTCTCCTGAAAATGAGCTACTTGGTGTCTTGACGCAGCCATTTAGCTCTAAAGATGTAGTCGAAAAATATGAAAAATTAAGAGATTTTCATCATAAGCATTTAAACTAATTTCAACTATAACAATTTTATAGAAAAAAAATTTTATGAGAGTTCTTTTATCACGTTTCATTGGAAAAATAGCAAGCCTGAGGCTTAAATATTTTTCAATGCCTTTAGTGCGGATATTTAGGTTAGCCTTCAAAATAAAGGATCCTGTTAACATAGAAAGCCACCAGTCCCTGAATGATTTTTTCTCACGAAAGAAGACAGAGTACTTTTTATTATCTAAAAGCGAAGGATCTTTTTGTTCACCTGCTGAAGGTGTTATTTCCCAATATGGAACGATAAAAGACTCAACCCTCGTTCAATCAAAAGGAAAGTTTTTTGACTTGAATCAATTATTCGGGGGCGACAGAAATTTAAGCGACCGTTTTGTATCTGGTAAATTCTTTACCGTTTATCTAGCGCCAAATAATTATCATCGGGTTCACTTACCAAGAGATGGGAAATTAACCAAAATTCGCTATATTAAAGGCAACCTCTATTCAGTATCAAAAAGAAATAGCGAAAGAGTCGATAGCCTTTATTGTAGAAACGAAAGGGTTGTACTCTATTTTGAAACCGACGAGACGCACGTATTTGCACTAATCTTGGTCGGTGCCTTGCTAGTTGGAAGCATATCTCTTACCTATAACAACATCTCGAATAGCGTTCACAGTATCTACCCCAGAAACCAGACAGTATCCGTCGATCCTATCCAATTAAACCAATTTGATGAAGTTGGATTATTTAACTTTGGGTCAACAGTTATTTGCGTAGCAAGTGAGCACTTTTTAAACTTCGAAAATCTAAGAAATGACCTTGAAATAAAAGTTGGTCAAGTAGTTGGCTATTCAATAACAAAGTAATAGCCTCATCTACGCTTACCTTCTTTTGTCTGGTCTCGGTCGCGCCTCATTAACGCGCAGCTCACGACCTTTTACTTCCTTACCATTAAGATATTGAATGGCTTCCTCAGCCGAGTTTTTATCATCCATTTCAACAAAGCCATAACCCTTAGAAAGACCCGAGCTTCTATCCATTATGACATTAGCGCTCTTAACCTCACCGTATTCACTGAAAAGCTCCGACAATTCATTATCACGTACACTAAACGGTAGGTTTCCTACATATATATTCACTTTATCAACCTTTTAAATAATCAAAAGATTATTTTAAACCACTATGAAGATAAAAGCACGATAAGTTTTCTGTTATTACTTTTAAATCCTTAAAACTATCAAAAACCACTTATTAAAATCATCCTGGTACAGAAAGCCATAAGTAATCCTGGAAATAAGCCGAGTAATAAAATAGTTAGACAATTCAGATTAAACAGTACTGAAGCAGCCGAATTACTTACAGAGTCAGAGTTATCTTTGTTAGGTTCATCAAAATACATAAATTTAATAATTCTCAGATAATAGAAAGCTCCAATTAGAGAACAGAAAACAGCGAAGACTGCTAACCACAAATAGCCGGTGGCTATTACCTCTTTTAAGACAAACCACTTCGCCCAGAATCCCGCAAAAGGCGGAATGCCAGCCATAGAAAACATCAATATTAAGATAAAAAACGAAAATAGTGGGTTGTTTTTCGCTAAGCCCTTAAATCGATCAATAGAAGCTGCCTCGCCGTTCGGCAAGAGTATTAACGCCGCAAAAGCTGCCATACCCATCAAAGAATAGACCGAAACATAAAAAATCGAAGCGGCATAACCTCCGCTACTTGCTGAAACCAAACCTATAACGAGAAAGCCCATATGAGCGATCGTTGAATAAGCTAGCATCCTTTTGTAATTAATTTGGGCAATTGCAACAATATTGCCCAACGCTAATGAGGAGACGGCTAATACTATTAACATCAATATCCAATCTTTACTGAAATCTGCCAAGCCCGTTGCAAGAAGACGGAATGCCATAGCAAAGGCCGCAATCTTGGGAGCAGCACTTAAAAACAAGGTCACTGGGGTTCTTGCACCTTGATAAACATCTGGAACCCACATGTGAAAGGGCACGACTCCAAGCTTAAAACCAATAGCAACCAATATAAATACTAAACCAAATATCTGAACAACTTCTTTACCATCACCAACTGAAGCATTCGTTCCAATAGACTCTAAAGCTAAAGAACCGGAGGCACCGTACAGCATTGACATGCCGAACAATAAGACACCAGAAGCTAGAGCTCCTAGTACGAAATATTTCATTGCTGCTTCGGCGGCTAGATTAGAGTTCTTATCCATTGCCACCATTGCGTACAAGCTAAGAGACAGTAATTCAAGCCCCAAATAGACTGTCAATAAATTTGATGCACTAATCAAAAAAAGCATGCCGATGACCGCAAATAAAGCAAGCAAGAAAAATTCGGATGAATTAGTTTTATATTTCTGATACGCGTGGTGTCCATAAATTAAAGCAACTATGGACGAAACACAAACAAAGATCTTCAAATAAGAACCGACTGGATCTGATATAAAAGTCTCGAAAAAAACTAAATTAGGTTCTTTTGGGAAAAATGCAAATAACTGACCTAAGGTGGCTAACAGGGCTAGAATTGCAACGCAGCAAGTTAGGGTTATATTTTTCCGTGCAACATCGACTAAAAGAACGATGCAAGTTAAAGAGACAAGCGTAATCTCAGGTAAAATAATAAGGATATCATCAACTAAGTTCATAATTTAGATCTCGAAAGGTGCTCTACCAAACTATTAATACTAGGATGCATCATATCTATTAACGGCGCAGGCCACAAACCAACCAAAAGTACCATCAAAGCTAGTACTGATAATATCAACATTTCTCTAGAGGAAAGATCAGCTAGTTCTTTCACCGGCTGAAGAATAACGGGACCAAAAACGACCCTTTTGTACATCCATAAGGTATAGGCAGCACCTAATATCAAAGTTAACGCTGCTAGAAACGCAATCCAAAAATTGGCTTTAAAAACAGTTAGTATCACCAAGAATTCACCAACGAAACCAGAGGTGCCGGGAAGCCCAGCGTTAGCCATCGCAAATAACATCATAAAACTCGCAAAATACGGCATAGGTTCAGCAACACCGCCATAATCATTAATGTTTCGAGTATGTAGTCTGTCGTACAAAAAACCAACACACAAAAAAAGAGCTCCTGAAATGAAACCATGAGATATCATTTGCACCATCGCTCCCTCAATGCCCAGCACAGCATCATTCCAATTATCAGTAGAGCTTTGAACCCAAAAAACGGTAAAAAATCCCAACGTAACAAAACCCATATGAGAAATAGAAGAATAGGCTATTAGCTTTTTCATATCAGTTTGGACCAGTGCTACAAACCCAATATAGACAATTGCTATCAAAGAAAGCACCACCATCGGGATTGTAAAATAACTTGCTGCGTCTGGCACTATAGGCAAAGAAAGTCTAATAAAACCGTAACCTCCCATTTTAAGCATTATTGCAGCCAAGATAACTGAACCCCCTGTTGGAGCCTCGACATGCGCATCCGGCAACCAGGTATGAACCGGCCACATTGGCACTTTTACTGCAAACGCAAGTAAAAATGCCAAAAATATCAATTTTTGCTCAATCATGTCTAACTGTGCATTATGCATTGATTCAATTGAAAAAACTCCCGTTTCGCCATAGAGATACAGCAATGCCACTAGCATTAGTAACGACCCTAATAGGGTATACAAGAAAAATTTAATAGTTGCATAAACCCTATTCTGCCCTCCCCAAATTCCAATAATTAGAAACATGGGAATTAACATAGCTTCCCAGAAAACATAGAAGAGTGCAGCATCCAACGCTGCGAAAACTCCGATCATTATCCCTTCTAATACTAAAAAACTACCCATATACAAGTGGGGCCTCTCCGAAATCACACTCCACCCTGCGCAAATAACCAAGATTGTTGTAAAAGTGGTAAGTATTATAAGTGGAAGAGATATGCCATCAACGCCAAGAAGATACTCAATATTAAAGACTGGAATCCAAGAATATCTTTCAACGAACTGCATGTTCGCCGAGTTGTTATCGAAATATACCAATGCTAGTAAAGATGAAATAAAACAGATAATGGCGATGCTAAGAGCTTCAATTTTAATATTCCCACTGGTGCGTTTTTGAGTCGCAATATATATCCCTCCTAACACAGGAAACCAAATCATAAAAGATAAAATGGGAAAATCAAAATTCATAAAAACTTAACCTAATGTCTATAAATAAACGAAAGCAATCAGAAAAACAATCAGGCCAAAGATCATCGCAATCGCATAATCATATAAATATCCTGTTTGGACCTTCCTAATAAAAAAAGAAAAGACATTGACTATTTTTGCGGAACCATTAACTAATGATTTGTCTATAATGAGAATATCAAATTTAGACCATAATAGTTTGCCAAGTCGTACCGAACCGCCAGCAAAAACCATTGAATTAAATTTGTCAAAACCATAATTATTTTTTAAGACATAATGGAAAATTGCTAACCTCTGAGCCATAGATGAAGGAATTGAGGGGTTTCTTAAATAGCAATACCAAGCCACAAAGACCCCAGCAACTGCGCACCAAAATGCGGATGTGAAGATAGAATGGCTTATCATAGCTAATGGGCCATGAAAGACTGCACTCAATTCAATTAAAGGGTCCCGTTCTAAATCATTGTAAATTGACTCTTGGAAAAAATTATTGAATAAAAACTCATTAACGATCAAGCCACCTAGAAACATTGAAGGTATTGCAAGTAAGATTAAGGGTAAAGTGACTACCGCAGGGGATTCATGAATATGGGATAAGTCAGCTTCACTCATTCTTGATTCCCCATGAAAAACAAGGAAAAACATTCGAAATGAATATAAAGAAGTTATAAAAACTCCCGCCAATAAGAAACAATATATAAGATTTGAATACATAGAGTCAGAAAAATGAACAGCTTCAATAATCATTTCTTTTGAAAAAAAGCCTGAAAATCCAGGAAATCCTATTAAAGCTAATGTGCCAATTAAACTCGTCCAATAGGTGATAGGCATGTATTTTTTTAGCCCCCCCATTTTGTCCATGTTCTGTTGATGATGTGTCGCAATTATCACAGAGCCTGCTGCTAAAAAAAGCAAGGCTTTAAAAAAGGCATGAGTAACTAAGTGAAAAATGGCGGCTGAATAAGCAGAAACACCTAAAGCAACTGTCATGTAACCTAGCTGTGACAATGTAGAGTAAGCAACTACTCTTTTAATGTCATTTTGAACTAGTCCAAGAATTCCCATAAAGAAGGCCGTTAAGCTTCCAATAACAACGATAAAAAGTAGAGCGATACTCGATAATTCATAAACTGGGGACATTCTAGCTACCATGAAGATTCCAGCAGTAACCATAGTTGCAGCATGAATTAGTGCAGAAATTGGGGTGGGACCCTCCATTGAGTCTGGAAGCCAAACATGCAATGGTATCTGAGCAGATTTTCCCATGGCACCTATGAACATTAATATGCAAATAATTGTAACTGGATCAACTTCTAACAAGGAGATGCCTGGCAATTTTGCTTTACTCAACTCATCAATATTGGAAAATATCGAGTGATAATCCAAAGTTCCAAAAACTAAGAAGATTCCACAAATACCAAGTAAAAAGCCAAAGTCACCGACTCTATTTACTAGAAAAGCCTTAAGATTAGCATGGGTTGCCGAAGGTTTTTTAAACCAAAACCCAATTAATAGGTATGAAACCAAACCTACTGCCTCCCAACCAAAAAAAAGCTGGAGAAAATTATTGGACATCACGAGAATCAACATACTGAAAGTGAAAAGGGAGATATAGGAAAAAAATCTGTGATAACCAGGATCATCTTTCATGTAACCTATCGTGTAAACATGCACCATACAAGAGACAAACGTAACTACAGTCATCATGACGACTGTCAATCGATCTATCAAAAATCCTATTTGAAACTGAAATTCTCCCGAAGCAATCCAGGTATATAAATTTTTATTGAGTCCAGGCCGATCGTTAAACACAAGTTCATAAACAAGATAAAAACTGAGTATCGTGCTTATGACGACGCCGCCAATTGCCAAAAAATTTGTGAAGTTTTTCCCGACTTTTTTTCCAAAGAATCCAACCAAGATCGCACTTGCCAAAGGAGCGCTAACAGTTATCAAACATGCTGTTTCAAAAAACATTTTTAGCCTCTCAACAAATCAAGCTTTTTAACATCAATAGAATCTCTATTTCTAAACAAAACAACTAGGATAGCCAAACCAATCGCAGCTTCTGCTGCTGCCACAGTCAAAACAAAGAATACTACTACCTGGCCAGTTATATCATCCAAGAAAAAAGAGAAGGCAACAAAATTAGTATTAACCGCGAGAAGCATTAGTTCGATACACATTAAAAGCAAAATTACATTTTTCCTATTTAAGAGAATTCCAACTATGCTTATTATAAATAAAGAAGCACTAACTAAAAGATAGCTATTCAGAGTAAGTGCTGTTATTCCCCCATCATTCATTGATAATCACTCTTTAATATTTATTAATTTCACCCGATCACTTCGTCTCACGCTTACTTGATCATCGACATTTGGAGCTCGAGTCTGTCTCGAAGTCCGCAAGGTAAGAGCTATTGCAGCTATAATTGCTACCAGCAATATTAAAGATGCAATTTCAAACAAAAGAATATAGTCCGTGAAAAGTTTAAGACCGATTTCTTTGGTATTGTTATAGTCCATATCTTCTCTAGAAATATACGAAAAACTACTCGTTCTAAAAAAGTCAGAATTCATAACAGTGCCTACAGCTATTACCATTGGTATGGTTAGTGTCATCGCAAACAGTATAATTTTGCCAAAGCCTTTTTTTGTCTCTTCAATATTAATATCAAGCATCATCACCACAAACATAAACAATACCATCACCGCACCGACATAAACTAAAACTAGGGCTATTGCCAAGAATTCTGCTTCCATAAGAAGCCACAACCCTGCTGTAGAAAAAAAACAAAGTATAAGAGACAGCGCCGCATGAACGGGGTTTCTCAGAGAGACAACCGCTAGACCGGCAATCAAAGTAATTCCAGCAAACCCGTAAAAAACAAGTTGTTCGAAGGTCATCTAAAGCTCGCTTCGGATTTTTTATCTCGAGCAATCTGCTCTTCCATTTTATCGCCAACCGCTAAAAGATCAGCTTTAGTCATCAATAAATCGCCTCGCTTCTCTCCGTGATATTCAAAATGTCTAGTTTCGACAATGGAGTCAACAGGACACGACTCCTCACAAAAGCCACAAAAGATACACTTAGTTAGGTCGATATCATACTTTGTCGTCCGGCGAGTACCGTCTGATCGAGGTTCGGTTTCGATCGAAATTGCCAAGGCGGGACATACTGCCTCGCAAAGTTTGCATCCAATACATCGTTCTTCTCCATTTGGATAGCGTCTGAGAGCGTGCAGACCTCTGAATCTAGGGGATTGAGGGGTTTTTTCTTCTGGATATTGGACAGTTACTTTTTTCGAAACGAGATAACCACCAGTAAGTTTAAGACCTTTTAGTAACTCCCATAATGTAAGGCTTTTAAGTCTATTCAAGAAATTTAACACTGAGGACGCTCCTTTCCTTAAGATGAAAACCAAGGTGGTAGTTTATAAACCACCGCTGCTGATATTACCACAATCCACAAAATCGTGATGGGTAAAAAAATTTTCCAGCCTAATCGCATGATTTGATCATATCTGTATCTGGGAAATGTAGCCCTAAACCATAAGAATAGAAACAGAAAAAAGGAAACTTTTAGTAATAACCAATGGATCCCGTCTGAAATTGACGGGACCGGAGACAACCAACCACCCATAAAAAGAACAGCTGTCAGTGCAGAAATCAGGATCATGTTAGCGTATTCGGCTAAGAAAAATAACGCGAACGCCATTCCAGCATATTCTACATGGAACCCAGCAACAATTTCTGACTCGCCTTCACTGACATCGAATGGTGCTCGGTTAGTTTCGGCAACTCCCGAAATAAAGTAAATCACAAATAATGGAAACAGTGGAGCCCAATACCAACCAAGAAAACCCAAGCTGCTGTCCTGACTGGATACAATTTCTCCCAAACTCAAACTTCCTGCCGCTATGAGAACACCCACCAATGCAAATCCCATTGCAATTTCATAGGAGACGATTTGCGCCGCCGATCTCATCGCTCCCAGAAACGCATATTTTGAATTGGAAGCCCATCCTGCAATTATAATTCCGTAAACGCCCAACGAGGTTAGAGCAAGTACATACAATAAACCCGCATTAATATCTGCTAAAACCAAATGGCTATCAAAAGGAACCGCCGCCCAAGCCGCCAATGATGGGGCTAGAGCTAAAACTGGAGCTGCTAGGAATAAAAGCTTATTAGCGCCATTTGGAATAACAACTTCTTTGGTCAACAATTTTAAAGCGTCAGCTATCGGTTGAAGCCAACCTTTTGGTCCAACCCTGTTAGGTCCAACTCTTGCTTGAATATAACCAATAATCTTTCTTTCCGCAAAAGTAATATACGCGACTGAAGCCATTACAGGGACGCAAATAGCTATGATTTTGGCAATTGTCCAAAGTGTGAAAGTTAACTCAAATGGCAAAAACCCAAAAGATTGGAAAAAAAATTCTTTTATCAATATGGCACCCTTAAGTATCACCCTGAATATTGAATAATCGGGCATGCGCACCATTCAAAGCCACGTTGGTAAGCGCCTCACGCGCGCCAAAAATCATACAAGTTTTATCAGGAACAGAATTATCTATTTTTAATCTACCGATAGCTCTTGACTCTGCTACCTCAATTCCTATTTTATCCCCATCAAACAAATTCAACTGAGCTGCGCAGGATTCATTAACTCTTATATTATCATCACCACTATGTCGCATTTGCTGTAAACTCGCCGCATTTCTTAAAAGCTGATCAGTTGAATAGGGCGGAATCTCTGTAACAACTTCAATTTCCCCTTTTCCCTTCTTCATACTATTGTCACAAAGTGTTCGATCTACTTGAGGCATATGCTTAGATTCAAAAGCGATCTCTTGAGTAAAGGGATCAAAAACATCATCTACAGAAACAGCGTCAAAGTTTTTAAGCCCTATCTCTGAACCTAGTCTTCGTAAAATTTTCCAACCGGGTTTTGCGTCTTTTATTGGCTTTACCGCGCATTCAAATTTTTGGGTCATCCCAAAACAATTAACAAACCCTCCCTCATTTTCAGCATATGTTGCTATTGGCAAAATTATATCGCAATAGTCTAATAAGGCCGTGCTATCAAAAGCGCTAAACCCAACAACAAATTTTGCATTTTTCAAAGACGATTTAACTTTAGGTGAATTGGCAAAGTCCAACGCCGGGTCAACGCCAAATAATAAATAAACATTCTCTTCATGATTGTTCAAAAACGAACTATAATCAATTTTTTCATCAATCTCGACCCCGCAAGGCCCACGGTGTGGAACTGCGCCAGATAACCAAGCACCAGCTGCATTGCAACCATCTGTTAAATGACCGACAGCAGCTCCAGTTTTATCTGCGAGCTCATTGATTAACATCATAAGTTGACCCCTATTGGGATGATGATTCACACCTGATCCAAACAGTAATATTGGGGATTTCGCTGAGCTAATCAAGCTTGTAATCTTATCTTGATTATTCTGACCATCACTATTAAGATTTTTTAAAATCTTTTTGAGTTCACTCACGAATTTTGATGGAGGCACTATCTTCTTACTTTCGACATGGTGGTTATATTCTCTGTGATGCGTATCTATAACGATAGCTTTAGAACCCCTGTCAATTGAATGGCGTAACGCAATATTTGCAATTGGAATATCGGTTCGGGGAAAAGCCCCTAACAAGATGATCAAATCGTTACTGTCTAGTTCCTGTTTATCCGGAATTTTTGGAAAAAGAGGCTCCCTTTGATCATTTCTAAAATCAACCTGTCTCAATCTATGGTCAATAAAATTACTTCCGACACCCCTAACGAGTGACTGAAATAAATAAAACTCTTCATTTGTGGAGCTGGGCGATATAAAAGCCCGCAAGTTGTCTTTAATTGTGGGAGCTCTTAGGCTACTCACTATAGAGTTTATTGCGCTATCCCAATCGATATCGCACCATTTACCATCGATTTTTTGTTTAGGCACTTCCAATCTATTGGAACTAGATAACCCCTCATAGCTGAAACGGTCACGATCAGATATCCAAATATGATTGACATCCTCGTTCTCTCGAGGCACAACTCTTTTTACCTTTTGTCCTTTTACATGGAAACTTATATTGGAGCCTAGATTATCGTGAGGTGCGATACCCTTCGCTTGGCGCATTTCCCAAGAACGGGCGGAATACCTATATGGTTTACTAGTCAACGCACCAACAGGGCAAACATCAATCATATTTCCCGAAAGTTCTGACTCGACACTAGATTCAATGTAAGTACCTATTTCAACATTTTCCCCTCTACCAATAGCACCCATTTCCTTTATTCCTGCAATTTCTTCTCCAAACCGCACGCACCTTGTACAATGGATGCAACGGGTCATTTCGGTCTTAATTAAAGGACCGATATTTTTATCCTCTACAACTCTTTTAGATTCTGTATATTGAGACACTCCACTACCATACCCCACGGCCAAGTCTTGTAGCTCGCATTCCCCACCTTGATCGCAAATTGGGCAATCCAGTGGATGGTTAATCAGTAAAAATTCCATTGTGCTGTGTTGTGCTTTTTTTGCCTTATCGGAACTTGTCCATATTTTCATGCCATCAGCAACAGGTGTCGCACAAGCTGGCAAGGGCTTAGGTACACCCTCAACCTCAACAAGACACATGCGGCAATTAGCAGCTATACTGAGTTCTTTGTGATAACAAAATCGAGGCACATATTCCCCTAAGGAGTCTGTTGCCTCAATAATCATGCTACCTTGTTTTGCTATTTTGATTTGACCATTTATTTCTAATGAGACCTCTTTTTCTTTATCCATTTATTCAGCCTCCAGTTTTAACCGCCGGCGGCTTGCTTTGGGTTAGAAGCTTTCACATAAAACTCAAAGTCACGTTTAAAATGTTTTATAAAACTAAGCACTGGCATCGCTGCAGCATCACCTAGAGCACAGATCGTGGTACCGCCGATTTTCGAAGCTACATCGTGTAACTTATCAAGATCTTCCTCGCTACCCTCTCCCGCAAGAATTCTATTCAGCATTCGATACAACCAACCCGTGCCCTCCCTACAAGGAGTACATTGCCCACAAGATTCGGCGAAATAAAATCTCGAAATTCTATTCAAAACTCTAACCATATCCGTTGTCTCATCCATAACCACTACCGCACCTGAACCTAACATCGAGCCAGCTTTAGCTATCGAATCATAATCCATATCAGTTTTAAGCATTATTTCACCAGGGACCACAGGAACGGATGAACCTCCTGGAATTACCGCTTTAAGTTTCCTACCTCCGGAAACTCCACCTGCTAGATCAAGCAATTCGGAAAAGGGTGTACCCAAAGGAATCTCAAAGTTTCCAGGTCGCTCTACATGTCCGCTAACAGAAAAGATTTTTGTTCCGTAATTGTTAGGCCTCCCGATTGATTGAAACCAATCAACACCTTTTCGAACAATTTTTGGTACCGATGCAAGCGACTCAGTGTTGTTAATTGTTGTTGGCTGTCCGTATAAGCCGTAACTGGCAGGAAACGGCGGCTTAAACCGCGGAAGACCTTTTTTCCCTTCTAGAGACTCTAGCAATGCTGTTTCTTCCCCGCAAATATAGGCCCCTGCTCCTACATGATCGTATAGCTCAAAATCAACACCGGAACCACGAAGGTTTAAACCAACTAAACCATCTTCCCTTGCTTCTTCGAGTGCATTTTTGAATCGAATTGCCGGCTCATCCATAAATTCTCCACGCATATAGTTATAAGCAATCTTCACCCCCATCGCATAAGAGGCTATTGCCATCCCCTCTATAAGGGAGTGAGGGTTGAATCTTAAAATATCTCGATCTTTACAAGTTCCAGGCTCTGATTCGTCAGAGTTACATACAAGATATTTTGTTTGAGCATTTTTTGGCATAAAACTCCATTTTACACCTGAGGGGAACCCTGCACCTCCACGCCCCCTCAATCCTGATTCTTTAACCAAATCTATGATTGAATCAGGAGAAGGCTTGTTTTTTAGTATATCCTCCCATGCTTCATAGCCTCCCGTTGACTTATAAGTGCTTAGCAACCAGGGTTGATTAAGTTTTAATGTAGCGTAGCAATTTAAATTTAATTCATCTTTTTTCACTTTAGGTCATCCAAAATTTCATCAACTTTGTTAATCGTCAGATTCTCGTGGTAGATATGATTCACCTGCATCATGGGAGCTCCACAACACGCTGCCAGGCATTCTTCTTCTTTTTTTAAATAAATTCTACCATCTTCGGTAGACTCGCCCAGTTTAATCCCAAGCTTTCCTTCCACATGTTTTACAATATCATCACTTCCTCGGAGCATACATGAAATGTTAGTACAAATAGCGACATTATTCCTACCACATGGCGTTGTTTCTAGCATTGAATAAAATGTCGCCACTTCATAAACAGATACTTTGGGCATCTCTAACAATTCAGCAACTTCATCCATCAAATTCGTTGTTAAGAATCCATTATTATCGTGCTGCACCAAATTCAGTGCATAAAGAACTGCGGATTGTTGCCTGTTTTCAGGGTACTTTTTTGTCTCTGCTTGAATTTTTTTTACTGTTTTATGCTCCAGCATTATTAGGTTCCTACAAAAGTTTAGTCAACGATCTATTTCTCCGAATACCACATCCATAGTTCCAATAACTGCAACAACATCTGCTAAAAGATGTCCTTTAACCATCTCATTCATTGAACTTAGATGCGGGAAACCTGCAGCTCGAATTTTCAATCTATACGGCTTATTAGCACCGTCAGAAACAAGATAGACTCCAAATTCTCCTTTAGGATGTTCAATAGCGCTGTAAACTTCCCCAGCAGGTACACAATAGCCCTCGGTGAATAACTTAAAATGGTGGATTAAGGATTCCATATCATTTTTCATATCCGCTCTCTTCGGAGGAACTAGTTTAGGATCCTCAACATGAATTGGACCCGGATTTTTTTTCAACCAATCAATGCACTGATCGATGATTTTTGTCGACTGCCTCATCTCTTCTACCCTAACTAAGTATCGGTCGTAGCAATCTCCGTTTAACCCTATCGGCACTTCAAAATCCAAGTCTGGATAAACTTCATAGGGTTGTTTTCGTCGCAAGTCCCACTGCACTCCTGAGCCTCTCAGCATCGGCCCCGTGAACCCCAAGGCCTCGGCACGTTCCGGAGATACAATCCCAATCCCAACCGTTCGCTGTTTCCAGATTCGATTATCGGTCAGGAGTGTTTCATACTCATCGATGCATTTAGGGAAGCGAGAGACAAAATCCTTGAGAAAATCAAGCATAGAGCCTTGTCTGTTCTCGTTTAGTTTTGTTACTTCATCTGAGGTTCGCCAACTGGTTTCTTTATATTGAGGCATTACTGTTGGCAGGTCTCTGTAGACGCCACCAGGTCTATAATAAGTAGCATGCATACGTGTTCCAGATACGGCCTCATAGCAATCCATTAAATCTTCCCGTTCTCTAAAACAATAAAGGAACATAGACATAGCTCCTATATCCAACCCATGAGCGCCCAACCACATTAGATGGTTGAGTATTCTAGTTATTTCATCAAACATCACTCTGATATATTTTGCTCTGACCGGAGGCTCAATTCCGAGTAATTTTTCAATTGCTAGAACGTAAGCATGTTCATTGCACATCATGGAAACGTAATCTAAACGATCCATGTAGCCAATGCTCTGATTAAACGGCTTGTTCTCGGCCAGTTTCTCAGTAGCCCTGTGGAGTAGACCTATGTGCGGGTCGGCTCTTTCAATGACCTCACCATCCATTTCAAGAATTAATCTTAAAACACCATGAGCAGCTGGGTGCTGCGGACCGAAGTTCATTGTTATATTTTTGATCTCAGGCATTTTGAATCTACTAAGTGGTTTAAATTATATTTTTTAAGAATCCCTTATAACCTTTGGTACTAAAGTGCGCGGCTCAATCGAGACGGGCTCACTGATGACTCTTTTCTCGTCAGGATCATATCTTACCTCAGTATATCCTTCCAAAGGGAAGTCCTTTCGAAACGGATGGCCACTAAAGCCATAATCGGTCAATAAACGTCTAAGGTCTGGATGCCCTGTAAAAAGAATACCAAATAGGTCGAAAGATTCTCTCTCAAACCAGTCAGCTGATGGCCAAATATCAGTAACACTTTCTAGTTTTAAGTCCTCTCTCGGAAAAGTTTTTACTCTAAGCCTCCAGTTATTTTTCAAAGACAACAAATGGTATACCACTGCAAAACGCCGTGAGGATTTACTTTGTGAACTCCCACTAGATATTGTAGCCCTACTAAAACCCTTACCCGAAGCATCATTAGTTTTCCAATCAGATACACCGTATTGAAGATAATCGACTGTAGCAATATCAATAAGTTGCCCAAAAGAGAGGTCTGTGTTTTCTTTCAAAACCTTCATAGTTTCTCTTAAGTCACCGGGAAGCACTTCGATGGAGATCTCGCCTCTGTCATTTGTAAGGTTCATTACCTTGTTAGACAATAAACTTTTTAATCTGGCATCAAGAATAGTTAGTTTTTTCTGGACCAAAATATTTTTCCTTAAACCCTATTAAAAGTTGTAGTTTTTTTTATCTTTTTCTGAAGCTGTAATATTCCAAAAAGCAGAGCCTCCGCTGTTGGAGGACACCCTGGAACATAAATATCTACTGGAACAATCCTATCGCATCCACGCGTAACTGAGTAAGAATAATGATAGTAGCCTCCGCCATTAGCGCATGACCCCATAGAAATGACCCATTTTGGCTCTGACATTTGATCATACACTTTTCGCAAGGCCGGAGCCATTTTGTTAACCAACGTACCGGCGACAATCATAACATCTGATTGTCGTGGACTAGGTCTGAAAACAACCCCAAAACGATCAAGGTCATATCTTGACGCACCAGCATGCATCATCTCCACTGCACAACAAGCGAGCCCAAAAGTCATTGGCCACATTGAACCTGTCCTAGCCCAATTCACTAAAGAATCAACGGTAGTTGTGATAAAACCCTGATTTTCGATTTCACTCATTCCCATTCAAGCGCTCCTTTTTTCCACTCGTAAATAAAGCCAACTACTAAAATTCCAAGGAAGATCATCATCGCCCAAAAACCAGTCGTACCAATTTCGTCCAAGACCACCGCCCAAGGGAAGAAAAACGCAATTTCCAAATCAAATATTATAAATAGGATGGCTACCAAATAATATCTGATATCGAATTTCATCCTGGCGTCTTCAAATGCTTCGAACCCGCATTCGAAAGGAGAGTTTTTCTCAGAGTCAGGGGTGTAAGTCTTAAGAATTTGTCCGATACCGAAGCTGGCGGTCAAAGCCGCAACTCCTATAAGGATACCAATCACAATAAATAAAATTACAGGGAAATACAATTCAAGCAAGTCAAATCCTTTTTTTTGTTAAATATTATATTAGACAAATCCTTAAAAATTATATAATAGAGAGGCTGCCCACTGCTACTCATTTTTTCGATTTGCAATCGTGGTGCCGATGGCCGGATTCGAACCGGCACGCCGTAAAGCACTGCCCCCTCAAGACAGCGTGTCTACCAATTCCACCACATCGGCATTACGTTTTATTGGCTAATTTGGTTTAGTTTAGTTTGGTACAACTGGTACATCAGTGGTTTTTTCATCACTTGGAATGGCTTTATCTACCGTTTCAGTAATGGGAGCTTTATCCAAAACACTAACATCCTTAGTTTGATTACTAAAAAGATAGCCTAAAAAAAGACTATTAAAAAGAAATATTGTAGCGAAAACCGCTGTTGTAGTAGACAAAAAGTTTGCGGAGCCTCTAGCTCCAAAAACTGTCTCTGACGCCCCGCCCCCAAATGAAGCGCCAGCTGTTGCTCCTTTACCCTGTTGGAGCAAAATCAAAACCACTAACAGGATTGCAACAATTATCTGCACTCCGAGCATAACAATGAATAACATTGACATCCTAAACTCCCTAAATTTTTATGATGATTCAACACTAGCTATCTTACAAATATCTTTAAATGACTTAACATCCAAAGACGCACCCCCTATTAAACCTCCGTCAACCAATTCTATTTCGAATAACTCCTTTGCATTAGCGGCGTTTACACTACCTCCGTACAGAACCCTAATTTTATGAAACTGGTCATTAAAGTAAACCTGCAAAGTACTTTTTATAAATGCATGAGCGTCTTTGATCTGCTCCAATTTGGGTATAACGCCCGTTCCGATTGCCCACACTGGCTCGTAAGCTACTATTAAATTTTCGTTATTACTTTCTGAAGAACTATTCTTCAAGTCTGCCAATACCTCAAGTTGTGATTTTAATACATCCTCGACAAGATTAGCGGTCCTATGCTCAGCACTTTCACCAACACATAGTATAGGCGTTATTTCATGTTCTTGAGCCAATCGCATTTTTTTAACGATCTCATCACTCGTCTCGTGAAAAAGTTTTCTCCTCTCAGAGTGAGCGATGATTACGTGACTGCACCCTATATCAGTAAGAATTTCGCAAGATATCTCACCAGTAAGTGCACCGTTTCTTTGATGGCTACAATTTTGTGCACCGATTTTTATAGCAGACTGACTAAAACAATCAATAACATCCCGCAAATATACAAAAGGCGGGCATAAAACTACATCGCAGTTGGAAGGTTTATAATCCCGAAAATTATTTTTAAATTCTTCAACTAATTTTTTTGACCCATTCATTTTCCAGTTCGCGATGATAGTTTTCATAATCTAAAACCTTCAATAATTTTAATTTTCTATAGCTTAATAGTTTACCAAATCAAACAAGTCATGTAGAAGCTGACCGCCAATCTCAACGGATTTTCCGACCGATAAATCTACCGGTAACATAATATTTCCATAACGGACTCGTTTAAGTCGATTCACTTGTAGGCCTTGGCTTTCCCACGCCCGCCGAACTTCTCGGTATTTTCCAGATTGCAAAACACAGGTATACCAACAATTTTGCCCGGAAGCCCTACCTTTTTGAATATCTAAAAATCTATACATCACCCCATCACTCGAAACACCTTTTTTTAGATGGTTCACCGCAATGTCCTGATCCCGTCCAAACACCCTTACAAGATATTCCCTATCCAGATTGCTTGATGGATGGGTTAACCTACTTGCTAAATCTCCATCATTTGTAAACAAAAGCAATCCGCTAGTATTAACATCTAATCGCCCGACACTTATCCATTTCGCACCTTTAATTTGTGGAATAGAGTCGTAAACCGATTCGAATTTCTCATCCCTGGACCTTGAACACACCTTGCCAACCGGCTTATTATAAATCAATACTCGGGTCTTCTTCTGCTTTAGTGCAACTTTACATCGAAAGTTATCAGCCACTCTTATAAGGTCACCATCTCTTACCCTTAAACCTAATTTAGCTAGTTTTCCATTAACAATAATCTTATCTTTTTGAATAAGATTTTCGACTGTTCGACGGGAATTAAATCCGATACTTGATAAATACTTTTGCAATCTTATCCCGGGGCTATCTGCAAAAGCAGAAATGTTTTTCCTCGCTTTACCTCTCACAAAAGTTTTCCGGAGTCTTGTTCTGAGGGCTCACTGATAGGTTCTTTAAAATCGGCTGCGCTTGGTAATTCACCGATACTTTTTAAACCAAAATAATCTAAGAAGTGGTCTGTAGTTTTGTATAAAGAGGGACGGCCGGGAACCTCTCGCCTGCCGTCTTTTTTTATCCATCCTCGGTCGAGTAATTGCCGCATAATATTCGTGCTAACAACTACACCTCTTATGTCTTCGATATCGCCTCTAGTCACTGGTTGTTTGTAAGCTATAATCGCAATGGTCTCTAGAAAAGCCTTGGAAAATTTCGGATTTTTTTCTGGCCACAAACAAGCAATAAAGTCGCTATATGCCGGGTTAGTTTTAAACTTCCAACCGCTGGCTGCTTCAATAAGCTTTATTCCTCTATCCGAATAATCACGTTCTAGCTCATCAAGGATTGATAAAATTTGTTTCTTGTTAATATCTTCTTTACTTTTTATAGCGTAGCTTATGATTTTACTTGTCGATAACGGCTCCGGAGATGCAAGAATTAACGCTTCTATCCCGGCTTTTAAAGAGAAATTAATTGTCATGACTGCTTAAATTTTGAAATATACAATTCATCCCCACGTTTAGCTTGCATTATTTTAACGACGCGAGCTTTAGCCAGCTCTAAAATAGAAACAAACGAAACTACTACTCCTTGAGTTGACTCTTCCTTTAAATACAGCTTGTGAAATGAAACTAGATCTAAAGAGGTCATCAACCGCATTATCTTCTCCATACGGTCTTTTACTGAGAGGCGTTCCCCTATAATTTTATAGGTATTTTTAAGTGAGAAATACCTCAAAATTGCGGAATATGTATTCTGAATTTCCGCAATATCTGTACTCGCTTCTGCAGTACTGGATGGCTTGCTCACAGAAACGACCACCTCATGCCATTCTCTGTGAAGTCTAGGAATTTTATCTAATTTATCTGAAGCACTCTTAATCTTTTGATAAACCCTCAATTTTTCGACAAGTTGCGCACGAGGGTCTTCACCATCCTGCTCATCGGGCTGGGCAGGTATCAAAACAAACGATTTTATTTCCGCTAACGTCGCAGCCATGAGCAGGTAATCACTTGCCAGTTCAATGTTGAGTTGTTTCATCTTTGAAATATATGCTAGATACTGCTCGGCTATCGGCAATATAGTTAATTCTGAAATATCCAAATTTTGCTTTCTTATCATGAATAACAAAAGGTCTAAAGGGCCTTCAAATTGACTGAGTTCAACCTCAAGCGCCTCGTCTGGTATAAACAATCCTTTAGGCAGGTTACTAATAAGTTTACCTTGCACGCGCCCAATAGCCGTCATGTTACTTTCATTATGTTGCAATTCCTTTCAAGCCTTTTTGCTTTAGTTTTAAATGACTATATTTCGAAATCATTAACATCCAAAAAAGTCTTTCTTCATAAATAAGATTATTTTAAGGAAAGCCAGAATAATCTATACTTAGTGTACCAAATTTTATACGAGATTGATTAGTATTTCCTAGATATGGTGAATAAATTATGAATAGAATTGAAAAGATAAGAACCATACTCGAGCAAAGTTTCCGACCCCATCAATTAGAAATAATTGATGAAAGCCACCTACACGTGGGTCATCAAGGTGCCAAATCGGGAAAAGGCCACTTTAAAGTTTTAATATGCTCGGAGCTTTTCAGAGACATACCCCAAGTCAAAAGGCATAAAATGGTATTTAAAGCGCTAGGTGAACTCCTCGACACAGATATACATGCTATCAGCTTAGATACTAAGATACCCGACTAAAATTACCCATTCCTACTTAAATTGTTTTTCTTCAGTTGAGCCTTTTAGCGCGGTAACAGAAGAGGAGCCGCCTTGGATTACCGTGGTCACCTCGTCAAAATATCCAGCGCCAACTTCTTGCTGGTGACTTGAAAAGGTATACCCCCTAGACAGAGCCTGGAACTCTTTTTCTTGAACAAGATTCACATAGGCAGACATTCCATCTTTCAGGTAATTCTGAGTCAAATCGAACATGTTGTACCACATGTTATGAATCCCTGCCAAGGTAATAAATTGATACTTATAGCCCATAGAGGCTAATTCTTTCTGAAATTTTCCAATTGTAGTGTCGTCTAAATTCTTCTTCCAGTTAAAAGATGGTGAACAATTATAAGCTAGCAATTGATTTGGATAATGTTTTTTCAAGGCTTCCGCAAATTTTTTAGCCTCTTCAAGATCCGGAACTGCGGTCTCGCACCAAACCAAATCCGCGTAAGGAGCATAGGCAATGCCCCTAGATATAGCCTGATCTATTCCTGCTTTAGTTACGAAAAAGCCCTCTGGTGTTCTTTCTCCAGTAACAAATTCAGCATCTCTCTCATCAAAATCATTTGTTAAAAGGGCTGCTGCATTAGCATCAGTCCTAGCCATCAAAACAGTAGGTGTGTTCATAGTATCCGAAGCCAATCTAGCTGCTACTAGCTTATGGATAGCTTCCTCCGTTGGAACCAAAACCTTACCACCCATATGCCCGCATTTTTTCACGGAAGCAAGTTGATCCTCGAAATGGACTCCTGAAGCTCCCGCTTTAATCATACCTTTCATTAGCTCGAAGGCATTTAGAACGCCTCCGAAGCCTGCTTCAGCGTCCGCGACTATTGGAGCAAAGAAGTCCGTTTCAGCACCGCCTTTTTGCCACTGTATTTGGTCTGCTCTCTGAAAGGCATTATTAATTCGGGCAACCATTGTAGGTACTGAGTTCACCGCGTAGAGCGACTGGTCAGGATACATCGTTTCAGAAGTATTTCCATCAGCCGCGACTTGCCAACCTGACAGATAAATTGCTTTTATTCCAGCCTTCACTTGTTGTACCGCTTGCCCTCCGGTCAGGGCCCCCAAGCACGGAACAAACTCTTCAGTGTTTATCAGATTCCAGAGCTTTTCAGCGCCACGCTTCGCTAGTGTGTGTTCAATTTGAACGCTACCTCGCAATTTAACTACATCTTCTGCTTCATAAGGACGAAGAACGTCTTTCCATCGTGAATCCGAATCCCACGTCTTTTTCAACTCTTTTGCTTGGCTTTTAGCATCTAACATAATTGATTCCCTTTATTTTAAATTAGTTGATAGGCTTTTGTAGTTAAAAATGATGGCATCGTATCCTCTGCCGTTAGCGAACGCAATAGTTGAATCGCTTTGTCATATTTCTGGACTGAGTACTGTTCTTCACCAACTTGTTTCATAATAGCTTTCGAAATTAATTTTAATTGCGATTCAAAAAAATCGAAATTAATCTCTTTTCCAGTATCGTCTGTCGTGACTTTATGCTTTATCCACTGCCAAATTTGAGCCCTCGAAATTTCTGCAGTTGCGGCGTCTTCCATGAGATTGTTAAGAGGCACACATCCACTTTCGCAAAGCCACTCTTGAGTATACTGCACAGCAGTTTCGACGTTAAGTCTGAAGCCTTCTTCGGTAATCTTTCCCTCTGGAACCATCAATAAATCTTTTTGTGTGATCACTAAATCGTCAAAAGTTTGGTTCATTTGGTTAACCCCGTCCATGTGCGTAGCAAAAATATCCATCGCGATGGAAATTAATCCAGGATGAGCCACCCAAGTCCCGTCATGTCCGTTTTTTGCTTCTCTCAACTTATCACTCTTTACTTTTTCGATTGCCTGTTGATTTGCCTTTTCGTCTCCTTTAATTGGAATTTGAGCTGCCATACCACCCATAGCGTAAGCTCCCCTTTTATGGCATGTCTTTACTAACAATTTTGAATAACTTGAAAGAAAATGAGTGTCCATTCCAATTTGTAATTTATCTGGTAGCACAAAATTCTTATGTTTTTGAAAACATTTAATAAAACTAAAAATGTAGTCCCATCTCCCACAATTTAATCCAACGATATGTTCTTTTAGCTCCCATAGAATTTCATCCATCTGAAAAGCCGCAGGCAAAGTCTCAATCAGGACTGTTGCCTTGATTGTTCCAATGTCCAAACCGAACTTCTCTTCTGCTAGTGTGAAAATTTTGCTCCACAAAGCAGCCTCTGTATAGTGCTCTAACTTTGGAATATAAAAAAAAGGACCGCATTTTGATTTTGCCAAGCTTTTGAAGTTATGAAAAAAATATAAGCCAAAATCAACTAAACAAGCAGGTATAGGTTGATCTAAGAACTTGATATTCTTTTCTTTTAAATGGATCCCACGCGGCCTGACTATCAAGGTGGCTGGATTTTCTTTCAGAAGATACTGCTTTCCTTGGTCATTTGTAAATGCAATATCGCCGTTAACCGCATCGATGAGGTTTTTCTGGCCTTCCATCATCACTCTCCAAGATGGACTGGAAGAGTCTTCAAAGTCTGCCATAAATATCTTTGCCTCAGAATTAAGCGCATTAATAATCATTTTTCGGTCTACTGGGCCCGTTATTTCAACCCTTCTATCGCGTAAAGCTTCGGGTATTTTCGCTACTTTCCAGTTTCCGCTTCGAATTTCCTCCGTTTGACTGAGAAAATCGGGAAATTTTCCATCATCATAATCACACTGCCTACTCTGGCGATCCAAGAGCAACTGTTCAATATCTCCCTGAAATTTACGGCAAAGAAGCTCCAAAAATTGGATTGCCTCTCCAGTAAGAATTTGATCATAACTTTCTGTATTTCCAACAATTTTTAGCATAATAAGGCTCTGTTGTAATGTTTAAAAACTCATGAGCGAACTATTTAAACCTCGCGCTCGTATGATTTAAGTGTGTTTCTTAATACTTTGCGCAATTTACGTCGCACTGCAAGATTTGTCAATCGCGGGGGCGAATATCCAGCTAAATTAGTAAATGTTATCAATACCGATGTCTTTTCCGCAATGATTTTGTAGACTAAGGCATGTAGTGGATTCGACCAGAACAGTATTTATCAACAAGATTAACCATGGATAAAAAAGTTAAAGAAAAAGAGAGCGGTGATGTAGCCGTCAAGGAAAAGCCACCGAAAACGAAGCAACCGCGGCTTTACAAGGTCATAATGGTCAATGATGATTATACCCCGATGGAATTCGTGGTACACGTGCTCGAATATTTTTTCAAAATGACCAGAACACAAGCAACCCAAGTTATGTTAGAAGTGCATACCTCTGGCAAAGGGACTTGTGGTATATTCACTTTTGAATTAGCCGAAACTAAAAGTGCCCAAGTGGTAAGCTATGCTAGGAAAAATGGACACCCTTTGATTTGCAACGTAGAACCAGATTGAAGAACATAAAGTGAGGATCAATTAAGTGCTTAGTAAAGAACTCGAAGAAACCCTAAACAAAGCATTCGAAAGCGCTCGGGAAAAAAAACATGAGTTTATGACAGTTGAACATCTTCTTCTCGCGCTCCTTGATAACGCAAGCGCAGCTAAAGTGTTAGTAGCCTGCGGGGGAGAAATCAGGGCCTTAAAACGTCAATTAGCGAACTTCATATCAGATAGCGCACCTATAATAGAATCAGGTGATTCAAAAGACACTCAGCCAACCATCGGGTTCCAAAGAGTTCTCCAGAGAGCAGTTTTCCATGTTCAATCGTCTGGCAAAAAAGAAGTATCAGGAGCAAATGTACTTGTAGCTATTTTTAGTGAGCGTGAATCACATGCAGTATTTCTTCTCAATCAACAAAATATCGCCCGGTTGGACGTCGTTAATTGCATATCTCATGGACCTCCTAAAGAAATTGGCAATGAACCAGCCAACGAAGAAAATAGTAACAATGAGGAAGAGCTGCTAGCTGACAAAAAAGAATCCGCTCTAAGTTTGTACACGACTAATTTAAACGAGTTGGCAGCAGCCGGAAGAATTGATCCTCTGATCGGGAGAAAAGACGAGATAGAAAGGACAACACAAATTCTTTGCAGGCGTAGGAAAAACAACCCTCTCTTTGTTGGGGAAGCTGGCGTAGGTAAAACTGCTATTGCCGAGGGTCTTGCTAAAAAAATTTTTGACGGTCATATTCCTGAAATCTTGTCATCTTCCACGGTATATTCATTAGATCTTGGTGCACTCATTGCCGGCACTAAATATAGAGGTGACTTCGAGGCAAGACTGAAAGGCGTTATCTCTGAGCTAGAAAAGCAAGATGATAGTATACTGTTTATAGATGAAATTCACACAGTTATAGGCGCAGGCTCCGCTTCTGGTGGAGTAATGGATGCATCGAATTTAATCAAGCCTGCTTTAACGACAGGCGCTATTCGTTGCATCGGAAGTACTACCTACCAAGAGTATCGGAGCATTTTTGAAAAAGACAAAGCCCTCGCAAGACGATTTCAAAAAATAGATATACCGGAGCCCAGCAATGAGGAGGCTGTAAAAATTCTTCAAGGAATTAAGGAAAAATTCGAGTCCCATCATGGCATAAAATTTTCAAATCAAGCTATTAAATCTGCTGTGGATTTAACTAGTAGACACATAAACGACAGATGCCTACCAGATAAAGCAATTGATATTATAGATGAAGCTGGCGCTAAACAAAGGCTTCTTCCAAATTCCAGAAAACGTAAAATAATAGGCGTTCATGAAATCGAAGAAATAGTAGCAAAGGCTGCCCGAATACCTCCAAAAACAGTCTCTTCTTCAGATAAAAATATACTAAAAACCCTCGACAGGGACTTAAAAATGGTTGTATTTGGTCAAGATAGTGCGATTGAAACCCTTTCAAACTGTATTAAAATGTCGCGCTCAGGTCTTGGAAACACTGAACGTCCAATTGGTTCATTTTTATTCGCCGGTCCGACAGGAGTAGGAAAAACCGAAGTAACTATCCAAGTTGCGAAAATGTTGAACCTGGAGCTAACTAGATTTGACATGTCGGAATATATGGAAAGACATACGGTATCGAGATTAATTGGGGCGCCTCCTGGTTATGTCGGCTACGAAAGCGGCGGTTTATTAACAGAAGCTATAAATAAGAATCCCCACTCCGTATTGTTACTTGATGAAATTGAAAAAGCTCATCCTGAAGTAATAAATGTGTTACTTCAGCTTATGGACCATGGGGCTTTGACAGACGCTAATGGTAGGAAAACAGATTTCAAAAATGTTATTCTAGTTATGACCACGAACGCAGGGGCTCATCAATTAACTCGGAGCTCGGTTGGATTTATTGAGCAAGACAACTCCACAGATTCTAATCAGGAGATTTTAAAAATGTTCACTCCAGAGTTTCGTAATAGACTTGATGCCATTATTCATTTTTCCTCACTTTCTCCCGAGAACATCCAAAGTGTAGTTGACAAATTCCTTTTCGAGCTAGAAACTCAATTGGATTCTAAGAAAGTAACTATTTCTGTTGATAAAAAGGCGCGTCAGTGGCTAGCTAAGAAAGGCTATGATCCAAAAATGGGAGCAAGACCGATGAGACGCTTGATTCAAGATAATATAAAAAGATTAATCGCCGATGAACTCTTGTTTGGTTCACTTCAAAACGGGGGACATGTTTCGGTATCTAGCTCGAAAAGTGGACTTAGCGTTAAAATTTCGGAAAGTTTAGTTAATGATCAATAGTTCCAAAAGAGTTAGAGAAAACTTCGGAAGGTATTTTGAGGATTTTGAAGTGGGTCACACTTACGAACATAGGCCAGGAAGAACAATTAATGAAACTGATAATACCTGGTTCACCCTCCTCACCATGAATACCCATCCATTACATTTCGATAAAGAGTACGCAAAAAAATCAGAATTTGGTAAAATTTTAGTGAACAGTACTTTAACGTTGTCGGTCGTAGTTGGCATGAGCGTTAGCGATGTAAGCCAAAAGGCTATAGCCAATTTAGGATGGAAAGAAATAAAATTGCCTAATCCCGTTTTTGTGGGAGACACTCTTTATTCTGAGTCGAAAGTTATTTCAAAGAGAACATCAAAATCTAGAAAGCACCAAGGTATAGTAACGATAGAAACATCGGGTATTAATCAAAATGGTCAAACAATATGTACATTCGAGCGAACAATGTTAATTCCATTCAAAGGGTTCGGCGTTGACGACGAGTAACCATCAACATGACCAGAAAAAAATTCAACCTGTTTAGCTCCAAAATAACTCAGCCAAAATCGCAAGGAGCTTCACAAGCTATGCTCCACGCTACCGGTTTATCAAAAGAGGATATGGCCAAGCCACAGGTTGGTATATCTAGCATGTGGTACGAAGGAAATCCTTGCAATATGCATCTACTCGATTTGGCAAACATTATAAAAGAATCTGTAAGAAACGCGGGTTTAATTGGTTTTCGGTTCAATACTATTGGGGTAAGTGACGGAATATCTATGGGGACAAGTGGGATGAGTTACTCTCTACAATCGAGGGATCTAATCGCAGATTCAATTGAAACCGTTATGGGTGGGCAATGGTATGATGCTAACATATCAATTCCAGGTTGTGACAAAAATATGCCAGGCTGTTTGATGGCAATGGGGAGATTCAATCGACCCTCTATAATGTTGTACGGAGGAACAATTCGCTCTGGAAAAAACAAACATGGTCAATCTCTGGATATTGTTTCCGCGTTTCAAAGCTATGGTGCTTACTTATCCGGAGATATTAATGAGGAACAGAGGTCTGAAATAGTTCAGAAAGCTTGCCCTGGGGCAGGAGCATGCGGGGGAATGTATACGGCCAATACAATGGCAGCAGCAGCCGAAGCTCTAGGCATGAGTCTTCCATATAGCTCATCATCACCGGCTACCTCTGAGCAGAAGAAGGAAGAATGCCGTATCATCGGTGCTGCTATCTCCAAACTAATTGAAAACGACATTAAACCAAAAGACATAATGACTGAAGAATCATTCCTAAATGCTATGACGATCGTCTCAGCATTAGGCGGATCTACTAACGCTGTTTTACACTTAATTGCAATCGCTAAATCCGTAAATATAAAAATCAGCCTCAATGACTTCCAAGAGGTGAGCGATCGCGTGCCGTTTCTTGCAGACCTCAAACCAAGTGGGACGTATCTTATGGAAGATCTCCATTCTATTGGGGGAACTCCAGCCATATTAAAATATTTGTTAGAAAACAAGCTAATAAATGGAGATACAATTACTGTTACAGGAAATTCATTAGGCGACAATCTTGAAAAAGCTCCCGGACTCCCAAATGATCAAAAAGTTATCTTTCCTTTGTCATCCCCCATCAAAAAAACAGGCCACATCCAAATTCTTTATGGGAACCTTGCGCCATTAGGCTCCGTTGCAAAGATTACTGGTAAAGAAGGTCTAATATTCAAAGGCAACGCCAGAGTTTTTGATTCAGAAGAACAGATGCTTGATGGTTTAAAAGACGGGCTAATAAAACCAAAAGACGTCGTTGTAATCCGCTACGAAGGTCCAAAGGGAGGCCCGGGTATGCCAGAGATGCTTACACCAACATCAGCAATAGTAGGAGCCGGTTTAGGCTCCGAGGTAGCTTTAATAACAGATGGTAGATTCTCAGGAGGCTCCCACGGTTTTATCGTAGGCCACATCGTCCCAGAAGCCCAGGAAGGGGGGCCGATTGCACTATTGGAAGATGGAGATTTAATTACGATAGATGCGGAAACAAATAAACTCTCTGTTGATGTGACTGATGAGGAGCTCAAAAATAGAAAACAAAAATGGGAAGCTCCTCCCTTGCCAGCGACACAAGGTACTTTGTACAAATACATAAAAAATGTCAGCAACGCTTCACTTGGTTGTGTAACTGATAGTGAATGACTTTCATTTTTTTTCGATTTTATTATAAAAATTAAGAACCTTTACAACATAGTTTTGAGTTTCTTTGTACGGAGGGACATTACGATTATATTTAAGCACTGCGTTTTCGCCTGCATTATAAGCCGCAGCAGTCAATCTTAAATCTCCATCAAATAGTTTCAGAAGGTCTCTTAAATATTGAGTGCCTCCTTTTATATTTTGGATAGGGTCGCGACGATTTGATACCCCATAGCGCTTAGCGGTAGCAGGCATAAGTTGCATTAATCCGACAGCGCCGGCGGAAGAAACAGCTTGTGAATTATAAGCGGATTCCGTGTTTATCACAGCGTGGACTAGATTCTCAGAAACCCCAAATTTCTTAGAAATATTTCTAATTATAGCTCCATAAACACGCTTGCCTTTTTCATATCCTAAAACTTTTCCTTTTGCCAAGCTACTTGCCTTAGGTTTACCCCGAGATCGATATTTTTGCAAAGAAAATCGTTTGAAACCAGAATGTTTTCTTTTATCACCAAAATTAAAGTTTCCGGAACGATCAACATATTTGTAAATTTTAAATTTTTTTAACTTTGATGAGGAATTCGTTACTTTATCAAAAAACACCTGTTCTTTTTTTTTATAAACCAGATTTTTTTGTCTCTGACTTTCGGCAATTGCATTGTCAATTTCGCGCCATTTGGTTAAATCAGGCAAGGTGCTGTCCCCCATGCAAACGAAAGAGATTAGCAAAGTTGCGCTTACCCTAAGCAAGAACATCCAACCACCTTGTGCAAAAAAAGAATACCAAGAAGGTGAATAGTCCAGCAATTAAATCATCAATCATTATCCCAAAACCACCTCTAAATGACCTATCAAAAAAAGAGATGGGCCAAGGTTTTAAAATATCAAAAAATCTAAAAAGACAAAAACAAAATAAAACATTTCGAACAGTTAATGGTATGAAAAGCAATGGAACTAGCATCCCGACTATCTCATCAAAAACAATTGATGAATGATCATGCTCTTTAAATAAGGTAGCACTCCTTCCGCATAGATAAATCCCGAGTACAATAAGAAAACTTAGCAAGGTTATGCGATAGCCTAAGGAAGTTTGATTCATAAATAATGCTATTGGGATGGCAAGAATGGTACCGAGAGTTCCCGGCGCAAAAGGACTTAAACCACTACCAAATCCAAACGACAAAAAGTGGCCAGGATCAAGTAATAAACGCCAATGTGGTTTCTTAAGACTATTCATTTTTATTTTTGTTGATATAGACGATTACCATAATGTATTCTGTGAGACGATTATACCATGGTTAATCGCCTTCGATAGGAAAGTAAATTATGTATACTACTAAAGACATTGCAAATAAATTCAATATTAATCTTGAGGGCGATTCAACGATAAAAATACAAGGGGTCTGCGGTATATCTGATAACCTCCCAAACCACATCTCTTTTATCACTAACGAGGCTATGATTCAGAACGCGGAAAAATCTGAAATACCAGTATTCGTCTGTGATAGTAAATTAAAATTAAAAAATAAAACTGCACTTATACACGAAGAGCCCGACTTTATTTTTACAAAGATTGCCAATTTGTTTAAAAAAAGTAGCTTAACCTTAGAAAAAAACACAGAGAATCACTCACATAACACTATCGATAAGACCGCAACAATAATGAAAAATGTGGTTTTAGGAAAAAACGTAGTTATAGGGGCGGATACAATAATTTACCCGAATACAGTTATTGGCGATAGGTGCAAAATTGGAGCCAACTGTATTATCTATCCTAACTGCACCATAAGAGAAGATACACAAATAAGAAATAACGTGATCATCCAAGCAGGAGTATGTATCGGATCAGATGGGTTCGGCTTTATTGAACACAAAGGCAAACACATAAAGATCCCTCAACTTGGAAATGTTGTAATTGAGGATGACGTCGAAATAGGCAGTAATACTACTATTGATAGGGGTAGATTCAGTTCAACTGTAATAGGAGGGGGATCAAAAATCGACAATCTTGTGATGATAGGCCACAATGTTAAAATCGGTAAAGATTGTTTGATCGTATCTCAAGTAGGGATTTCAGGCAGCACCACATTAGGAGATAGAGTTACGTTAGCCGGCCAAGTTGGTACAGTTGGCCACATATCAATTTGTAGTGATACTACCGTGCTAGGTAAAGGCGGGGTAACCAAAAGCATTACCGAACCGGGAGTTTACGCAGGCATGCCCATAAAGCCTGCAAAACTGTGGCGTAGAGCAATAGCAAGCATGTATAAATCTATTTTGAGACATAATGAAAAGAAGTAAGTTCGACCTAGTCGTTATAGGCGGAGGCTCAGGAGGCGTGAGAGCAGCTAGAATGGCTGCTATGCATGGTAAAAAAGTGGCGCTAATAGAGAACAAAGAACTAGGCGGAACATGCGTGAATTTAGGCTGCATTCCTAAAAAACTTTTTTCTTATGCCGCCCATTGTAAAGATAATTTCGAAGAGTCAGTCGGCTTTGGTTGGAAACATCACAATTTGAATTTTAGTTGGAAAGAATTACTTCAAAATAAAAATAAAGAGATTACTAGGCTTAATGAGATCTATCAAAAGCTGCTTCAGAACTCAGGGGTCACAATCATTAAGGAAACAGCATCTTTCATTAATCGAAATACCGTAAAAGCGGGATCAATTGACCTAATTGGCGAAAATATTCTAATTGCCACGGGCGGGACTCCAGTGAAACCAAGCTTTTTATCTGATAATAGAATCATTACATCTGATGAAGCGTTCCATTTAAAAAAGTTACCCTCAAGCATCAGTTTAATTGGAGGAGGCTATATTGCTTTAGAATTCGCTTCTATTTTTAACGGACTCGGTTGTACAACAAATCTATTATACAGGGGGCCGTTATTCCTTCGAGGATTCGACAGTGAGTGCAGGCAATTTCTAGCAACCCAAATGAAGGACAAAGGAATAAATATATTTTTTAATTGCGACGTTGAAAATATCGAACATAAATCCAATCAATTAGAACTATCCACTTCTGACTCAAAAAGAATAGAAAGCGAACTAGTTATGTTTGCAACTGGTAGGAGACCAAATGTAGACGGGTTAGGTCTAGAGGAATTAGGCTTAAAATTAGATTCTGAAAAGGCTGTTGTAGTCGACACAAATTACAAGACAAGTATCGATAACATCTTTGCAATTGGAGATGTTACTAATCGGATAAATTTGACGCCAGTAGCAATTAATGAAGCGATGGCATTGATAGATTTTTTATATGGAGACAAGAGTAGAACCGTCAATTATGAAAACGTTCCTAGTGCAATTTTTACTCTACCAAACTTCGCCACAGTAGGTGTCTCAGAGGATTCTGCTAATGAAATGGGATTGGCAATTAAAGTGTATACAGCGAACTTTAAACAACTAAAGCACACCTTAACGAGTTCTGGCGAAAGGTGTTTTATGAAACTAATCGTAAATTCAGAAAATAATAAAATAATCGGGGCACATATGGTAGGAACCGATGCTGGAGAGCAGATCCAAGGCATTGCTATTGCCATTCAAAGCGGGGCCACAAAAGAAGACTTTGATCAAACAATCGGTATCCATCCGACAAGTGCCGAGGAATGGGTAACTATGCGAGAAGAGAGAACATGTTAGAAAAAATACCTTTCATCGTAAGTTTTGCGATAATTTTAAGCATCCTATTTTTAATATTTAATAAATCGGCGAATGCGTTAGAGATTGGAGAGCGAGCACCAAGCTTTATGCTACCGGGGTCGGACGGTAACACACACTCCCTGTCTAGCTTGAGAGGTCAATGGGTCGTATTGGCTTGGTTTCCTAAAGCTTTCACAGGAGGATGAACGGCTGAATGTAAATCGCTTCGTGAAAGCGAAATAGTTCTAACCAAAAAAAATATCAAACTATTTATGGCTAGCACTGATTCCTTAGATACTGTAAAAAAATTTGCAAAAAAAAATAATGCTTCGTTCCCTATTCTAAGCGACAATGATAAAAAAATTGCTAAAAGTTATGGGGTTTTGATAGCAGGACTATTTGCTTCGCGCACTACATTTATAATAAAACCTGATGGCTCGATTGCTTATATTGAAAAACAAGTTAACCCATTAAATGCTGGTGATCAATTGCTTGAGATTCTCGATCGATTAATGTAAACGGTTAAATTTATTTGTTAAATATACAAGCCTTAACATCTGACAGATTCCCGCAAAAAGCAAAGCGACAATTAGTCCAAGCCAAACTCCTTTAGTACCATAATCAAGCACAACCCCTAAAATATAAGATATACTGAAACCAACCACCCAATAGCTTATAAAGTTCATAATCATCGGAATTTTTGTGTCTTTCATCCCCCGCAAAGCAAATGAAGCAGCAGTTTGCATTGCATCGCCAATTTGTACAAATGCTGCAATTTTTAGTAAAGGAATAGCTAAATTTTGCACCTCAGGTACATCCGTATAAATTGAGCAAATCAAGCTTGGATGAAAAAAAGAAATATAGGAACCTAATATTGATATTATTAGACACAATAAAATACCGTGAAAAGCTAACTGCTTAGAAGCGTTTAATTCCCCTTTTCCTATCAATTGTCCAACACAAACCGTAATCGCCATACTTAGACCAAGCGGCACCATAAAAACAAAACCAGAATAATTAAGAACAATTTGATGAGCAGAGGCTTGAATTGTGCCAAAACGGCCAACTATCAGCGTTAGAACAGAGAAGAGTCCAGTCTGAAGACAGAGCGAAAGTCCTATGGGATATCCGAGTTTTAAAAGGGTTTGTAATCTGGCTCTATCAAAAGTAGAGGGGATATAGTCTCCATGAAAAACGCTATGCGTCGAAATAAACTTACTATAAATTAACAAAAGACCAAACATTATCCAAAAAACTATTCCACTACCAAATCCGCACCCTTCGACACCAAACGAAGGGATACCAAGCCCCCCATAAATAAATAAATAGTTCAGTGTTAAATTAATTGGAAGGCAGCATACCATCACGATTAAGATAGGGATGGTCTGACCCATACCCTCATTTACTTGTTTGAGGACATGGTAATAAAAAGCTGGAAATACACCGATACTTAAACCTCTCAAGTAAGCTTGCGCTAACTCTGCGGTATTTGAATCTATTCCAAAAATTAAATAAATCGGTAAAAAGTTTCTCATTACAATAAAAATAACTAAACCAATTATTGACGCGAGTATAAAACCTTGCGATGTAATCGGTTTTATAGCTGCAAAATTTTTGGCTCCGAAAAATTGGGCCACCAGAGGGCCTATAGCCATTATTAGACCTAAACCAAACAAGAATAATGAAATCCAAACACTGGAACCGATTGCAATAGCAGCAAGATGAACCTCCGAAAACCTTGCAATCATTAAGGTATCACCCACGTTGATTGCAATGCTTGAGAGATTATTAAAAACTAAAGGCAAACCCACTAGCAAGATTTTTCTATAATCACGAACCATACGATTAAGAAGCTCAAACGACATAATTACAAAATCGTTGTCTCATTCAAAATCTCTAGATAAATATTTTGGAATCTTCGGCGCCGCTGAAATCAACGTTTGAACATACGGATTTGAGGCATTTATGATTACCTTTTCAACTGAGCCAAATTCAATAACTTTACCTTTTTTTAAAACCAATACATCATCAGCAAAATATGATACTAAGTTAATATCATGAGTGATAAATAAATAGCTTATCCCCTTGTCTTCCTGAAGCTGCTTTAATAATTCAATTATTTGCGCTTGAATTAATACATCAAGAGAGCTCGTAGGCTCATCACAAATAATGACATTTGGCTCCACTGCAAGTGCCCTAGCGATACATATTCTTTGACGTTGTCCTCCCGAAAATTCATGAGGAAACCTGTAAACACAATCGGATGACAAACCAACGTCATTAAGAATGCTTTTTATCTTTTTATCGATGTCCTTTTTTACCAAACTTGGTTGATGGATTTTTATCCCTTCCTCGATTATTTCTCCAACCCGCATTCTTGGATTTAAAGACGAAATCGGATCCTGAAAAACAACTTGGAGATTTGCTCTTATCTTTCTTAGTCGTTTACGATCGCAATTAAGGATATTGGTATCATTGAAAAACACACTACCTGATATCTCAGCAGAGCATAATCCTAGAATAGTTTTAGCTAACGTGGTCTTCCCGGAGCCTGACTCCCCCACAACAGCCAATGTTGAACTTCTGCGCAAAACAAATGAAACGCTATCTAATGCTTTAAAATATTTTCGACGACTAAAAATTTTATCTTTTTTCAACTTAAAAGAAATATTCAAATCGTTTACATTCACAATAGGCTCACTTAACACCTTTGATACATGTTCTTGTTTTTTTTCTCTTTTTGTCCAAGAAGGCAGAGCGTTCATCAATTCTTTGGTATAGTTGCTTGGCGATTCAAACTGCAAAGACCCAAATTCACTTTTATCGGTTATATAGCCATCCCTCATAACCATCACCCTATCAGAAATTTGAAAAGCAACAGCTAGATCGTGAGTTATAAAAAGTATACTCATTCTAGTGCGCTTTTGGATACGCTTTATCAATTTTAAAATTTTAGATTGAACACTCACGTCCAGTGCGGTAGTAGGCTCATCTGCTATAAGAAGGCTAGGATTTTTAGCGAGAGCAATAGCGATCATTACTCTTTGTTTCATCCCACCAGATAATTGATGAGGATAGGATTTAAAGACTCGCTCGGGATCATCTATCTCAACCTCTCTTATAAGATCCATTGCTTTTTGTTTTTGCTCGCGGTTACTTACCATGACCGACCCCGAATTTTGCAAAACCTCTATTATTTGTTGTCCAATAGATATAACAGGGTTCAAGGATGATTGGGCTTCTTGAAAAACAAAACCAACCGAATATCTACGTAATGCTCTTAAATTAGAGCCTGTACTTGGGTGTACTGTCTTAGTATCAAATTTAACTTTCCCAGCGCTAATTTGTATATCATTAGGCTGTAAGCCGAATAATGAAAGAGCGGTTAATGACTTCCCGCTTCCAGATTCTCCAACCAGAGATATCGTTTCCGATTTGCCAATATCAAAACTGATATTACGTACAATTGTTTTTTCAACTGGGTAAATAGCTTGGATAGTTAATCTATTAACTTCTAGAATCTTTTGTCTATGGTTGCTTTCTTGTAATTTAGACATTTTGTTTAGTCATTTGTTTTAGGATCGAATGCATCCCTGGTTGAATCCGCAAAAATATTAGCAGCTAATACAAGAAAAAGCATGAAGAAAAACGCAGAACCTAGAGACCACCAAACGACAGGTTCACGGGCTAATTCTAATCTCGCACTATTTATCATGTTACCCCATGACTCCATACTTGGATCTACGCCAATATCAATATAAGAAAGTGCTGCCTCAGCCAAAACTAAACCGCTAAAATCTAATACCAATGTAATCATCACCAAATGCATAAGATTAGGAGTGACGTGCCTAAAAATTACTCTTAACTTCGTAGCACCCAAAGCAGTAGCTGCCGCAACAAAATCCATTTCTCTAAGCTTTAAAGTCTCAGCTCTAACATAGCGACAAAGGGTGGTCCATGAAGTTATGCCGATGATCATGCATAGAGCTAATAACCTTAGATCAGCTCTTGCGACAACACTCATATAAATATCAGAGTGCTTTGACATGTATATCTCCAGCATTAATGCTGCTGCTGCGATTAATAAAACTCCTGGTATAGAAGACAATGTGGTATACAAAAACTGTATAACATCATCTATCCATCCACCAAAATAACCAGCAGTAACTCCAAAAATTAAAGCAAATGGGAGCGCTAACAACGTCGTGAGTGTTCCGATTAATACCCCTGTTCTTATACTCTTAAAACTTTGATACAAAACATCATTACCGACCTTATCAGTCCCAAGAATATGGTAATGACCAGCAAAAACAAATAGGAACGAAAACAACAAACAGAAACCTAAAAGGGTAACCCAAAAAACCTTGAAAGAACCAGAGGAGACCAAAACAACATTGACAAACGATATAACCGATTTTGGTCTACTACGATAACTGAAAAAATAATAGATAAATAGCAGAACTAACCAAAATACAAAACCCATACACAAGATATAAATAAGAGAAATCCATATGTCAGGCCAATAATCGGATTCAGGGTCAATTAAATGAGATCCACCAAATTTTAATCGAGGAAATTCTCTCGCAACACTTCCGTCGTCATTTAAAATTGTTTCCTTCACAAAGGACGAATAAGCGAAAGGAGCTGAATACGTCGTTTCAACTTGTTTTGATATTGGCTCAAATAGGGAATCTAAAACACTTGTTATTTCTTGAGATTTTTCATTATTTGCTAAATGCTTGAAATGTATACTATCCAATAGACAAATGGCAAGATAAAAAAATAATACCATGCCCGAAGCTATTGCCAATGGTTTCCTAAAAACTTGCCGCCAAACGTCAAGCAATTGCTTATCCTTAAACACGAATAACGAATATAAAAAAATTCCAGCCAACAAAAGAAAAAATAAAAAATCAGTTTTTAATATTACAATTTGCATAGAGGCGCTGAGTATCAATTTAATCTAACCCTAGGATCAACCAAGGTATAAGATATATCAGTTAAAATTAACCCCAAAATATAAAGAAGGGAACCAAGAAAAACCATAGATCTCACAATCGCAAAGTCCTGAGCCCTAATCGCTTCTATTGTATAGCTACCCAAACCAGGGATGCCAAAAAAAGATTCCGTAATCAAGCTTCCTAAAAACAAGGAAGGCAAAACCACGACAACACCAGTCATTATAGGAATTAATGCATTTCGTAAAACATGTGATAACATGATTTGACTCTCCTTGAAACCTTTTGACCGAGCTGTTCTTACGTAATCCTTATTAACTTCTTCCAAAAAAATTGTCCTATACCATCTCGTACCATTTCCTAAACCAGAAATAACGCCAATCGCTACTGGCAATATTAAAAATTTAACTGCCGACAGCCCCTCTGAATAACCTGATATTGGAACAAGCTTCAACATCTTTCCGATCAAATATTGACCCCCAATAATATAAAATAATCCTGAAACCGACATCATAAAAACACAAATTAAAACCCCGGTAGAGTCAATATATGTAGCTCTGAAGAATGCAACAAAGAGCGCTATGGTTAATGTAAGGCAAATACCGACTATCAAAACAGGCAGTGCTATGGCTAAACTTGGCCACATTCTTTTCGAAATATCGAACGAAATATCTCGGCCGCTATCTGATTGACCAAACTTAAAAAGAAAAAGCTTCAAACTATTTTCAAAAAAAATTGTTTCTGATATTTTTTTTACGCCATCTAGTTCAGAAGCCCACAACAATGGTTTATTATATCCCCTCTCAAACTTCCAATTGTCAATCGCTTCTTGCGTCACATGTTTGTTCCCTAAATGCAGTCTTGCCATATCATCGGGGGTATTAACGACAAAGAACAAAAAAAATGTAAAAACATTAACAGAAATTAAAATTGGAATAGCATAAAAAATTCTTTTTAATAAATAATTAAACACTTGTAGTTTTGTCCTTTTTTACCCTAAATAAACAAATGAAAAATATCGCAAAAATAGTGATGACTACGAATACTAGGGGCCACAATACTGGTTGATTTGCTTTGGCCCTGTACTCCCTTCTCTCATTTTGGTTAATCGTTTTGTATTTTAGCGTGTTTCTAGCCATTAAATTAGGCACAACACCTTTCATCCATTTATGATAGAGAGTATATGTCGTCGGATGATACCCCCACACCCAAGGCGAGTCTTCCCTCAACAACTCCACCATTCGGTCAATTATTTTTTGTCGACTTACTCCATTTGGAGTCTCCATCATTTTTAGAAACAAATTATCAAACTCGGGGTTTTGGTAATTCGTAGCATTTTCACCTTGAGTTTCAACTTTTGAATTAGGCCCATAAAGCAAAAACAAAAAATTTTCTGGGTCAGGATAATCCGCATTCCACCCCCAACTAAAGATCTGAGCTGTACCTTTACGAATCTTTTCTTGAAACCTGTTGTAATCGGTCGCCCGAACAATTAATTCTATTCCCAATTTTTTGAACTGCTTTCTATACCAGTTTAATACAGCTTTTCCTGAAGGTCCTCCCAAAACAGTATCATAGAATAACGTTAGACGCTTACCAGTTGTTGTGTCAATTCCTTCTGGATAACCTGCACGACTCATCAAATCTTGCGCGATTTCAATAGATTTTCGCCTCGGTCCTTTTTCAGTCCATTGGTAAACATGTTCATTAACTCCTGACAAACCATTTAAGTAGCCAAAAATACCCGGGGGAATAGGACCTTGAGCAACTAACCCTCGACCGTTTGCAAAAATTGATAGAAGCTCCTCATAGTTTATCGCTATTGAGATAGCTCGTCGTAAAAATTTTTGCTTTTCAGAGTATCCGCCAATTAATGGGTCTGTCATATTGAACCCCATGTATGCAATTGATGGCTTAACCGCTTTAACTAAATTAACCCCCTTCGCTTCTATATCAGAGGACAAATTTGCATCACCCCTCGAATTTATACTGATTACTTGATCAAAACTATCTGACAAAATACCTGAGGCGTCATAATAACCTTGTAAAAATTTTGACCACTCGGGGATAGCCTCTTTTTCAAGAATGAAATGAGCCTCATCCACCTCTCGATCAAAATTTAAGTCAATTCTTTGCTTGTTATGCTCTATTGATGGTCTCAATGTTGGATCGTAATTTGGATTTTTTTTTAAGATTATTCGTCTATTTGGGTTATTTTCCGTTAACATATAAGGACCAGTACCAACTGGATACCAATCAAGACTCAGATTTTTTTCTTTGAAACCAGTCTGTGAGAAGAAAGCTTCGGCCTCCCATGGTATCGGGGCAAAAAAATTCATCGCAAGCCAGTATTTAAATTGAGGATATTTACCGTAAATTTTTATCTCAAATTCATAATTATTAACAACCTTTACTCCTGCTATGTTAAATTTTTTTAGATCAATTACTTGTCCTTTCTGACTCGAGGCTAATAGTTTCTCTTTTAACTCCTTTAAACCAACAATATATTTGGACATCAAACCTAATACTGGCGAATGTTTCTGTGGATGAGCCAACCTTTTTATTTGAAAAGCATAATCATGAGCCGTTAGCTCTCGTGTTCCTGTTGAAGTGAAAAAAGAAAAAGTTTTTATTTGGGAAACTTGTTCAGAAGTCAAATCATGATAAACAAAATTACCCTGAGGGTCTTTGGCAAAACAAGGATGTGGCTGATACAAGATACCTGGTTTAATTCTAACTTTATAAATCGAATAATTGATAGATTCATCGTGGACTAACATTGGCTCAGGCAACTTCGTCGCAGTAAGCGCTTCCAACCTATAAGGTCGATCTAAATAGTGATACTGCACTAATGGTTCGTAAATCTGAGAGATGAATCGAGCTTCATTCTCACTATAAGACGAAACAGGATCAAGATGCTTTGGTCGCTCTGCAAATGACGAGTAATGAATAGAATAACTTTCTTTTTCCGTTGAATAAGGGTTATTCCATGGTTTTGAACAACCTATAATAAAAATAAAAAATATAAAGTAAAACTTATATAAATACATTTAAAAACGCCGGGTAGGATAGTTCCTTTTATAGTTAGATTGTCTAATATACAATATGAGATACCAAATCTGAAATGACACTATAATGTATTTGAATAAATTAGGGGAAACAGATGGGATTTCTAGCTAACAAAAAAGCGCTTGTTTTAGGAATAGCAAGTAAAAAATCTATTGCTTATGGGATCGCAAAAGCGATGCAATATCAAGGGGCCGAAGTAGCCATAACCTTTCAAAATGAGCGGCTTGAGGAAAGAGCAGGGAACTTCGCAACCGAACTTTCTTCGCCCTTTTTTCTAAAATGTGACGTAGATGAAGATAATGATATAAAATATTTATTCGAACAAGTAAGCAAGTATTGGGATGAAATCGATATAATTGTTCACTCAATAGCTTTTGCGCCCAGGGAAATGTTGCAAGGTAATTACCTAGACAACCTAACGAGAGAGGGATTTAGGATCGCTCATGAAACAAGCTGTTATAGCTTTGCTGCTGTTGGAAAAGCGGCTATTCCTTTGCTTTCGTCAAATTCTGCACTTCTAACTCTTTCTTATATCGGCGCCATTAGGGCGATGCCTAGCTATAATATAATGGGTGTCGCCAAGGCAAGTCTAGAAAGTAATATTAGATATATGGCCTCCAACCTAGGACCATACGGCGTTAGAGTCAATGGAATTTCAGCTGGCCCAATAAAAACACTTGCTGCTTCAGGAGTGAAAGATCTTAAGAAATTTTTAACATTTGTTGAAGAATCTGCTCCTTTACGTCGTAATGTAACTATTGAAGACGTGGGAAATACCGCGGCGTTTTTATGCTCAGATTTAGCCTCCGCAATTACAGGTGAAATAACCTATGTAGATTGCGGCTATAACATCATTGGTGCTACATCTTAAAAAAATGAAAATATCCCAACCCACATTTATCCTATGGGGAACATTTTTAAGTGTCATTTTAGGGTTATTAAGCGGAAGTTTTTTCTTAGAGTCATCGTTAAAAATTCAATGGATCGGCCAACTTTTTTTAAACGCATTAAAAATGACGATCATTCCACTAATTTTTTCAGCTGTTATTAGCGGAATTTGTAATTTAAACAGACACTCGAATTTTGGAAAGACTGGTTTCATTACAGTCGCTTACTACACAATAACCACATCGATAGCGGTGTTAATTGGTCTACTGTGTGTAAATCTATTGGCCCCAGGAAAAAACTTGGAATTAAATATTAGCGAATCAAGCCAATCCGCAAATAAAAACGATGTAATTTCATTTTCAGACATTCCTCTATCTATGGTTACAGATAACCTTTTTAAATCAGCAACAAACGGAGAACTACTGCCAATAATAATTTTCGCTATACTTTTTGCCATCGCTCTTCTCAAAGTTGAGAGCAAAAGCGAAAGGCTAATAGTTTTTTTCGATGATATTAACGCGGTAATGATGCAGATAGTAAGTTGGATAATGTTATTGACACCAATTGGTGTCTTTGCACTTGTATCATCGCGCATCGCTGAAGCGGGTGGATTGGAAGGCTTCTCGGATGAAATTAAAGCAGTTGGCAAATATATCGTTTGTGTGATTTTTGGATTGGCGCTTCATTTCTTATTTTTATTCTTAGTCCTAAAAAAAGTAACCAGCCATGGACTTTTGTATATTAAATTTCTTTCCCGTGCTTTACTTACGGCATTTGGAACAGCAAGCTCTTCCGCTACACTTCCTACAAGTCTTGCTTGTACTGATGAAGCAGGGGTCAATCAATCCACTTCTAAATTTGTCCTTCCCCTTGGCGCAACTATAAATATGGATGGAACTGCTTTATATGAAGCAGTAGCGGTTATGTTTATTGCCCAAGCTTACGGAATTGATTTGGGTATTGGACAACAGCTTATTGTTTTTATAACAGCGACTCTTGCAGCTATTGGTGCGGCGGGAATTCCACAGGCAGGATTGGTAACGATGGTGCTAGTCTTAACCGCTGTAAATCTACCACTAGAGGGAATAGGACTGTTGCTCGCTGTAGACTGGTTTTTAGACAGATTCAGAACCACTATCAATGTATGGGGTGACAGCGTGGGCGCGGCGGTTGTGGAGAAGATTACAAAATAGCCAAGTAAAATTAGGGGCTTAAGTTAGAATTATAAATTTTAATTTTTTTCTCATTTCTAAGTAATTTTAAATAATCTTTCCACATGACAGCAGAACGTGGTCTAACAATAAAATCGCGAATACTATTCAGCTCATTTTCATCTGCCTCGGAAACCGCTGGCATTTGTTGGTTTTGGACTCTAATGATCGCAACGGTACTGTCATCATATTGAGTCTGAAAATAGTGAGGATTATTATTCTTTAATTCGACAGCAAAAGCTTTATTTCTTACATTGATCGGAAGCATATCCGAATAACGACCGATACTTTTATTGGTTTTCCAGCTTAGTTTTTTGTTCTGAAAAAGTGCGGATTGGCCGCCAAATTCTCTTAATTCTGTTATCACTGCTTCTGCAAGTTCTATAGTCGCTTCTTTCAGCTGAGTCTCAATAAAATTTTGTTTTACCTGTTCTTGCACGTTTTTAAATTCAGGTATGGTTGCTTTTTCATGTTTTTTAACTCTGAAAATAAATATGTTATCGTCTGGGGTTTCAACAGGCTCACTATTATATCTGTTGACTAACACATCATCGTTGAATATTTTTGATACCGATGGAATACGGAATTCATTTACTAATTGCTTCTTAGTAACTAACTCTGTTTCTTGAGGAGTAATTTCTAATGTTGAGGAAACCACATCTAAACTGTCGGGATTTTCAAACGCTAACTCTGCCATTAGTTCGGCCCGTTCAAAATAAACCTGATCAGCCCTTCTATCAAGCTCATCTTTCATAATCTCGACCTTAACCTCATCAAAGGGTAGAATTACCGCTGGATTAACCCCGTTTAATTTTACAAAATGTGTGCCGAATTCGGTATTAATAGGGTTTGAAACAGAGCCTATATCACTTAGAGCGAAAACAACGTCGCTTAGAGATACAGGCAAATCACTGCGGTTTAAATTTTCGACTGAATCAATCTCAATTTCTATACTATCATCAATAGTTTGAGCTATCTCTGAAAAACTTCTTCCTTTAGCCGCTTGATCAAAAATATTATCAATAATTTTGTTTCTCTCTTTGGTTTCTGAAGAGTTGTTCTCCTGAACAAGCAAATACTCAATGCTACGAGTTTCTGGAGTGCTATAAGTTGCTAAGTTCGCTGAATAAATGTCACGCAAGCTATCTTCACCGATTTTAGGTAACGAACTCTTTATCGCTTCACGACTTAATTTCAGGTACTGTAAAGCAACTTTTTCAGTGGTTTTGTAAGACTCTTTATTCTCTTGATAATATTGTTTTACTTCTGGTTCTGAAGCGACGATATCATTAGAATTTTTGGAAATTTTTATCAGTGCTAAACTAATATCCCTCTTTTGATTTCTCAGCTGAAAAAGAAATGAGTTTTCTGAATCTGTTGAAAATTCCGACCCTAATATCCCCAGTTTAACATGAGACCTTAGCACATCTGAAGCAACATTTGCTTCGAATTCCTTTACCGTAGTTCCTGTTCTTGTAAGAAGCGACTCATATCTTTCTCTTGAAAACCCACTCTCATCGTAGAAAGCATCCACGTCTTTTAATTTATTAACCAATGATTCATCGCTGATCCTAATCCCCGCATCAGTGATGGTCTGATCTAGAACGACTTCATCTATCATAAGATTAAGTGTTTGCAATTTTATAAAATCACTCGACCATAAATCTGGATCAGTCTGAGTTTGCAAATCATCCTCAGTTTGTTGCCTAATGGTCTTGATTCTATTAATCAGATCAGTAAGTGTAATTTCATGAGAGTCCACTTCAGCAACTATAACGTCGCTTTGACCGGTAAAGTAACTTTGAATTCCAAACAGTGCAAAAGTCAAGGAGATTAAGAAGACAATAAACCCTACAATTAATCCTTGTGACTTATCTCTTATTAATTGAAGCATACTATCAACTAGGACTTATAAGACACAATTCTTTCAAGTGTATCTAACAATGTTGGCCGAAATCTCTCATAACATTCGCTCATTGGAAAATGACCTAACCCTTTTAAAGTCTTGTAGTTTGCACCTTTTATCTGTTTCACAGACTCCTCAACGTGATCAGGCGGGCAAGTAAAGTCATACTCACCAGCATAAACAAAAACAGGAAGTTTTGTACCATCTATTGCTTTAGCGATGTTATCACCACCGTTATCAACTCCCCAAAGGTGGAGGTCATTTCGAATCACCCTCGGTGAAGAACTTTGTATGGTCCTGTTTATTTGCCGATCAACATTTGAAATATCAGGAGCCATCACCGAATCCATCAAACCGGGCATGTTCATCTGAGTATTTACATCTGGATCAATCCACCAGTCATGAAAAAATCCATATGTTGGCGTAGTCCCAGCCAAAGAAATAATACCTTTAAAGTGATCCGGAAATTTAGCAGCTAAATGAAGCCCAATGACCGCGCCAATACTACAGCCTATAAAGATTGGTTTTTCTTCAATCCCTAGAGAACCAATGAAATTCATAACAAATTCGGTAACCCATTCAGAACGCAATAATTGATCCTCTGAATACAAATCTTTGTCACAGGAAGGATCAGACTTGCCGTGCGATGGAAGGTCATAAGCAATGACCCTAAATTTTTTTGTTAACTCTCTGTCTTCTAGGAGGTGACGCCATTGCCTATTTTCGTTTCCAGCCGTATGTTGACAAATCAAAGGTATCCCTTCACCAGCCTCAAAATAAAATACTTTGTGACGGGCTCCATTTACAGTGACATTCGTATATCTTCCAACCGCCTGCCAGTCATCTAAAAATTCAGGATCAGATGCTGTTTCTAATGGACCCTGCAGTTCTCTACCAGCTCTCACCCAGTTTGAAAAAGTAAACCATTGTTGGAAAATAATTTTAATGTCTCCGTCAAATCTCATGTCGCCAATGGCAATCAACGCGAAAAAGTCGTTGTAAAGAGCCGGCGGTTTCGGATTTAAAAGCTTAGACCATACGTCTTCGGGCGCGCTAAGTGTTAGGACACTTCTCACCAACGGACCACCGTCTACAATTATATTATCAATTTTCCCGTTGCGAACGGTCAGCGTGTTTCGCACGTTTCCTATCTCGAACGTGATGGCTTCGTTGAAGCCTCTTCCATTTAATTTGCAGCCATTATCGTTATTTATAGCTTCGACCCATTTATCTAAAAAGTTATCTCCAATCCTCATTTCTTCCCTCTCATGTTTACAAAACCACTACTACCGCCCCAAGATACCGAAGCTTTTTCCTACGTCAACCATTCTAGATACAAGAATCAGAAATGGCGGAGCGGACGGGATTCGAACCCGCGACCTCCGGCGTGACAGGCCGGCATTCTAACCAACTGAACTACCGCTCCAATTTGATTCTGGTGGGTGCTGAGGGGATCGAACCCCCGACCTACGCCTTGTAAGGGCGTCGCTCTCCCAGCTGAGCTAAGCACCCAACTATCGGGCTGCAGATACGGAATAGTCAATCGAGCCGTAACCCCACCCCACGGCAATTATCTTACAAACTCAAGTAAAACTCTAGTGTCGTCGCAACAAATCTGAATCATCGGATTCTTCAGGCTTTTTCTTAGCGACATCTACTTCGGATTGAGCAGAATCCAATGGTTCTGGAAGTGACTGCAAGGCTATTGGAAAAACTTCATCGATCCATTTGATAGGAACAATCTTAAGACCGGTTTTGATAGTCGCAGGAATTTCCTTAAGATCTCTTTCGTTCTCCTGAGGAATAAGAACGGTTTTGATGCCACCTCTTTGTGCAGCCAAGAGTTTTTCTTTAAGACCACCAATTGGCAATACCTCCCCTCTCAGAGTGATCTCTCCAGTCATGGCAACACTCCTCTTCACTCTAATACCTGTTAATGCCGACGCCATAGCTAGGCACATACCTATACCAGCACTTGGTCCATCTTTTGGAGTGGCTCCCTCAGGAACATGAAAATGAAAGTCTTTTTTCCCGTAGAAGTTCGCATCTATGCCTAGTGAATTGCTTCTACTTCTCAAAACTGTCATAGCCGCTTTTATCGATTCTTGCATCACATCTCCCAAACTACCAGTAGATATTTCTCGACCTTTACCTTGAACGACTGCGGCTTCTATAGTTAACAAATCACCACCAGTCTGAGTCCAAGCCAGACCGGTAACTTGGCCAATTCGATCAGCATCACCTGCCAACCCATACCGGAATTTTTTTACCCCTAAATACTGCTCAAGTGATTTGGGGGTAATATTAATTGTCTTATTAATTGGCTTTTTAATGATAGCCCGGACAACTTTACGACAAATGGCTGATAACTCTCTCTCTAAACTACGAACCCCCGCTTCTCTAGTATAGAATCTTATTATATCTTTAATGGAGCTCTCACTTACCTTTATTTCATCATTATCAAGCCCGGCGTTCTGGATTGCTTTAGGTATCAGAAAGCTTTTTGCGATGTTCGTTTTTTCTATCTCTGTATACCCTGAAAGTCGTATAATTTCCATTCTATCTTTGAGTGGACCTGGTATATCAAGGGTGTTGGCGGTTGTAACAAACATTACCTCTGAAAGATCAAAATCAACCTCTAAGTAATGGTCATTAAAACTATTATTTTGTTCCGGATCTAGAACCTCAAGTAAAGCTGATGCAGGATCCCCTCGAAAATCCATAGCCATTTTATCAATCTCATCCAGTAAGATTAGAGGATTTTTAGTCCCGATCTTAGACATATTTTGGATTATCTTACCAGGTAGCGATCCAACGTAAGTACGCCTGTGCCCTCGTATTTCCGCTTCATCTCTAACACCGCCCAAAGACATTCGGACGAATTTACGATTTGTTGCTTTTGCAATAGATTTCCCTAGAGATGTTTTCCCAACCCCAGGCGGACCAACTAAACATAGGATCGGTCCCTTAATTTTTTTTACTCTTTGTTGCACAGCCAAATACTCTAAAATTCTTTCTTTCACTTTTTCCAAACCGTGATGGTCACTGTCCAAGATCTCCTCTGCTTTGTTGAGATCTTTCGATATTTTCGAGCGTTTTTTCCATGGCAATGAAACAATCCAATCAATATAATTTCTCACAACGGTAGCCTCCGCGGACATGGGAGACATCATTTTTAACTTTTTCAACTCTGATTTGGATTTTTTCAATGCCTCTTTACTCATGGCTGAGTCATCGATTTGTTTCGCTAATTCGTCAAGTTCACTAGTAGTTTCTTCGCCTTCCCCAAGCTCGGTTTGAATGGCTTTCATTTGTTCATTTAGATAGTATTCTCGCTGACTTTTCTCCATTTGAGTCTTCACCCTGTTACGCAGACTCTTCTCCACCTCTAACAACTCGATTTCACCATCCATCATTGATATTAATAGTTGAAGTCTGTCATGAGTGTCTACGGTCTCTAGAATCTTTTGCTTTTGATCAAGCTTGATCGCGATATGTGCGGCGATTGTATCTATAAGTCTAGATACATCATCGATGCCTGCCAAAGACGCTACTATTTCTGGGGGCACCTTCTTGTTTAGTTTAACATACCTATCAAATTGACTCATCAAAGTCCTTGATAAGCTCTGATTTTCACTTTCTGTTAATGGGTCGTGTTTCAGAAACGAAATCTCTGATAGATAAAACTCTGGGCCAGCCGAAAATCTTTCAACTGTCGCTCTTTTGATTCCTTCAACTAGTACCTTAATAGTTCCATCTGGTAGCTTCAAAAGTTGTAATATATTGGAGACTGTGCCAATTGAGTAAATATCATCCAATAGTGGTTCATTGTTGGCAGCATTTTTTTGAGCGACTAGTAATATCTGTTTGCCGGTCTCCATGGCATGCTCTAACGCCGCAATTGACTTTTGGCGACCCACGAATAGCGGTATTACCATATGCGGGTAAACTACTACATCTCTCAGGGGAAGGACCGGAAATTCTCTGTTCTCTTCGCTCATTTAAATCTCCTTTGAACTAACAAATATTCAGTTACAAATTCAACTTAGACCGTCTCAGGTAGAAGGATCTAGTCTGATACAGCCTTGGCAGGATTTGAATTTTCGAATATAACCAAGGGTTTTGATTCGCCTGACACTGAAGCTTCGTCTACAACCACCTTAGAAACATTCTCTAGTGAAGGCAGCTCATACATTGTATCTAACAAAGATTCTTCCAAAATGGAACGCAACCCTCGGGCTCCCGTCTTTCTCTCGACAGCTTTTTTCGCGACTGCTTCCAGAGCCTCTTCTCTAAATTCTAAGCCACATGATTCCATTTCAAACAGTCTATTGTATTGTTTGGTTAACGCGTTTTTTGGCTCCAGTAATATTTCTACGAGTTGTGCCTGATTCAGTTCATTTAAAACAGCCATAACAGGCAATCGACCTACAAATTCCGGAATTAATCCATATCTAATCAAATCCTCAGGTTCTACACTGTGCAATAACTCTGACGAAGCTACTTTTTCGCTCTTGGTTTTTACTTCTGCCGAAAAGCCAATACCGCCTTTCTCTGACCGTTCTCGGACAATTTTGTCTAAGCCGGCAAAGGCCCCCCCACATATGAACAGAATATTACTGGTGTCTACCTGTAAAAATTCTTGCTGTGGGTGCTTGCGTCCTCCCTGGGGGGGTACTGACGCTACAGTTCCTTCAATTAATTTCAACAATGCTTGTTGGACTCCCTCACCGGAGACGTCTCTGGTTATGGATGGGTTATCAGACTTTCTTGAAATCTTATCTATCTCATCAATGTATACAATGCCATTTTGCGCTCTTTCCACATCGTAATCACATTTCTGAAGTAATTTCTGAATTATATTTTCAACATCCTCTCCAACATAGCCAGCCTCGGTCAAAGTTGTTGCATCAGCCATAGTAAAGGGGACGTTAAGCAACCGGGCAAGTGTCTCAGCTAACAATGTCTTTCCACTACCGGTTGGCCCGATTAAAAGTACATTGCTCTTCGCTAACTCGATGTCCTCTTTCGCCGTCCGGTTGTTAAGTCGCTTGTAATGATTATAAACCGCAACGGATAAAATTCTTTTTGCTCTTTCTTGGCCGATCACATAGTCATCTAAATTCTGATTTATTTCTGCAGGAATCGGTAAATTACCTTGACTCTTTGACTCTGAATCCTCAATCTCCTCCCGTATAATATCATTACACAACTCGACACATTCGTCACAGATAAAAACGGAAGGCCCAGCTATTAATTTTCGAACTTCGTGTTGATTTTTTCCACAAAAAGAACAGTGCAAAGTACGGTTTTCATCGGAGTTGTTTGTCGAATCAGTCATTGTTATGGTTCCCTGATTTTTTATCTTCTATTTTCTTTCGTTTAAAACTTGGTCGATTATGCCATATTCTTTAGCTTCATCCGCACTCATGAACCTATCACGATCAGTATCTTTCTCTATGGACTTCAGGGTTTTACCAGTATGCTTAGCTAATATTTTGTTTAACTTGTCGCGCGCTTTTAAAATTTCTTTTGCGTGAATATCTATGTCACTAGCTTGTCCTGAATAGCCTCCTAGCGGCTGATGAATCATTATCCGAGAATGAGGAAGACAAAAGCGCTTCCCACTGGTTCCGCCGGCTAACAGCAGAGCACCCATACTTGCCGCTTGCCCAATGCAAGTTGTACTTACATCAGGTTTGATGAATCTTAATGTATCATAAATCGCAAGCCCCGCAGACACAGAGCCGCCCGGCGAATTGATATAGAGATTGATATCTTTATCCGGATTTTCGGATTCCAAAAACAAAAATTGTGCTACGATAACGTTAGCAACGGCATCATCTACCGGACCAACTAGAAAAATTACCCTCTCTTTAAGTAATCGAGAATAAATATCGAACGCCCTTTCTCCACGAGCTGATTGTTCTACAACCATCGGTACCAAATTTAAAGCTTTCATATCAAATTATTGTTTTCCGGTAATTTCTTAACTATTACGAATTACTAGTCTGCATCGGATTAGATAAATCGTCAAATGTTGTTTCTACATCCTCAATAACACAATTGGCAATCGCATGATCGACTAATTTTTGCTCTAAAATCGTTGACTCTAGGGCCTGAATCTGTTTGGGGTTTTCTGAATACCATTTTATAACCTCGCTTGGGTCTTTATAAGTTCTGGCAAAAGCTTCAATCCTCTCTTTTATTTCGTCTTGTGATACCGAGACCGAGCTAGATTTCACTAACTCTGATACAACCAGGGCTGTCTTTAACCGTTTCTTAGCTTCCTCATTTACTTGTTTGGTAAATTTCTTGGATTCCTCGTCCAATTTTTCTCCCTGCGCTATCCATTGTTGTCGTATTAGAGCTTTAGAATTTTCAATCTCCTTTTCAAGTAATACCTTGGGCAATAAAAAATCAGCTTTTGCAAGATTTTTATCTAAAATTTGTTGGAAAATCTTTTTCCCGATCATTTGCTCAGACTCAGCCTCTATCTTCTTTTGAATTTCTTGCTTCATTTCAGCAATCGAACCGCTATCAAATCCAAGTTTTTTCACAAATTCTTCCGTTATATCGGGTAAAACTGGGCTTTCAACAGATTTTACACTTACATTAAACACTGCTGTTTGATTCGCAACTTCTTTACTAGGATACTCTTTTGGAAACTGTACTTTAATTTTCTTTTCATCATCCTTAGCTACTCCAACCAACCCTTCATCAAAATCTTTCAACATTTGCCCGGACCCAAGTATAAAGTCAAAGTCTTCTGCATCACCCCCCTCAAAGGGTTTGCCTTTTATCAATCCTTTAAATGATATCCTTACCTTATCACCGGTAATTGAGATGCCATCTTTTTCTTCCCAGTTTTTATGCTGCTCCTGTAACTTATGGATAATTTTATCTACGTCGGAATCGACTATGCTTACTTTGTCGCGTTGAATCTTCAATTCAGGAAATGGTAAAACTTCTACGTCGGGGAAGACTTCAAAAATCGCCATGTAGATAAGATCCTCTCCCTCTATCGCATTTGTAACATTCACTTCGGGTGGCGCTACAGGTGAGATTTTTTCAGACACTACTGCTTCTTGAAAAGTAGTTTGAATTAAGTTGTTGATAACCTCATTTTTTGCCTCTTGCCCGAACCTCTTTCTCACAATATTTATAGGCACTTTGCCTTTTCTAAAACCGTCAATTTTCGCGTTTTGTTGTATTTTTGATAACTGATCCACAATTTTTTGAGTAAACTCCTTCGCAGAGACTACAACTTTAAGGGAACGCTCTAATTCAGTATTTTTTTTTAATACGATTTCCACTTACATCTTTCCAGTATAGATATATTAATAATTTCATTCTGAGTTTTTTATGTGCGAAAGGAGAGACTCGAACTCTCACGGGTTACCCCACTGGTACCTAAAACCAGCGCGTCTACCAATTCCGCCACTTTCGCATTATCACTCTAATTTTAATATTATTCAAAGTTTTAAAACGTTATGATAACGCATGTCATTACGTTTATTCTATCAATATTATAAATTTTAAATTATAGTTCTTGATTGCTCGATACAAAAAATTCTTATATCGTAACTTTAGTGAACAATTTTGAATCATTGGTAGAACAATTAGTTTCAATTATTTGGGGCACCCCTTTAGTCATATGTGTACTTGGCACGGCGGTTTACCTTCTGTTATTGACACGATTAAGACCGTACTTTTATCTCAAACATGCTTTCGAATTACTTTTTCTAAAGAAAGAAAGAAAAGGATTAGGCACCAACTCACACTGGGGCGCTCTTACAACTGCATTAGGCGGAACAATCGGAATGGGTAATATTGCCGGGGTAGCCATCGCACTTCAAATTGGCGGTTCCGGCGCAATTTTCTGGATGTGGATAACAGCCGCCTGCGGGATGATTATAAAATTTTTTAGTTGCACATTGGCTTGTATTTATCGTCGAAACGTTGCCGGCGTAGGGTATGTTGGCGGCCCAATGTATACGATCATAATGGGGTTGGGAAATAATTTTCGCTGGCTTTCTTATATCTTTGCATTTTTCGGGATGATAGGGTGCCTTGGGATATTTCAAGCAAATCAACTATCTGCTGTGCTTCTCGCAAAATCTGAGTTACCCCCTTTTATTCTTAGCATTGTTATCATCGGGGTAATCTTCTTAATCCTTAAAGGGGGAGTGAGACGTTTAGGGTTCTTTTCCAGTTTTTTCCTGCCGATAATGGGGGGATGTTATTTACTCATTTGCGGGACCATAATTCTTATGAACATTGACCGACTAGACGATATCTTAAAATCAATTTTTTTTGGAGCTTTTGACCCGACCGCTGCGATAGGGGGCGTTCTCGGACTATCAGTGAGAGACACTATCATAACGGGCGTTAAAAGAGCGATTTTTTCAAATGAAGCAGGAGTAGGAACAGAAACTTTAGCCCACAGCACCGCAAAGACAGAATACCCAATCAGAGAAGGACTAGTTGCCATGATTGGTCCGATTCTCGATACTCACATAATCTGTACTGCTACAGCATTAATTATCCTATCAACTGATTTATTAGGTAATACTGATGCTGTGGGTATATTATTGGTAGCGGAGGCGATAGAAATAAATTTTCCAGGAATAGGAGCTTCGCTCTTGGCAGCTATCTTTTCTTTATTTGCCTTATCAACGATGATTACTTATGCGTATTATAGTACGGCCTGCGCGAAATATTTCTTTGGTGAAAAGATTGGTAAAAACTATATTTATTTTTATTTGCTACTAATTTTCCTATCCCCTTATTGGTCACCAACCACGGCAATTGGAATTATAGACATAGCTTTCGCACTAATGACCATACCAAATCTCATCTCAATTTTTTTACTTACCCCAGTTGTACTTGAAAAAATGAATGCTTACTCAAAAACGTTACAAAAGTCTCAGCATTAAATAGACTGGGAAGGTTAAGAAATTGCTCTAAGAACTTAGTGAAATTTTGTTTAAATTATCAAGACAAGTATCAGCGTGAGAAAAATCATGCTCTTTTCCATATTCCCCGGGATATGCTATTGTAAAAATCCCTGCTCCCTTGGAAGAACTAACTCCGCTAGTACTGTCTTCAATCGCTACAGTGGTCTTAGTTTCTACTGTTAAAAACTCTAAAGCTTTTTTGTAAACCACTGGTGAAGGTTTTGGTTCCAAACATTGTTCCCTTGATATAATCACCTCAAATAAACTAAAGTCAATTTTATCTTTAAATGAATTCTTAATTGCTGAAATATTTTGTTCTGATGTCGTTGTAACCCAACCCAATTTAATTCGTTGAGAAGCACAGTGTTCCATTAACTCTTTAACTCCACTTCTAGGCTCCATTTCTACCGATTCTAAAAAACTGACGAAATAATCTCCTTTCATAGTGTGAATCTTTGCGATTTCTTCTTCTGACAGAGGTGTATTCGTTAACTTTGAAAACTCTAATATTCTTTTTCTTCCACCTGCCTGGAGAAGCATCGGTTTATACTCAGTAGTTGTCCACTCCCAATCTAAACCAAATTTTTTGAAAGCTTTGTTAAAAGCCGCTAATTGGAGTTCTGAAGTCTCTATTATAGAGCCAATAGAACCAAATAAAATTGCTGTAGCACCGGAAAATATTTCCCTATTATCATAGCTCAATGAGTATTTTTTCAATTTGTCCTCCCCAAAAAAGTTGGCATAGTAACGGCTATTCGCTCTACTTATAAGAATTTTTGGCAAAACAAGTATACTAAGCTCAATTTAGCATGTCATCTATTTGTGATTATCGAACCTTAGCGCTTTTCCAAATTCTATCAATAATATCTGTTAAAGAGTTTTCACTATTTTTAATCATTGTCGAGATCATGCTCGCCTCACTAAACGACCAAAACAAACCAGCCTCAAGGAATACAACCTGGCCATTTCTATTGTCCACGCGAAAATCAAACAAAGAATAGTGACGGGCATTCAAAGACTTGTGTGCGGTTATTGCCTGCGCAGTGAGTTCCTCCAGAAGATTACGCTCTACGTTAGCTGGACAAATAGGGCCTACTTGTGATGTTGATGCTTGTCGATTTGGAATGCCTTTTTTGTCGATTTCTAGTTTATCTTCTGTCCGACGGATGGGGTGCTTTTCTGATACTGGGTATTCAATAATCGATGGGACAAAAAAATCATTATTCAGTTCTAACACAGCGATTCTTAATTCACGCCCTGGTATGAATGCCTCAATCAAAACTTCCGAATCTAAATTAAAAGCAATTTCTAAAGCATCATCTAACATTTTTCCCTCTTCCACCAAAGACACCCCAGAGGAATTATCTTCGCTATTAGGTTTTATCATGATTGGATAAGGGATAGTCGGACTTTCACCATAACTTAACAACTCACCACGTGCCACTCTAACTCCATTTTGAGAAACTAAATTTCGAGTCAAACTTTTATTCATAGATATTTTCATAGTATCTGCAGATGAACCTACCATTGAAAATCCTAGCTGTTCATGAAAAAAATACCGGTACAGCGTCATTCCGTTTTTACAAAACATATGCGGCACTATCAAAGCATCTTCATCCATTGAAGCTAATAATTGAATTATCTCTTTGGGTTCGATCGAGTCTAGATTTTCTCCGTAATACCATCGATTACCTGGCTTCACCACTATATAGCTTTGCTCCCAGCCAGGGGGGCATATTACATTTCTAGAATAAATCATTGAAAGTTCCAAAAAATAATTCGACGTCGGAGAACCACACAAGTGATAGACCTTGTTTGGTTCAGTCATCTTATTAATCACCATCAACCTCAACCAATTTTCCAATATTGAAATCAATTCGAACCCAGGGTGACTTAGATTTCAACGCTTGTATTAATAAAGAAGGAATTTGCCAGTGATAAACCATGAGAAATGGTAAAGGATCGGATGGATCTAAAATTGCCTCTTTACCAAAAAAGAGTATTTTTATTTGATTTTTGAATTGTTTAAACGAACGACATTTGAACAGCTCCCACAATTCGTGATATAGCCAATAAGTTTCTCTGGCCTCCGATCTAGGGAAGCAAGGTCCTATTTGTGAAGACTGGTATCCTCGCGAGATGACGTAGGAATCAGCAACACATTCAGAATTATAGAAAGCAGTAATCGCTGAGTGTGTTCTAGGGTTACATTCGATCGGCATAACCTCACCCCTCTCATTCACAATAAAATCAAATGATATCTGGCCAGTAAGATTCATCGCCCTAACAAATGTTTCGACCCAAGAATAAATGGCTTGATTGTCCACATGTTTATAACGAAGTTGAAATTCAGATGACTCACAGCAACAGTGTAATAAGATTCTTCCGTCGTGCACCGTTGAATGAGTACAAAATTCTTGTCCAGATACAAACTCTTGCAAAACCCAAGGACGCTCTGACGATATTTCCAAACCGTTGAAATATAGTTTTTGTCCGTCAAATGGTAGGAGTGGGCGATTGAGCCTTTCAACTGGCGCATAGGCTAAGCTTTTCAATATATATCTTTTTTTTGTGAGGTTAAAGTCGAACGATTCAAGATCATTTTTAGATTTTATCAAATGTACCTCAGGGCTTGTTAAGCCTATTTCGCGAGCCTTGGTGCATAAATTATATTTATGGTCAAGATACCTAAGTTCATCTTCTGTGAAATGGAAGATCTTAAGTTTATCGCCTATATTTTTTTTAAGTTTTGCGTCCCTATAAACTGAAATGGGACTAGATACCGGAATCATCAAATTAATCTGCTCTTGTTTGACGATTGATAATAAAGTTTTCTCGTAATTAGTGTATCCTTCTGAAATTGGCGGCAACAGATAGAAAGAATCAACACAGTTTGACCAAGCATGACCCGATGCCCAGTATTTTTTATCCTCTGCGAGAATGATTTTATAACCACTTTTGCTTAGCAACCTAGCTAGCTGAAGAGCTTTGGTCATCTTCCCACCAGTTATTAAAATAGTACCTCTATTGACAAATTCTTTATTATTTTTGTTTGATGAACGTTTTGTAAGAAAAGCAATCAAAACAATGGAAACAGTTAAAGGAATTAAAAGTTGTAAAGCCAAGATGACCAGTAAAGTAGATAATCGACCCTGAGTTCGTATTTTAATCAAGAAGGAACGCCCTTTATGGGTAATTCAATTTTCAAGCAATTAATCTAGCAAGTGTCACGCCATCCCGAAGGGGGATAAGAACCTGTTCTACCCTGGGCTCCTTAGAGACGTATTCATTGAATACCTTGATCGCCTCTCCTCCCTGGCCTCGATACTCCTTTTTCAAGTATGGCTCTCCCTGTAGCAACGTATTATCAACCAAGAAAATCCCACCTCGCTTGACCATATTGTTATCAAGGAGAAATTGAAAATAACTCTTATAACCCGCTTTGTCAGCGTCTAGGAAAACTAAATCAAAAACGGCTTCTTCTTGCGCTAATTTTTTTAATGTATCTAATGCATTACCTATTCTCACTTCAATTTTACGACCATGCTCAGATTTAGAGAACTGGTTAACAGCGAACTTCGCCGCATGGTCATTGATTTCACACGCTATAAGCTTCCCGTCATCTGGCAATGCTTGAGCCATAGCCAGAGCAGAGTAACCTGAAAATAACCCAATTTCTAAAATATTTTTACAATTCGCTAAGGCAACTATTTGCCTAAGAAACATCCCCTCAACGTGGCCCGATAACATTTCTGGTTCTAGCGAATTTATCTGAGAAGGACCACTGCCTTGCCAATCGTGTTTTAGAGTTTCCTCAGCAAGTTTTTTTAGAGCGTCCTCTTCTTGAGTAGTATTATCAATTAGATAGGGCTCTATTCCATTCGCCAATTCCCTTGTCTTTTCTAACAACTCTTTGGTTTCCAGATCAAGTGAACCTTTTTCCTCTATACTAGTCAGAGCCCGCTCTAAATTTGAAGCAATAATGGATAAAGGTGTAACTGGTCTCAATTTAAACATAATTTTTTTCTTTTCTGATTATTTGTTAACTTGGTGCGAGTCCGCCAAAACCTCGGAAGGATCCTCTAAGCCCACGTCTTTACAATAAGGTTCTATTCCTACGCCATTTCGCTTAAATTCTTTACAAACTAACTGGTAATTTAAAATACCTTTTCTCAATTGGTCTCTACTTAGCTGATTAATGTACCCGCACTTCCCTATTTCATCTTTAGGAACTGGCGCTACCAAATTACCCCCTCGTTTATCTATGATGCTTTTCTGTGCGCACCATAAAAGCTCCTCATCAAGTAAAATATCGTGCCATAAACTTAATTCGAAGTCACTGATTAGTCGAAGAATACGTAAAAGTGATTTTTTATCAAGCCACCCTACCTCGTGACTAAGAAAGGCGCCAAGACCCATTCCTATTGATACAGCATGACCATGTAACAGACCTGCTTGGAGTTCGAAACCGGGCGACCAAGTATGGCCGTAGGCGTGAGGCCGACACTGATGGGTTTCAAAAAGATTATCGTATTCCGCCTCCACATAACTTCTCATCGCTCCACCGAGAATTTTGTTAGCCATTCCTCTAAGGGACTCAGAATTATCAGATTCAATTGTGGCAAATTTAGAATGGAAGAGTTTCGGTCCGACGGACTCCAGCTGTTGAAATAGATTATAATCCTTAACAACTGCCATTTTTATTATTTCCGCTACGCCATGACGCAACCATCCAATTTTCAAGGTTTTGAAAAATAGTCTGTCGGCTATCGTCAAAACTGGGGCATGATAAGCACCCGATAAGTTTTTATAGCCCAATCCATCACAGCACGTCCGTGGTGAGGGGCCAGCATCAATGGCGGAGACGATGGATGATCCTATCATTACATAAGGGGTGTTTCTATTAAATAAGGCACAGGCGAGACCGCCGGTATCTGCCAAGACACCTCCACCTATAATCAACACGGGCTCGTTTCTTGCCACCGCATGCTGCTTAAAATCATTCAACATCCTTTCAACAACAGACAACGTCTTATCGACTTCCATTGCTCTATAAATATTTAAATAAAGAGGTATATTGTGATTTTTAAAGTATGACTCAATTTTTGTGCGATAGTGCGTTTCAACGTTACTATCAATTAAACAAATACACCTTCCTAGTGGGCTATAAATATTAGCAAGAATGTTTTTGTCAGGGTTAAATACATCCTCTTCGATTCGGATTGAAGTAAACGTATGGTGAGACATAACAGCTTCAACTGCCTGATCATCATCACAAGAGATCACGCTACCTGTGCTCTCTCGGTAAGAAGA
>JAYYFI010000016.1:0-152943 GCA_036158955.1 Pseudomonadota bacterium
AATTGATTCTTCTGTAACCTCATTGATATCGCCCATCGAGGTTTGTAGATTTTTACTCATTGCTCTCATTTTTTTTGATAATTTTACAATGAAAAATGAAATTGGAGGCCCTATTAAAAATAAAAGTAAAGCTAACTGCCAATTTAAATAAGTCAAATATATCAGTAAAACGAAGACTACTAGACTGTCTTTTACAAAAACAGTTATTACTTTTGTTGACGCTTCCGCCACTTGATTAACATCGAACGTAAATTTTGATACCACTGCTCCTAATGAGTTACCATCAAAAAATCCAATATCTAGCCGAAGTAACTTGCTAAACATAGCATTGCGCATATCCTCAATTGCTTTTTGAGCCACCAGGTGAAGAGAAACAGTAGATATATAACTAAACAAACCTCTAAATAAAAATAAAACGACTAATAGAAATGGCACTGTTCTAATACCAGTATTAGTTGAATCCAAACTCTCATCAATTAACGGCTTTAGTAGAGCAGGAAGCATCCATTCAGTTGAAGCGAGCATACACATAGCTATTATGGAAATGAAAAAAATCCGCCAATGTGGAAGCACGAAAAGTAAAAGACGTCCGTAAGGGGACTCAAATAGCTTTTTTAATTTTATCATCTCAACAACGAATAAGGTCGAAGGTCTCTAAGTAAAATCGGCTAGCATGTTAACCTTCGTATCATGATAATATACTTCATGAAAGTATGCTTCTTTTTAATTGTAAATTGAGTAGATAAATGAAGATAAAAAGACCAATAATAGCTCTAACTGGTCCTTCTGGAGCGGGTAAAACTAATATTAAATCCATTTTTGATGTAATTTTTAAAGAGCATCAAATTAAGGCAATCTACATTCAGGGCGATAGCTTCCATAAATATACGCGTGCAGAAATGGAAGAATTGGATAAAAAGATGAGCCCGCTGACCCATTTTTCTCCGAAAAGCAATCACTTGGACCTATTGGCAGATTTATTTAAAAACTTTTCAATTTCTGGGAAGGGTTTAGCTAGAAAATACGCACATTCAGAAAAAGATGCTAAAAATTTGGGTGTTAGTATTGGTTGTTTTTCGGAATGGGAAGAAATTAAACAAACATATGACATATTATTTTACGAGGGATTACACGGTGGCTACAAAGACGATGAAATTGATATCACTCAATATGTAGACCTATTAATCGGAATCACACCTTCAATCAACCTCGAGTGGGTTCAAAAAAGCCATAGAGATCTTTTAATAAGAGGTTATTCAAAACAACAAGTTAAAAAACTTATCATTAAGCGTTTACCAGATTACCTTGATTATATCTGTCCACAATTTTCTAGAACTGATGCAAATTTAGAGAGAATCCCGTTAGTTGATTTATCAGACCCTTTCAAAGTTGAATCAATACCTATTGATGAAAATTCAATATATATGCTTACCATAAAAAATAAATCGATACTGAAAAATTTGGAACAAGCCCAACAGAAAGACTGGAACCTTTTTAGCAATGAATCGGAAAAAACAACACAAATAATTCGACCAAAAAATTTAAAAAATTGTCTAAAAAATGCATTTCTACCAACAATCTTAAATTTAATAAATCAAAGCTAATAGGCTTTCCCCAAAAATGATTGAATGCTATATTTATTGCTTAGGACTTATAAGACATCAGTATGCGAAAAATTTTGATAATGAACGCCAAAGGCGGGAGCGGTAAAACAACCGTTGCAACAAATCTAGCAGGTTACTTTGCAATGAAAGGAGCGAGCGTTGCTCTGGCCGATTTTGACCCTCAAGGTTCTAGTATAGATTGGCTAAGGCAAAGAAGAGGAAATCTACCTAAAATTATAGGTTTAGAGGCTTCTGAAAAGTTTCCTAAATTATCGAGCACTGTTGATGTGATGGTAATGGATGCACCTTCAAGAACTCATGACGAACAAATAGTATCTTTACTTAGCATTACCGAAACGTGCATAGTGCCCGTAGTACCTTCCCCGATGGATATCAGAGCGGCACAGAGATTTTTTGGGGAATTAAAAAAAATAAGAAAAAATGTTTATAACGATGTAAAAATAGCAACCATAGCCAACAAGACCAGGGAAAACTCCAGGGACGCTAAGAGTCTAGAAGATCTTTTATATTCCTTTAAATTACCGTCCGGCAGGAAATTCCCGTTTTTAACACTATTAAGGCAGAGTTCAAATTACATCAGGGCCGCCCAAAGAGGCATGTCAATATTTGAGTTTGCCCCCTTAACAACAGCTTTGGATAGAGAATATTGGAAACCATTAACCGAATGGCTCGAGAGTAAAAAAAGTCGACCTTAACAGAGCTATTCTGCCTCCTTTGCTGCAAGCTCAAGGCCCTGTCTTCTCCTAACCAACGAGACACCATGATTACCTAATTGTTCTTCGACGTCTGCCATTAACTTTAGTGCTCCAGGGCTAGGACTGTTATCGATCACCTTCAGAAGATGGTTTTTTGCTTTACCCCACATGGTGGCGTAAATACATTGTTGGGCAGCTGCCATCTCGAGCTCAGGGCATTCTCCGTATTTTGTAACCCAATATTGAATTGCCCTTAACATTCTTTTCGGCTTTTCGCTTGATATAGAGCCGTAGATCTCTAAAAGCTGAAAATCCATACTTTCGTCTATAGCTCTTTTTAGTAACTTTTCAGCTTCCCTGCTAGCTCCATTTTTCAATAAAGATTTTGTATATACGGCTATTATCGGGGGTTTCTGTCTAATATCCTTGGAAAACGATAACCATCTCTCTCGTAATCCTGAACTATCCGTAACACAAACACCAACAAGTACATTAATAGCGCAAGATAATTCTAATTGCTTCAAGTAATTATTGCTAAATTCATCAGTTCTTTTTAGTTCAGGGAGTAAACTCAAAATTTTGTCATAATCTCCTGTCTTTTCATAAAGAATCTTTTGCAGAACTAGCATTTTTTTCTGTTTTTTTACTTTTGATGGAAGGATGCTCAAAGTTTGAATGGCTGATTCGAGCTTTCCTTCCTCAACCATCCATTCGAATTTTTTTATCATAGCAATTGGTAGCTTTTTCGAAGCTGACAAACCAAAAGCTCTTTCAAGATAATTGTCCCTTGATAGATTATCATTCCTCTGATGCGCCACTTCTGCAGCGGCTATGAAATGAGCTTCAGGTAATTCACCATGTGTTGCTTTTTTTATAAACAATTTTTCAGCTTTTTTTAAATCCCCTAATCCTTTATATATTAGACCCAATGATAAATTGTGACTCGCTTTCTCTCTCAACTTTAAAATTCGGTACTGAAAAATATTTAACAATAAATTAATCAAATTCAAGAAAAAATGGAACAGAAAAAAAGTAAAAATTATCAAAAAGACAAAAAATCCAAGATCTACACTTATTCGGTACCCGTCAACTATAAAAGACAGTGAACCAGCGTTAAAAGGGGACCAATTTGACAACATTATCACTCCAGTCAATCCGAGAACCAAAACTAAGATTAATTTCAAGCTTATTGCTCCTCTATATTAATTTTTAAAAGCCTTAGTACCTTCTCTAGTTCTTCAACTTCAAAATCAATACTATCCATTTTTTTAAAAATTGAATTAATTGAATCTTGAGAATCCTCCATTTCGGGAAAATAAGATTCAATATTATTTTTTATGGCGCTTAAGTAAGATTTCAATTTTATGAATTCTAAATTCAAGAGAAGTGTTCTAGCTACACCTATTTTTACACTAAGCTCAGTAGTAACTTTTAAGCGATTTATATCTGAGATATGAGGCATCACTCCACTGTTAAGTGGTTCTATATCAATAAATTTCATGATTTCTTTTTTAAACCTACTGCCTAATGAAATCGAGCTCTCGTCTATTTGGGCATTAATTGGTCTTTCTGCAACTTTTTCAGTCCCATTTATTGGCAACAACGATTCAATCTCAGGATTACTGGTTATAGCACCCCACAATTCGTTGTTCAACGCGACTAATTCAACATCCACTTCATTTATCAAAGTATCCAGCTGTTTATCTATATTCGCTTTAATTTCTTCAATTTGACTAAAAATTGAATTATCAATATCTTCGCTATAAAGACTTAAAACTAAAATCAACTCATCAAGATTTGATTGGATGGCTTTCAAATTTCTGCCATCTTTTAATTGCTTATTAAGCTTGTCCAAAATTGTTTGTAATACTCGATTGGTTCTAAAGTTGGTCTGTTTATTGATTAATTTATTTGGTTCGTTTTTTAAAACGGCATTCGTTTGAGTTAGTTTATCAGTTAGATCCCTCAGCTTAACTTCAAAATTTTGGCTATCAATGCCTAACCTTTCTACCAATTGATTAAGTTGAGCTATATCATCACTCCAGTCACGATTTGAATTGACATGGCTGATATTTTTATCTGGATTACTTAAAGACTTCTTTTTTAATTGCTCCTCTTTAAATTCGTTTATAAGATCGTATCTTATGAAAAGAAAAAAAACGGTACCAACCAAAATAAAGCCAATTGTCGCTAAAAATAATTTCTTTTTGCGGGGCCTTTTCTCTAACACTTCTCCCTCTTCTATATTGTATTTTGTCATTTTATCGGCCCAAATATTTTATAGAATCTATGATAGATTGGTCATTTGCATTTTCTGCTATATGAATAAATCCAATGAAACCTAACCTTCTTGCTATTTTTGCTAACCGCTGGCTGACAACGATTAAGGATGTGCAAAATAAACTATCCAAATTTTCTGATTTAATTTTTTTGGCCAATGCTAATAGAATTGAGCCGCTTGTAATTATAATTACGTCTAGTGTTGTCAAATCTTTAGCCTTTAATATCTGGCTTATACTGATGTTTGTCTCTCTCCTTAGATAGCTATTAATATATTTCAAGTTTGCACCTCTTTTTAATAGATGATATCTAAGCTTTTTACGACCACCCTGGCCCTTAATAATTAAAATATTTTTATTCGCTATATGGAATTGCGATAATTCATTAAGTGCCAACAAACCTTCCGTTGAATTTAAATCTTTGGGAATAAAAACCCGCGTAAGATTTTTTGCTACAAGACACTCACGAGTTTTTTTTCCAATGGCAAAAATTTTTTTTTCGTCAAAAATGCGAATATCATTAATTTTATTAATTGTTGGTAGTATAGTATTTTGACTAGTAAATATTACAATATCCGACCAATCTAGAAATTGCTTTAAATCCCTAGGAACTAATTCGAGATGCTCAATTCTTATCAAAGGAGCTGAAATTGCTAGATTGCCAGCAGCTTTTAACGAATGGGCTAGCTCTGAATTTTTGCCTTTCGGCCTAGTGATCATTATCTTCAACATAGCTATATTAATCGGATCCTTTTTGTCCAGCGACGATTTTCAACGCTCCTAATTTTATCAATGTATTTGCAACAGATTCACCTACATCCCGGGAACAATCTTCCGGAAAGTCAGCAACCGTTCGTATTAAGCTTGTTCCCAGAGTATTACTTACAAAAGCTTCCATTTTTAAGCACTTATTGTTGTATTTGGCAAAGGCAGCTATAGGAGAACCACAGTCACCTCCAAGCCTTTTTATAACTTTTCGCTCCTCCATTACACATCTATAAGTATTAGGGCAATTTAGTTTTGCAAACATTTTGTTAACCCTATCATTATTACTCAGAGCCTCTATTCCAATGGCACCTTGACCAGCGGCTGGGACCATTTCCCTCAGATCAAATATTTTATATTTTCTGCTGTTCAAACAGCCTAATCTTTTTAAGCCGGCTTTCGCAAGAATAATCGCATCATATTCACCCTTTTCTAGTTTGTTTAGTCTAGTACCTACATTCCCTCGAAGATCTGCAACCTTTAAATCTGGTCTTAATTCTGACATCTGGATTTTTCTTCTAAGACTAGAAGTACCCACAATCGAATTTAAGGGAAGCTCATTTAAAGCCTTCCCGTGAATAGTTACCAAGACATCTCGAGGATCCTCACGCTTAAACATAGCAATTATCTGCGTTGAATTAGGCAAAACATTTGGCACGTCTTTCATCGAGTGAACTGCGATATCCGCTCTTTTATCTAAAAGCGCCTGTTGCAACTCTTTTACAAAGAGCCCTTTACCCCCGAATTCTGTCAATTTACCCTTTAATTTATCTCCAGTCGTAACAATCGAGAGTATCTTAACGCTAAGATGCGGAAATTCATCAAGAATCTTTCTTTTAGTGTGTAAGGTTTGCCACATCGCTAGAGGGCTTTTTCGAGTCGCAATTATTAACAAATTGTCGTTTTTCACAAATTTTCTCCAACGGTTTACTCTAATTCACATTCAACAGTTACAATACCCTATAAGCCCTTTACATTATAATGTAGTTTATATCAACAGGACGATAAAATGACTAAAAAGATGATGGTTATAATGGATGAAATTAGTTGTATCAAACCCGAAAAAGATACAACCTTAGCAATTCTTCTAGAAGCAAAAAAGAGGAGCCTTGCTATATTTTACGCTAGGGCTACTGACTTAACGTTAGTTAATGGCAGAGTCAAGGCGTACACCAGGAAAATAGATGTTTTCGATGACAAGTTTAAATGGCATAACTATTTAGAAGACCGACCACTAGTGCCAATAGATCTAAGTGAGTTTGATTTTGTTATAATGAGGAAAGACCCACCAGTAGATCAGAACTTTATATACCTTTTATATTTACTTGAATTTGCTCACAAAAATCAAACTAAGGTATTCAACAACCCTTCGAGCATTCTAAAAACCAATGAGAAAATTTCAACAAATTGGTTCCCACAGATTATACCAAATAGTTTAGTATCAAATAGTAAGGATGATCTAATGGGCTTCCTCCAACAGCAAGAAGACATAATTGTGAAGCCTTTAAACCAAATGGGTGGACGTTCTATCTTTAGAGTGACCAATAAAGACAGCAATGCAAATGTTATTTTTGAAACAATGACTAACTACAGCTCCGACTTTTGTATAGCACAGAAATTTATCCCAGAAATCTCCCAAGGTGACAAAAGAATTTTATTAATTGAGGGAGAACCTTTTCCCTATGCGTTGGCTCGTTTTCCAAAAGACAATGAAAATAGAGGCAACCTAGCAGCAGGTGGAAAAGCTAAGATTGTTGAAATAAATGATAGGGACAAGGAAATTTGTAAAGTTATAAAAAATACAATTATTAAGTTAGAACTAATTTTTGTTGGGCTTGATGTCATTGGCCCATATCTTACGGAAATAAATGTTACCAGTCCAACTTGCGTTCGTGAAATTGAAGAATCAACGAAGCTAAATATAAGCGCCACTATTCTTGAATCCATGTTAGCAAAAATTTAGAGGCACATTTTAAATTCATATGAATAAATTAAGGGCATCAAGAGATAGATTAATATTCTTCATTTTTTTATCAATTCTGTTACATTTTTTATTTTTTTCTTTTTATATAGTTTCGATAAATAAAACAGAAATTCCATTATTTGAAATCGTAGATTTATCCCAAAATAATAGCAAAGATGAGATAACAAATATTAGAAATGATTTAGGAGTACCGGAGAGAAATAGGGAAAATTTTACAAATAATAATTCAAGCAATATCGAGAGTCCAATTCTAAACAAAAAAGAAATTAGTTTTATAAAGAAGAATAAAATTTTAAATAGCACAAACAAAATACAAAACCCTAGTTTACCACGAAGGCATACAGTATCTGCTGAAACCAAAGATCCAATTTATGCAGGATATGTGGAAGAGTGGCGACGAAGAGTAGAAATTATTGGTAATTTATATTATCCCCAAGACTTAGCTTTGAAAGGTATCTCAGGGGATCTATTGTTAGACGCTGCAATTGACAGAAAAGGTAAAATAAAAAGCATTAGAATTTTAAGAACCTCCGGAAATTCTGTTCTTGATAACGCTGCAATCAATATTGTAAAACTTGCCTCTCCTTTTAGCCCGCTCCCAGAGAAAATAATCGAAGAAACTGATATATTACACATAACTAGAACATGGAAATTTTCCAATAAAGGTTCAAATCTTAAGTAACATTAAAACGAAATTTTTTTCAATTCTGATAGCAATCAACATTTCATAAGCATAAAATATAATCTGTTTTAAAGATTAATTGAAGGTCACAAAAGTTTAGTTATTCTGTGAACCGCAATAATAAAATTATGAAAGGCGAAATAATACTAGGGTTTGATTACGGCGAAAAAAAGATCGGGGTTGCGGTTGGAAACATGCTTACTAAAATCACAACCCCCCTTTTTAATTTGAATCAGATGCAGCATAAAGTTCTATTTGAACATATTGACAAAATTGTGGAAGAGTGGAAGCCTTTTATGTTTATCATAGGTTTACCCGAATTAAACGATGGTAGCAACCATCCCCTAAAAAACGTTATAGACCAATTTAAAAATAATCTTGAAGTCCGATATAAGAAACCAGTCGTTTTGATTAACGAAAAGCTTTCGAGCCACGAGGCGTACAAAATTCGAGGTTTATATGATAAAAATAAGCCACTTGATGCAATTGCCGCTAGCTTGATTATAAAAACATGGATTCTTGAATCTACTTAAAGCGTTAAACCTTATGAAAATAGCCGATTTAAATGTAGATGAATTGATTACCACTATGGGTAATGAATTGATAAATAGGATAAACTCACACAATCTAAAAGAGGTCAAAGTTATTGGAATTAAAACAGGTGGCGTCTGGATAGCAGATAAAATCTGTAAAATGTTAGGCATACCAGAAAGGCCAGGCCAATTAAACATTGCTTACTACAGAGATGATTTTGATAAAATTGGACTTCATCCGAAAGTCGAACCTTCTAAATTAAATTTTGAGATCGAAAATCAACATATTATTTTAGTAGATGACGTAATTCTTACAGGGCGTACGATCAGAGCAGCAATGAATGAAATCTTTGATTTCGGAAGACCACAAAGCATTACCTTGGTTTGCCTAATTGATCGTGCCAAGAGAGAGTTGCCCGTTAATCCAGATATACTTGGATTAAAAGTATTTATACCGGTGGAAAAAGATATTAAATTAATCGGTCCTTATCCGCTAAGACTTGAGTTATTTGACTCCAAGCGTTAATATATCGGCGCAATAAGGAATCAACGATGCTAAATAATAGCTTTTCAGCATGACGGGCGGTGAAATAAAGCATTTTCTTTCAATTAACAATCTGAGTATTGGCGTAATTAATTCTATTTTGGACAGAGCGGACAGTTTCTTTCCAATCGGTAGTAAGTCTGTAAAAAAAATCCCTATTCTTAGGGGGAAAACAATCGCCAATTTATTTTTTGAACCGAGTACCCGCACAAAAACCACTTTTGAATTAGCGGCCACAAGACTATCTGCCGATACCTTAAATATTAATATTGAATCAAGTGCTACAAAAAAAGGGGAGAGTTTATCCGATACACTAAAAACATTAGCATCTCTAAAAACTGATATTTTTGTTGTACGGCATAATCAGTCGGGTGCATCAGCCTTCATAGCTAATTTAATGGGCGATCAAGTTAGTGTAATTAATGCTGGAGACGGTCGTCACGAGCACCCGACCCAAGCACTCCTAGACCTATTTACTATAAAGAGGAATAAGGGTAACTTTTCCAAACTAAAAATTGCAATTATCGGAGACATTTTACATTCGAGAGTAGCTCGCTCTGAGATTTCCGCTCTACAAAAAGTTGGAGTCAAAGATATACGCGTAGTAGGTCCAAGAACTTTGATCCCATCAAACATTGAACACATGGGAGTAAAAGCATTCTACAACTTAGAACAGGGTATAAAGAATTCCGACGTCATTATAACATTAAGACTACAAAAAGAACGGATGAAATCAGCACTGCTTCCCAGTGCCTCAGAATATTTTGAGACATTTGGTTTAACAGAGGCAAAGCTTTCGCATGCGAAATCCGACGCTATCGTTATGCATCCTGGTCCCATAAATAGAGGTGTCGAAATAGATTCAGCAGTAGCCGACGGATCCAGCTCCAGAATTTTAGAGCAAGCTAGTAATGGGATTGCCATCAGGATGGCTATCATGGCCATGCTAAGTGGGGAACGCATGTAGATGAAAATAGAAATTCTCAATGGCCTATTAATTGATCCAAAATGCAAAATCGAAAAAAAAGAAAACCTTTTTATTAAAGATGGAGTAATACTAGGAATTGGTCGTAAGCCAAAAGGATTTAAACCCGAAGTTTCTATCAATGCGGAAAATCAGATCGTGTGCCCTGGATTTATCGAACTTAGTGCAGAATTGAACCCCAAAAAAGATAGATTTGAAACAAATTTACAACAGGAAATGCTGGCCGGAGCTAAGGGTGGGTTTACATCGATATGCTTAACCCCTTCGGAACAACGACCCTTAGATACAGTCGAATCAATAAATCAAATAAATCAACTCTCGAAAAAATTTATCGGCCCAAAGATATTCTGTATTGGAGGGCTGACCGTCAATTTAAAAGGCGAACAGCTCACTGAAATGTACAACCTAAAAAAAGCCGGATGCTTGGGGGTCTCTAATGGCGACCTTTCAATAACAAATACCTCAGTGTTGAGAAACGCATTGCTTTATGCAAACTCATTCGACTTAAAAGTGTTTTTAAGTTGTCAAGAAAAATGGCTTGGTGAAGGATCGGTCATTAAGGAAGGCATTAGTAGTATAGAGAAAGGCCTTCCTTTTAGCCCTGAATCTAGCGAGCTGATCGAGTTATATAGGAATATAATTCTTATCAAAGAGACCGGGGTCAGGGCACACTTAAAGTCTATCACTAGCGCAAAATCAATCAGGGAGCTAATTAGACAGGGAAAGTATATGACTTTTGATGTCAGTATTTTCCATAGTCTTATCGCAGAAAATGAAATCGATTGGTTAAATACTGCGTATCATATTCACCCACCTTTAGCCACAATGAAAGACAGAGACTACATCTTAAACGCTATAAAGAAAAAATTGATATCTTCTTTAACTAGCTTACACAGGCCAAGAAGCACCAGTGAAAAGGATGGAGCTTTCGAAGGTGGCTGCGCTGGAGCAACATCATTCGAAACATTTCTACCCCTTTTGCTAAAAGTCAAAAGAAAATTAAAGATTTCTTATATGGAGGCGATTGATCACATAACTCATAAACCTGCTCAAGTCCTAGGTCTAGAAGAGGGCGCTATTTTTAAAAATGGTCCGGCGGATATTTGCGTATTTGATCCGAATTATAAATGGAAAGTATCCTTAAATTCTTTTGAAAGTACGGGAGTAAACTCTCCATGTTTGGCTCAAGAAATGACCGGAAAAGTAACAACCACAATCGCAAACGGTAAAATTATTTATCAAGAACAAAAAAAATTCATTAGACCAAAAGCAATTGATGAAGAATAATTCACGGAAGGTAATTTCTAACCAATTAAAAAGAAATACTAAACTGTTATATCGTTTAAAAAAAAATTATCAAAATGATTTTATCCCAATTATTAGTAAATCAACACTCAAAGTATATGAGCAAATTAAAAACTATTACAAACAAGAAGTTCCCATAATCTTAGATAATGGCTGTGGAACAGGCTCAAGTTCTTTATGGCTTGCGAAGCAAAACCCAAATACCGCCGTCTTTGGAATCGATCACACCGATAAATTCACTAGTACATATCCATACAAAAACATTATATTTGCACAAGTTGAGATAAGCCAATTGTGGAGATTATTATGGGAAAAAAAAATACATATCTTCAAAGCTTATTTACTATATCCAAATCCATGGCCAAAATCGAAACATTTAACAAGAAGATGGCATGCTCATCCGGCGTTTAAATACCTTACCCATATAGCAGATTCATTAGAAATAAGAACTAACTGGGAAATATACGCTCTCGAGGCACGAGATTCTCTTGAATTCATGACGGGCAATAAAACAGTTTTGTCAAAGTTTTATCCAAAAACTTCGATTTCATTACATGAAGACAAATACATGAGATCCGGCCACGATTTATTTAAATTAATGTCCTCAAAAAAAAAGATTAGTTAGGCTAACAATTATCTAACTTTACAACAGACATGCTCTTTTCCATAGATACATGAAATCCTTTTTTTGGTAAGTCAGAAGCTCTAAGACAAACAATTAGCGTGTTTCTTGAAACCCATCTTAAGGAAATATTTTGCTTACTAAAAGGAACACCATCGTTCTCCAAACGAGCTTCAAACACATTGATAATTTCAGAACTAATGTTGTTTTTCATGGTAGCATATACATAGAAAGGGCGCCTACAAAATTCACAACCCAATATTTGTTTAGGTTCCGAAACAGCTATCCTAAATGTAAATTTATCATCGGGAGAATTCTTTTCTGTGAAAGGTAGTTGGGGGCCCGGCCCACAACCACTCAAAGCAAAGGTTATAAAGATCACCTTAACCAGTTCTGATCGAAGCCTAATCATTCAATTCCGCATTTAAATTCTATTTCTAAAAAAGAGGTCTCACTATCGGTGAGATTTTGAACATTGTGCTCGACACCTGCCCTCCTGTTATATGAATTTCCTTGATCAATATCAAAGGTCATACTGGATCCATCTGGATTGGTAATTGTTAATTGACCCGAGATAATTGGTACAACAATATAATCAAATTCATGAATGTGCCAACCCGTCTCTGAATAGGGGGCAAAATCCCATCTCGTAACTCTCACAACATTAGTTTCAAGCTGCTTCGAGGAAACTGCAGGAGAAACTTTATTATTCATAACGCGATTTCCTTATCCAAAATTAATTTTGCTTTCTAAGTTCGTTCTTGAGTCTGCATTGTCCAAAGCCGTATCCAGACTAATTGATTTTTCTGTGTAAAGTTTGAACAATGAAGAGTCAAAGGTTTGCATTCCGGCCTGCGCGCTTGTCTCCATTGCCGTTTTTATTTCCGTTAGTTGCCCCGATAAAACCAATTCCCGAATATGCGGAGTCATCATTAATATTTCCATTGCGGCCACTCGGGTTTGATTCACTCCCATAACTAGTCGTTGTGAAATAATTCCATGAAGGTTAATCGATAAATCCATCAAAACTTGATCTCTATTTTCACGGGCAAAAAGATTTACGATACGATCAAGTGCTTGATTTGCGTTATTTGAGTGCAAAGTTGAAACTACTAAATGACCTGTGTTGCACAATTCTAACACTGCTTCCATAGTGACAAGGTCTCTAATTTCACCAATCATCACAACATCGGGAGACTCTCTCATTGCGGCTCTCAGTGCTGCAGCATAAGTCAAACTATCAATTCCAATTTCTCTTTGATTGACAAGACATGATGCGTCTTCGTGTATAAATTCAATCGGATCTTCAATAGTAAGAATATGGCCCATTGAGTTGGTATTTCTATGACGAATCATTGCAGCTAAAGTTGTCGATTTTCCCGAGCCTGTACCTCCAACCATCAATATTAACCCTCTTTTTTTCATTATCAGTTTGCTCAATACAGGTGGGCTTTTTAGTACCTCTAGACTTGGGATATCCTTAGGAACTCTTCTTAAAACAAGAGCTATGTTTCCACATTGTCGAAAAACATTTACTCTGAATCGTGAATCCAAATCGCTTCTATCAATTGACAGGTCTAGTTCTAGCTCTTTACTGAATTTTTCCCAGCTGCTAGGCGACATCAATTCTTTTGCCATCGTTTCTAAAACTTCAGGAGACAAAAAGTCGTTGCTCACTTCTTTCAACTTCCCTTCAACTTTAACCCGCGGCTTTGACCCTACGCTCAAAAAAAGATCTGATCCCTTTAACTCTATAATTTTATTTAGATAATCTATAATTTGCATTTTACATTTGTCCGAATTACTAAATCTCTTCTTTGTCTTTTAAGGCGAGACCGCCCAAATCAGCCATAAGATCTTTTTCTTCAGTCAACTTACTCTCTAATTTAATTCGCAACCTTAGTTCATTTTGCGAGTCCGCATTTCTCATTGCTTCATCATAATTTATTTTGCTTTTTTCATATAATTCAAAGAGAGCTTGATCAAATGTTTTCATACCTAAATCATTTGATTTAGCCATGATCTCTTTTAAACCATGCACCTCTCCTTTCATAATCAAGTCTGAAACAAGCGGACTATTTAGTAATATTTCGATCGCAGCAACGCGGCCCTTTCCATCTGGCTTCCTTAACAATCTCTGGGATATGACAGATTTTAGATTTAGAGATAAATCTTGAAGCAGTTGGTTTTTACGTTCTTGCGGAAAAAAATTTATAATTCTATCTAATGCTTGATTAGCACTGTTAGCATGAAGGGTAGCCACTGCAAGGTGTCCTGTTTCTGCAAAAGCAACTGCGAATTCCATGGTTTCTTTATCTCTAATTTCACCAAGTAATATCACATCAGGAGCCTGTCGCAAAGTGTTCTTTAACGCTATATCCCAGTCATCGGTGTCAACGCCTACTTCTCTCTGCATTACTATACAGCCTTTATGGGGATGGACGTATTCGATAGGATCCTCGATAGTAATAATATGCCCTTTAGAGTTAGAGTTCCTATGATCAATCATAGCAGCCAGCGACGTTGATTTTCCCGAACCTGTACCTCCCACCATAATAACAAGACCACGCTTGGTCATTATGACATCTTTCATAACCTCGGGTAAGCCTAGCTTCTCGATATTTGGTACCTCTGTCTCAATAGCCCGCACCACAAGACCCGCAGCACCTTGTTGCACAAAAGCGTTTACCCTGAATCTTCCTATACCCGCAGGAGAAATTGCGAAATTGCACTCTTTCGTTGCCTCAAATTCTTTTACTTGACGATCATTCATAATGGCATAACACATTGCTTTTACAGACTCTAAATCTAATGCATTGTCTCTAACTGGTGTGACTAGACCATCAATTTTCATGGCAGGAGGATAATTAAATGTTATAAACATGTCAGAGCTTTTTTTTTCAATCATTAATTTTAAAAGCTCTCGCATTTCTTTGATGGCATTATCGCGATCCATTTTGCTCTCCTTATCCTCTAAAAATCATCTTTATTAGCAGCTTTAGACCTTGCATCTATTTTTGTAATCAAATTTTTACTTAACAGAGCCTTAAGGTTTTGATCGAGTGTTTGCATTCCGAACTGCTGTCCCGTTTGAATTGCTGAATACATTTGAGCCAATTTATTTTCTCTGATTAAATTTCTTATCGCCGGAGTCCCTATCATGATTTCATGTGCAGCCACCCGACCACCGCCGACTTTTTTACACAGAACTTGAGATATTACGGCCCGTAATGACTCAGAAAGCATCGCCCGAACCATATCTTTTTCTTCCGCAGGAAAGACGTCAACTATCCTGTCGATTGTTTTTGCGGCAGAACTAGTATGTAATGTACCGAACACCAAATGTCCTGTTTCCGCAGCTGATAAGGCTAACCTGATTGTCTCCAAATCTCGCATTTCCCCTACCAAAATAACATCCGGATCTTCTCTAAGAGCTGAACGAAGCGATTGTTCAAACCCAAGTGTATCTCTATGGACCTCACGCTGGGTAATTAAACACTTTTTACTTTGATGTACAAATTCTATAGGGTCCTCAATAGTTAAGATATGGCCATATTCCGTTTCATTTTTATGATCTATCATAGCTGCTAATGTAGTAGATTTACCGGAACCGGTCGGGCCGGTAACCAAAACAACGCCTCTGGGATAATCCGCTATAGATTTAAATATTTCTGGAGCATTAATTTGCTCGAGACTCAGTATGGTTGATGGGATAGTCCTAAATACAGCACCTGCTCCTCTATTTTGATTCAATGCATTAACTCTGAATCGAGCCAGCCCCGGTATTTCAAACGAGAAATCGCACTCAAAAAACTCCTCGAATTCTTTTTGCTGTTTATCATTCATTATGTCATAAATTAAATCTCTAACTGTTGTATTGTCCATCGGCGGCACATCAATTTTTCGCATATCTCCATCAACACGGATCATTGGCGGCATTCCCGCGGACAAATGCATGTCAGAAGCTCCGTTTTTTACTCCAAATGCTAGCAACTCTCCAATATCCATTTAATTAGACTCCCTAAATTCTCTTTGCAATATACTTGTGTCCTCTAAATTGACATAATAGCCTTATCATATGTTGAACGACAAGTTATAAAACAAATCTGAGAATAATAATCAATTTATGAATACTGATCTTCAAAATCGCATGAAGCGATTAAGAGCCAAAATTGACCAAGCCGCAAAGTTAGCAAATAGGAATTCAGATGAAATAGAAATATTGGCAATTTCAAAAGGTCAAGACGCAAAATCAATCAAAGATTTGTTTGAACTGGGCCAAATACGATTTGGTGAAAATTATTTACAAGAAGCTCTTACAAAACAAGAGCAACTAAAAGATTTAGACATAGAGTGGCATTTTGTTGGCTCGATTCAATCCAATAAAACCAAAGAAATAGCAAGAAGTTTTAACTACGTTCATAGTGTCGATAGAATAAAAATTGCTACAAGACTGAACAATCATCGAGAGGGGCAAAAAGGAGCTCTTAACGTCTTGATCCAAATACGAGACGATGAGAGCAAAAAGAATGGAGTAGCGTTAAATAAAAGTTATGAGTTTTTTAGAGCATTTAAAGATTTTGATAATTTGCGCCTTAGAGGTCTAATGTATTTTCCAGATGCTGGCAAAACTGATAAAAAATCAATCTATGATTATAAAAAGGTAGCCGAATTATTAACAGAAATTGAAAGCGGTGATATTCTCTCTATGGGAACCTCTGATGATTATTCTCTTGCCATCCATTCTGGGGCTACAATGATTCGAATAGGCACTGGGTTGTTTGGACCTAGAAATTATATAGGTAAATAATCAATGATTAAACCAAGGATCAGTACGTGATGAAAAACAAAGAGCAGTTCATTTTCTTTGGTGGTGGAAATATGGCTCAAGCGCTTATTGTAGGGCTGTTGGAATATGGTATTTCTAATTCTCAAATAACGGTGATAGATCCTAAGCAAACCGTACGGAACAAACTAAGAAATATACTTAAAGTAGGCATAGTCGAAAAAATAGATGAGGAAATATTATCAAACAAAATTATTATTTTAGCTGTAAAGCCTAATAAAATTTCAGAAGTATGTCAGAGAATCCAAACATTTCATCTCCAAGATAGCATCATTATTTCTATCGCCGCTGGGACCACTTTAGGAAAATTATCGCAATTACTTCCTAAGGCTAATATTATCGTGCGTGCAATGCCAAACACCCCCTGTTTGGTTAATAAAGGTGTGACCGTCTTAATTTCGAATCAAAAACGTTTTAGAAAAGCTACAAGAGACAGGGTAAACAATATCTTTTGTAATGTGGGGCAAGTTTTTTGGGTGATAGACGAAAACCAAATTGATACAGCCACAGCCATCTCAGGGAGCGGCCCTGCTTACTTTTATTATTTCTCAGAAAACATGATTGCCGCCGCTACTAAACTTGGAATGCCAGAGAAACTAGCGCGTGAATTGGTGGAGCAAACATTCTTAGGCTCCGCGTTACTTAAGCAGGATTCTAAAGATTCGCTGTCAAAATTAAGAGCAAAAGTAACATCAAAGGGTGGAACCACGGAGGCCGCAATAAATAGCTTCACTAAAGAAAGGCTTGAAACTATTGTTATAAAAGCTGTAGAGTGCGCTCATAAAAAGTCTTTAGAATTGTCGAAAAGGTAAATTTATGCCGTATTTCTCAAATGTAACCCTTTTCTTAATTACAACATTTTTTGACCTTGCTTCTTACATTCTATTGTTAAGGATATTCTTTCAGTTTTTCAAAGTTGATTTTTATAATCCTATTTGTCAGGCAATCGTGAAACTGAGTGATTTTTTCTTAGTCTGGTTGAGACGGTTACTACCTACAAGTAAAAAAATTGATTATGCAGCATTTATCATTCTGGTTTCATTAGAAAGCTTATTTTATTTAATCTTATCTAGTTTATCCAAAACAGATTATGGCAATTTTGCTATCGCAATATTAGCAATCTCATCAATCTTGGAGAAAATTGTTAATTTGATGACCTGGTCCATACTTATTCTGGTTATCTTCAGTTGGTTTAGTAACCAAAAAAATCACCCCCTTCTTGAAATAGTAAATGATATTACTTACGGAACATTGAAAAGGATTAGAAGTTTGTGTCCTCCGTTAGGAAGTCTAGATTTTTCCCCATTGATTTTTATAATAGTTCTTCAAGTATTTATGATGATCGTTATAATGCCTTTTCAAGATCTTGGTATTTCAGCTATAAAATAAAAATTTATGAGACAGTTTAAAAACGAAGCAAATCATGGTTCCGTCGGGTTAGTTAGCGCAAAAAACCAAATGATCAACTCACCATTGAAACTTGATAGTGGCGCATCACTTAAAGGCTATAACCTTTGTTATGAAACGTATGGAAAGTTGAACAAAAACAAAGATAACGCTATTCTCATATGCCATGCTTTGACCGGCGACCAACATGCTGCGGGTTATAACAACACCGACGATAAAAAACCAGGCTGGTGGGACAATATGATTGGTCCAGAAAAGCCAGTCGACACTAATAAATTTTTCGTGGTTTGTCCAAACAATTTAGGAGGTTGTGGCGGATCGACTGGACCACTTTCTCTGAACCCTTCTACTAACATTGCATACGGACCAGATTTTCCGATAATTACAGTTAGAGACTGGGTTGAGAGCCAAAACCAACTACGTAAAAAATTAGAAATTGAATCTTGGGCAGTGGTTATGGGGGGTAGTTTGGGAGGCATGCAAGCAATGCAGTGGGCGATCGATTATCCTAATAGAGTAAAACATGCGGTGATAATAGCAGCGGCGCCTAAACTTTCCACTCAAAATATTGCATTTAATGAAATAGCAAGACAAGCAATTCGCTCAGACCCTAACTATTATGATGGGCAGTATAAAGATAAGAATACATTTCCAGAACACGGATTAAAACTTGCACGAATGGTGGGCCACCTCACTTATCTATCAGACGACATTTTACACACGAAATTTGGAAGAGAGCTAAAAAAAGGAAAAATCGAATTCGGATTCGATGTCGAATTCGAGATAGAAAGCTACCTCAAGTATCAGAGTGAGTCATTCATTGGACAAAGATTTGATGCAAATAGTTATCTGTTAATGACAAAGACTCTCGATTACTTCGACCCCGCGGAAAAATATGAGGGTAAGTTGAGCGATGCTTTAAAAACTTGTCAATCTAATTTTTTGGTAATTTCGTTCTCCAGTGACTGGAGATTTTCACCTGCTAGATCGATGGAAATCGTTCGAGCATTACTTGAGAATGATAAAAATGTAATTTACTCTCAAATTGAATCTGAACTTGGTCACGATTCATTCCTACTTCCAATACCACAATATCATAGAATCATTTCAACATATCTAAATAAAGTTGAGTTTACATGAAAATCATCGAATTAAGATCTGAACATCAAATAATTGCTGAATGGATAACAAATGGAGCACGCATTCTAGATTTAGGTTGCGGTAATGGAGCTTTCCTGGCTGCTCTGCAGAAAGAGAAGGAAGTTACGGGATATGGTATTGAAATTGACCCTGATAATATTGTCGAATGTATCTCAAAAAATGTTAAGGTGATCCAAGCCAACTTAGATGAGGGCTTAAATGGTTTTGATGCTAACTCTTTTGATTATGTAGTTATGACACAAACCATTCAAGCAATGAGATTTCCTCATAAGGTAATCAACGAGATGCTAAGGATTGGAAGAGAGGTCATAGTGACTTTTCCTAATCTTGGTCACTGGAAACACAGATTGAAACTATTGAACGGTAATATCCCTGTAACCGCGCCACTTCCAAACAGTTGGTTTGAGACTCCAAATATCCATATATGCACAATACGCGACTTTGAAAAACTATGTAAATCGCTTGGTATTATTATCTTAGAGAGGGCAATTCTTGATTCAACGCACAAGTTTGTCAAAACAATGAAATTCTTCCCAAATTTTTTTGGAGAGGTTGCGATATATCGAACATGCAAAGCCACTTATAAGCCAAAGTTTAATCATCGTAACTTATGACGAGAGGTGCATGATCTGAAAATCTTTCTGTCCTATAAATTTCAGCGCTATTGATTTTTTTAATATAATCAGATCCGACAACTTGGTAATCGATTCTCCAACCTACGTTATTATCCCAAGCCTGACCCCTATTAGACCACCATGTATACTCCTCCTTATTTGGATATAACGTCCTGTAAGCATCAAAAAGATTATATTTTTTGAATACTTTGCTGAGCCAATCACGTTCTTCTGGTAAAAATCCGGAGTTTTTTCTATTTCCTTTCCAATTTTTCAAGTCAATTTCATTATGTGCTATGTTTAAATCCCCACAAATAATGAATTTTTTTAAATCTTTTCCTTTACTATTTAACCACTTTTCAAATTCTTCCATGAATCTATACTTTATATCTTGACGCTCCATGCCGGATGAACCAGAAGGGAAATACACAGAAACTATTGAAAGCCTCTCAAAATCAAATTGAATAAATCTGCCTTCTCGGTCTGCTTCCCGAAAACCAAATGACTTTGATATTAACTTCGGACGTTTTTTTGAAAAAATAGCAACACCGCTATAACCTTTTTTCTCTGCATCTGAAAAAGAAGTATGCCAATCTTGAAAAGATGACATTATTGTAGTGAGTTGTTCAATTTGTGCTTTTGTTTCTTGAAAGCAAATCAAATCTGCGTGTTGTTTTTCAATCCATTTAATAAGGCCTTTTCTTACCGCAGACCTTATTCCGTTCAAATTCAGTGAAATAACTTTCATTTTTATATATTTATCTTAACTTAAGTAATACAACATACTATAATTTTAAGTCCATGATGCATAGCTATAAAAACATATTTATCGAAAGCGCTTACGAATGTGGCGCTTTGCAATTTGGTGAATTTACTTTAAATTCTGGAAGAACAAGTCCTTTCTTTTTCAATACGGGCATGTTTTCAAGTGGAAAGGCTATTAATGCTATAGCAAACGCTTATGTAGACACTATAATAAAAAATGATCTTCAATTTGATATGTTATTTGGCCCAGCTTATAAGGGAATTCCTCTTATCACCGCTATATCACAAGTTCTTTATCAAAGGAAAAATTTATCTGTACCCTTTTCTTTTAATAGGAAAGAGAAAAAGCATCATGGTGAAACGGGTTTACTGGTGGGAGCAACAATCGAAAATCAAGTATTGGTGGTTGACGACGTAATTTCATCTGGCATTTCAATTGCAGAGTCGATCAAAACGATACAAAATAATAAAGGCGAGGTTGCCTCCGTAATCATAGCGCTAGATAGAAAAGAAAAAAAAGATAACGCTCTTGAAGATGAGGAAACAATGTTAATTTTAAAAAAGATTCCTGTTGTGAGCATAATTGATTTTTTTGATATTTTAGAGTTTACACGAATCAAGCCAGAATTAAGCTCCCACCAAGAACCATTGCTAACCTACCATGAAAAATATGGAATTAATTAATATGAAAACTACAAGGTTATTCTTATTAATATGTTTAATGCAGAAACCGATAATTACAAATGCTAATATTAAGTGTTGGCACAATGAAAATGGAATAAGAGAGTGTGGGGACCGCATTCCACCTAAATACGCACAGGGACCCTCAGAAGAGTTTTCAGATAGTGGAGTATTATTAAAAAGAAACCCAAAGGCTAAAGAATTGAATCAAATAGATCAAGATCAAAAAAAAGCTAATCAAAAAAAAGCTGATAGGTTACTATTAAACATGTTTAGTAATGTCAATGAAATTAACTCTGCTCGTGACAAGAAAATTAATCAGATAGATCAAGAAATTAAATTAATTGAAACAAGGCTTCAAAAGCTAGTTGAAAATCAAAATAAAATTAAAGCGGTTATAGATAACTCAAGCCCTAAAAACAAAGAAAGAGCCAAAAGATTAAATAACGATATGCTATCTACAAAGAGGCAAATAAAACAAAGCAACCAATTTATTGAAGAAAAAGAAGCGGAGCGCAAGTTAGTACTCGATAAATACGCTAAAGACTCTAAGAGGTTTATTGAGTTACGCTCGGAGAATTGAGCGCTCACTCAATTAAAGTTCCAATTCCCTCATCAGTGAATAGCTCTAATAACAGGGAATGCATAACTCTGCCGTCAATGATGTGAGCTCTTGGAACACCATTAGCGACAGCATCAAGGGCACTTTTCACCTTCGGAATCATTCCTTCGCTAATAACGTTATCTTTAATTAACTTTTCCATTAAACTCTTATTAGCCACAGAGATCAAATTGTTATTGCCGTCTTTAATTCCCTCTATATTAGTCATTAATATCAGTTTATCCGCATTAACAGCCTCGGCAATCTTGCCAGCGACTAAATCGGCATTAATATTATAAGATTTATTATCGTCACCTAGTCCGATCGGTGCAATAACTGGAACAAAGTCTCCGTTTTTTAAAAATTGCAACAAATTTGTGTCTACGGAAGCAATCTCTCCAACTCTTCCAAGATCAATTTCTTCAGAGGGTTTTGATTCAGGGGGAGTCAAAGCAAATTTTTTCGCCGTTAATAACTTACCGTCTTTACCCGTCAAGCCAATCGCTCTTCCTCCGTTTGTATTTATCAAATTCACAAGTTCTTTATTTACCAAACCTCCTAATACCATCTCGACGATTTCCATGGTTTCATCATCGGTCACTCTCATTCCAGCAATAAAACGACTTTCCTTTCCAATTTTTTTCAAAAACTCTGCGATCTGAGGGCCACCCCCATGTACGACTATGGGATTAATGCCAACTAATTTCATTAACACAATATCCCTCGCAAAACTGGTGTTTACATCACCTGCCACCATAGCGTTTCCACCATATTTAACAACAACGTATCTTCCTCGATACATTTTTATATAGGGTAGAGCCGCTGCTAAAAGTTTCGCTGTATTATTTAAATTTTTATCCATCTTTTTTCCTAGAATGGAAGTACGATATTTGGTTTTGATATCATTATCAAATTTTTGAAGGTCTGTTGGATCTGTTTTAATGATTCCACAGTGTCGCCCTCGAAACGAAGAACTAAACTCGGGGTGGTGTTTGAGGCCCTCATCAAGCCCCAAGCATCTGTCTCTTCTATTCTAATCCCATCAACTGTAACTACTTGTCCCTTAATTGATTTTAAATTAAGCATTGTTTTTTCAACTAAACTCTGTGCCTCACCTTCCTCAAGCTCAATATTTATTTCTGGTGTAGAGTGGCCTGATAGAACATCATTAAAAAAACCAATAGATTCTTCTTGCGAGCTTAACATTTCTAACATTCTAGCTCCGGCATAAATTGCATCATCAAATCCGTACCATCTATTTTTAAAAAAGATATGGCCACTCATCTCTCCACCCAGTTGTGCGTTTTTACTAAGCATCATTTCTTTTATGAAAGAATGACCAGTACGACAAATATACGGTTCACCGCCATTCTTTTTAATCTCCGCGGGAAGAAGCCCCGTACACTTAACATCATATATGATTGAAGCACCTGGATATTCTTTTAAAATATATTTCGCAAACAGTATTAGTTGTCTGTCTGGCCAGATTACTCTACCTTGGCTGTCCACGACACCCAGCCTATCTGCGTCTCCATCGTAGGCAAGTCCTAAATCAGCTTTTTCTTTTTTGACTGTTTCAATTAATTCAGAAAGATTCTCGAGTTTAGAAGGGTCGGGATGATGATTAGGAAAATTTCCATCAATATTACAAAATAATTTAATTACTTCATGATTTAAATTTGATGCGATTTTTGGGGCAAGATCTCCGGCCATTCCATTTCCGCAATCAATAACTACTTTTAATTTTCTTTTAGAAGGATAAATATTTTTCATAAGATCTGCCACATAATCATTTACCACTTCTTTTTTCATATATTTACCGGCACCATCTTGATATTCTTGCTCTACGATATGGTCTTTTAATTTTAAAATTTGCTGACCGTAAAAAGGTTTGCCCATAAGGGACATCTTCAAACCGTTATACTCTTTAGGATTATGACTACCAGTAATCATTATCCCAGCATCACACTCAAGATGATTAGTAGCAAAATAGAGGACGGGCGTTGGCACCTCACCTATATCGATCACATTGTGGCCCGAATCTATTAAGCCTTGCGCTGTTGCGTTAAGAAGCCCTAGACTCGAGTTTCTGCAGTCTCTTCCTATAACCACCAAATTTCCGCCGACATCAAATAACTCGTTCGCAAAAGCTCTTCCAATTAAGTAAGAAAAGTTATCAGTTAAGTCTTCATCCGTCTTGCCTCGGATATCGTAGGCTCTAAAAATGTTAACAGGAGGGTTCTGCAAAATATTTATAATTGCATTTTGATTTGGCTGGAATAGTTTTGGCATTTTCTTACCCTAGGGTTGACGAATTTATCTCACTGTGTATGAAATTAATCAGTTGATTGGCCACATTATATTTATCGTCCTTCTCAATGAATAACTTATTTTTTTTAGACATGACCAGCAACTCATTATATTGTGAATTAAATCCAGAATTATATGATGACACATTGTTTGCCGCTAAAACATCACATCCTTTTTCACACAATTTCTTCAATCCATTTTTTTCAAGTTCATTTGTTTCTGCTGCAAAGCCAACGACAAAAGGCCGGCTGTGTAATTTGCAAAGTTCGGCCAAGATATCTTTATTTTGAACTAATTCAAAAGTTAAGTTTTTGGCTTGTTTCTTTATCTTTTCTTTTGAATAATTCATTGGTTTATAGTCACACACAGCCGCAACACAAAATACTATATCAATTACTCTATTATTTATTTGCTCAAAAGTTTTTTCAAACATTTGATCTGCAGTCTCTATATTTATTATTTCACAATCAGTAGGTGGTTTTATTACAGTTGGACCTGAAATTAAAGTTACGTTTGCACCAATCTCGGCGGACCTACGAGCAATTTCGTAACCCATCGTACCAGAGCTATGGTTAGAGATAAATCGCACCGGATCAATAGGTTCGATTGTTGGTCCTGCTGTAATTAGTATGTTTTTACCTTGCCAAATTCCTTTTTTTAATATTTTATACACTACGTTTGGGAAAGTCTCAGGGTCCGACATCCTACCTTGGCCAACATCGCCGCAAGCCAACTCTCCAACGGTGGGTCCATGAAATGAGAAATCGCGGGACTTAAGCATTTCGATATTTTCCTGAGTGATGGGATTTTTCCACATTTGAACATTCATAGCAGGAGCAACTAAAATATTTTTTTCGGTCGCAAGACACACACTCGTTGCTAGATCTTCTGCCCGCCCCATAGCTAAATTAGAAATAAAATTAGCGGTTGCAGGGGCTATAACGATAGCATCCGCCCATTTAGCCAGCTCGATGTGGCCCATGCCGGAACTAAGCTCATCGTTGAAAAGGTCTGTATGAACAAAGTTACCAGATACAGCCTGTAGCGTGAGTGCCGTGGTAAACTCAGCTGAAGCTTTAGTCATTATCACCTTTACTTCCGCCCCAGCCTGCTTAAAAACCCGAACAACTTCCGGGGATTTATAAGCGGCAATTCCTCCTGCTACTATTACAATTATTTTTTTATTTGATAACATTTTCGTTAGTAAAACTTAATTTTAATAAATACTAACATTTATATGCACGAAAAAATATTTTTTAAGGTTTCATTACTTCATTTCGGTTGTATCATAAATGGAAAAATGCGAAAATACTTTTCGGTTATTTTAAAGGAAAATTCATGGCTAAAATCTGTCAAGTTACTGGGAAGAAACCAATGTCTGGAAATAATGTCTCCCATGCCCATAATAAGACGAGGAGAAGATTTTTACCCAACCTTCAAACCAAAAAATTTTGGGTTGAAAGTGAAAATAAATGGGTTCGCCTTAGAGTAAGCGCGAAAGGTTTGAGAATAATTGATAAAAATGGCATTGATTCAGTTCTAAAAGAACTAAAGGCGTAGCATTACATGCAAGAGAAAATAAAGATGGTTTCAACTGCAGGCACCGGGCATTATTACACAACTACTAAAAATAAAAGAACCCATCCAGAAAAAATGGAGATGAAAAAGTACGACCCAGTGATCAAAAAACACGTCAATTATAAAGAATCAAAAATAAAATCCTAGCCGAACTCTTCATGCCTGAATTGCCGGAAGTTGAAACGACTGTAAACGCAATTTCTGGGAATCTGAAAAAACGAAAAATAAAATCTCTAAAGGTATATCAGCCTAGACTAAGATATCCTTTCAAAAACTCTTGGGTAAAAGAAGTTATTGGTCAGAGAATAACAAAGGTCAAAAGAAGAGGAAAATATATAATCATCGAGCTCCGAACTGGTGCCTTGATTATTCATTTGGGTATGACCGGTAAGTTGTTCTTCTCAAAACCTAATGCACCTTTAAAAAAACATGATCATTTTGATCTTAATGTTGGGCAGTTCAATCTAAGATACAATGATCCAAGAAGATTTGGTTGCCTTATCTGGACTGAATCAGACCCCCTAAATCATAAACTGATTACGAAACTAGGTAAGGAACCTTTTAGCGATAGCTTTACAGGGACATATCTATATGAAAGACGCAAAAGTCATCATACAGCAATTAAGAATTTCATTATGAACAGTAAAATTGTCGTAGGAGTAGGAAACATCTATGCAAATGAAGCTTTATTTCTAGCTGGTATTAATCCAAAAACCAAAGCCAATAATATCAGCTTAATACGTTTTGACAAACTTGTGCTTTGTATCAGAAACGTTCTTTCCGAAGCTATAACAGCGGGAGGAACAACATTACAAGATTATTTCTCTCCCACCGGTGAACCAGGATATTTTAAAACTAAGTTATATGTATACGGACGAGAAAATAAATGCTGTAGGAATTGCCACACAGTCATAAAGAAAGCAGTGATAGGACAACGTTCGTCTTTTTACTGCTCCCGTTGTCAAACCTGAATTTATTCCAACAGTATTGCAGAACCCTCGCCTCTTGGATCACTTGCAACCCAAATTTTTCCACTTTTTTTCTCCAAAAGTATAGCTTGCATATTCCCATAAGACCGGTTCAGTTCTTTTAGCTTATGGCCTTTTTTTGATAGCTGTCTCTTTAATTTAGAATTGAAAGCACCTTTTTCGAGTTGAACAATATTAGGTAGGAACTGGTGGTGATATCTTGGTACGGAAACCCAAGAATCAGGCTTTAAACCTTTACGATACTCTAGTATAGCAAGTAAAACCATTGATATAATCCTACTTCCACCTGGGGTGCCTAAAATTGCTTTGCTTAGTTTGTCCTCTACTATAGTCGGAGTCATACTAGATAATGGCCGTTTTCCGGGCTCTATAAAATTTGGTTTGAGCCCTTGCAATCCATAAGCATTAGGTGTTCCGGCATCAACAGAAAAATCATCCATTTCATTATTAAGCAAAACGCCTGTGTTACCAGCGATGAAACATGAGCCAAACGGGTAGTTAATGCTTAGAGTTACAGACGCAATATTTCCCGCAGCATCTATAATAGAGAAATGTGTTGTCTGTTCTCCTTTCGCTCTGCGTTGTTCTGACAAATTTTCGCTGGCTGATGCAACATCGAGTGAGATTTCTCGCCTTAACTTATTAATATAATCCGAGGACAACAATTTTTTTTGATCTATTTTATTAAAGTCTGGATCACCAAGATATATAGCTCTATCTTTGTAACCCTTTTTCATAGCTTCTACTATAAGATGAACTCTGTCAGTTTTTTTGAAATTTGATAATTCATAGTTTTCTAGAATCTTAAGTGATTGGGCTAAAACGATACCCCCGGACGAAGGCGGCGGAGCAGACACTAAACGGAGCCCACCAATAGATTCAATAATTGGTATTCTTTCTTTTATAACGTAATTTTTAAGGTCGTTTTTACTCCAAATCCCACCATTTTTGTTCACGCTTCTTACCATTTCTTTTGCTATTTTTCCTGAGTAAAAGGATGAGCTATCTCTCGAGATTGAAGATAAAGTACTAGCAAGGTCAGGTTGCTTTATCAAATGGTCAAGGGGTGGGACCTCTAATTTACTCAAAAATATATTTGATGCCTCTTTGTTATTTTTGAGACATTCCAATCTGTATCTAGCCATTCTTCTATAACGCTCCGATACTTTAAATCCGTCTTTAGCGATTCTTATAGAATCGCGCATTGTTGTATCTAAATCTAATTTTCCATAACGTTTAGCAATATGACTCAGAGCTGCAGGAAGCCCTGGTATCGCAGCGGCCAACGGGCTATCTAGGGCTTTTACACGTGAATAATCCCCATTAGCATCGTCAAACATTTCTCCATTTGATAGTGCGGGTGCCATTTCTCTCGCGTCAATAAAAACGTATTTATCTACGTCAGCTAAATACAATAAAAAGAAACCACCACCTCCGATTCCTGAACCGAATGGTTCAACCACCGACAAAGTAGAGGCAACTGCAATAGCTGCATCAAACGAATTTCCCCCAATTTTCAATATATTGAGACCAGCGTCTGTAGCTTTTGGATGAGCAGAGGCCACACCCGCCTGATTCTGAGAATAACAAAGCCCTACATTTCCTAATGATAAAACTGTTATTATAATTAAATATTTTTTAATCATTCTGGTTATTGAGCGATAAAAACTTTTCGTACAAAGCTTCTTTAGACTCTAATATTTCTGGGTCTTTTGGAATACAAGCCACAGGGCAAATATCCGCGCATTGTGGAGTATCAAAATGCCCAACACATTCGGTGCATAAAGTAGGGTTAATATAGAAACGGTCAGGTTTTTCGTAAATAGCTTGATTAGGACAAATTGGCTCGCATACATCGCAGTTTATACATTCATCTGTAATCATGAGGGCCATCTTCAAGCATCCCTAGTCATTATCAAATCTGGCGCTAAACTTATCTTGGAGAGCTTTTTCTACTATTGGATCAACGAATGAGCCGACTTCACCATTATAGCGGGCAATTTCACGCACGAGAGAAGACGAAATATAAGTATACTTCTCAGAAGTTGGCAGAAACATCGTCTCAACATTTGAAAGAAGCTGTCTATTCATCCCAGCCAATTGAAACTCATACTCGAAGTCACTGACTGCTCTTAAACCACGTAAAACAACCGAAGCATTACTAGCACGGGCAAAGTCAACCATCAGTCCACTAAATGTCGCAACTTTTACATTAGATATTCCTTTTAAAACTGATTCAGCTAAATCAATCCTCTCTGATAAATTAAAAGCCGTTGATTTGGTGGTACTTTCGGCGATACCCAAAATCAATTTATCAAATAACGGCGCGGCACGCGTGACGACATCGACATGGCCATTCGTAATTGGGTCAAAAGTACCAGGATATATTGCGATCTTTTCATTATTTAGAGAATTCATTTTATTAGTTGGCTCTTTCTAATAACATAAAGTCAACATTTTGACTATTCGATTTTTTCAATACCGTCCAACCCTCAGGTGAACTTAAACCCCTCTCCCCTTCGATATAGATTAAAGAATCATCTTTTAGGGTTTTTTTTTCCATAATTTTCAGTGAATCTTCCAGCAAGTTTGTTCCAAAAGGAGGATCTAGGAAAACTATATCGAATAACTCATCATTATTCACCAAAAATTTCATGGCATCACTCCTAATTACTTCCACGTTCAAGCAAGTGAATAATTTACTTTTTTCTTTAATTTCCCTACAAATGACAGGATTACTATCAACAAACACGCAACTATTAGCACCTCTAGAAACACATTCAAAACCAATGGCTCCGGTTCCCGCAAACAGGTCGAGACAGTTTTTACCGAAAATCAAGTTTTGCAACCAGTTAAATACTGTCTCTCGAGTTCTGGATCCAGTTGGCCTCACCCCAGGCTGGTCGAGCACCTTCAATCTTCTACCTTTGAGAGTCCCGCTAATTATTCTGATTTCCTTATCTCTCATGTTATATAGTTATTGCTTTCTGCCCACCATTACAACCGTAAAGTCTTTTGTCATTCTTCTTTGAAATGCATCACTAACATCTGTGATCGATACCTCCTCCACTTTGCTCGAAAACGTATCTAGGTAGTTAAGTGGGAGCTGGTAAAATCCAATCATCGAAATATAACCTATCAATTTCTGATTGCTATCAATTTGATTGACAAAACCACTTATAAGATTTTTCTTGGCCAAATTAAATGATTCGACCGATGGGCCCTTTTCTATAAAGTTCCTAAGTACTCTCATGGACTCTTCTAGTGCTATGTTTTGTTGCTTGCCACTGGTCTGTAACCCTAAAACAAAAGGTCCCACAATCTCCGTTGGGATAAAATAGCTATAAACGGAATATGAAAGACCCCTTTTATTCCTTATCTCCTCAAATAATAATGAGACAAGAGAGCCTCCACCTAATATATGATTACCAACTATCATAGGAAAATAATCCTTATCATTTCTACTTATTCCTAAGGATCCGATTCTCAAATGAGTCTGGTCTGAATTTGTTTCAATATGTACTTTTGAAGAAGTAAAACTATTAAATTCCGGTATTTTTGGTGCCTTTTTACCTTGCGGCAATGATGAGGAAATCTTTTCCGCTAAATTTTTAGCTTGCACCTCGGTTAGATCTCCGACAATTGCTATAGTTGCGTTTTTAGCCACGTAATAGGATCTATGAAATTCCAACAATTGTGAGGGAGTAATACTGGAAATTGAAGATTTCTTTCCTCCTGGATAATTGGAGTAAGGATGACCTTTATATATCTCAGACCAAATGGCTTCCTGAGCTATCTGACTCGGAGATTCGTCCTTTAGTGATAAATCTATCAACATATCTCCAATTACTTTATCTACCTCTGACTTACTATAAACTGGGGAACTTACTGCTCTAATCAACAAGTCTACAGCGGGATCAAAATATTTGAAGTCTGTTAGAGTACGCATATTTATAAAAGCCATTTCTCTCATGGAACCAACATATAACTGCGCTCCTGTTTCAGATAATTTGTCTTTAAATTGTTTAGAACTCAAATCGCCTGAACCTTCTAGAAGTAGCTTATTCGCCATCCTAGATAAACCGTATTTTTTTCCGTCTCTCGTACTTCCGGCGGAAAAAACTAATCTGATATCAGCCATCGGTATTTCTGGTGTATTATAGTACATGACCATTGAGCCTTGGTCAGTTTTCCAAGATTTTATCTCTAGACTACTGACAGAACAGGAATAAAGTAAAAATAAAATGAAAGGTGCTAGACGCATATTAATTTCCTTTTGGCTTGAGCATAACGGTAGTAACAGAACCCTCGTCTAAATATTTCTTTGCCACATAGGAAACTCTATCAGGGGTTATTTGATTTATTTTTTTAAAATATCCATCATTCAAACGCCAATCTAACCCTACCGCATCCAAACTACCTAATATAATTCCCTGGTAAGCAACTGAATCTTTTTGGTAAACAGAGTTGGCAAGGGTTTGTGCGATTACTTTACTTAATTCTGCTTCATCTGGCGGGACTCTTTTGATTTTTTCTATTTCATCGATTAGGCCGACTCTTAGTTCATCCAATTCCACGCCGCTTTTAGGCGTTGCGGAAAGTGTAAATAAACTTGGTAACAATCTTGTCATTGAATATGAAGCAGAAGCGGAGGTGGCCAAACCTTTTTTCCTAATGATATTTGATTCTAACCTTGCGCCCTGATATCCATTGAGAATTGTTGCAAGGACATCTAAAGCATAAGGCTCCCATTCAGCAACCTTTTCTTCAATTGCTTCCTGCACAAGTCCAGGTACCATGTACCCCATTATTAGGTAGGGTGTTTTAGCTTTTTCCGTAACGATCGTAAAATCATTTTGGGCTGGTCTATCTTTTATTTCCATTTTAGGTATAAAAGTTGTTATCTCTTTGGCGGGAGGTATTGCATTAAAGTATTTTTTTACCAAAGCAAAAGTATCATCTGGGTCTACGTCTCCAACAATGACAATGGTCGCATTAGAGGGGTGATAATATTTTGAGTACCAATTCTTTAGGTCAGCAATTGAAATTGATGAAATATCCTCAACGGAGCCAATAATTGAACTTCCATAAGGGGTACCCGCATAGGCGAGTTGTTGTAACTTTTCATAGGCCATTCCTTTGGGGGAGTCATCCACTCTTAAGGTTCTTTCTTCCAAAACCACTTGTCTTTCTTTTTCGACTGAAGCATCGGAAAAAAGTAAATTTGTCATTCTTTCGGCTTCAAGTCGAAGGCTCGTCTCTAAGTTGTCTTTGGCCCACTTCTGATAGTAGCCCGTATAGTCAAACGAGGTGAAGGCATTTTCACGTCCGCCACCTGAGGCAACGATTTTTGAAAATTCTCCATCCTTTAAATTCTTAGTACCTTTAAACATCAGATGTTCTAAAAAGTGAGAAATACCAGTTAGGCCAGGGGGCTCATAAACTGATCCAACCCTGTACCATATTTGATTGATCACCACTGGGCTTCGCCTGTCTGGTTGCACGATTAACCTCAATCCATTGTTCAAACGATACTCTTTAGTAACTCCAGAACTACTGTCACCACACCCTGAAATAGATAATACTAAAGTTAATAAAATGCTAATTGTGGTTTTAAGATTTTTTCGTTTATTTACAGAAATTCGCTTCTTCATTATTAACCTTGAAATTTTTAAGACAAATGTTATCAAAAATATTAAACTTTGGAACAATATAATAACATACGTAAAAATGATGTGATTGGGATGATTAAAAATCTATTAAGTTACTTCGAAAAAAAGAACTCGGTGGACAGCCATGCCGTCGAAGAGATAGTCAGATTACTTATCAGAAACGATGTCGGCCCAAAGACAAGCCGCGCATTGGTAGAGAGCATTACAGATTCAAAATATAAGCCGATTGACCGCCTTAAAGAAAATATTGTTGAACTTCTCCGATCAATTGACAGGAAACTTTCCTTGCCAAACGAAGGGGTCAGTACCGTGTTGATAGTGGGCGCTAATGGAGTTGGCAAAACCACAACTACCTCAAAACTAGCGATTCATTTGAAAAAAAACAAACAAGTTATGATAGTTGGAGCAGATGCTTTTAGAGCAGCTGCTCGAGAGCAGTTGATTAATTTACTCAAACCTTTTGGAATAAATGTATTTACGTCTTTTAAACACAGCGATCCATCAGCCATAGTGTACGAGGCACTCAAAAAAGCCAGTAATTGTGACACTAATTTATTGATAGTCGATACAGCTGGAAGACTTCACACTAACATCGGCCTAATGGCCGAACTTAAAAAAATCAAAAGTACTGTGCAAAATGTCTCAGCCGATAATGATCCAATCACGATTTTAGTACTTGATGGAACATCCGGTAGAAATGGAATTAGGCAAGTTACAGAGTTTAATAAGGAGTTAGAGATTGATGGGTTAATAATAACCAAGCTCGATGGATCAGCAAAAGGTGGATTTATACTAGAAATAGCGCAAACGATAAAAAAGCCTATTTACTTTATAGGGAACGGTGAGAAGATAACGGACTTGAAACCTTTTGACGCTGAGGTGTTCGCGGAAGGCTTTTTAAAAGGTTCATTTGAATGAGAATTGAATTTCTAAATTGCTCCGCAAAAAATAGAACAGGCTACACGACGCTCAATGGCATCAACCTTACCTTAAGGGAAGGTTCCTTTAATATAGTGTCAGGCGATGATAAGTCTGGTAAGAGTTTGCTACTTTATTTAGCCTACGGTCTTATTAAAAGTACCGATGGTATGGTGCTCATTGATAAACAACCTCTTAAAAATTTTAACAATAAGAGGCTTATTTCCCACCAGAGAGATATGGCGCTTATTACAAAAAACCCCGAACTGATCGATCGTCTCAATGTTTTCGATAATGTTTCTTTGCCACTGCGAATTAGGGGCATTAGTCAGGATGAAATTAACCATAGAGCAAGGGCTGCATTAAAAGAACTGGATATCAAGCATCTTGAGTTCGCTAGTCCAAAAAATTTATCGACTGGGGTGCGACAGAGAATCTGTATTGCTCGTTTTGTGGCCCTTAGACCTAAAGTTTTGTTAATAAATGATATATTTTTTCATCTTAACTCAAAAGAGAAACAAATGATCGATCAGCTTTTGATTGGGCTAAATGAAGCCGGGGCTACCATCTTATTAGTAACGGACATTACTCGAATTCATCGAATAGAGGGTGCACGATTTCTCACACTTTGGAGGGGGGAGTTGTCTCCTAGCTAGTGCAATTTTCTTATGATTAGCAGGCTACTTGAAATTTACAGACTGCAACAGTGGTCATTGACCACTGCAGTTTATCTTTTAAGAAAATTTAAACTGAGTAATTCGGTGTCTCTCATAACGATATTTTGCGTTATTTTAATCCCTGTAACACTCGTTTCTATCTCTAACAGCATTTTACATATTGTTCAAAAAGAGACCAGTCCCTACAGTTACTTTATCTTCAAAACAGATGCATTAAAAAAAGATATAGAATCGTTCGTTGGAATCGCAAATGAGTTAGGGGAAATAAAAGTTGAAATACTTTCTCCCGAAACACTGAAAAATCAGTTCTTCGAATCATTAGGAATCTACAGCGTTGATAGCGCTTTAGTATTTCCATATGCTGCCCAAGTAACATATCCGCCAAATATAGTATTGGAGGATTTTAAAAGTAATCATGAATTAATGTCTAATAGACAAGTCATTAAAAGTGCCGAATCAAACCATCAGCTTATTACAAGGGCTAGAATAGTTGAAAAGGTCGCTATTGGGTTTATGGTTGTTACTCTCTTTATCATCAATATTTTTTGCACCTTGGTTTCATTTGTTTCGTCCAAGAATGTTTTGTTTTTGTATTCAACAGAAATTAAGGGGCTAATTTTAAGCGGTCTAACATTAAATACTATAAGACGGCCAATTATCTTGTGTAGTGTTATTAATGGAATTCTGTTAGGGGTATGTTTGTATTCTGCTTCTATTTTTTTAGCGGTAAAGTCGAATTACTTTATAAACGAATACTTGTTTCTGCCAAATCAAAAGTTAAGTGATGAGGGCTACTCAGAAAGCCCATTAGTCTTCCTAGTTTTAATGACAACACTATCCTTTATTCTTGGTTCCATCATTGCATCGAAGCAAATAAAAGCAAAAATAGTAATAGAATGATCTAAAAACTGATTTTGATCGAAATAAAGTAGCACTCTTCATAAAAGAGTGCTAATATTAGCACTCGCACTGAAGAGTGCTAAAAATATTACAAGGAAATTTATATGGAAACCATCTCGACCAACACTCCAACGTTCCCTATAGGATGCTTGGAGAGCTATAATAGATTTGTTTATACCATTCCCATACTGACAGAAAAAGAAGAACGGTCATTAGCCAAGGACTTTAGAACCACTGGAAATTTAGATTCAGCCAGGAAACTAATCGTTAGTCACCTCAGACTTGTTGTAAGTATTGCAAAAAAATATAAAGGATACGGTCTACAAGAAAGCGATCTTATTCAAGAAGGCAACCTAGGCTTAATGAAGGCCGTTAAACGATTTGATCCGGAAAAAGGAGTCAGATTAGTCACTTTCGCGATGCATTGGATCAAAGCAGAAATCAATGAATACGTCATTAGAAATTGGCGAATTGTAAAGGTAGCCACTACTAAAGCTCAAAGAAAACTATTTTTCAAATTAAAAGGGCTAACACCAGGGACGGAAAAACTCCGAAACGAAGATATTGAGAGAATCTCTAACATACTCGAGGTGAACGAAAAAGACATTGCCATTATGGAAGAACGCATGAATGCACCAGACAAATCTGTCGACACCGTCACTGATCCCATTACGCAAAACAACTATAGTGAGTTACCACAATTCGCAGATAGAAGTGATCCTCTGCTACTGCTTCAAGAATCTGAATCAAGTATGATGTTGAAAAATGGTTTAATCAAGGCTCTTTGGCGTCTGGAACGTCGCGAAAGATATATTATAGTGAATCGGTGGCTTACAAATAATAAAAAGACATTAAGTTTACTCAGCGACAAACTAGGTATTTCTTGCGAGAGGGTAAGGCAGATCGAAAAATCAGCTTTAAAAAAACTTAAAGATTATCTCGAATCGGCTTCCCACTAATAAACTCAACCAAGATATTTATCAGCTATCAGCAAAATAAAAAGTGCTGCAAGATAAACGATAGAATACCTAAATGTAGACATCGCTAATTCATCAGAAGGCTCGATTTGCAACCTTACAGCCAGATATAGAAAATAGCTATTTAAAGCAATGGCTCCAACTAAATATTTCCATCCTGCCATGTAAACGGCATAAGGGAGGAGAGAAACACCAAATAACAAGATCGTGTATAAAAGTATTTGACGTAATGTGTATGGAACACCGTGTGTTATCGGAAGCATCGGAATATTAGCTTTTTTATATTCGTTTCTTCTAGCGATTGCCAAGGCCCAAAAATGGGGAGGAGTCCAAGCAAATATAATCAAAAATAATATCAAGGAATTTGGGTCAATATAACCCGTCATTGCCGTCCAGCCTAACACGGGGGGTGCTGCTCCCGCAGCTCCTCCTATCACAATATTCTGTGGAGTGGCATGTTTTAAAAACATAGTGTAAATGACCGCGTAACCTACCAACGAACAAAAAGTGAGAGTTGCTGTTAATACATTTACCTTAAATACTAATAAAAAAGAACCCAAAAAACACAAGGAGAAAGCAAAAATCAAAGCGATATTCTTGGTTAGTTCTCCCCTTGCAAGAGGCCTTTGACTTGTTCTGTCCATCAATGCATCAATTCTATATTCAGCCACATGATTAAAAGCTGCAGCAGAGGCAGCGTTTAAGAATATACCTATGGTTGCAAAAATTACCGTTGAAATCTGAATTGTTGCCTGGGGAGCTAGAAACATTCCGACAACTGCTGTAAGAACAATCAACGACACCACTCTAATTTTGCACAACTCCAAAAGATCTTTAATAAGGCATGATTTATTTATTCTTAGTGCATTAGTTACCATCATTTAAGTCTCTTTATTACTCATTCTTACGGTCATAAAATACATCGTCAAAAGACCTAACAGTAAGAGTGCCGCCACTCCATTATGAGCGACAGCGACGTACAGCGGAAGGTTAGCCAAAATATTTGTTACCCCTAAACCGACTTGAACAATTAAGATCCCCAAAACCCCAAAAGCTATCATTTTAAACTTTCTCCCGCATGCAATTAGAGTATAAAGCAGGAGGCTTATTATGGCTAGAACTGTTATCACAGCCCACAATCTATGGACAAAATGAATTGTTGTCCTGCTAACAGAATCTAGAACGCCGTACTCAAAGTTTTGGCCTACTCCTCTCCATAGAGTAAAGGCCTCTTTAAGATTTAGTTCAGGTACTAGTACTCCTTGACATTTAGGTAAGTCAGTGCAAGCCAAAGCTGCATAGTTTGTACTTGTCCAACCCCCTAAAAATATTTGAACGGAGAGAATCGCCAAGCAGAGTATTATAAAAGGTCGGTAGTAAGGAGGAGTTGATGTTTCATGAGCTAACTCAAAATTATTCCTTAGAAACGACCACCATAATAAACTTAACGTCATGAACCCACCAATTAGATGGCCTGTAACAATTAGTGGCTTCAATAACATTGTAACGGTTAGTAGCCCCAGAAACGCCTGAAATAATACCATCGGCAAGAGAATTGTTTCAGACGAGAATAGAGTTCTTTTACCCTCATTAACCCAATAATGAATAAATAGACCAAATATACCTAGGCCCAAAATACCGGCTAAATAACGGTGAACCATTTCCCTGTATGCTTTCCCGTAATCTGTGCCTGGAGCAAAACTAAAATTTGGATCATCCAGTTCACTAACCACTAACTTACCATAACAACCTGGCCAATCAGGGCAACCGAGGCCAGCATCTGTAAGCCGAACATAGGCTCCGTATAAAATCACGACGAAAGCTAGAAATACTAAAAATAGGCGACTAAGAGATGCGTTGGTCATCTAATTCTCGAACCCCTTAATAATTTTGATATGTCTTTTTTGAAGCCATATTGGTCTACCTCAGGGTAGTAAAGCATCATATATCCCCTCCAATCAATCACGACTACCCCTCTCGAGGTATCATGATTCTTGGATAATTCAATGTTTTCAGACAAGATTTTCTTCAACTCTTCAAGCTCACTTCTACCTCCTACCAAAGTAACCAATTGTCCCAATTCCAATGTAGAATTAAATTTTGAAGTAAAAAGACCAATCTTTAATCTGTCACTGTCTTTGCCAAGTACTTTCTTGACATCTTGTAAAGCAGATATTTCATTTTGGCACTCTTCTTGACAGCCGCCTGGTTCGAAATAGAAGCTTATCCATTCGCTTGGAGCCAATCCGTTTTTTGTCAATGGTTTTAAACTCTCACTAGCGTTTAAATCAACGGCAGGCTCAATAATAGTACCGTATTGCTCAGTTGCTAGATCACGAGCCATTCCAGTATCTATAAGGACCTTCGCAATAATAATAGGTAATACAAATATCGCGACTAGAAAAGTCAACATGAGCCTTTTATGTTTTGAAGGTTTGTTTTGATCCATTAGCAGCCTTTTTCCATATGTTAATTACTCCTATAACCAGCAAAACTAAAGCCATACAGAACCATTGTGTGGCATAAGCAAAATGCTTATGTTGCTTTGTAAACTTATCATTTTTTACTAGATATGCATCAGGTTCATCCGAATGCAAATAAAATACACGGCTATCCAATTTTCTATCTAGTACATTTTCAAGTCTTATACGATCTAGTTTTTGAATCCTGATCTTATCTTTTGCAAATACTTCAATCGTACTCTTGTCAAACATTCCTGAAATCCCACTATAAGGTGGTTCGTTTAAATAACCGGTAATTTTTTTTTCATCATAAGAAGTTTTCACATTTGGTAGTATTGATCTGTTAACCGATCCCTTTACCCACCCGCGAAGCACTAGGATAGTATTATTTCCATAAACAAAAGGCGTAATTAATTGATATCCAAATTGTCTTTCGTTTATTGAGTTATCCAGAAAAATATGCGGTGTAACAAACTTCCCTTCAACATAAATTTTTTTCCAACTTGAGTTCTGATCTTTAAACACTTCAATAAGTGATTCAGGTGAAACGCTATCCCTGTTAAGATAAGAGTTAATGATTAACTCTTTTTGACGCCCACGATCAATTTGCCAAAAACCTAAACTAACCAACACACTTACAGCAGTCAGAAGAGAAAGAGAATATAAAATAACTAGTCTTAATTTAATCATTATTATTTAAGGCTTCATTAATAAAATTGAGGAATAAAATTGTCAATTTATAAGTCGATAATCATATTAGTATTTGTATCAATAATAGTAGCTTTGATTTTTGGATTTTTGAACTTAATGAAAGAAGGTGGAAAACGTAATTCCTCTAAAACGGTTAGAGCTTTGACTGTCCGCGTAATATTATCATTTACTTTATTAGCGATTATTGCGGTCTTTTACCTTCTCGGCCTGATCGGTCCAATGGAACGCTGATTAGGATTAGCATTAAATCCAGTAAACGAAAATGAATAGCCCTATCCAAACAACGTCTACAAAATGCCAATACCAAGCTACCGCTTCAAAGGCAAAGTGATTTTTTGGTGTAAAGTGTCCTTTCATCGCTCTGAAAAGAATTACCGCCAACATAATAGTACCCATCGAAACGTGAAATCCGTGAAACCCAGTTAGCATAAAAAAAGTTGCACCGTATATCCCTGAATTTAACGTTAAACCGAGATCCCCGTAAGCATGCATATATTCTTCTGCTTGCATTAAAACAAAGATAATCCCTAGTAAAACCGTTAACGAGAGACCAATAATAAGCTGCCTTCGGTCTTCTTTAATCAAACCCCAGTGTGCCCATGTCACAGTACCTCCACTAGTAAGAAGGATCATTGTGTTCCAAAACGGAACTCCCCAAGCCCCGATCGTCTCTTTAAATTCGGTAAAACCGTACCCTGAAGGAGGACTTAACAATGGCCACGCAGACTTGAATTCTGGCCACAAAAATTCATTGGTTGCTTCTCCGGCACCTTCACCTCCAATCCATGGGACAGAATAAATTCTGGCGTAATATAAAGCCCCAAAAAAAGCCGCAAAAAACATAACCTCCGAAAAAATAAACCACAACATTCCCATTCGAAAACTAATATCTACCTGAGAGTTATACAAACCATTCTCTGACTCTCTTATCACAACACCAAACCATCCAACAAAGACCACTAAGAGTAACAAAAAGCCAAAAACTAGAACTGGAGAGCCGGTAGCCCCAAGATTAAAGGTCAAAGCGGCACCAAGAAAAATTACGAATAACGCTATTGTAGACACCAAAGGCCACCAGGAACCTTCTGGCACGTAATACTTGTCGGGATTAGATGCTTGCGACATTTATTCTCCTTTAAATTTTTTCTTCCGTTTTAAAAAATGTATAAGAAAGTGTGACTACATCGACAGTATCAGGAATTTTTGAATCTACTACAAAAGCCACTGGCATTATCTTCGTTTGATTTGGATCGAGATTTTGAACAACAAAACAAAAACAATCAGTTTTATTAAAGTACCTGGACGCTACCGAAGGTGCAACGCTCGGAACTGCGCTACCAGAGATGCTTGACTGGCTTAGATTTGTGGCTTCAAAATTAGTGAAGGTGAGTTTCCCCGGCCTCACAAACAACTCCTTTTCCAGTGCCTTAAACTTCCAAGGTAGTCCGACTGCAACATTTGTCACGAACTGGACCTTTACCAGCCTATCGTCTTGAGGTTCTTCGGATGATTTTGCCTGTTGCTGACTAATTACACCCGTCTTACCATTCAGCCCAGTAACCTCACATAAGATATCATAAAGTGGAACAAGGCTAAATCCAAAGCCAAACATAATAGCGGCAGTAACCAATAATTTAACTGCAGTGCTATTAACACCCTTTCGATTTAAAATTTTCCGATCCGTCATAACCTATAACCTTGATAAGACAGTAACCACATAGACAGCTATAACAACCAGAACCAGTATACCAACTGTAATATTGATGGCCTTCTTTCTATCACTCGAAGTCATATCTGATAAAATTCCAATTAAACCGATATTTTTATCGAACCCCTCCCTCAATGGTCGAAGGATCTGGAGGGGTATCAAAACTGTGATATGGTGCCGGTGAAGATAAGGTCCACTCCAGACCGTGAGCTCCATCCCATACTCTATCGCTTGCTTTTTTGCCTCCGCGGACACATTTTATTATGATATAAACGAAAAGAAGTTGACTTAATCCATAAACCCATCCACCAATACTAGAAATCATATTGAATTCAGCGAATTGAACGGAATAATCTGGTATTCTTCTTGGCATTCCAGCAAGGCCCAAAAAGTGCTGAGGAAAAAACAAAATGTTTACTGAGATTGTTGATAACCAAAAATGCCACTTGCCTAAAGTTTCGTCGTACATGTATCCCGTCCACTTTGGCAGCCAAAAATATGTAGCAGCTATCAGAGAATAAACTGCCCCAGTAACCAACACATAATGGAAATGCGCCACTACAAAATAGGTATCGTGATATTGGAAGTCGACCGGAGTAACACCTAACATGAGTCCGGAGAATCCCCCGATAGTGAACAGGATAACGAATCCCAAAGCAAACAACATAGGTGTTTCAAAAGTCATCGCACCCTTCCACATAGTAGCGACCCAGTTGAATACCTTCACTCCAGTAGGAACAGCAATCAGAATTGTCGTGTACATGAAAAATAATTCACCAGCTAGAGGCATCCCAACTGTGAACATATGGTGAGCCCACACGATAAAAGATAGGAAAGCAATTGCAGCGACAGCATAAACCATCGATTGGTAGCCGAATAAAGGTTTTCTGGCGAAAGTTGGAATAATTGCCGAAACCACACCAAACGCCGGTAATATTAATATATAGACCTCTGGGTGACCGAAAAACCAAAAGATGTGCTGGAACATAACTGGATCGCCGCCACCAGCGGCACTAAAGAAAGAAGTTCCAAAGTATTTATCAGTTAACAGCATCGTCACTGCACCCGCTAACACCGGCAAGGATGCTATTAGAAGAAACCCTGTAATAATCCAAGTCCAGACGAATAGAGGCAACTTTAATAAGGTCATACCTGGTGCCCTCATATTAAAAACAGTTGCAAGTACGTTGATAGCTCCCCCTATAGACGATGCTCCTAAAAAGTGAACAGCAAAAATTAAAAAAGGAAAAGCAGCCCCTGTTTGCAAGACCAACGGAGGATACATTGTCCAACCACCCGCAGGAGCACCTCCGGGTATAAACAGCGTAAGTAATAATAATGAAAAGGCGAAAGGTAGTATCCAAAAACTCCAATTATTTAGTCTAGGTAGTGCCATATCTGGCGCACCAATCATCATCGGTATTAACCAGTTAGCAAACCCAGTCCAAGCTGGCATCACAACTCCAAATATCATAATCAAAGCGTGCATGGTTACCATTGAGTTGTAGAATTGAGGATCTACGAACTGAAGTCCAGGTTGAAATAGCTCCAGCCTGATTATCATCGCCATTGCACCGCCTATGAAAAACATGACTAAAGAAAAGATCAGATACATAGACCCTATATCTTTATGATTCGTAGTTGTCAGCCATCGCGCCCATCCTGATGGAGCGTGATGCTCATGATGATCGGAATCTATATTCATCGAGTCAGCCATTTAATTTATATCCTCTTATTTAAAGTTTTAATTATTCTGATTTTATATTAATTTTTTGCGAGATTTGGAGTTTCGGTGTCATCTAGTTTTTGGGCTACCCAACTATCAAACTCATCCTTTTCAACAACCTTAATAACGATTGGCATAAAACCATGATCTTTACCGCATAACTCCGCGCATTGTCCTCTGTATGTCCCCGTCTTTTCAATCTTGGCCCATGACTCATTTATAAAGCCGGGGATAGCGTCTCTCTTCCAGCCTAATGCAGGCACCCACCATGCATGGATAACATCGGCTGCAGTAGTTAAGAACCTAATTTTAGTGTCAACCGGAAGCACCACGACTTGATCTACTTCCAGTAAGTAGTTATCCACGCTCGATGGGTCGATACCGGAACCTCTTTGCCGTGCAAAATTACTTGATTCAGCAATTTTACTGTACATCGATACCCCGCTATCCACATAATCATATTGCCACATCCACTGATAACCTGTAACTTTAACGGTCATCTCTGAGCCAGAAACGTCTTCCATTTTAATTAAAGCTTCAGTAGCCGGAACTGCAATTCCGACCAATATAAATAGGGGTATTACCGTCCAAATGGCTTCAACCACATGATTCTCATGCCAAGCTTCTGCTTGGGCGCCTTTAGATTTTCTAAAAGCATACATAGCGTAGAACATAGCGCCAAAGACACCAACGCCTATTATGGTCACTATGATCAAAACAATCATATGAAGGTCATATATGTCTTGACTAAACGGAGTGACTCCCTTGGGAAGGTTTAAGCCCCATTTATTATCATTAACGTTCTCAACCTCAGATGCCAAAATAAAAGTTGGGAGTATGGTTATACAAGTAATAATTAGCTTTTTAATTAGTATCATCTTTATTTGTTCCAAAAAACTGATTATAAACAGCCGGCTCTCCTTAACCCCCGACCCGAATAAATTTTTGTGTTTCCAATGTCACGTAATGTTATATACGTAGCTACTGCGAAAAGAAGCTATATATTACCATTAAACTGAGCTTATGGTAAAAAAATTTCACGACAAAGCATTCTTAAGTAGATTAGCGAATTTCGATTTTTCACTTTCATTCAAAAAGCTTCCAAGCTCAATACTTTTACCCGAATAAAAAACATATAGCCTAAGAACTTCTAAGGGAGTTTTCGGCCGTTGCAGTCTAACCAGCACCCATCTTTTATTTGCTTTCAAACAAGACGTTTTACCTCTTGTATACTGTTCGATAACAATTATATCTCCCTCAAACTTAATTACCTCACGAGTCTTACCTTTCAACTGAACAAGATAAAAAGCAGCTGTAAATGCGAGTACCTCGATACCACAGAAAGGAAGAATTAAAGGGTAGCCAAGCATTAGCCCTATCAGGCCAATTAAAAGGCCGACCATGGCAACAAAATATATTAAGATTTTGCAATTACCCCAACTCAGAGACATTGTTGGCCTAAGCTCCCACTCGATAGGGGATTCTGATAATGTATTAATCAAGGGAGTTGCTCCAAACTAATTTTTTTAGTACTTCAAATTGCACGGGGTCGGCACTTTGGTGATCAAAGTCGATCGTTAGCACAGGGGCAGATCCCATAATCTTTTCCAGACTCGATTCGACAGCTCCGGCAGCGACTACGTCATTCGTGAGTCTATTCAACACCCAACCAAAAAGCTGAACCCCCGACTTTAAAATTGCCTCGAGAGTCAAAGAGGCATGATTTAAACATCCAAGCTTGTTTGAAATAACCAATACCACGGGGATATCAAGTTTCACTGCAAGATCGCAGACCATTTCTTTTGAATTTATAGGAACATGCCAGCCACCGATTCCTTCTACTATAACCAAGTCAGATTTATTTTTAAAATCATTAACGAATTTGCAAATTTCATCTATGTCAATCTCTGTATTATTGATCGATGAGGCAATGTGCGGTGAACATGGCTCTGGGAACATATAACGACAGACGTCATGCTCTTTTATATCAATGTTTGAATTTTTGTGAAGCAAATTTACATCATCATTTTGTAAACAGCCATTTTTCAATTCAGCACCGGACGCAATTGGTTTGAGCCCAACAACATCGAGCCCTGCGGATCCCAAGTGATGTAATATTTCACAACAAACAAAGGTTTTTCCACAACCTGTATCTGTACCTGTCACAAACAAACTTATTGTCAAGTTTTTCTCCAAGTTATTACTTTCTGTTCTTCTTTATTTTTGAAATTACGATCAGAACCTGAGGCGCGCCCATATATTACTTCATAAGTTGCTGGAATTTTTCCGTCAACCTTTTTTTTATTGTAAGACGCAATAACTTTTCTAATAGTATCTGGCCCGGTTAAATTTTTATTTCTTGCGGACGATGCATTAGTAGCCCCTAATCCTTTCAAATCTTTCATTAATTTTAACGGTTCTTCATAATTTACGGTCAAAGTTTCGCGCTCAATTACAACATCTCGCATTCCAACATTTGCGAGGTAATCCCCAATTTGGTGCATATCTAAAAATTGGGTTGTATGAGAAAAACTCGAGTAACCTTCAAATGACTCTCTCAGCTCTCTTAATGTATTGGGTCCCAATGTGCTAAAAACAAATAATCCTCCTGAATCATTCAGAATGCTATTTACATTTGAAAAAACTTTCAGTGGCTCTGGACACCATTGTATTGATAAATTTGAATAAATTATATCGATTGAGCTTTGTTCAAAGGGCAAACTTTCTGCATCAGCACAAATAAAAAATTTCTTTTTTTTAAACATAGACGAATGGGCTTTTTTTGCCACTATCAACATAGCCTCAGCTATATCAATACAAAAAAGCCTGCTTTTTGCAAATTTTCTCTGTAATGACGGTATCATTCGACCAGTACCACAGCCAAGTTCTAGAATCATTTTTGCATCATTAGTATTCGCATCTAATCTTTGGAGTAGCCTATTTGCCACTTCTCTTTGCAAAAAATCAAAGTTTTCATATCGCGATGCCGCTTTGTTGAAGGTTGCGCGAACTCGTTCTTTATCTAAAGAGGGTTGATCATTTTTCATCATCCGGTCTCCAAACACAAAAACTCGACTAATTTTTCAAGTTGAGTAGCGGTATGAAGTGCACTAATTACGATTCTCAACCGTGACGTGCCAATAGGAACTGTAGGCGGTCTAATTGCCTTCACATAGAAACCATTCGTTTTCAGTTGTCTTTCTTTTTTTATCGCCGATTGCTCTGAACTAAAAATAATCGGCTGAATAGGGGAGTTGCTTTCTTTTATATCCAGCCCAGCTTGTCTTGCGAGCAATTTAAAATACTTAATATTGTTTTGGAGCTGAAGGTAGGGCCTATCGTCACTTATTAATATTTCTATGGCCTGACTCGCTGCTGCGGCTGCAACCGGAGGAATAGCAGTATCATAAATAAAGGTTCGGCAATAATTGACTAGATATTCTCTTACTCTTCCCGATGATAAAATAACCCCACCAAATGAACCTAGTGCTTTACCTAGAGTAATCATAATTATTAAATTATCTGGGCGGGGCTTAGCATTCATACCACCAGCTGCTCCGAGTCCATTATTAACAACGCCAAATCCATGAGCGTCATCAATGTAAAGTAAGACTTGTTTATCGCGAGAAAACGATTCGAGAATATTAATGTCTGCTAGGCCGCCATCCATACTAAATACACTTTCTGTTACGATAGCTATTTTTTCAGCTGGCGAAGTCAGCTCTAATTTAGGATAAACAAGATGGGGATATCTTTTGTGTTTGCAACCAGCAGATAAAACACCATCAATTAAAGAAGCATGGTTTAACCTATCGTGGTAAACTATGTCTTTTTTTGTAAGCAAAGATCCCAGCGCACCTAAATTCGCCAAATAGCCTGATGAGAAAATTAATGCTGATTCAAAACCCAGTAAGGTAGAAAGTTTGGTCTCTAAATGTAAGTGGGCACTACACCTCCCACCCAACAAAGCAGCGCTACCAGAACCAAAACCTGAATGATCAAGTTCATTTCTTACCGAAGCTACTACTTTGGGATTCATCGCCATTCCCAGATAATCATTACTAGAAAAATTGATTAACCGGTCTGAACCAATCTTGATGAGGGGTCTTTGAGTTATACAACTAGTCTCAAGCTGACGAAATTGATGTTTTTTTTTCTTTTCGCTCAAACCCGTATTTAAAAAAGATGCCCAATGATTAATATGCTTACCTCACTCAGATGTTAGTCCAAGTTTTGCCATGAGTAACTTATCTTTATTAATTTCAGGATTTTCTGTTGTTAACAGCTCCTCTCCGTAGAAAATTGAATTAGCACCAGAAAAAAAACAAAGCGCTTGTAATTCATCTGACATTTCGGACCTTCCTGCCGATAGTCTAATATAAGTTTTAGGCATGACAATTCTCGCAGTAGCTATCAATTTGACCAAATCGATTGGGTCGACATCTTTTTCATCGTAGAGTGGCGTTCCTTTGACTTTCACCAATGTATTGATTGGAACAGACTCTGGTTGTGGCTCCATATTGGCTAGAACATGCAACAATTCAAAACGATCACACTCTGATTCGCCGAGACCTAAAATGCCACCGCAACATACTTTTATGCCGCTTTTTTGAACATTTTTTATAGTATCTAATCTTTGGTCAAAGGTTCTAGTGGAGATGATTTTAGAGTAAAAATTCTCTGAGGTATCTAAATTATGATTATAATAGTCTAATCCTGCTTCTTTTAATTCACATGCCTGCGATGGAGTCAACATGCCTAAAGTCATGCAAGTCTCAAGCCCCAACTCTTTAATTCCCTTCAGGACAGGCAATAATTGTTTGAGATCTTTAGTTTTAGGTGATCTCCATGCAGCCCCCATGCAAAATCGACTCGCGCCAGACTGTTTAGCTTGTTTAGCCTTATCTAATATGTCTTCCACACTCATTAAAGCGGTAGTAGAAACATCTGTTTTATAACGGATGCTCTGGGGACAATAGGAGCAATCTTCTGGACACGCTCCACTTTTTATATTAACTAATGTGCTCAATTGCACACTGTTAGGGTTAAAATTTTCGATATGAATCAAACGCGCTTTGAAGACGAGATCATTGAAAGGTAGATTATATAGCCCCTTAATTAACTCGAGTGTAGGCGTATATGGGTTATTTGCCCCTATTTGTTCAATATTAGTTTCTTTATCGATATCAGTTAACATTATAATGGTAAACAAAAATATAAAAATAAAGTTTACAATGTTTAAAACTAGATATCTACATTCGTTGCATTCAACGCGTTTTGCTGGATAAAATCTCGCCTGGGTTCTACCTGATCTCCCATAAGCGTTGAAAAAATCATTGTTGCTTTCTCTTCATCTTTAATATCGACTTGAAGTAAATTTCTTGTTTCAGGATTCATTGTTGTTTCCCATAACTGCTCAGGATTCATTTCTCCTAGACCTTTATAGCGTTGTAATGTAGAACCTTTTTTAGAATCATACACGCAATGTGCCAACGCAGCGCCAACACTATCGAAACCTTTTGAAATGTCTTGTTTAAAAATTACTTCCACGACGCACTTTGAAAATAATTTACCGAACAACCTTTTATAGCTATCAAAGTCATCTGTTAAAAATAAATTTGAACCTAATATTATTTTCCCAATCACGCCATTCTGTTCATACACAACTTCCAGTGTAAGGTCGAGGTCTCCCTGGCCTTTTATGTTATGTTGCTTGATATTTACTGGTTTAATTTCTTCAAGTTTAAGAATCACCTGTTTAAAAACGTCTTCTATTGACTCCTTTGTATAATTCGAAGATGGAAGATTTATTTCCATTAGCGTATCAAGAAGGAAATCAGGATACTCTTCTTCTAACACCATCCTGGAATTGTCGTACTCTAGGTATTGAGCACTTATTTCTACCAGATGCTGCCCTTCAAGTTTTTTTTGTTCGACAAAAATCTCTAAGTTTGCCATCGCAGAATCAAGATAGAATTCCCGCAACTGGTCTTCGCTAGCGATGTATTTCTCGACTTTACCCCTCTTAACTTTGTATAAAGGTGGTTGGGCTATGTAGATGTGACTCGACCGAACTAAATCAAACATCTCCCTATAAAAAAAAGTGAGTAATAAGGTTCTTATATGTGAACCGTCTACATCAGCATCCGTCATAATGATTATACGGTGATATCGTAAAGAGTTGCGATCATATTCACTCTTAATTCCACACCCCAAGGCCGTGACTAAACTAGCTACTTCTTGCGACGAAAGAATTCTATCGGGGCGTGCTTTCTCGACATTTAATATTTTACCTTTTAATGGTAGGATTGCCTGAAACTTTCTATTTCTCCCCTGTTTCGCAGAGCCACCAGCTGAATCACCCTCGACGATAAACAATTCTGACGCCGCCGGATCTTTTTCTTGGCAATCAGCGAGCTTACCAGGTAAACCAGCGACATCCAGCGCTGACTTTCTTCTAGTTAACTCCCTTGCTTTTCTAGCAGCTTCCCTAGCTCTGGCAGCTTCGATAGTTTTATTAACTATCGTCTTTGCAACAGCAGGTTTTTCAAGCAAGAAGCTTTCAAGTTTTTCGGATACTATTTGCTCCACAACAGGCTTCACTTCGCTAGAAACCAGTTTATCCTTGGTTTGCGAAGAAAATTTAGGATCTGGTACTTTAACGCTAACGATCGAAGTTAGTCCTTCTCGGATATCATCCCCTGTTATATTTGGTTTTGATTTAATGGTGGACAATTGTTTTTCAACAAACTGGTTGAAAGTTCTGGTTAACCCAGAGCGAAATCCCGAAAGGTGCGACCCTCCATCTCTTTGCGGAATATTATTTGTATAACAGAAACAAGTTTCATGGTAGGAGTCAGTCCATTGAAGGGATAACTGAACTTCTATATTTGATTTAGAAGAAGTCAGGCTAATTATTTCTTGGTGCAACGGAGTTTTTGTTTTATTTAAATGTTCTACATAGGATGAAATGCCGCCTGAGTAACTAAACTCTTGACTGGAGTTATTGCTTATATCAACTAGAGTTATAGACAAGCCTGAATTTAAAAAGGCTAATTCTCTTAACCTTTTCGCTAACAAATCAATATTAAATTTTCTGTTTGAGAATGTAGATGGACTAGGCGAAAAACGTATCTTTGTGCCGCTTTTATCAGTATCTGCTACAACTTCAATAGGTGCTTGAGGCACCCCATCGAGATACCTTTGCTGCCAGACTTGGCCATCCCGACAAATTTCTAATTCTAACTTCTCCGACAGGGCATTTACCACGGAAACGCCCACACCGTGCAAACCTCCAGCTACTTTGTAAGTATTATCATCAAACTTTCCACCAGCATGAAGAGTAGTCATTATCACTTCCGCAGCAGATACCTTTTCCTCTTCGTGGAGGTCAACTGGGATACCTCTCCCATCATCGGAAACTGCAACTGAATTGTCGGGAAAGACTTCAACTAAAATTGAATTACAAAAACCGGCCAAGGACTCGTCAACTGAATTATCGACAACCTCAAAAACCATGTGATGCAAACCGGTGCCATCATCTGTATCCCCAATGTACATGCCAGGCCTTTTTTTTACTGCATCCAGACCTTTTAAGACTTTTATGCTTTTAGAATCATAGCTCATTAACATTTACCTTCTTTACGTTATATTGCCTTGTTCCACGTGAAACACCTTGTACCTCCTCTCATCAAAAAGCTCAACCATATCGGGCTGAATACTGCTCATGATTTTCTGCCCACTCAACTTTAATATTTTATCAATTAGATACCTTCTTTTTCCACTATCCAGCTCTGCACTTAGATCATCTATTAAAAGAATTGGATCAGTGGATCCATTTTCACTTATATACTCGTGTAACGCTATTATCAATTCGAACGCAGCAACTTTTAACTGGCCCTTTGAAAGACGCTTGGCCCCAGACTTACCGGCAACCCTCATACGCAGGTCTGCTCTATGAGCTCCGTATAAAGTATACCCTATTCTAAACTCTGATTCTCTATTGCTTTTTAAATGTTCTGATAGACTCAAACCATCACCCCATCCTCTACGGTAATCAAACCACACACCTCCCAAATCCTCACTCAAACTACTACTTCTTAAATGATTATTTAATTTATCAACGATTTGCTTTCGGCAAAGGTCCATCTCATGGCTCCTCTCACTAACTATTTTATCCCAATAATTAATCTCGCTTGATGAACGACCTGATTTCAAAATATTGTTTCTATGGCCGAGGGCCTTTCTGAGTTCTTGCCAAACAACCAAAAAATTTGGTTCCACGTGAAACGCGGTCCTGTCTAATAGATCTCTACGAGCCTTGGGGGAATTGGTTAGTAAATCTGCTGCCCTGGAATTCCCAACCAATACAGGAATCTTAGCAGCTACTTCGGACGTCTTTTTTACGCTCTGACCTTGAAAAGTATAGCTTGTTTTCGATGAGCTTTTTTCTAGTTTAATTTTCGACTCTAATCCGCCATCACCAACAAAGAGTCCAGCCAACCCCAAGCTTAAGCTGCCATCCCTTATCAAATCGAGCCTTTTAGCAGCGCTGAAGTTTTTTCCTGTTGCTAACAAATATATACCTTCTAAAAAAGAAGTTTTGCCCGACCCGTTTTTTCCAACTATCAGATTTATATTCTTGTGTAGTTCAACTGATGCGTGACTTATACACCTTAAATTAATGATACTAAAATCACACAAATGCATATAAATGTAGTTATCTCCTAAAAAAACTATATCCTCATTGGCATAACGACAAACGTTAGATCCTCATTATTTGGCGTAGACACCAAACAACTAACATCTGCGCCCTGCAAATCAATTCTAATATTATCTCCCGGAATGACTTGCAATATGTCTTGTAAATAAGATGCATTAAACCCGACTTCAATAGGCTCACCGGCATATTCTGCCTCTAGCTCCTCGACTGCTTCTTCTTGCTCATGGTTAGTTCCTGTTACCATGACTAATTCTTTCGTAATGTTCATTTTAACCAATGGATTTCTATCAGAAGCTAAAACAGCAGCTCTGTTCAAACCACCACGAAGCACTTCTTTATCGATATAAAGAGGGGTTGCCGTTTGCGAAGGGATTACTTTTTTATAGTTGGGAAATGCTCCTTCAAGCAGTTTTGTAGTTAATGAAACCTCATCTGATATCATTATTTTCAAATGATTGGTCCCCAATCGCAACTCGGCTTTAGTATTCTTGTCAAACGCGGTTAATAACCGATTTATTTCAACAACCCCTTTTCTTGGGATAATAGACTGAACCAACGCATCTGACTCAACCTTAATACTTTCTTCCGCCAGTGCGAGTCTATGTCCGTCTGTGGCAACTGCCCTAATCAAATCCCCCTGAACCTCAAGCAAAAGTCCATTCAAATAATGCCTGACATCTTGCAAGGCCATTGCAAATTCAGTCTTATCAATGAGGTTTTTTAATAAACCCACATCCATTTTAAATTCACAAAGATTGTCAAAATCTCCGATTTTTGGAAACTCTTGCCCAGAACTAAGAGCCAAAGTAAAACGACTACGACCAGATTTTATTTTTGCTTTGTTGGCACTCAATTCAATTTTTATATCAGAGTTTTCGGGAAGCTCTTTACAAATATCAAATAATTTTCGAGCTGGAATAGCCGCTTTAACTTGTTCCTGTGTACCTAGTGACATTGTCGTATTAACTTCTACTTCGGTGTCAGTAGCAGTAACTATTAATTGTTGAGCATCGCACTGAAATAAAACATTAGACAAAATGGGGATCGATTGTCGTTTCTCTATAACTCCGTTTGCTCTTTGTAAAGCTGGTAATAATAATTCTCTTTTTATATTAATATTCATTATATTTATTAGTTCTGTGGATTAGTGGATAAGTCAAAAAATAATTGTAAATCATGATTTTAGCGTTAACAATAAAAAAATAACATTGTTTCTTTATTGTGGATAGGTTATTGAAAAGCCTGTATAAAAACATGCTAATTTTTTTGTTTTCGGGTTATAAATAGGTTATCAACAAATTAACTTGATAAAATTCGATCTAAGTTGGAGTAATCTTCTTGAACTTTTGCATCTGTAATTTTTAACTCTGAAATTTTACGACAAGCATGAATGACTGTAGTATGGTCTCTACCCCCAAATGCATCGCCAATTTCAGGAAGAGAATGGGTGGTTAATTCTTTCGATAGAGCCATTGCTACTTGTCTTGGTCTTGCTATCGACCTATTTCGTCGTTTGGATAAAATATCAGCGACTCTGATTTTATAATATTCAGCGACCGTTTTTTGAATATTTTGTAGGGTAATGGTTTTGTCCTGAAGGGCTAGCAAATCTTTGAGTGCTTCCTTGGCGAAATCCAAAGTAATTGGATGTCCGGTAAAATTTGAGTTTGCCACAACTCTATGCAATGCACCTTCCAGTTCTCTCACATTGGCTCTAAATCTTTTACCGATAAGAAACGCAACTTCGTCAGGCAAATTTATCCCCATAAGTTGCGCTTTTGACATCAAAATTGCAACTCGAGTTTCTAATTCTGGGGGTTCTATATTTACACTTAATCCCCATCCAAACCTAGATTTTAACCTTTCTTCTACTCCCGTAACTTCTTTAGGATAACTGTCGCAAGTCAAAACAATTTGGTGTTTGCTTTCTAATAAGTTGTTAAATGTATGAAAGAACTCTTCTTGAGATCTTTCTTTGCCTCCAAAGAACTGAATATCATCAATTAATAAGGCATCTACTGACCGGTAAAATTTTTTAAAATCATTGATCTTATTATGTTGTAGTGCTTTTACCATATCTTGAACAAACGCCTCTGAATGAACGTAAACCACTCGAGAATTTGAGTTAAATTTAGTAATTAGATTTCCCACAGCGTGCATTAAATGAGTTTTACCTAACCCAACCCCTCCCGATATAAACAAAGGGTTATAAGTTTTACCAGGGCTTTCTGAAACCTGAATCGCCGCAGCTCTAGCTATTTGATTAGATTTACCCCCTACGAACGACTCAAACGTAAAGTCTTGCAGGCCTGATTTTCTAAATTGAGGAGATCTATCTCTTTTAACTTTGTTAGAACTATCAGTAATTCGGTTGCTTCCAATTTCAAAAGAAATCTCAAAACCTTCATCGAAGTAATTCTTAATTACTTTTGTAACAATGTCAGCATATTTCTCAAGTAATATATCAAAAACGAAGCTATTTGGCGCTAAAACCTTGATATCATTCTCTGATTCCTCGTACTGTAGAGGTTTTATCCAAGTATTGTATTCTTTTGGGGATAATTCGTTTTTTAGGTCTTTAAGACAGTCTTCCCAATTTTTAGATTTTTTCAATAGTTATCTCTTTATAAAAGTGACAGGGTCTCTGCAAAATATTATGATAACAACATCGGAAATTAGTATACGTGTTGCGAAAATATTGCTAAACCGAGGAAAAGATAATAGTATCTCGACCCTTAATTAATGCAAATATAACACTAACATAAAACACTTAAATTGGTGAATAGATATGAAGAGAACTTTTCAACCAAACAGACTCAAACGTTCAAAGAAACACGGGTTCAGAGCTAGGATGAAAACTAAAGCTGGTCGCAGGATAATTAAAGCCCGACGAGCAAAGGGTCGCCATGTTTTAGCTGCAGATTAACTTATAATTCATGGGGTTTTCTTCAAAACATAGAATTTGCAATCAAGTTTGCTTTAACAACATATTTGCCAACGGAACAATGCTGAATGCAACCGATTTTAAAATATTTTGGAACATTAACGAAGTCATGTTTCCACGATTAGCTATTCGAGTTCCTAAAAAAGAAATTTCTGGAGCGGTGGAAAGAAATCGCGTTAAAAGATTATTGAGAGAGGTTTTTAGAGATCAAATTAATGCTATTCCGGTTTTTGACTATGTAATAATTTGTAAACATCGTTTGCTTTCATACTCTAATCAAAAAATTAGAGCCTCTCTAATGACAGTGTTAAATGAAATCCCATCTAATAATTTGTAAAGAAATTATTCTAACTTTTTAAGGAATATAAATGGAACGAATTAGACCTTTTCTAATGATTACTTTAATCTTTTTAGGCTTGCTGTTATGGCAGGCTTGGGAAGATAAATATAACTCTCAAATAAAATCAGACCCTATAACACAGCCTAATTCTTTCGATAATAATGTTTTGCCCAGTAACGATAGTGATATCGATGTTCCTAAGCCACCAATTAGTGCAAACAAAAATGTTCCGGCGAGTAACGTCCTTAATGAACCAACAGAATTAACGCGGATAGAAACAGATGTATTTGATCTAGGGTTTAACACTAAAGGAGGTTTGATCACTGAACTATTATTAAAAGATTATCCAATTTCAATTAACCGTCCAAATGATTATGTTGAAATGCTCAACACTTCCAACTTAAATTTTTTTGCATACCAAAATGGATTGGCGGGGGATGAAAATCTGCCCAACCACAACTCTCAATATGACTTAGAGTTTTTAGGATTTGAAAACACTAAAGATAAAGGTTTTTTGACTGCTGTGTTTAAACATTCAAAAAACAATATCTCAGTAAAAAAAACATATAAAATCGAAGCGGATAAATATTTAATTAACGTGGAATATTTGATCAAAAATAATTCCTCATCAGCAATAGCCGTTCATAACTATGAACAATTAAAGCGCAAAGTTATTTCTTCTAGAAACGGTTTAATTTATACCTATGCCGGAGCGGTGTTCTCAACACCGGATAATCGTTACGAAAAATATGATTTTGATGACCTAATTGACCAGCCTATCAAAGAAAAGAATTATAATAGTTGGATTGGAAATATGCAGCATTATTTTGTAGCTGCATTAGTTCCACCACCATCACTAAATTATAGCTATTATTCTAAAACTTTTCCCGGCACTAATGAGTATACTGTGGGCCTAGTAAGCGACGGTTATAATATTGAACCTAACAAATCAATTAAATTACAAAGTTCTTTTTATGTTGGTCCAAAAACTCAACCAGTAATGCAAAAAATTGCTCCTGGTCTTGATTTAACTGTGGATTATGGAATTCTATGGTTCCTATCAAAGCCTTTATTTATAACCTTAAGCTTCATTTATGAAATCGTGAGAAATTGGGGCTGGGCAATCATAATACTTACAATCTTTATTAAATTAATATTTTATCCATTATCAGCTGCGGGCTACAGGTCGATGGCAAAATTAAAAACAGTCCAACCTAAAATGATGGCAATTAAGGAACGATATTCAACCGATAAAACACAAATGAACCAAGCAATGATGAAATTATATAAGGATGAAAAAATAAATCCTTTAGGAGGCTGTTTTCCAATATTAGTACAAATACCTGTGTTTATTGCTTTATATTGGGTTTTATTGGAAAGTGTTGAGATGCGCCAAGCACCTTTTGTAGGATGGATAAATGATTTATCCTCGAAAGACCCATTTTTCGTATTACCTGTCTTGATGGGTCTTAGTATGTGGATCCAGCAAAAACTAAACCCTCCTCCTGTTGATCCTATCCAAGCAAAAGTAATGCAATTTTTGCCAATCATGTTTACGGCTTTTTTTGCTTTTTTTCCCTCTGGTCTGGTTTTATATTGGTTGGCAAATAATGTCTTATCTATCTTACAACAGTGGAGAATTACCCAACAGTTAGAAAAGAAATAGAATCAAATGTTAAATGACACAATTGCAGCTATATCGACACCAAGTGGAAGGGCTGGGATTGGTGTTATACGTGTCTCTGGCCAATATGCTATTGAAGTCGCGCAAATTGTTACCGGTAAAGAACTTAAGGATAGAGCGCCAGCCCTGTGTAATATCAGAGACCGAAACAATCAGGTTCTGGATGAGGTTATCGTGATTCTTTACGCAGCTCCAAGGTCTTATACTGGAGAAAATCTTATTGAGATTCAGTGTCATGGCAACCCAATAATATTAAATGAAATTATTGCTCTGTGTTGTGCGAGGGGTGCTAGACCCGCTAACCCGGGGGAATTTACAGAAAGAGCTTTTAGAAATGGAAAGCTGTCATTGGAGAAAGCTGAAGCGGTCGCTGATCTTATCAATAGTCAAAGTTTACGGGCGGTAAGAAGTGCGCGACGCTCGCTTTCAGGCACCTTCTCCAAAAAGATAAGTTTAATCTTAACACTATTAAAAAATTCTTTGATACAAATAGAAGCATCGATAGACTTTAGTGAGGTGTCCATTGGTGACACTACTCGTTCGTTAAAAGATAACTTAGAAAAACAAAAACTGGAGCTAGAAAATTTAATCTCGGATGCTAAAAGAGGAGTCAAATTATCAATGGGTTTACAGGTGGTTTTGGCAGGAAGACCGAATGTTGGCAAGTCTAGCCTTCTGAATAGTTTATCGTCCTCAAACAGAGCAATTGTAAGCGAACAACCCGGAACAACGCGTGACACTGTAGATGTTTCGCTTGAATTAAACGGTAATGTATTAAAAATAATTGATACTGCGGGGATACGAGAAAATGCTGATGAAATCGAAAAAGAGGGCATTAACAGAACCAAGGAAGCTATTCAGTTAAGTGATCTGGTGTTGCTCATAATTGATAATACCGATGATTTAAATGATATTAATGAGACCCTAAAAAGTATTGGATTAGAAAAATATAAAAATAAATCAATGATAGTATTAAATAAAATTGATAAGATGAAAGAATACAATAAAGTACTAGATAACAAAAAAAATATTGTTGGTGTGTCAGCACTTACAGGTGAAGGCATGGCTACCTTAATAGATATGATAACTTCATATTTGGCACCAGAAGAAGAAGTTGAGACAGAATTTACAGCAAGAGCCCGACATATTATAGCTTTAGAATGCGCTCTATCTGAGTTAGATAATATTTCTAACTTAACAACTAATTCTAATCCAGAATTGCTTGCAGAACATTACAAAATTTCTATAAACTTTTTGTCTCAAATTACAGGTGATTACAGTACGGAAGATCTTTTGGGAGACATATTTAGTAAATTTTGTATTGGTAAATAAAAGTGACTGATTAAGTTGAAAAATTGTTTAATTATAACTTTGAGTAATATCGGCGACTTGATAATGACCACGCCGATCTTCGAAGCATTAAACAAAAACTTTCCTGGCATCAAAATTGATGCTGTTGGGGATAAGCGTTCATCCATACTGCTGAAGCCTTTTCCATATGTCGATAAAATTTTTAATAAAAATAAAAAGGCTAATTTTAAAGAAAAATTTGGTTTTATTAATTTATTGAGACAAACAGAATATGATTTAATTTTAGATTTGAGGACCCCCTTTCTGCCATTCTTACTAAGGGGAAACAGAAAGATAACTAATTGCACTAAAAAAGACAAAAACCAGCACTCTGTTTATCACCATTTTTCTATTATAGATAAAATTGTGCCTGATTGGAAAACTCCACCACCTTGTAAACTGTATCTTTCTAAAGCGGCTGAGAAAGCATTGGAACTTAATCAAGGCTTAAGTTTAGATGAGGAATTCTATGTTGTCGCACCTGGTGCAAATTGGTCAGAAAAAATCTGGCCCGGTGTTAAATATGGATTACTAATTCGTACTTGTTTGAAGCAAAAGTTAACGAATCAAGTGGTTCTGTTAGGAAGTAATACTGACGCGGAAATTGACTTAGACTTGGGAACGTCAGCTAATAATATATTAGACATGCGCGGAAAAACAAAACTTTTGGAAGCAGTATCTATTATGAATCGGGCAAAACTATTTGTTGGTAATGATAGTGGTCTTGGCCATATGGCAGCAAGTGTAGGTTGCAAAACGTTAACACTGTTCGGCCCGGGCAACTCTCAACGGTACAGACCATGGCATTCCGAAGGAACGGTCCTATTAGCGCCGAATTCAAAATTAAAGCATCTTTCAGTTTATGATGTGCTCGAAAAAGTAAAAGGAATTGCGGCATGCGGATAGTGCACTTAATGTTATCTAAAGATTTAGGAGGGGCTGAGAAATCTTATATCGAAATTGTTAACAGTTTAGCAGACAACGATTTAAAAATATTAGCAATTGGTGTTGGAGGGGGTAAGGCAGAACAATATTTGTACACTCGTCGAAATATTTCGATTGATACTGTATTTTGTTTAAATTCATATGATTTCCTTGCGGTCATACAACTATTGTTAAAAATAAAAGCATTTCGTCCTGATTTGATTCATTGTCATTTAGCTAGAGCAACAAAATTTGGAGGTTTGATAGGCAAATTTTTATCAGTTCCCGTCATTTCTAAAACTCATAATTTGGTAAATCCAAAATATTATCGTAACACCACAAGAATTGTTGTAACTACAGAGGCGCAGCTAGTACATATGCTTAGCCATGGTTTTGAGCGAGAGCAACTGGTCAAAATACCGAATTTCTTAGGTGTTGATAGCGAAATCACAGAGCAATTCAAAGCTCAAAATAAAATAAAACATGATGATTTTATGATAAAAACACTTGGAAGATTTGTGAAGAAAAAAGGGTTTGATAATCTTGTAAACGCAGTTATTGATTTAAGAGATAGAGGAGTGCGAGTCTCGCTACATATTGCTGGATCTGGGCCAGAAGAAGCATCTCTTTTAAAATCAATTAATGGAAGCGGGCATAGTGGTGAAATTCAATTACACAGATGGGTAGACGATGTTAGTGGTTTTTTAAGTGACGCTGATCTGTTCGTATTACCGTCTCTTGATGAACCTTTTGGTCTTGTAATTCTTGATGCAATGTCAACGGGAGTTCCTATTTTATCGACGAAAACTCAAGGGCCTTTAGAAATACTAAGTACGGAAACTGCTTATTTTTTAGAAGCTTCTAATAAGAATGAAATCGCAAAAAAAATTGAACTAGTAATTGAAGATCCGTTCAGGCTTGAGAAAGCGGTCAAAGCAAACCAAGAGTTTAAAACTAAATATTCGGCTGAAGCAGTAGTACCTTTGTACATTAATCTGTACAAAAAAATTTTAGCCTACTAATTTTGTCTGTTCCAATTCACTCCACACCTGATTAATACTAATAGAGGCAATATCAACATTTGATTTTTCAGAGGATATTGCCCTAAATTTGTCACCAATCGCATGATGAACATTTTTGTTGGATGGACCGAAAATTCCAAACACGGGTATATTGCAAGAAGACAGAATGTGCATAGGTGCCGAGTCATTTGTTACGGCAAAGGAAGCAAATGTACCTAAACAAGCTAATTCTCGTATTGTAAATAATCCCGTCGTGTTAATACCGATTTTGCTCGAAAGAGTTTTATTTACATCTTTGTCATCACTTCCTCCGACCCACACAATTTCGTAGCCTTCAGAGTTTAGTTTAGCGGCCAAAAGATCAAAAAAAGGCCATCTTTTATTCTTTCGATTTTGGTTAGAGCCTGCATGAAGAATAACGAAATTTTTATTAAAAGTATTATTACTTATCCATTTCCTTATTTTGAATTTTTCTTCTTCTCCATACTCAATACAAGGTATTTGACTAATGTCTTTAATTCCATCCATTTCAAGTAGGTTTTTCATTCGATAGAAAATATGGACTTGTTTATTCCATGCTTGCTTTGGGAAGATAGTATTCGGAAATCTATGATTTCCAATTTTCTCTCTTGCGTTACAAAAAAATACCAAGGTTCTGGATTTTTTGTTTCCTTGAAAATCATATATTTTGTTCCAAAATGTTTTTCTAATTGTAGATAGGATTTTAAAAGTTGCCCACCAAGATGAATCAGTTAACTTAATTAGCGAAACCCCATCCCAACCGTCAAAAAAAGCCGCATAAGTTTTTCTGGTTAAGATTACGATTTGCGCATTTTTATTATTTTGTATAATGGCCCTTATTAGCGGAGTCGCGATTATCAGATCGCCCAAAGCCCCGAGCTTGATTATTAAGATTTTATTGCTCTCTTGTAGTTTATTTATGCTTTTCATTGGAAATTTCTTGATAAATATTGATCGTGCTATCCAACATATTTTGAAGAGGAAAAGGGTTTTTGGGAGGAACAATTTGTGTGTTTTGTAAAAACATGGCTACTTTATCTGCTGCTTCATTGATCATAAATGGCTCAACCAGGCCACTTGGGAACCATTTTTTTAAAATTTCACCGGTCCCTCCATGGTTATAACCTATTACCGGGGTACCCAAACTAAGTGATTCGGCAGTTGTTCTACCAAACGCTTCAGGTTTCTCAGTTAGCGAAAATGTTATGCTTGATATGGCCATAATCTGCCTTAAGTCTCTCCTATTTCCCAAAATAGTGACCTGATTAGATAAGCCTAATGTTTCAATTTTTTTTTGCAAGAATCCACGGTATTTGATTTTATTTTTGTGGGCCCCACCAACAATCAAACCGTGAAACTCTAAACCCCTTTTTTTCAGATTGAAAAGCAAATTGATAAATTGTTCTTGCCCTTTCCATCTAGTAAGTCTTCCTGGCAAAGTTAAAATTGGTTTTTCTACAGGCCATGGTTCTTTGAGCGAGCAAATGAACCAACTTTTATCAGGCTTATATCCCGGATAATATTTTTTAACATCTATACCCCTAGGGATCGTTACGATTTTTTTTGGATCGATGTTATAATTTTTGACTATGTAATTTTTTATAAAATCAGAAACGGCAATTACTTTTTCGCCGGAAGTCATTATCTTGCTATAGGAATTTACCGTATAGGGACCATGTACAGTGGTTAACCACGATATTTTTCTTATTCCCCTTATTCTGTTTAGTGCCAATTTGCTTATCCAAGCAGGAAGCCTAGAGCGAGCATGAATAATATTCACTTCCTCATTTAAAAATATTTCTGACAGTTTTCGAATTAATAGAAACGTAGATATTTTCTTTCTTCCAATTTCTAATGGAATATGTTTGATTTTTAGATCATTTAGTTCAGACGTAAGCTCGCCACCTTCAGATATGATCAACGGTCGAAAATCTTTCTCGAGTAATTCTCTAGATAGATCAATAACACCTCGTTCGACACCACCAGTGGTTAATGCTGGCAATACTTGAACTATTGTAGATTTAGGCTTGGAACTCATTTGAAAATAAACTAATTATTTTTTTTGCAACTGTTTCAGATTCACAAATTTGCATTTCTAGGAAGCTCGCTTTGCTATTTAAAGTTTGCTTTTTTGTAAGAGATTTTACGTGGCGAACCAGATTGCTATCAATTTTCTGTTGTAAGTCAATAATTCCAACTTTTGCGCCTGCTGTCAGTGCTTCGTAAATCATCGCCATGCTATCAGCTGTTATCCAAGCAAATTCTGCCTCTTCTAGCTTTTTATCTAGTGTGCTTGAACTAGTATAATTACTGTCATAGTATCTTAAAGAGTCAGATTGAATCTTAATCAGGCTTTTTTTCACTTTTTCTGGCGTTCTTCTTGAATCAGCTACGCTCCACATTGTTGCCGGTTTGCTGCTTATAATATTGCGAATTGATTTTATTACTTCGTCCTTACTAAAGTGAAAATGTTTTGAAGGCCCCCCAACCAAAATCAGTCCTCCTTTTTTATCGACCTCACTATTTTTTAATGGATTGAGCGGCCCTTGAGTTATAAAAACATTAGTCCCATTAGTGTTGTCGTGTTTTGGGATGATACACAAGTCAAAAAGTTTTGTCGGTATGGATGGTTTCATTAAGCATATCGATTTGCCTCCAAGAATTTTACTTAGAAGTATTATAGTTAGATGGGTTTTATGGCCAGCTCCTATTATTAAGTTAGGCTTCTTTTTCAAATATTTTTTTTTGGCATATAGTTCTAATAAGGCATTCACAAACCCACCATTAAATTTGTGCAATTCTAATCTATGTCTTATTAGTATCCGTTCGAGGGCATTCACTAAGCCAGACACTTGACGTTCGTGCCCCGGTTTTCCATCGGAAATCTGCCAAACCACCAAATCCTTCAAGTGTTTTGCCAACTTATTCCCTCAGGAAATAAAAGTAAGCCAGTCCTCATCAAACGTGTTTACCCCTTTTACTGCTTCGAGATAAGCTTTTTGAAGTAAGGATGTTATTTTACCTATGCTACCTGCCCCAATCTGTCGACCATCTAATTCTCTTATAGGAGTTACCTCAGCCGCAGTTCCTGTAAAAAAAGCTTCATCGGATATATATACTTCGTCTCTTGTTATTTTTTTTTCAGAAATTTTTAAATTAAGCTTTTTGGCAAGTTGTATTATCGTCTCCCTCGTAATTCCCTCCAAAGCAGAGGTTAGTACAGGTGTAAAAAGTTCCCCATTTTTTACAATGAAAAGATTTTCCCCTGTACCTTCTGCAACCATGCCCTCTGCATCTAAAAGAAGCGCTTCGTCATATCCATCCTTGGCTACTTCTTGAAGGGCCATTACTGAATTAATATATCCTCCAGTAGCTTTTGCTCGACACATGACGCTATTTACCATATGTCTCGTAAATGAAGAAGTTTTAACCCTTATGCCTTTAGTGAGCGCGTCTTCTCCAAGATAAGTCCCCCACATCCATGATGCTATTGAAACATGCACCGATAAATTGTTCGCATGAAGCCCCATGCCTTCTGAGCCATAAAAAACCAATGGCCTGATATATGCTGATTTAAGTTTATTACTTTTTACAGATTGGATGGATGCATTTTCAATTTCTTTAGGGCTAAAAGGAATTTTCATTCCTAGTATATGTGCCGTTTTGAACAGTCTGTCAATATGCTCCTTAAGTCTAAATATAGCTGTGCCGTTTCTCGTTTCATAAGCTCTCATTCCTTCGAAGGCTGCCACGCCATAGTGTAGTGAGTGAGTAAGTATATGAATATTAGCCTCCCTCCATGGAACTTCAACCCCATCCATCCAAATAAATCCATCTCGATCGGAAAAACTCATTAATACTCTCCTAGCTTGAGATTAAGTCTAATTTACTAAATTACGAAACAATAATTTAAACCATGTCGAAATTGTAGCTCATCAAAAAGTCTGTTGAAACACTGAATTTAGTGTTCTTCTTTATTATATTCACCCTCTATTGTCGCACCTTTATTGTTAGGCTGTTCAATATCATGGGTATTTGTACTTAAACCCAGTATTGCATATAACATTATAGTTAACCCGATAGAATCGGAAATTAATCCTGGAATAATTAATAACAAACCTGAAATACAATATAATAAAGATTTGAATATTTGATTTTTATTATTTATTTGGGGCTCTAAGATTAGCTCGATTGCTCTCAATGCTCCGACTTTTGCGCGAGATAAATTGTAAAAACCGATAATTCCGGAAACTAGTATAATAGATACGATATCTATGAATGATAAAAAGTTACTAGCTAAAATAAAAATAACTATTTCAATCAATGGTAAAAGTAAAACAGTAATAAAAACTGGTAATAGCATAAGGAAAATCACAAAAAAATGTTAGATCATGGTTTGTATTAAAAATGATTTCGGGCATCCAATCAAATCTAGTTATAGTTTTTTCGAGTTGTTCTAATGAAAATAGGGCGTCTGCTCTATCAGAAAGGATAATTGAAAGTGGTTTAGCCGGCTGTATAAAAATATTACCTGTAAAAATATCAATCTATATGTGGAAAGGAAAGCTCATTAAAGAACCAGAAGTCTTGTTGATGATAAAAACATTAGAAAATAAGGTCGAGCAGTTAAAGCATTTCATTTTAGAGCACCACGAGTATGAAACCCCAGAGTTTTCAGTCGTTCCAGTGTCAAAAGTTAATGAAAATTATTTGGTTTGGATTGAGCAATGCCTCGTTTAAAAATTTTATTTTTTCTAGCCTTTCTATTTTTTTCTCAGGTTTGCTTAGCCCAATCTATTTTTGAGAATCAAAAGCCGAATTTTTTACCAGTTGATGAAGCATTTAAATTGCAACCCCCTATCCTCAAGAACGAAACTATAATAGTCAGCTGGCTAATTGAACCAGGTTATTATCTTTACCGAGATAAGTTTGGGTTCGAATTTAATGATCAGAATATTACGATTCAATCGGTTCAAACTCCATCTAGCCAAACTATTGAGGATCCCCAATTCGGTTTGGTGGAAATATATAAAGACAGTGTTACTGTTTTATTAGAAATAAAACAACGGTCAAAATATGAAGAAGTGGAATTAGAAATATCTTATCAGGGCTGTGCTATGAAAGGGCTTTGCTATCCACCACAAAAGAGAAATTTACTAGTGTCTAGACCTGGTCAAGGAATCTCCGAAACTGCTTTGTTCGGAGACAAAAATATTTTCGTCTTATCTGGAACTTTTTTTCTGTTCGGAATGCTGCTGGCTTTTACTCCATGTGTGCTTCCTATGGTGCCAATTTTGTCAGCTGTAATTATCGGCCTGAAAGATGGCACTAATTATAACTCTTTGTTATTGGCTACGCTTTATGTTGTTTCAATGGCGCTCACTTATGCAGCATTCGGAGCATTGGTCGCTAGTGTAGGAGATGGTGTTCAAACAATTGTGAGACAAGATTATATTATAGTATTTTTGGTTTTTTTCTTTGTTTTTATGGCAATACTTACAGCATTTAATTTTAGTTTTTCTTTTATTAATAAGATAAATTCCCGATTTATAGAATTATCCAATGTAAAATCTTTTGGACCGCTTGCTACCGCTTCGATTATGGGAAGTGTCTCAGCGTTTATTGCGACTCCTTGTGTGACTCCTCCTCTTGCAGCTGCTCTTGGGTATATACTTCAGGCTAATTCTATAATATTAGGATTTACAACATTGTTTTTTTTAGGCCTTGGAATGGGCGCTCCTTTAATCGTATTTGGAAGTTCTTTTAATTACCTGATTCCTAAATCTGGTAAATGGATGCTTGAAATCAAAAATTTGCTTGCTTTTGCTTTGCTTGGAACAGCTGTATGGTTTTTGGAAAGGATTTTAGAAAATTCTATAACATTTACGATTTGGACAGTTTATACATTAAGCACATTTATTTTTTTCATAGTTCGTTTTATAAAGCTTAGACGAGAGAAGGCAAGTCAGATCGTATCTCTTATTTCGATTATTGCTCTTTCATTTAATTATGGAATTATTTTGATGAATTCAAACTATTTTCCTTCATTTCAGACAGAGGTTAGCGATAATTCATTTGCCGGCAACTGGGTTGACCAAACCGGTTATGAAAGTCTTATAAACCATATTAAGGATATTAAGGTGAATCAGAAAAACTATGATGCTGCCATAGTAAAATTTTATGCTGACTGGTGTATCGAATGTAAGCATGTCGAAAAAAATATCTTGACTGACAGAGAGGTGATTGAAAGATTGAATCAATTTATTTTGATAAATATAGATGTTACAGAAATGACTAACGAGCAAAATGATTTATTGAAAAAATTCCAACTCTATGGCCCCCCGGCCTTTGTTATATTAGACTCAAATGAGTTTACTATTATGAAAAAGTCTGTTGGATCTATTGACAAAAAATCAATGCTTGAATTTCTTAGCCTTGACGCACTATAAATGTTTTCGGCTAAAATACGGAGAAACTAAAATGAGTAAAAAGTCACTCGCCACGATTATAGGGCTTTCACTTACTTTAGGCTACTTCTTTGGAGAGTTGAAAAGAATTGAGAGGGTAGAACAAGTTTCGAGAGTGGATAAACCATTGTCTTCTAAAAACTTACTTGAGCAAAAATTTACAACAGTTGGTATGGTAGAATCGGGACTACCGCTCCAGAACAATGATGTCAATGTGATAAATTTCTGGGCAACTTGGTGCCCTCCATGTAAAAAAGAAATACCAATATTTAATAAAAAATTTGCGACAGATTTTGAAAAAGGAGTTGGAATAATAGGGATCGCTCTGGATGAAGAGGATCACATAAAAGATTTCATTACAACTCAGCCAATTCACTACCCTCATTTTTTTGGGCAACAAAACGTTAGCGAGCTGATGAGTTATTACGGCAACTCAATGGGCGTCTTGCCATTTACGGTTTTTACCAACAGTGATGGACAATACTTAAGTAGTGTTGTTGGAGAGGTTTCGTATGAAAGTCTTTCAAATGCTATTTTAGAAGCGCAAAAATTGATTGAAAAGAGTCAATAAGTAACAAAATGAAGCGATATCCCCTTAAAATAATGAAATTTTCCTTTTTGATGGTTAATTTTGCATATTAAATAACCTTAAATAGTACCTAAATTTCATAAAAAGTGACGAAAACTGGTTAAAAGCTGATAAATTCTTTATTTTTATCAGCTAATTTGGTATGTTCTCCAATCAGGTTTTGGAGAGACTAATTGAGAAAAATTACTTTACTGAATGGGCCTAATCTGAATTTGTTAGGCTTAAGAGAGCCAGATAGATATGGTGTCGGCACTCTAGCTGAAATCGTAGCTGAGTGCTCAGCGTTTTCTAGCGATAACGGTTTTGACTTGAATTCCTTTCAATCCAATTCGGAGGCTGATCTGATAAATCGTATTCATTCGGCAATTGATGACAAAATCGAAGGTATATTAATTAATCCGGGAGCCTACGGCCACACAAGCATTGGAATCAGAGACGCTTTTTTGGCTGCTGGTGTACCCTTTGTAGAGGTACACATCACAAATATATTTGCCAGAGAAGAATTTCGGCATAAGACACTTTTGTCAGATATTGCTGTCGGGGTAATCTCTGGATTTGGGACATTTTCATATGTGTTAGGGTTGCAGGCTTTGTTTGATCATATAAAAAAATCAGATTAGAAATCAGGAGAATACTTTGGACATTAGAAAAGTTAAGAAATTAATAGAATTGATAGAGGAGTCAGGAGTATCCGAGATTGAGATAAAAGAAGGCGAGGAATCGGTTAGAGTCACTAGAGATAGCTTGCCGCGTACAAACCCTGAGCCAATGGGTTCCACCCAATCAGTTGTAGTTGATAAAGTTCTAGACTCCGTTCCTGAGAAAAATTCAGTAGATAGCGCCGAGGATGGAAACATAGTTAAATCACCTATGGTTGGTACATTTTATGCTGCCCCTTCTCCTGAAGCACTTCCTTTTGTAAAAATTGGACAAATCATTAAAGAAGGCGATCCTCTTTGTATCATCGAAGCTATGAAAACTATGAATCCTATCGAAGCGGAGTTTTCAGGTAAAATCAAAGCCATCTTGGTAGATAATGGTTCTCCCGTTGAGTTTAACCAGTCTTTGTTTGTTATTGATTAGCTGTTTATGTTTTCAAAAATTTTGATAGCAAACAGAGGTGAAATTGCTTTAAGAATTCTCAGGGCATGCAGAGATCTGGGCGTAAAAACAGTGGCTATCCATTCGGAGGCTGATCGGGAACTTATGCATGTTAAGTTAGCCGATGAATCAATTTGTATTGGTCCTCCGGCTCCTCAAGATAGTTATTTAAATATTCCAGCCATTATTGCAGCTGCCGAGGTAGTAGATGCAGTGGCCATACACCCTGGTTATGGATTTCTTTCTGAAAATGCTGAATTCGCTGAAAAAGTTTTAAAAAGTGGGTTTGTGTTCATAGGTCCTCCGCCGGAAGTTATTAAAGTCATGGGGGATAAGCTATCTGCGATTGCTAGAATGCGCGAAGAAGGAATCCCATGCCTGCCAAGCTCTGCCAAACCACTTGGCTTGGATCATAATGAATCTCGAGAATTAGCAAAAAAAATCGGATATCCAGTGATACTAAAAGCTGCCGGTGGTGGAGGAGGTAGAGGGATGAGAGTTGTTCAGACCGAAGGATCTTTAAAAAGTTCAATTAGTTTGACTCAGCAGGAAGCAGCGGGAGCCTTTAATGATGACAGAATTTACATGGAGAAATTTTTGCAGAATCCCAGACACATTGAATTTCAAATATTGACCGATACTCATGGAAACGGGATTCATTTAGGAGAGAGAGATTGCTCACTACAAAGGCGTCATCAAAAAGTAATTGAGGAATGTCCGGCATCAGATATATCGGCTAAAGTGAGAGAAAAAATTGGAGGAATGTGTGTTAATGCGGCGATTAATATGGGTTACACAGGTCTTGGTACATTTGAGTTTTTGTATGAAGGAGGAGAGTTTTTTTTCATTGAAATGAACACGAGGGTACAAGTAGAGCATCCTGTCACGGAACTTGTTACGGGTATAGATTTGGTTAAGGAACAATTAAAAGTAGCCGCGGGAGAGAAGTTAACAATTAAGCAGAAGGATGTTGCATTTAAAGGTCATGCGGTTGAGTGCAGGATCAACGCGGAAGATTCAAAAACATTCAGGCCCTCCCCTGGGAAAATTACGCACTATCACGCCGCAGCGGGTCCAGGTATAAGAGTTGATTCTCACATTTATAATGGTTACGACGTGCCACCTTACTATGATTCACTTATCGGTAAATTAATATGCCATGCTGAAACTAGACATGAAGCTATCAGAAGAACAGAAAATGCATTGGCAGAATTCGTGGTTGAGGGAATACATACTAATATAAATATGCTTTCTGAATTGGTTGGTGATGCTAACTTTATTTCTGGTAAACATGACATTAATTATTTAGAAAGTAAAATTAAAAAGATTAATTAATTTGTGGCAATTATCATTCAGAGTCGAGTCGCATCAAGCAAATATTTTAGATTATTTTTTAACTTCTATTAACGCTGAATCTATATCTTTTAGGCCCATTGAAGGAGCAGGGGAACTGCTCTCCGAGCTAACCCTGTTAACCGCGATTTTCCCGGAATCAAGTTCTTTTTCGAACGTTGTGTCAGCCCTTCAACTCTTTGTCCCTAATCCTTTAATTATTAAATATAACAAACTGAAAGAGCAGGACTGGCATCTTAAATGGAAAGCTGAGACCAAGCCAATATCTTTTAATTTTGGCCTAACGATTTGCCCAACATGGATTGAATCAGTGCCTAAGAGAGGTGTAACAATAAGGCTTGATCCTGGCCAAGCTTTTGGCACCGGTTCTCACGAAACTACCCGCTTGTGTTTGGCAAATATTTTTAGTTTAAAAAAAGTTAAAAAAAATGCTATGTTAGACCTTGGTTGCGGAACTGGTATTTTAGGGATTGCTGCACATTTGGCTGGTTTTGACAAGGTTTATGCTATCGACACAGATCCACTTGCCCTTGAGATAGCTATTAATAATGTAAAGACAAATAAAATCTCCCTTAAAAAGATTATAATATCTTCACCGAGAGAATTTGATAGCTGTTTTTTTGACTTAATAGTAGCAAACATATCTTTAAACCCTTTGATTGAATGTAAGCTTAATTTTGCAAAGTGGATCAAACCAGATGGGCTAGTTTTAATGTCAGGAATTCTAGATAGTCAGGTTTGCACCTTAGTAGAGAATTATGAATCTCACTTTAAATTAGTTTCAAAAAAAAGAATTAACGAATGGTATTCTGTAATTCTGACAAATAAATAAAATTATATGAGAATCGGCAAATTCGAAATAACGCAACCGATAATACTAGCCCCAATGTCTGGGGTTACTGATTCGCCGTTTAGAAAAATTTGCCAATCTACCGGCGCTTCCTTTAGTCTTAGTGAAATGATTGCTGCAAGACCTAGTATGCGATCCAAATTATCAACAAACTTACGACTAGCTTCATTTGAAAGCGATTCACCCCGTGTTATCCAACTATTAGGTTCAGAACCATCGGAGATGTCCTTTTTTGCATCTTATGCCCGTGATTTGGGAGCCGATATAATTGATATCAATATGGGTTGCCCGGCAAAAAAAGTTAGCAAAAAACATGCAGGCTCAGCTCTTATGGGTGATTCTTATAGGGCAACCAAAATTGTAGAGGCTGTTGTTTCAGCAGTCGATTGCCCCGTGACTGTGAAAATGCGCACTGGAATTACTAGGGCAAAAATGAATGCCGTTGCCCTTGCTCGGGAATTTGAAAAATGTGGGATTCAGGCGATTACGATACACGGTAGAACCAGAGACTGCTCTTATAAAATACCAGCCGAATATAACACGGTAAAAAAGGTAAAAGAGTCGGTTAACATTCCAGTTTTAGTGAATGGAGATATCACAGATGGTAAAGTAGCAACTTTGGCTATTAAGGAATCCGGCGCGGATGGAGTGATGATTGGAAGAGAGGCTTGTGGCAATCCCTGGGTTTTTTCTATGATAAGGGCTCACTTAGATGGCGTAGAATATTCTCCACCGGATCCCGTCGTTATACTGGATGTATTAGAGGGCTATGTCGATTCAATCTACACTCTCTATGGTTCAAATCGAGGATTTTTGATTGCACGCAAACATGTAAAATGGTTTTTGCAAAAAAGTGGGTTAGATCAATATGGCGAGCCCCGGGAATTTAACAAGCTTAAAGACGTTTTAGCTCAAAAAAGATTCTTAACGGAAATTAGGAAAAAAATAGTTTAGTAAAAATGAGTAAGCAACTGGAACCGCTATTACATGAAATTGTAAGAAAAAGCGTAGAAAAATATCTGGGTGACCTTCAGGGAGAAAAACCCTCTAACCTTCATGGACTTACCTTGTCCCAAGTAGAAAAACCTCTTTTTGAGGTTGTGCTAGAGTATGCAAATGGCAATTTATCTAAGGCATCAAGCATTTTGGGAATCAATAGGGGGACTCTACGAGCAAAATTGAAAAAATACAGGATAAAATATTGAAAAACGTTGAACTAAAACCTATGGCTTTGATCAGTGTATCTGATAAAACAGGAATCGTTGAACTGGCGTCTGAATTGCATAAAGTCGGGATTAAAATTTTGTCAACAGGTGGCACCTTCAGGGTTCTCGCCTCTGCTGGTATTGATGTAATGGAGGTTTCGGATTACACACAACAGCCTGAAATTATGAATGGTCGAGTGAAGACTTTACATCCTAAAATTCATGGAGGAATATTAGGCCGATTAAATTTTGATGAAGATACAATGAACAGTAGTAATATGAACCCCATCAACTTTGTGATTGTTAATCTGTATCCTTTTAAGGAAACTATTAGCAGAAATGATGTATCGTTTTCTGATGCTGTTGAAAACATTGATATCGGTGGACCAGCTATGCTTCGGTCTGCAGCTAAAAATTTTGAAAGAGTTACGTCCATATGTGACCCGAAAGATTATCCTATGATTATTGAAGAGCTTAAAGAAAAAAAAGAAATTTCAATCGCTACTCGTCTTAGATTATCTTCAAAGGTTTTTTCTCATACTTCAGAATATGATGCAATTATTGCAGACTATATAAAAGCGCAAGCCAATGAAGATGTTTCTAAGGTCAAGACTATTAATTTGGTTGAAAAGAGTCGGTTACGCTACGGAGAAAACCCTCATCAAAAGGCGTGGTTGTATGATTTAGAAATAAATAAGTTGGCGAAGAGGAACCTTCGGCTTTTAACAGGAAAGGAGCTATCATATAACAACATGGTCGACGCAGATTCTGCCATCGAGTGTGTTATGGAATTTGAGTCTCCAGCATGTTGTATTGTTAAGCATGCTAATCCGTGCGGTGTAGGTCAAGCCTTAGACCTTCAGAAAGCGTATGATTTGGCGTTTGCTGGAGATAAAATTTCTGCGTTCGGTGGTGTTATCGCATTTAATAAAACTGTAACAAAGGAGTTAGTTCAGCAAATTGTTGACAATCAATTTGTAGAAATAGTGATAGCTCCGGAATTTGAACCTGATAGTTTAAAAATTAGCAATTTAAATAAAAATATTCGTTTTCTAAAGGCCGAATTAAGCAAAACTGTCTCCACCAAGAACTATGACTGGAAGACAGTTTCGAGTGGATTATTAGTACAAGAAAAAGATTTCGCCCAAGTAGAAAAATTTGAAGTTGTATCGATTAAGAAACCTACTGATAATCAAAAAGAGAATTTGATGTTTGCTTGGAAAGTATCCTCCTACGTTAAGAGTAACGCTATCGTCTTAGTTTCAGGTCAACAAACCATTGGGATTGGCGCGGGGCAAATGAGCCGGGTTGATAGTGTTAATTTAGCGATATCTAAAGCGAAACAAGCAGGTTTTAATTTGCAGGACATATGTATGGCGTCTGATGGTTTTTTTCCTTTTAAAGATGGAGTAAATATAGCAGCTCAAAACGGAATTAGAGCGGTTATTCAGCCGGGGGGATCGATTAGGGACGAAGAAGTCATAACAGAAGCAAATGAAAATGGAATGGTAATGGTTTTCACTGGAGTGCGTCATTTTAGACATTAAAAATGTGGAGTTCTTAAAGTTATGAATAAAGTGTTGATAATTGGTAAAGGCGGAAGAGAGCATGCCCTTGCATGGAAATTTGCCAGTTATAGCTCTGTCGGCCAAGTGTTCTGCGCACCAGGAAATCCAGGCATTGCAAATGAAAACAAGGTATCCACGATTTCTATAGAAGCTGACGACATAAATGAATTGGTTAAATTTGCAAAAAAAGAAGAAATTACGCTCACAATTGTTGGTCCGGAGGCGCCCTTAGTAGAAGGAATTGTTGATAGGTTTAATGAGGTAGGACTTAGATGTTTTGGTCCAACTAAAGAAGCGGCAAAATTAGAGGGATCGAAAGTTTATGCAAAAGAGTTTTTTGAAAGACATGGAATTCCGTCTGCTAAATATGAAGTTTTCTCGGACTTTTATTCAGCAACAAATTTTTTAAAAACGCGTAATTTTCCGATGGTAATTAAAGTAGATGGATTAGCAGCGGGAAAAGGAGTCTCGATCGTAAAGAATTTTACTGAAGCTGTATCGATTTTAGATGATATTTTCCATAAAAAAGTATTTGGAACCGCTGGTTCAAAAATAATAATCGAGGAATTTATCCCAGGAGAGGAGCTAAGCTATATCTGCATGATTAATTCTAATCGACATTTGTCTTTTGCTTCGTCTCAAGATCATAAGGCAAGAGATGATGGTGGCAATGGGCCAAATACAGGTGGTATGGGCGCCTATTCCCCAGCTAATTTAATGGATAGTAAGCTTGAAGAAAGGATATTGAAAACTGTGATCGAACCAACGATCAAGGGAATTCAGAAAGATGGCCTTGAATATACGGGGTTTTTATATGCTGGATTAATGATTGATGAAAAAAATCAAATTAAAGTATTAGAATTTAATTGTAGGTTTGGAGATCCAGAAGCACAACCAGTCTTGATGCGATTGCAAAGCAATCTTTTTGATGCTTGTCTTGATTTGTTGGAAGATAAAAATGAACTTAAAGCATTAGAATTTGATCCGATGACTGCTATTACCGTAGTTTTAGCGGCTGATGGTTACCCAGGTAAATTTATTAAAGATATCGAAATCCCCGAAAGTGTAGGCGAAATAGATTTTGAAGATAATGGGGTCAAAATTTTTCATGCGGGAACATATATGAGAAATAATAAAGTTTTATCTGGAGGCGGCAGAGTCTTAAATGTTTCCAGCCTATCAGAAAATCTCTCAACTGCACGTTCATCTGTATATGAAAAAATTGGAAAGCTACAAATCAAAAATTTGTTTTTTAGAAAAGATATTGGACAAAAGGGATTGTGAAGGGGACGGCCCAGAAAAAAATTTTTGACTACCACTTCAAAAAATTCTCTAAGAGAATTAGACCGGCCTCGGCGCTTTTTTCAGGATGAAATTGGGTAGCAAAAACCCACTCTTTTTGTAGAATAGATGTAAAGTTTCCAAGATAATTTGTCTTTCCGAGGATCCATTTCTGATCAGTGGGTTCAACGAAAAAACTATGCACGAAGTAAAAATAGGTGTCATTATCTAAGCCGTTTAGTAAAGGATGGTTTCGAGCAAAGTTTACTTTGTTCCAGCCCATGTGTGGAACTTTGAATTTCTCCGTTTTGGTTGGTTTTGCCTTTTCGCGATTAAAACGTTTGACTCTGCCATTGATTAAGCCTAAGCAATTTACTCCGCCCCCTTCTTCACTGAACTCCATCAGAGATTGTAATCCCAGGCAAATACCGAAAAAAGGTCTGGTTTTAGCTAAATCAGCGATTGTTTGGTCAAGTTTTTTCTCTTTAAGGTTTTTCATGCAATCGTTAATAGCCCCTTGCCCAGGAAATACAATTTTATCTGAACTTAAGACTTCTGCTCTATCATTTGTAATTTTGATGTCGTAGGCAGAACTTGAAACGAATTTAAGGGCTTTATAAACGCTAAGTAGATTTCCACTACCATAGTCGATAATTGATATTTTTATCAACTATAAAATACCTTTCGTTGAGGGAGTTATGGGTTTTAGCTTTGAATCAATAGCTACGGCCATTCTTAACGCTCGACCGAAGCTCTTGAATATTGTCTCTATAATGTGATGAGTATTCTTCCCTCTTAAATTATCAATATGTAATGTGCAGTTTGCGTGATTGACAAATCCTTGAAAAAACTCATAGAAAAGTTCGACATCAAAATCTCCAACATAGCTTCTTGGAAAGTTTACATTAAATTCTAAACCGGGCCGGCCAGAAAAATCTATAACTACTCTGGATAGAGATTCATCGAGTGGAACATAGGAGTTGCCAAATCTGGTAATCTGGATTTTGTCACCCAGGGCAGAATTTACTGCTTGTCCCAAGGTTATCCCTATGTCTTCGACTGTATGATGAGCATCAATTTCCAAGTCACCCTCGGCTATGACTTTCAAATCAAAATTACCGTGTCTTGCAACCTGGTCTAACATATGTTCAAGAAACGGTAGGTTAGTCTTTAATTCGGAAGTGCCTGAGCCGTCCAAATTTATATAGACGTCTATTTTTGTCTCATTTGTCTGTCGTTTAATGTCGGCTTTCCGCATTGTTTCTTACCTGCATTAAGTTTCTTCGAGTATTTAGCATTATAATATTCTATTATACTAAAACCTTAAACAAATAGCCTAAAAAAGTTATGGTTGAAAAATTTACACAAGTTGAAAAGTGGCTAAGTTCAGCCCAAGAAAGCTACTTTGAGATTATTTCAAGCGTAGATACAACCGTGGGGGTGGATGATGACAAGTGGACCTCTAATCACGGCGGTTATGGGAGGACGCTGATATTTCAAAATGGTAAGACGATAGAAAAGTTTGCGGTAAACTTCTCAAGCATCGAAGGCAATAAGCTTCCCCCAGCTGCTTCCAGTAAAAGACCAGACCTTGCGGGGCGCCCTTTCCGAGCCGTTGGTTTGTCAATCGTTTTTCATCCAACTAATCCTTTCGTGCCTACCGCGCATGAAAATATTCGATTTTTTAGTTCTTCTCTTGACGGAGAAGAAGTATGGTGGTTCGGCGGTGGTTTCGACCTGACACCCTACTTTGGTTTTAAGGATGATTGTCGAAGATGGCACAAGTCAGCAAAGAATATATGCGAAAAATTTGACCCAAATATTTACGATGAGTTTAAAAAGAATTGCGATGAATATTTTATGATCAAACACAGAAATGAGCCTAGAGGGGTTGGAGGACTATTTTTTGATGATTTAAATCGTTGGCCATTCGACGATTGTTTTGAGTTTACCAAGGCCGTGAATTCTTCTTTTTCAAATGAGTATTTTGCAATTTTTAAAAATCGCAGTAAGCATGAATACAGCCAGGTTGAGAAAGATTTTCAATTATACCGGAGAGGTAGATATGTCGAATTTAACTTGGTTTATGATAGAGGAACTCTTTTTGGGCTCCAATTTGGTGGTCGGATTCAATCAATACTTGCTTCACTACCTCCGACAGTATCTTGGCCATATCAAGCAACTAACGCTAACCAATTATTTGAGAAAAAGCTAATGGAGGAATTTTTAACAGTGAATGATTGGGTGTATTAGTCTTGGTCTTTTAGTAAGCGCCAATTTCTAGCCCTGCAGCCAAAGTGCTTCCAAAAAGCCGAGCCTGCTCTAGATGCAAATCTGTTACAGATCCCACCACTATCAACGGCTCAATTGCCTCTTTCCAGCCTAAAGCATTTGTAATTTTAATAATGCCGTTATAAGCGCCGATCCCGCTTGAACCCGCTTTGATAATAATTCCAAATGGCATTCCTCTTTTTTTCTCGATTACATCGTAATAAATATTTTCAAAGAAAACTTTCATTGCACCAGACATGTAACCAAAGTTTTCTGAAGACCCTAGAATGATTGCATCTGCTTGGAGGACGTCCCTGGAATTTGCAATCAAAGAGTCCGTTGAATATGTTACAATAGAGCCTTTAATATCGGCTATCACTTCAATGCAAAGTTTATTCGTTGAACCTGTTCTGGAGTTGGAAACAACCAGTAATTTTTTTTTATATTCATCATTCATTTTATTTCAACTTTCAAATTAGAGTTAAAATATGGTAAGAAAAGAGAAACAAACTAAACCCACAATAGCGGATAACGTTGATAAGTATGAACTATACGAAGAATCGGTACAATGTGCTGAGGCAGAAATCGACTTTATAGAAGAGCAGTTCTTTAAGCTACGCGGTCGTCATGCTAGAACGTTGAGAGAGGATTTTTGCGGAACTGCAAGTGTTTGCAAAGAATGGATAAATCGCGATAATAAGAATTATGCGGTTGGGGTGGATATTGATCAAAATGTCTTGGACTGGGGTAATAAAAAACATTTCTCAAACCTTTCGCAAAGAAAAAAATCAAGAATTAAATTAGTTAGGTCAAATGTCCTTGAAATAAATAACGGTGAGCACGATGTTATTTGTGCTACTAATTTTAGTTATTGGTATTTCTCTGAAAGAAATATACTGGCAGATTACTTCAAGAACGTTAAAAGAAGTCTCAAGAACGATGGGATGCTAGTTTTAGATTTTTACGGCGGACATGATGCCACTAAAAAACTAAGCGAGGAAACTAAATACGATGATTTTGTTTACATTTGGGAACAAGCAGACTTTAATCCTATAAATAACATGCAACTATGTTATATTCATTTTAAATTTCCAGATGGATCTAAAATAGAAAGAGCATTTACTTATAGCTGGCGACTTTGGTCAATCAAGGAACTTAGGGAGCTTCTATTGGAGTCTGGGTTTTCCCAGAGCTATGTTTACTGGCAAGAATGGGATGATGATAAAAACGAGGCAAAATCTGACTTTCAGATTGTGGAAAAAGTTGATAGTGATACTTCTTGGATAGGGTATATCGTAGCTTTATTCTGATAAATATTTCAAAAAAATTAATTAGTAACTAGATTGCAATAATTGACCTTTATAATAAGAACTATAAAACTATGTTTAAAAAATGAGCGTAATCGAATTTAAAAAGAAGAAAAATGGCGAGAAAGAGCATTCATCTCGCAACAAATCTCGATTATTCAAAGATGCAATCTTCGGGGCTTTCATGGGCGTTGGAGGCGTGTCTGTAATAGGCGCGATACTTCTTATATTTTTCTACTTGGGCTACGTGGTTGTACCATTATTTGCATCAGCAAAAATAGAGTTTTCGACTAGTTTTAATATTGATTCGAATGCAAAAATTTTAGCCTCTAGCGTAGACGAGTATTCGGAGGTAGTTTTTTCGGTCCATAGCGACGGAAGTCTTGTGTTTTCATCTGTTCCTGATAAAAAGCCGTTAGTTAAAGAGCTTATCGCAGGAGGAAAACTTTTAACAAAGAAAATAACAGCAGTATCTAGCGGTGATCCTGAAAGCAGAGTCATGGTAATTGGTACGGAAGACGGGGTAGCTTATCTTTTGAAAACTAATTATGAGATCAGTTATCCAAATGATGTGAGGGAAATTACCCCGTCGATTATTTATCCCGCAGGAGAACTTCCATTAAAAATCGATGAGAAAAACCAACCGATAGTAAAAATTTCAGGCCAATTTGCAGAAGAAAACGGTGCGATTGCTGCCGTAACAAGCGATAACCGTTTGTTAATGACGTATATCTCAGTGTCAAGTTCATTTCTATCGGACGAGCTCGATATAAGCTATGAAACCATCAAAGTCACTGATATTACGAATCCAGTTTCATTCCTTAAACTTGATGTGAATCAAAATACTTTGGTTCTAGTAACCTCTGATGGAGTTATGTCTACCTACGACGTAGCTTATAAAGAAAATATAGAATTAATAGATAGAGTTAGTGTGGTAACTGGTGAGGAAAAAGTTACTGATATAACTTTTTTAAGCAGTGGTTTATCTATTATTGTCGGTAGTTCTTCGGGCGCAGTTTCACAATGGGGCGCTGTGAGAGACATTAACAATATATATTCTCTTGAAAAAATCCGAGAATTCGACCCAATGCCGGCAGCTATCTTAAAATTAGCACCCGAATATTATAGGAAAGGGTTTGGAGTGCTTGACGTGAATCGGAATTTATCTATTTATCATGCTACCGCAAATAAACGAGTTGCTTTAATTAATGATATTGGCACCAATCCAGTTAATCTGACATTTTGCCCAAGAAGCAAAAATATACAAGTTAATCATGATAATTCGGAGATCAGTTTCTATGCTATTAAAAACGAACATCCCGAGATTTCACTCAATGCACTATGGGGAAAGGTTTGGTATGAAAGTCGGCAGGAACCTGAATATATTTGGCAATCTTCTGCTGCCAATAGTGATTTTGAGCCGAAATTTAGTTTAACTCCTTTGGTCTTTGGGACGATAAAAGCAACCATATACTCCCTTCTTTTTGCAGCTCCATTAGCCATATTTGGAGCAGTATATACCGCTTATTTTATGGCTCCTGCAATGAGACGAGTGGTTAAGCCGACGATAGAGATCATGGAAGCGTTACCCACAGTGATTTTAGGTTTTTTGGCCGGTTTATGGTTCGCGCCTTTCGTTGAAAAAAACCTCTCAGGCTTTTTTCTAAGTATATTAGCAATACCTCTGAGCACAATAATCATGGCTTTAATATGGCCAAAAATGCCGAGATTCATAAAGCAAACCTTTCCAGAGGGATGGGAATCTTTATTGCTGATTCCAATAATATGCATTGCGATTTGGTTCGCGTTATATTTAGGTGTTGAAGTTGAGATGGCTTTTTTTGATGGCAATTTACCACATTGGTTAAGTGTCAATTATGATATCGGCTATGATCAAAGAAATTCACTTGTAGTCGGCATAGCGATTGGTTTTGCGGTTATCCCCACAATATTTTCAATAAGTGAGGATGCTGTTTATGGGGTTCCAAGAAGCCTGACCAATGGCTCTCTTGCATTAGGCGCGACACCTTGGCAAACGGTTTATAGAGTGATTTTGTTAACTGCTAGTCCGGGTATTTTTTCTGCGTGCATGATTGGAATGGGCAGAGCAGTAGGCGAAACCATGATTGTTTTGATGGCAACTGGAAATACGCCAATAATGGATATGAATATTTTCGAAGGATTTAGAGCATTATCAGCAAATATAGCCGTAGAAATGCCTGAATCTGCCGTTGGCAGCACTCATTACAGGATTTTATTTTTAGCAGCTCTTTTCCTGTTTCTTGTGACTTTCGCAGTGAATACTATTTCAGAAATTGTTCGCCAAAGGTTAAGAGTAAAATACGCAAATTTGTAATACTAAGAATATGACTAGACAAACTCAAATTAAAAAATCGTTAGCTTTAGGAACCCCATATGTATGGTTAACCTCAGGAGCAGTTGCCTTTTGTATGATTTTAGTAATTGGTGTGATTGGATTAATTACTGTTAGAGGCGCAGTTCATTTTTGGCCTAAACCGATTGTAATGCTAAATATGACAGCTGAAGTGAGCGAAGAAAGGGTTATGGGAGAGATTGCGGGAACCGAAGTTGTAAGTGCTTCTTTACTCAAAGAACAGGGGATTATGGTTCCAGATGGTTTGAACTCCATAAAGAGGTTGCTAATAAAAACGGGAAACCGAAAACTTAACGGGGTTGACTTCAAATGGTTTAATGAAACTGACTATATAGCAGGTATAGAAATACCCTCTAATGCTACTGTTGTCGAAAGAGAGGAGTGGGGTAATTTTTATGGTTTCATAAATAGCATTAAAGAAAATGGCCAGGTTATTAAGCCAAAAACTTCATTGTTAGATGAGTTGGACAAACGGCTTACGCGGAGACATCTCTTAGTTGAAGAAATAAGAGCCATTGAGAATTCAGATATGCAAAAACTCAATGGTAAAGTTGAGCGATTACGACTTGAGTCAAGACGACTGGAGCTCAAGGGAGAGTCAAAAAACGGCCAGAGTCAATTGTTTATAGAGGCTCAACTAACAGAAATTCAAAAAAAATATGAATTTTTGAACAATAAATTAAGAACTTTATATAAAAAAATCCAGAGAGATCAAGTCGAGTTATTGACTGGAAACGGTGTTTCTGTATTGCTCGACATGAGAGATATCGTGAGAGTCTATCAGCCGAATAATATGAGTTTTGGAGATAAACTTATCCATTATTTTGAAAAAGTTTTTGAATTTGTCAGTGAAGAGCCTCGAGAAGCTAATACAGAGGGTGGAATCTTTCCGGCAATATTTGGGACTGTGGTAATGGTTTTATTAATGTCTGTTTTTGTTACACCGTTCGGGGTTGTTGCTGCAGTTTATCTAAATGAATATGCCGGACAGGGTGCGCTTACTAGGGCAATAAGAATAGCTGTGAATAATCTTGCAGGTGTTCCCTCGGTTGTTTATGGGGTTTTTGGTTTGGGTTTTTTTGTTTATTTTGTTGGGGGATCGATAGACGATTTATTTTATCCCGAAGTTGCTCCAGCACCTAAGTTTGGTACACCGGGCTTAATTTGGTCTTCTCTGACCTTGGCTATATTGACTGTTCCTGTTGTGATAGTTTCAACTGAGGAGGGTCTGAGAAGAATACCGAGGAATTTGCGAGAAGGTAGCTTAGCTTTGGGCGCCACGAAGGCCGAGACATTAATGAGAACCGTGTTACCTATGGCTACTCCAGCTATGATGACTGGACTAATTTTGGCTGTTGCAAGGGCGGCTGGTGAGGTAGCACCTTTAATGATGGTCGGTGTTGTCAAACTAGCGCCGTCGCTCCCCATAGACGGGACCTTTCCTTTTATCCACATGGAGCGTAAATTTATGCATATGGGTTTCCATATCTATGATGTAGGCTTTCAGAGCCCGAACGTGGAGGCAGCACGTCCTCTTGTGTACGCGACATCATTTTTATTAATTATTATTATTATTTCATTGAACATGACGGCAATAACTGTTAGAAATCATTTGAGGGATAAGTACAATGCATCAGACACGTGATGAAAATGATTTAGAAAAGATTTCTAAAGAAGAAAGCAGTAAGACTAGAGAAAGTGAGGTAAACGAAGTGATATCCGAAACTAGCGTGGCTTTGACAGTTTCTGAGCTGGATTTTTATTACGGTAAAACTAAAGCTCTTAATGGGATTAATATGCTTATACCGGAAAACAAAGTTACTGCTTTCATCGGTCCTTCAGGCTGTGGAAAGTCTACTCTATTGAGAATTTTTAATAGAATGAATGACCTGATTGAAAACACTAGGGTTGAAGGCTCTGTTAGGTTAAAGGGACAAGAAATCTTTTCTCCCGAAATAAATGTCTCAGATTTAAGGCAAAGAGTTGGTATGGTTTTTCAAAAGCCGAATCCTTTCCCTAAATCGATTTATGAAAACGTCGCATATGGTCTTAGGATTCAAGGAATAAATAATAAGTCGACTTTGAATGTAACTATCGAGGAAGCGCTGCGGGGCGCAGCACTTTGGGATGAAGTTAAAGACAGGTTACATGAGAATGCCTTGAGTTTGTCTGGCGGGCAACAACAACGTTTAGTAATAGCTAGAGCAATTGCCATTAAACCAGAAGTGCTATTACTAGACGAACCTGCGTCAGCACTGGATCCTATTTCTACCTTAAAAATTGAAGAATTGATTAATGAGCTAAAAAACTCGTATACAATTGTGATTGTTACCCATAATATGCAACAGGCCACGCGAGTCTCTGATTTTACTGCGTTTATGTATCTGGGGGATTTGATAGAGTTTGATGAAACAACAAAACTATTCTCTACACCTGCCAAAAAGCAGACAGAGGATTATATTACTGGAAGATACGGATAGTACGAAAAGTTAATACGCGATGAATAGCTCAACTCACATTTCTCAGCAATACGATAACGAACTTGAGGGACTGCGTTCAAAAGTCCTTTCAATGGGAGGTCTCGTAGAAGGGCATCTTTCTAAGGTCATCGAAACTTTGAGTTCATGTGATTTTGAAGGCGCTGAAGAGGTTGCCAGTAGCGATTACAAGGTGAACGCGTTAGAGGTTGAAATTGATCGTATATGTTCAACTATACTCTTGACTAGAGCGCCTGCTGCTTCTGATCTAAGATTAGTTTTGTCTATTTTTAAAACTATAAACGATTTGGAGCGAATCGGTGATGAAACTGAGAAGATAGCTAAATTAGTACTTAATCTGCGAAAACCTGAAGCAATCAATATTTATTATGCCGGGATCCTGACTATGGCAAGAACTGTCAGAACTATGTTGAGAGATTCGCTCGACGCATTTGCTAGAACTGACTCTAAAGCTGCTTTAAAGATTGCAGAAAGTGACAAAGAAGTGGATGATGGACTTGATGTTGTGATGCGCCAACTCATAACGTTTACCATTGAAGATAGCAAGGTTATTTCGTCGGTTCTTGATGCAACACTTGCTGCTAGAGCTTTAGAGAGAATCGGGGACCACAATAGAAATATTTGTGAGAATATTATTTACCTTGTTGAGGGAATAGATATTAGAAATACGACACCGGAACAGCAGTAGGGTTTTTAACCATTTTCTGGCGTTAAGAAAGAAACTGTAAAAATGCTTCCTTCGTTGATTTTACTCTCTATTTTAAGGTTAGCGTTATTTCTTATGGCGCTATGTTTGACCAGAGCAAGACCCAACCCTGTATTGTTGAATTTGCCAGCTTCCTCCTGATCACTTTTTGAACTATCTACTCTAAAAAACCTTTCGGTGACCCGTGGCAGATTTTCTTCGCTGATTCCAATTCCATTATCTTTTACTTGGAAATGGATCCCTTGTCCATTTGCAAACCATTTGATTTCAATAACACCATTATTCCTTGTATATCTAGCGGCATTAAAAATAATATTCGATATAATGATATAGATTTCTTGTTTAATACCCTTGATCATTAACGAGTCGGAGATTTCAAAGCTATAAAAATGTTTTTTTGGCGAACTTAATATTTTAGCTCGGGCCACTGACTGATTTATAAGAGCGGGCACGTCTACCTCGTCGTTCCCCTCTGTACTGGTTTCAGATTGTAGTTTTGATAGCAAAAGTAACTCATCAACCAGATGGCTCATTCTATCTGCCTGCTCCGCCATTTCTTTCATAGGAATAACCCAGCTTTTTGGCATTTCTTCTTGACGGCGATTTAATTCTTCAATATAACCCTTAAAAATAGTAATTGGTGATCGTAATTCATGTGAGACGTTGGCTACAAACGCGGTTCTCATATTTTCTGCCATCTGAAGATTTGTTATATCTCTTGCAACAATCAGTTTATTATTTTGCCCATATAATAAGCATGAAAACTCTAAAATTTTTTCGGATTCAAGGGGGGATTTTATTATAAGATTTTCTATTTCATTCTGTTCTAATAACTCTTTTATTTTAGGATCTCTCAGAACATTAGTGATCCGCATTCCAATATCATCCGGGATTTTAATTCCAAGTTGCTTGAGAGCGGTTTTATTTGTCCAAGTGATGCAATCTTGATAATCCAAAGCAATAATTGAGTAAGGTAGTGCTTTCGTAGCCTCTCTAAATTCTTTTAGTAGGTTTCGAGTCTTTTTTTTTCTGGATTGTTCCTTAAGTCTCAATTTTACTAGTGTGCTTTCTAGTTGTTGTAAAATATCGGGCTGATTACCATGGAAATATGGGTCGGGAAACGCTTTACGCTTACTTAGGTCTAATAGTGATTTGGTTCTTTTATGCAGGTAAAATATATACCCAAGGCTCACAACTAGCAATACTAAAGTAACAGCGCCAACTAAATATCCGAATATTAACGAGAAAAAATAAATGAGTATGATTCTTTTGATATCGTTTTTCATGATAGGGTAATATTTTATTTGGAAAATCTATACCCAAAACCTGGGATGTTACTTATGATATTTTCGCCACTGAAAATTTCAAACTTTTTCCTCATTCGCGAGATGTTCACATCTATAACTCGATCATAAACATCTTTTTCCCAGCAATGTTCTATTATTTCAGCTCTCGAGCAAACTTTGTGTCTATTATTATAAAGATATTCTAACAACTTAAATTCGCTTTTAGTTAAACTTATTATGTTTCCTTGAACTATCACTTTCTTTTCATCGGATAAAAACTGAAACCCTGGTAGTTCTTCACTAACTGCATTCGTTTTAGTTCGATACAGCAAAGCTTTGATTCTGGCTTTTAATTCAGGGAGGGAAAATGGCTTGGTGATATAGTCATCGGCTCCGTGAGCAAATCCTTTTAATTTGTCTGCTTCTTCACTTTTCGCAGTAAGCATTATTATTGGAATTTGCTCCATACCTGACGTTCTCTTGAGCCTTCTCATAAGCTCAATACCTGTCAGACCTGGAAGCATCCAGTCTAGCAATATGAGATCAATTTTTTCATTCGAAAGTGTATGCAGAGCGAGGTCTATATCAGTCACAGTTGTAATATCATATTCCAATTCTAAAGTGAATTTTATCATTTTAGATATTTGAGGGTCATCTTCTACAACTAATAAGCGGGTGGACATTGTTGTTTATCGGTTTGATTATTTTTTAAGACATCCAATAATGATATAATAAATCTATAATGAACAATAGATGAATTACCATGATTTATTGGATAAGCAATTAAAAAAATTAAATTCTTGAAAGGTTGGTCTCCACTTAGTTATGAAAACTGATTTTGTTGCAGAATATAATCATGGTTTGGTTGAGGAAGAAATTCAAAAAAATTGGAATTCAACCTCAAAATTCTCGGTCAAAGAAGACAAAAGTAAGAAAAAGTTTTACTGCCTCTCAATGTTTCCATATCCAAGCGGGAGGCTTCATATGGGACACGTAAGAAATTACACTATCGGCGACGTGATATCACGATTGAAGAGGATGCAAGGATTTAACGTTTTGCAACCAATGGGCTGGGATTCTTTTGGATTGCCTGCAGAAAATGCTGCGATTCAAAATAATGTTCACCCGGCTACATGGACCAATGAAAATATAGACTATATGCGGGACCAATTAAAACGGTTGGGTTTTGCTTATGATTGGAAGCGTGAATTGTCAACCTGTGATTCGAGTTATTTTAGATGGGAACAGTGGTTTTTTTCAAAGTTATATAAAAATGGTTTGGTCGAGAAAAAAGAATCTGAAGTAAATTGGGATCCTGTTGATAAGACAGTGTTAGCAAATGAGCAGGTGATTGAAGGACGTGGTTGGCGCTCAGGAGCATTAGTAGAAAAAAAGAAAATTCCCCAATGGTATGTGAAGATAACTAAATATGCGGATGAATTACTTAATAATTTAGATAAGCTAGATGATTGGCCTGAGTCAGTCAAGACAATGCAGAGAAATTGGATTGGTCGTTCCGAAGGTGTTTTGCTAAAATTTAATGTCCATGAACTTGAAGGTTTTGTCGAGGTTTTTACGACGAGGCCAGATACCTTGTTGGGAGTGACTTTCCTTGCATTGTCACCTGAGCACCCAATTGTAGAAAAAATTGCCCGTGATGATAATGCTCTGTCTTTAAAACTTAAATTTTGGAAAAAAAATGATTTGAGAGAAACTGATCCAAATAGTCTAGAGAAAGAAGGTATTAAATTGGATATTAAAGCAATTCATCCTATTTCGGGAAAAGAAATAGAGGTGTGGGTGGCTAATTTTGTAGTGTCTACTTACGGAACGGGCGCAGTTATGTCAGTGCCAGCTCATGATCAAAGAGACTGGGAGTTTGCAAAAAAATATAAGTTACCAATTGTAGAAGTTATAGAACCGATTTCTCCGCAGTTTTGTGACTTAGAAGAGTCGGCCTTTGAGCAAAAAGGTATTTTAAAAAACAGTGGCACATTGGATGGCCTTTCCTCAGATGAGGCGAGTAAGCAAATTTTAAAGTTGCTTGAGAGAAGCGGTTTGGGTGAAAAAAAAGTCCAATATAAATTAAGAGATTGGTTAATATCTAGACAAAGATTTTGGGGTTGCCCGATTCCAATTTTATATTCAAAAGATGGGAGTATTCAAATAGAAAGTGAAAAAAATCTGCCCATAACTCTCCCAATCAAAGAAGCGATTTCAGGACGGGTAAAACCATTAGCCGATTACGATGAATTTAAAAATATCAGTAACGCTGATGGAACGACCTCCTTAAGAGAAACTGACACTTTTGATACTTTTTTTGAGTCTAGTTGGTATTATGCTAGATACTGTTGTTTCGATTCAACCGAACAAATGCTTGATGAAAGAGTGGATTATTGGTTGCCAGTGGATGTTTATATTGGGGGAATAGAACATGCAGTTTTGCATCTTCTCTATGCTAGATTTTTTAATAAAGTAATGCGGGACGAAGGTTTAGTTGTCCCCGATGAGCCGTTTAAAAAGCTTTTAACTCAAGGGATGGTTTGTAAAGAGACATATTATAGAAAAGTAGGTTCGAAAATAGAGTATTTTTCTCCTGAAGAAGTAGAAACAGAATTTGATGAAAAGGGAGCAGTTTTTAAAGCATATTTAAAAAAAGATAAGCAACCGGTGGTTATAGGATCAATTGAAAAAATGTCTAAATCAAAAAAAAATGGTGTCGATCCCGAGGGGCTTATAAAAAATTATGGTGCGGATACCGTGCGCTTATATACTATGTTTGCAGCACCGCCAGAACAAATGCTTGAATGGTCTGATAATGCAGTGGAGGGTTCATTTAGGTTTCTCAGGAACCTCTGGAAGCTTACTAGTTCGGTTATTGGATTTGAAAAATTAGGTCAACCTTTAAATTATGATGATTTAAATGAGAGTCAAAGAGACTTGAGACGCAAAGTGCACCAGACGATAAAAAAAGTAACCGATGATTACGAAAGAAGGTATAAATTTAACACAGCGATAGCAGCGATAATGGAGCTTTATAATTTTACTGCAAGATTTAACATCAAAAACGAAAAAGATAAAATACTTTTTGGAGAAGCTGTATGCACTACGCTCCAGTTGCTACATCCCGTTGTGCCACATATTACTGAAGCTCTTTGGCTAAAACTGGATATTGCAAAACCTATTGATGATAGTTGGCCAGTATTCGATCCTTCAGCTTTAACCAAGGACGTGGTTGAGATAGTGCTCCAAGTAAACGGGAAGAAAAGATCTAGCATTAGAACTAAAGTGGATCTTAATAATGAGGAGTATGAAAAAATCGCCAAGTCAGATGAGAAAATTTCAAAATATATTGGGGATCAGGAAATAAAAAAAATAATTATTGTCCCGAATAAGCTTATCAACGTCGTGATTTAAATGATAAAAATTTCTTTCCTATTATTGTGCGCACTTGGTCTTACCATGTTGCTCAGCGCTTGTGGAGGTTGGCAGTTAAGAGGAAGTGATGCTTTATATGATGAAAATTTAATGGCGTATGTTGATATGGGTAGAAGCACTCCACTTGGTAACGCCCTGCGAACCGCATTCAGAGAAAGAGGGGTTGTTGTCACTTCAGATGCAAAAAGTGCCGAAATCCTAGTAAATATTTTAAATTCAGATTTCCGTCGTAGAGTAGTATCTCTTGACCCTCAAACCGGAAAAGTAAGAGAGTTAGAAATTCAACTTTTTAGCGAAGTCGTTATCAGATCAAGAACGCATGGATTGCTAATGCCTAGACAGGCTATGCGGCTTCAAAGGGATTATTTCTTTGATGAGTTAGCTGCAGAGTTTACAACTACTAGAGGTGAGGTTATTGAGTCTGACTTGGCAAAAGACTGGGCTTTTTCTGTCGTTTATAGGGCGCTAGCAAGTTTTAAAAAAACAAAGAAACGATGAGATAAATTGTGATAGAAAAAGAAAATTTGTTCTGTGCCATTGGTGATGAACCAATTCAAATGTTAGAAGTTTCGAAATATATCAACGATCTATTTAATGAGTCTACTGGATTCGAAAGGTGTGTAGCTGAGCCAATAAATAATGATACCTGGATTGACTTTAAGCACACGGTGGGTTCCCCCTCTCTTTTTTGTCAAAAGAGATTATTTGAAATAAATTTGAGAGTAAAACCAACAAAGGTAGGAGAACAAATTTTAGCTGATATATTTGATTCGTTTAAATCGGAGGATGTTTTCTTCTTGAAAATTTTATTTAAACAACGAACTTTCCCTGCGTGGCTAAATAGGATTATTAACCGCGGACAAAAATTCACATGTTATCAATTAAATAAAAATGAGGTGCCTTTGTGGATTCTTAAAAGATTGTCACTAGTAGGCAAAAAGATTTCAAGAGAGGCTGCAGAATATATAACTGAAAGAAATGAAGGCAATCTTATTGCAACCGCCAATGAGGTTGATAAATTAGCGTTAATGTTAGATTCTGAAAAGATAACGTTAAAACAGATAATAGACTTGATATCAGATGCTTCTACTTATTCTGTTTATAATTTGAAAGATGCGCTTTACCAAGGCTCTGCCGCACGGGTAATCAAAATATGCAGAGCGCTAAGAAAAGACGATGTGGATCCGATAATTATTTGTTGGTTGTTAAAAAAAGAGTTAAAAAACCTTTTAAAAGCCAAAACCCGGCTTTTATTCGGTGATTCAATGAAGCAAATTTTTGGCGATTATAATATTTGGCAAAGAGACCAATACGTTTTTAAAAATAATGTTGATCGATTAGAATCAGGCCATATAATTAGTCTGTTAGAAGATGTGGGTGAAATTTTGCTTGGTATTAAGACTGGATCTAAAACTCATTTTTGGACAGAAATTGAGTTTATTTTAATAAAGTTTATTGATCCAAAAATCGTTACGCTCGAAATTCCTAAATTGCACGAGATGTCAAAAATTGGATAATTTACAAAAATATATTACAGAGGTTGGGTCTAGGGCTAAAACAGCAAGTCGGGAAATGATGCGCTCTAGTCTCTTGGCCAGAAACCAATCATTAATGTCCATTTCGTCGGAGCTTCTTAAAGCTAAATCGAAGATACTTAAGGCCAATAGTGACGATCTGAACCAAAGTAAGAATTTATCTAGTGCTATGGTCGATAGATTAACTCTTACAGCCAGTGGTGTTGACGCGCTTGCTAAAGGGGTTTTAAACATATCGTCTCTACCAGACCCAATTGGCAACATAGAAGATATACGACAACAAGCTAGTGGGATTAAAGTTGGTAAAATGAGGGTGCCTCTCGGTGTGATTGGAATGATATATGAGGCAAGACCAAGTGTGACGGCTGATGTTGCGGCTTTGACAATCAAGTCCGGTAATGCGGTTTTATTAAAAGGCGGAGTTGAAGCATCAAAGACCAATAGGGCCATAATGGAAGCTATAACAGCCGGAATAAATCACGTTGGCATGGTTCCCTGTGATTGCGTTCAGCTAATTGATCCAACAAACAGGAGGATTGTCGAGGAACTAATTCGAGCAGACGCGTTTGTGGATCTACTGGTTCCCAGGGGAGGAAAGAGCCTAATAGCATTAGTTGCAGAAAAAGCAACAATACCCGTTCTAAAACATTTAGACGGGGTGTGTCATGTTTTTATTGATGATTCCGCTGACTTAGACAAAGCGTTAGCTATCTCGATTAATGCAAAAACTCAAAGATTAGGCACTTGTAACACGATGGAAACATTACTGGTTGGTTCAAAAATAGCCAGTGAGTTTATACCTCTGGTACTGAGTCAGCTCGAAGAATTAGGAATAGAAATTAGGGCTTGCTCAGAAACATTAAAACTGTATTCAAACTGTGTGTTAGCAAAAGAGGAAGATTGGTACGAGGAGTATTTAGGACCTATAGTTTCCGTGAAAATTGTTGAGGATGCTGATGACGCTATATCTCATATCACTCAATATGGTTCTAATCATACTGACTCAATAGTGTCCGAAGATTATTCTATAATCTCTAAATTTATCAGGCAGGTTGACTCAAGTTCAGTGATAGTAAATGCTTCCACAAGATTTGCAGACGGTTTTGAATATGGATTAGGAGCCGAGATTGGAATAAGCACAGATAAATTCCATGCTCGCGGTCCAGTAGGGTTAGAGGGTTTGACTTCCGCCAAGTGGATTGTATTTGGTAATGGTGAGATTAGGAAGTGAATGATCAACGAAGAAAAACAGTTTCTAATGAAGTTCGGATAGGTTTAATGGGTGGTACTTTTGACCCACCACACATTGGTCATTTGAGAATAGCTATTGAAGCTGTAGAGAGACTCGATCTTAATGAAGTCAGACTTATCCCGGTAAATATACCGAGCCATCGTTCAAAACCGATAGCAAGTCCCAGCGCCAGAGCAGAAATGCTGAAAAGAGCCGTCAGAGATCCATTGGTTGTGGATTTTTGCGAAATTCAGCGTGGTGGAGTTAGCTTCTCTATCGATACTGTTAAATTCATGATGAATAAAATACCAGGCGCGAAATTTTTTTTGATCATTGGTTTAGATTCTTTTCTATCTTTTAAAAAGTGGGTAGCTTGGGAGGAATTATTACAGCTTATTAATTTAGCTGTTTTTGCTAGAGATGGAGAAAATCCTTTGCGAAAAGAACAGTATCTTAAGGAATTCTCCAGATACAGCCAAGACAATGAGGTGATTTTCTTTGATTCTCCAATCCTAGAGGTTGGCTCAACAGAAATTAGAGACAAAATTAAAATGGGACTGAATGTAGATCATCTTCTTTCTGAGAAAGTTGTTGGGTATATTCAAGCCGAAAAACTCTATCGAAATGGATGATAAAATTCTAAAAGAAAACAGAGAGTTTCAGTTTGTAACAGCTCTTGAAAATGGTAAAGCTCAAAATATTGCTGTTCTCAATGTTAGCTCTTTGACTTCAATTACGGATTTTATGATTATTGCAACAGGCACATCGAGTAGACATGTGAAGTCGTTGGTAAAGCAACTTATTGAGGATAAGAGTCAATTTGGTGTTCCAATAGGGGTTGAAGGTTTGCAATCAGGAGAATGGGTGCTCGTAGATTTCGGAGAAATTGTAATTCACATAATGCTCAAAACAGCTAGAGAATTTTATAATCTTGAGAGTTTGTGGAACGCTGGGTTTTTAAATTCCTCAGATTAGTAAAGATAGATGAATATAGATCTAATTTGTGTATCAAATAAACAAAGTGATTGGGTAATTAAAGAAAGTAAGACTTATTTAAAAAGACTTCCAAAGTGGCTAAACGTTAAAGTTACTCTAGTTACGCCAGTAAAAAGTAGAATGAGTGTCGAAATGAAGTTAGCGGCAGAGGCCCAAAAGATTAGAAAAAAAATATGTAGTGAGGATTATTTAATAATTCTAGATAGCCAGGGTTTTCCCTTAACCAATTCTTATTTAGTAGGTGAGTTTAAAAAGTTGATGGTTGACGGTAGGGCTGTGAAGATGATCATAGGGGGATCTGATGGAGTGGATTGCAGCTTGAAAGCCGAAGCCCACTCCATGTGGTCAATGTCGAAATTGATTTTTCCGCACACCCTAAGCTTCATAATTTGCCTAGAGCAAATTTATAGAACAACCTCAATTCTTGCCAATCACCCCTATCATAAATAGTGACTTAAAAACGTATCTAAGCTATTAGAGGCACTATCAATAAAGCTACTATATTAATAATTTTGATTAGTGGATTGACAGCGGGCCCTGCCGTATCTTTATAGGGATCGCCTACGGTATCTCCGGTAACGGCAGCTTTATGTGCTTCGGAACCTTTACCACCACAATTACCATCTTCAATATATTTTTTGGCATTATCCCAAGCCCCACCGCCGGTTGTCATAGATATAGCTACGAAAATCCCAGTAACAATAGTGCCTAGCAACAAACCTCCGAGAGCTTCTTTACCTAATGTGAAACCTACAATAATGGGTACCAATACAGGTAACAGCGATGGTATTATCATTTCCTTTATCGCTGCTTTTGTCAGTAGGTCGACCGCTGTAGAGTAATCTGGTTTCGCTGAACCATCCATAATGCCAGGAATTTCCTTGAACTGTCTTCGTACTTCAACAACTACGGATCCAGCAGCACGTCCAACTGCTTCCATTCCCATTGCTGCAAATAAATATGGTACTAAACCCCCTATGAAAAGCCCGATCACAACTTTTGGATCGGATAATAAAAATGTTACCGATGCCCCGTAATGTTCAAGCTCATGTGTGTAGTCAGCAAATAGTACCAGAGCTGCAAGACCGGCTGAGCCAATTGCGTAACCTTTTGTTACCGCTTTTGTCGTATTGCCTACTGCATCTAACGGGTCGGTTATGCCTCGAATGTTATCTGGCAGATTTGCCATTTCTGCTATACCACCTGCGTTGTCAGTGATAGGTCCAAATGCATCTAGCGCCACAATAATTCCAGTCATTGATAGCATCGAAGTGGCGGCTATAGCTAGTCCATATAAACCGGCTAAGTCATAGGATAATTTGATGCTCATGCAGACCGCGATTACTGGGAGTGCACAAGCTTTCATTGAAATTCCAATGCCTGATATGATGTTCGTAGCGTGTCCCGTTTTTGAAGCTTCTGCAATATCTTTAACAGGGCGATAGTTAGTTCCAGTATAATATTCTGTAATTATGACCATTGCAGCTGTTAGTACTATTCCAACAAGTGCGCAGGCAAATAGTTCGAAATAATTCTCTGGCATTAGCATTTTTGTAACTGGGTAGAAGGCTATTGAAGCAAGAACACCTGCGACGATAAGGCCTTTATAAAGTGCACCCATGATACTTCCATTTTCCCCTGCTTTGACAAAGAAAGTTCCAATTATTGAGGCGATTATTGAAATTCCACCTAGCGCAAGCGGATAGACAATTGCATTTCCTCCAATTTCACCTGATTTAATCATAAGTCCGCCTAACAACATCGTTGCAATTATTGTTACAGCGTATGTTTCGAATAAATCGGCTGCCATGCCAGCGCAGTCTCCGACATTGTCCCCGACATTATCTGCAATTACGGCAGGGTTTCTGGGATCATCTTCTGGGATTCCTGCCTCGACTTTCCCGACTAAATCAGCGCCAACATCCGCGCCTTTTGTGAATATTCCACCACCTAACCTAGCAAAAATTGAAATTAAAGAGCCCCCAAAACCCAATCCTACTAATGGGGTGAGGCTGTCAATGCCCAGATACAAAAGTACTTGATAGTAACCCGCTACACCCAATAATCCCAAGCCTACTACTAGCAAACCAGTTACGGCACCTCCTCGAAATGCAACCTGGAGCGCGTGATTAATTCCTTCGTTAGCTGCTTCGGCAGTACGTGAGTTTGATCTGACTGAAACGTTCATTCCTATATAGCCAGCCAGACCCGAAAGAATTGCCCCAATCGCAAAACCTATTGCTGTGTACCAACTTAAAGCTACACCTAAACCAATAAATAAAATCAACCCCACTATTGATATTGTACTGTATTGTCGATTTAAGTAAGCTGATGCTCCCTCTTGTACGGCATTAGCAATTTCTTTCATCTGATCGTTACCTTGAGGTAATGCAATTATCCATCTAATTGAAAAAATTCCGTAAGCGATGGCGCCTAAGCCGCAAATAATTGCGAAGGCAAGTGGTGAAATAGCGGTCATATATTTATCTCCTCCCGGCTATGTTTTGTTAAATTAAACAGGAAAATCATCATCAATCTTTTTTGAAGCTAATATTTTTCTTAATTTTGTGTATTTTGGTATTCCCTTTTGGTATTCCGGATAAGCCTCGCCTTCGATTAATGGTGATAGATATTCTCTACATTTTTCGGTTATTCCGAACCCGTCAGTTGAAATGTAATCGGCTGGTAACATTTTTTCACGGTTTGCAACTTTTTTTAAATCTATACTTCCTAAACCCCAAGTATAGGGTTGGTTTGTTATTCGCTCAATGGTTGTCATAACTGATGTTTTACCCTTAAGCGCCAATTCAACTGCATGTCTGCCCACAGCCTCTGCTTGATCGATATCGGTTTTAGAACAAATGTGGCGAGCTGACCTTTGGAGGTAGTCTGCTGTTGCCCAGTGATTTTTAAGTTTAAGTTTTTTTTCGATTAACTCAGCTATCATCGGTGCCACCCCTCCAAGCTGGGCATGTCCAAATGCGTCTGTACTTTTTGTATTTGTTAGAAAGTCCCCGTTTTCTTGCCTAACGCCTTCCGAGACTATGATTGAACAAAAACCACATTTTTCGACTGTTTTCCGTACCTTTTCGGTAAACCTATCTAAATTGAATGGTATTTCAGGAAACAAAATGATATGAGGAGGATCATCCTTACTCTTTTGAGCCAAGCCTCCGGAGGACGCAATCCAACCAGCATGCCTTCCCATCACTTCAAGTATAAATACTTTTGTCGAAGTAGCGGCCATTGAGGCAACATCTAAACTTGCCTCCAGAATAGACGTGGCCACATACTTGGCTACCGACCCAAACCCAGGAGAGCAATCGGTCTCCGGAAGATCATTGTCTATAGTTTTTGGTATTCCGATACATTTTATGTCTAGGTTTTGTTCCCTGACAAACTCAGCAAGATTTTTTGTGGTATCTTGAGAATCTCCTCCCCCGTTATAAAAAAAGTAAGCGACATCATGTGCTTTAAAAACTTCAACAATTCTGCGATATTTCTCTAGATTTTTGTTAAGCTCTCCCAATTTATATCTGCATGAACCAAAAGCTCCAGCTGGTGTGGATCTCAGACCTTTTATTTCCTCAGCACTGTTAAGAGAAGTATCAATTAAATTTTCCTGTAACGCTCCGAGTATTCCGTTTTGGCCCGCGAATATTTTTTGGATGTTTTCCGAGTTTTGGCGTGCTGTTTCCAAAACCCCAAACGCTGAAGCATTTATCACAGCGGTTACGCCTCCAGATTGAGCATAAAAGCCATTTTTATTTTTCTGACTAACCATAATTAAGTTTATAAAAAATCGAGAAGTTAAGTATTATACCGCAAACAAGCTAACAAGGTGTAGAATGATAGCTAGTTATTGTAAAATATCTATCAAATTACCTGAACGTAAAGTAGTGTTGGCTTGATTTATAAAATAAATGATCCTAGTACCCTTATTTCTTTTTCTTAACTTATTCTTGTCATCTGTTGCAAGCACAATAGAGTTACCAGACTTAGGCGATTCTTCAGGAAGCCTCATTTCTCCCCTTAAAGAACGACAATTATCTAAAGCCGTGCTAGGTGAATTGCGTAAATCCGGAGCTCCGTTTATAGAAGATGAAGCTATTATGCGATATTTGAATGCTTTACTCGAAGACCTAGCAAATCATACTGATTACGAGGGCGAATTTGAAATGTGTTTGATTGAGTCTAGAGCGATTAATGCATTTGCTGTGCCTGGGGGTTTGATCTGTTTCCATTCTGGCTTAATTCTTGAGACTGAAGATGAATCCGAGTTGGTATCGGTTCTCGCTCATGAAATTACCCACATAACTCAGCGTCATGGTGCTAGGATGATTGAGAGTTCTTCTCGAATGAAAGTTCCGGCAATTGCAGCTATGTTATCGGCAATGGCGTTGGCGGTTGCTGATCCACAAGCTGGATATGCGGCGTTGATGGCTACCCAGGCGGCTGGGACTCAATATCGCATTAATTTTACTAGATCAAATGAAAAAGAGGCCGATGCAATTGGCATCAAATTAATGAGTCAATCAGGATACGACACTTCGGGAATGCCCAAATTTTTCAACAGAATGTATAAAGCGAATCGCTATAGTGACCCTAAGATGATTCCAGAATATCTAAGAACTCACCCATTAACGATAAATAGAATATCCGAGGCTGCTTCAAGGGCTGACGATTTGCAGCCGGCCAATAAAAAACCAACTTCACGCGATTATCATCTGATGCTGGCCAGATTGAGGGCTCTCACCACTAAGAATCCGGCAGAAACACTTGAATTTTTCAATGATAGTATCGAGCAATCGACAGGAGCAAAACAGATTAGTAGTAGATATGGTAGGGTAATTGTTCAAAGACGGTTAAATAAATTTCAGGAAGCAAAAGCAGAAGTTGTAGAATTGATTTTTGAATATCCTGAATTATTGGAATTTTATATAGAGTCAAGTCACATAGATCGAGACAATGGTGAATTTCTGAGATCTCTTGAAACGATTAATACAGCTTACGCAAAAGACCCGTCTAATCTCGCAATCGCTTATAGTTTAATTGATAGCTTAATGATTTTAAATCTACCATCAGAAGCAAAGAAAATATTAAGGGAGTTTGATATAGACGCAAAAGGTAGTCCAAAATTTCATAAAACATTAGCTGATATAGAATTTTCGCTGGGTAATCCAGAATTGTCTAATATATCTATGGCTGAATACTTTTTTGAATTAGGTTATCTAGGAAAAGCAATAGCTCAGTTGCGAATCGCCACCAATTCAGGAAAACTAAGCAACTATCATAGATTAAAAGCTACGGCCCGATTACAGCAATTTGAAAGAGAGCTCACAGATAGAATGGATCAACGAAGATGAATAAGATCGCTCAGAGGTTTGTGGGCCGTGTAGGGTTCGAACCTACGACCAACGGATTAAAAGTCCGGTGCTCTACCAGCTGAGCTAACGGCCCCAAAAATTTACGATTGCTAACGCAATATAGTTCACGAGAAGCGTATGAAGGCTAAACGTCCTGTTTTTTAAATGTCATTGGCTGATAGTTTATAATAAAAATACAAATTAATTAAATAATGATTTTCAAAAAAATGATACGATGCCATTCCTCTGAAATTAAGAGAACTACTCTCTTAAATTTGTTTGCGCTAATCGTTCCATTAAATGGGTTAGATAAGAACTAATGTACAATCCTTGGAATATGGTACAATTCAGGCTTAATTGTAATTAGAATTTTTAGTGTTTGAGTATAGCCATGCCTATTTACGAATATCAATGTACTAGTTGCGGAGCTTGTTTTGAGCTAATGCAAAAAATATCTGATGGTCCTCCAGAGGAATGCCCTTCTTGCGGCCATAAGGAAGTCAGGAAGTTATTGTCAAAAGTAGGTTTTCAGCTAAAAGGCACAGGCTGGTATGAAACTGATTTTAAAAATAATAAGAATTCTAAAAAGTCTGACAAGACGGACACTAAAAACTCTGGTAATTCAACCTCTCAAAAAAAGGCAGAGGCATCTGATAATCAAAAGTCAAATACTTCAGGTAAAGCTAAGTGATTGCTTATACTAAACAACAATAAATTAAAAAGATTCCCTATGAGAAGTAATTATTGTGGTGATATTTCTGAAAGTGATGTTGGTAGCGTGGTTTGGCTATGTGGTTGGGTGCATACCAGGCGTGACCATGGTGGTGTAATCTTTATAGATTTAAGAGATATTAAAGGCAAGATACAGATTGTTTTTGACCCTACTATGCCAGAAATTTTTGCTGTTGCTGAGCGTTTACGAAGTGAATTTGTTCTGAGGGTTAAGGGAATTGTACGCAATCGACCAGAAGGAACTTTAAATGAAGAGCTCGCGACTGGTCGAGTGGAAGTTTTGATTGAAGAATTAGACATATTAAATGAGTCAAGCACCCCGCCGTTCCCAATTGATAGTGATGAGAGTAACCCAGAAACAAGATTAAAGTTCAGATATATTGACTTGAGAGGAAACAGGGTTAGAGATAACCTCCTTCTAAGAGCAAAAGTTTGCAGATTCATAAGAGAATTTTTAGAGACAAATAATTTTGTTGAAATTGAAACACCAATTCTCACTAAAGCTACTCCGGAGGGTGCGAGAGACTACTTGGTTCCAAGTAGAACACAGCCCGGACATTTTTTTGCTTTACCTCAGTCCCCTCAATTATTTAAACAACTTTTAATGATTGCAGGCCTTGATAGATATTTTCAAATCGTAAAGTGTTTTAGAGATGAGGATCTTCGAGCAGATAGGCAACCTGAGTTTACACAACTTGACATAGAGATGTCCTTTATTGAAGAAAAGGATATTCTTTCTTTAATGGAGACCATGATAAAGTCGTTATTTTTGGAAACTATTAAGGTTAAACTTCCTTCTAACTTTGACAAAATTACCTATAAAGATGCTTTGCACAAGTATGGTACAGATCGGCCTGACTTGAGAAACCCGTTGGAGTTCGTTGAAATTAAAGACCTCGTAAGAAATTCCAGTTTTAATGTTTTTTCGGTGCCCGCAAGTCAAGCTGGGGGACGAGTGGTAGCTATGAAAATTCCAGGAGGTGGCAGTCTTACTCGAAAACAAATTGATGGTTATACTGACCTAGTAGTCAGTAATGGCGCGAAAGGTCTTGCGTATATTAAAGTGCAAGATAGAAGCTTAGGCATAGACGGACTTCAGTCTCCAATTTTGAAATTTTTGGAAGCAAGTGTGGTAAATCAGATCCTTGAAAAGACTTCATCCAATGATGGTGATTTATTATTTTTTGGCGCGGGCTCGGTTGGAATGGTTAATCTTGCCATGGCTGCTCTAAGAGATATTGTTGCTAAGGATATGAATTTAATTAAGAAAGAATGGTATCCATGTTGGGTTGTAGATTTTCCTCTTTTCGAAAAAGATGAGAAAGAAAATTTGTCTTCCCTCCATCATCCATTTACAGCCCCATATCAAAATATAGATCAGGTTGAAAAGGAACCAGAAAAAGCTACGTCAAGAGCTTATGACCTGGTTCTAAATGGTTACGAGATAGGTGGTGGCTCAATAAGAATTAATAAAGCAGCTACTCAAAAAAGAATTTTTAATTTACTTGGTTTAGAAGAAGCGGAGGCAGAAGAAAAATTTGCCTTTTTTACAGATGCACTGGATTATGGGTGTCCTCCTCATGGAGGGATTGCATTTGGTATCGATAGATTGGTGATGTTAATGGCAAAAGAAGAATCAATCAGAGAAGTTATAGCTTTTCCTAAAACTCAAACAGCGACCTGTCCCCTAACCAGGGCACCTGGCGTTGTATCTAAGAGGAATCTTACCGAATTAAATTTGTCCTCACTAGTAAAGACAAAAGATTCTTAGATGGCTGAGTAAATTACACTTGCAATTTTGCATTGGTCTTTTTCCGTCAACCAAGGATGCATTGGTAAACTTAACACCCTATTACAAACTTCCTCGGTAACTGGGCAATCAGCCTTACTTCTAGATCCACAATATGGTGAGTAGTGGTACAAAGGTTTTTCATAGTAAATAGCATAGGGAATATTTTCTTTTTTCAAATTATCGACAACAAGGTCGCGATTATGAATTTTTATTGTGTATTGAGCCCAAACACTACTACCGTTTTTTATTACTTCAGGTGTCTGTAATATCTGTTCGTTGCAACTTAATAAGCCCGAGTAACGATTTGCATTTGATTGGCGTAATTCTATTTCCTGATTAAGTATTTGTATCTTTTCTAACAAAACAGCAGCTTGTATTGAGTCAAGCCGACTGTTTATTCCCAAATATTTGAATTTATTTTTTGATGTTTGGCCATGGTTTTTTAAGCTCCTAAGCAATTCATTAACGGCCCCATCATTGGTAAATATTGCTCCGCCATCACCGTAGCATCCAAGTGGTTTGGTTGGGAAAAAGCTGGTGCAACCAATATCGCCAAAAGAGCAGGATCTTTTGCCGTTTAAGCTCGCGCCAAAGCTTTGTGCTCCATCCTCGATTACAAACAATTGATGTTCTTCAGCAATTGATAAAATTTTATTAAAGTCGGCGCATTGCCCAAATATACTGACGGGCATTATCGCTTTGGTGTTTTTATTGATTTTAGTTGCTATTCTATCAGGGTCAATATTGTAAGTATCCTTATCAATATCTACAAATACGGGTGTAGCCCCGACAAGTTTAATCATTTCGGCTGTTGCAACATAGGTGAAGGGACTTGTGATTACTTCATCTCCCTCCCCTATTCCGAGAGCCATTAAAGCTAAAAATATTGAATCTGAGCCGTTCGCGGTTGTAATGCAGTGCTTAACTCCAACATACTGCGCTAATGTATTCTCAAGTACAGTAACTTCGGGACCACCTATAAACTGTTTATGATTAAAAATAGTCTCGAATCGATTTTTCAAATTACTTTCAATTTTACGATATTGGGAGTCAAGATCTATGAACTTCATGAAAACTATTAAAACCTTAAGAAATTAGGTTTATTTTAATTGTATTTATAACCTATCATAAAATAATTGGAAATGATCAAAGGAATCATTGCATAATAGTTAATATTAATGACGGTAGAAAAATATATTAATTAAAAATTTATTTAACTTGTTATTTTATTATTGCAGTAATTAAATACGACTGCAATTGATTGGTCTTCAGGAGTTTAAGTTTGTCAAAAAACATACCCCTTACCCGTAACCCGGACGAAAAGATGCCTAAAAGCGATAGTAGTTACGATGAAATCTACCTCCTTGAAGAAATAGGGAAGATTTTAATTAAAAAAAATATCACCCTAGTTGCGCATTATTATACTCCGTCTCAGGTGCAAATTTTGGCTGAGCAAACTGGTGGAATTGTGTCAGATTCATTAGAAATGGCAAGATACGGAAGCCGTAGCCAATCATCGACATTGTTGGTGGCGGGAGTTAGATTCATGGGCGAAACAGCTAAAATACTTAACCCTGAAAAAACAATTCTTATGCCAAATTTGCAAGCTGATTGTTCATTAGACCTTGGTTGTCCTCCGGAAGAATTTCGTTCATTTTGTGAACATAATAGTGATAGGGAGGTTGTGGTTTATGCTAATACAGGCGCGCGTGTTAAAGCTGAAGCTGATTGGATGGTTACTTCTGGAACCGCGGTTGACGTAGTAAACCATTTGCATAAAAAAGGAAAAAAAATTATTTGGGCGCCCGATAAATATTTAGGCGATTTTGTTCAAAGACAAACAGGTGCAGACATGCTCATGTGGAATGGTTCCTGTATTGTTCACGAAGAGTTTAAAGCTCAAGAATTAGGTGAATTGATATCAAGAACCCCTGAGGCTGAGGTTCTAGCCCACCCAGAATCAAATAGAGGTGTTTTAGACCAGGCAGATTTTGTGGGATCTACTACTGCATTGATAAATTACGCTAAGGGTTCAAAAGCTAAAAATTTAATTATTGCTACCGATAAGGGAATTTTTCACAAAATGGCTCAGGCGGCCCCTGACAAAAATCTTATAGAAGCTCCCACTTCTGGGGAGAGTGCTACTTGTAAAAGCTGCGCAGCTTGTCCATGGATGTCACTGAATAATTTAATCTCATTAAAAGAAAGTATTGTTCACGAACATAATAAAATAGAGGTTCCTTTGGAAATTATTGCGGAAGCAAAAAAACCTATTGAAAGACTATTGGAATTTGCTTCAGAAAGTAAACATGTTGTATTTGGTAATAATGATGCCTGAATAAGGAGATCTTTTTGGCAGGACATAGTAAATGGGCAAATATAAAACATAGAAAAGGCCGTCAAGACGCTATAAAGGGTAAGCTTTTCACTAGACTAATCAGAGAAATTACTGTTGCGGCAAGGTTGGCCGGGGCGGATATTAATTCAAATCCAAGATTGAGATCGGCTGTAGAAGCAGCTAACGGGGCCAACATGCCCAAAGAGAAGATCGATCGTGCCATAAAAAAAGGAAGTGGTGGAGATGAAACCCAAAACTTAGAAGAAATCCGCTACGAAGGCTATTCTCCTGGGGGTGCCGCTATAATCGTTGATTGTGTAACAGATAATAGGAATCGAACCGTTGCAGATGTGAGGCACGCTTTTTCAAAAGCTGGTGGTAATCTAGGAACAGAGGGTTGTGTTGCCTTTCTGTTTAAAAAGATGGGGCTTCTGACAGTTGTAGATATTGAAGACGAGGATGTTTTTTTAGAAAAAGTATTAGAAATTGATATTGAGGACGTTCAAAAAATTTCGGAAAAATCGTTTGGAGTTACCTGTGCGCCTGAATCTTATTTCGAGGTAAAAGATTTATTACAAGAATCAGGGATTGCTTTATCAGATTCTGAAATTACACTAGTACCTACTCAGGAAAAAGAATTAAAAGGAAAGCATCAGGAGCAGACTGAAAAAATGATTGATCTTTTGGAGGACGTTGATGATGTGCAAAAGATTTATACTAATGCTATTTTTTGAGAAATTCATTGATAAGAAAGAACCTTGATAAAGGAAAGTATAGAATTTTAGGAATAGATCCAGGCTCTCGAATAGCCGGATATGCCTTAGTTGATTCTTGCGGTAATAAAATGGATTTAATTGATTTTGGAACCGTGAAGCTTAATCACGGTTTCGATGGCGAAAAATTATATCAATTATCAGAATTTTTGATAAAGGTAATAGAAAACTCCAATCCTGACATGATGGCAATCGAGAAGGTTTTTATGGGAAAGAATGCTTTGTCTGCCCTTAAATTGGGGCAGGCAAGAGGCGTTATTTTACAAACAGCTCAAAAACTAGGTGTACCCCAATTTGATTATTCTCCAAATGAGATTAAAAAAGCAGTAAGTGGATTGGGGCATGCTTCGAAAAATCAAGTTCAATTTATGGTAAAACAATTATTTTGTCTCAAAGAGATCCCTGAGACGGACGCGGCTGATGCAATAGCAGTAGCTGTATGCCATGCTACTAATCAAGCTTTTAAAAAATTGATGTCTGGAGTTGAAAAGAAAAAATGATTGGAAGATTGAACGGTAAACTCGTGGAAAAACAACCGCCGAATATTGTTATAGAGTGTTTTGGAGTTGGTTATGAAGTTGAAGCGCCAATGAGTACTATTTGTGATTTGCCTGAATTGGGATCTGTCGTAACATTGCTAACGCATCACCATATTAGAGATGACGCCAACCTATTGTTCGGCTTTTTGACCACTACAGAAAGAGAGTTATTCAGGATTTTAATAAAGGTTAATGGTGTTGGTAATCGAATGGCGCTTACCATTTTATCTGGTGTTTCTGTTGGTGAATTTGTGCGTGTGGTTAAAAACGATCAATGGCAACAATTGACATCATTGCCTGGTGTTGGGAGAAAAACAGCTGAACGAATTTTAGTTGAGGTTCGAGATCGTTTAGATGCTTTTAGGGAAAATTTTGATGTTGATAATTTAAAGAATAGTATTCAGAATGATGCCGTTCTTGGACTTGTATCTTTAGGATATAAAAAAAATGAGGCTACTCAATTTGTTGAAAAAGTAGATCCCAACATCAATTCTAGCCAAGAAATTATCAGACAGGTTTTAAAAAACGTTTTGTCGAAAGAAAAAAATTAATTTGGAGTAGCTAATGTCTAAAGATAAAGGGGATTTGACTACCTTTGCCGGAGAAGAAGATAAAATTTTTGAGGGAGATGTACGACCAAAAAGATTGAGAGACTATATAGGACAGAAAAACATGCATGACCAGTTAAATGTTTTTCTAAAAGCTACTCTAAAACGGAAAGAGCCTCTTGACCATGTGCTTATCTATGGCCCACCTGGCTTGGGAAAAACTACTTTAGCCAATATAATCGCCAATGAGCTGGACGCAGCAATTATCCAAACGTCTGGTCCTGTATTAGAGAAGAAGAAAGATTTGGCGGGATTGTTAACGAATTTAGAACCTAACGATGTTTTATTTATTGATGAAATCCATCGCTTAAATGCCGTAGTTGAAGAAACCCTTTACCCAGCCATGGAAGATCAAGTGGTTGATATGGTTTTAGGAGAAGGCCCAGCAGCCCGCACATTGGTGATGCCCATAAACCCTTTTACTTTAATAGGAGCAACTACTAGAGCAGGATTGTTATCTTCTCCATTAAGAGATAGATTCGGAATAACCCAAAGACTTGAGTTTTATCAGAAAGCTGAATTAGCAGAGATTGTCGAACGTTCAGCAAAAATCCTTTCATTTTCGATTAACAAAGAGGGTTGCACGGAAATAGCAAAAAGATCTCGTGGCACCCCACGTATTGCTAATCGTTTGCTAAGAAGATGTAGGGATTTTTCGGATGTTAACGAAATTAAATGTATGGATTTAGATGCTGCATGTGACGCATTAGATCTACTAAAAATTGATTCAAACGGTTTCGATTATCTTGACAGAAAGTTTCTTGCTACTATTATCGAAAAGTTTGATGGCGGTCCTGTAGGTGTTGATACGATAGCTTCTGCGTTAAGTGAAGAGCGAGATACAATAGAAGATGTTATAGAGCCATTCTTAATCCAAGAAGGTTTTATCAAAAGAACCCCAAGAGGAAGGGAAGCCACTCAATTATCATGGGAATACTTAGGATTGATACCCAATAAAATTTCTAAACAACCTAGTGATCTGTTTAAAGAGGATTAATCATGGCGTATCCGAGTGAAGCTACTGTCAAAATGAAACATAATGAACGTGTCTACTACGAACATACTGATTCAACAGAATTTGTTTACCATACTAACTATTTAAAATTTATGGAAAGAGCGAGAACTGAATGGCTTGATTCTTTAGGATTTAGTCAAAGAACTTTAAAACAAAAACACAATATATTTTTTGTTGTAAAGACAGCACATATAAATTATATAAAACCCGCCAAGTTGGACGATATTTTATTCCTAACCATACGAGAATTAAAAACTAGGAGAGCTTCTTTACGAATAAAACAAGACATTACCCTGGAAAAGAACCAAATTATTTGCCAGGGAGAATTCATGCTTGCTTGCGTTTCGTCTGTTTCATCAATTCCCGTGAGAATACCTGGCCAAATATTATCGGCAATTTCTGATGTCAGCTGAATTATCAATTTTAAAATTAATTCTCGAAGCTAGTTTTGTTGTGCAACTTGTAATGTTGCTCCTTTTACTATGCTCAATAACTTCATGGGCACTGATATTTTCACTTAATAAAAATTTAAAAAAAATCAATGGTCAAACTACTGCTTTTGAAGCTGAATTCTGGTCTAGCGAAGATATTGGGGCCTATTATTCGAATTTGGTTGCTCAAAATAATAAACTCGAAGGGATAGAGTCGGTGTTCGAATCTGGTTTTAAAGAGTTCTTAAGGTTGAGAAAAAAAGACATTTTAGATACATCAGATATTTTGGAGGGCTGCCAACGTTCTATGAAAGTTAGTATAACAAGAGAGATAGAAACTTATGAAGATAGTCTCCCCACATTAGCTACTATTGGTTCTGTCTCGCCTTATATAGGATTGTTTGGAACAGTTTGGGGCATCATGAATTCGTTTCAAGCGCTTGGAAATGTTAGTCAAGCTACACTTGCTATGGTAGCTCCTGGTATTTCGGAGGCGCTTGTTGCAACTGCCATGGGTTTGTTTGCGGCAATTCCTGCAGTAATTGCCTACAATCGATTCGCTAGCCAGATTGATCGTTTGGTGGCGCGATATGAAATGTTTGCTGAAGAATTTTTGGCAATATTACGTCGTCAGGTCAATAACTAGAGATGCAAAAAAAGCGAAAACAAATAGCTGAAATTAACGTGGTTCCCTATATTGATGTAATGTTAGTTTTGCTGATTATTTTTATGGTCACAGCGCCATTGTTAACACAGGGTGTCCAAATTTCTTTACCAAAAATTAATTCAAAGGTGATCCCAGCTTCTCCAATTGAACCTTTGATTGTCTCAATGGATAAGAAAGGTCTGATATACTTAGATATTGATCAGAATGTAAACCAGCCCATAGAAATCGAAACTTTAGTAACTAGGGTTGTAGCAGTTCTTAGGTATCAGCCTGCTACAAAAATTTATTTAAAAGCTGACGCAATGGTTAGTTACGGTAGAGTAGTTGAAGTTATGGCTAGTCTTCAGATTGCGGGAGTAAATGACGTTGGTATGATTACCGCTCCGTATATTGATAGCAACTAATTGAAAATAAAAAATCATCATGATGGTCTCTTATAAGCACTTTTTTACCTCAATTTTATTTCATGTAATTATCTTTTTAATCTTTTCATTCTCTTTGCCCGACAATGATAAATTCAGCCCAAAAAAAATGAACATCGGTCAATCAATTAATGCAACATCTGTAAATGAATTTGAAGTAACGAAAGAAATACAGCGAATAAAAGCCCTAAAAAACCAATCAAAGCTCCAAGAGGAAGCGAGATTGAAAGATTTGCAGACTAAAATAAGCATGCAAGAAAAAAAATTAAAAGCTATTGAATCAAAAAAAAAGAATGCAGAAGAACGTCAAAAAAAACTAACGGAACAATCTGACGTTACTAAGAAAGAGATAGCTAAATTTATAGATAAAAAGAAAAAAGAACAGAAAGCCCTTGAGCTCGTAGCAAAAAATAGAACCTTAATTGAAAATGAAAATAAAGAGCTAAAAGAACAAAATAAAAAGTTACAAAAACAATTAGCGGAAAATCAATTGTTTGAGCAAATTGAGAGAGAAGAAGAAAATTTTGGTGACGGGAGTAACAATACTGCCGAAATGGATGTTATCGCTCTATACGCTAAAAAAATTGAAAGTCAGATAAAATCGAATTTCAAAATCCTACCAGGCCAGGAGGGACTGAGTTGTACACTTAGAATAAACCTGGTAAGAGACGGTAGCGTAATTGGTGTGGCAATATTGAAATCAAGTGGTGACTCTGCTTTCGATAGAGCTGCTGAAAATTCAGTATTCGCGGTCTCTCCTTTTCCAGTTCCAGAATCAGATGAAGTTTTTAATAAAATGAGAGAGATTACTTTTGTTTTTAGTCCTTAAAAAAAATTATTTAGGCTTAGTTTTTTTACTAGTTTTAGTTTCTTTTTCACCATCGAAAAGTAGGGCAATGGAGTCTCTTACTATAAAGATAGATGAAGGTACAATTCGTGCTTTATCTTTAGGTATAGTTCCTATTAAAGAAACTTTTGCTACAAATGTTTTTGATATTGTTGCTGACAATCTAAGGTTGAGCGGGCGCTTCGATATTTTTAATCAAGCAGATATTACGTCAAACCCGACAAAATTTGAAGATGTGAATTTTAAAAGTTGGCGAATTTTTGGAGTTGAGAATATTTTAGTTGGAGATATAAAAAGTGATAATGATGGCTACAAGCTTGTAGTAGAATTGATTGATATTTTAAGACAAACCAGAATTTTTAGGGAAGAGTATCTACTTAGGGAAAATAGCGAAAGAGCAATTGCCCATAGTCTAAGCAATGCAATCTATAAACAATTAATAGGTAAAGTCGGTTGTTATAATACAAAGATAGCCTACGTAGTAGTGTCGAAGGTTGACTCTAGCCGCTCATATTCGATTATTATTTCTGACTATGATGGTTACAATAGTCAAGAAATTTTGAATTCACGTCATCCGATATTATCTTTAGCATGGTCACGGAGGGGAAAAAAGATAGCATATGTCTCATTTGAGTCTGGCCGCTCCCTTATATATGTTCAGGATTTGAAAAACGGAGAAAGAAAAAAAATTGCCTACGGCGATGGCATCATGGGCGCTCCTGAGTTTTCATTAGACGATAATTCTATAATTTTTACAGCTTCTATTTCAGGAAATATTGATTTATATAAATATAATTTGATAGAAAATAAGTTTACCCGACTAACCAAATCTGAAGCCATCGAAACCGAGGCATCACTCTCTCCTGATGGGAATACAATTATTTTCACATCAAACAGGAGTGGAGGCACTCAAATATTTAAGATGGATAATAAACCTTTTAGTACTCCTCAACGAGTTACCTATGGTTTATCAGGATTCAATGCAAATCCAGTATACAGTCCATCCGGAGATAAATTTTCCTTTGTCACTAACGTAAAAGGCTCGTATCAGGTTGTTGTATCTGATTTGGAGCAGCAGCAACAGCGCTTAATTTCAAATGGTAAATTTGACGAATCTCCAAGTTTTGCGTCAAATGGAGATATGATAGTGTTTTCTTCAAAGAATGGGACTAGGTCAGAACTCATTATCAAATCAACAGAGGGCCTTGATGCGGAGACTAGGATTTTTTTACCAAACAGTTCTTTGATAGAGCCTTCTTGGGGGCCAGCTGTAGAGTAACGTCTTAATAGAATTTATTGTGAGGTATTAGAAAATGCGGTTTTTTTTATGGATTATTTTTTTTATTACAGGATGCTCGAACTCAAACATATCAGGTACCGGAGCAAATGTGCAAGATAAAAGTACGATATATAAAGCTAAAGTAAGCCAATATTCATCTGAGAATGGGTACAGAGCAAACGGGTTTGCTACAGGTAGCGAAATAAGTTCTCTTGAGAGTGTTATTTACTTTGAATATGATAGTGCGATAGTCAGTAGTGAATACGATGAGTTATTATTAGGAGTGAGTACATATCTAATCAATAACCCTCAAGTAAAAATTGTATTGGAAGGACATACTGATGAGCGAGGGACTCGTGAATACAATCTTGCATTAGGAGAAGAGAGGGCTAATTCGGTGTTAAAGCAGTTAAACATTCTGGGAGTTTCGAGGCAACAAATGAGCTCATTAAGTTTTGGTGAAGAAAATCCTTCAGCCCTTGGCATAGAAAATGATATTCTTGCATTAAATAGACGTGTGGAGATTATTTTTTAGATGAAAAGCTACAACAATAAGATCGCGAGACTTGCAATTGTAAGTACATCGTTAATTGTATTTGGCGATTTATTATTTGCAGATGATAATATCAGCCGGCTCGATGAGAGGTTAACCCGATTAGAACAGGTTTTAGACAGAAACGGCTTACTGGGGTTATCCAGTGAGTTGGATAAGTTGAAGGAAGAGCAACGCGCTTTGAGAGGTAAGATAGAAGAAATTGAATTTGCTTTAGACTCGAAGAGAATTGAAAATCAAATTGAAGTCCCATTGTTAAAAGAAAAGATTTCAGTTGAATCGACCCCTGATTCGATAAGAAATAACCCAGTAAAGTCGGTTGAAAATGAAGCCAAAAATAATTTCGAACCTAAGATAAACACCGAACTTACTGGTGAAGAAATTTACAAGAATTCTTTTGCTTTACTGAAGGCAGCAGATTATGAAAATGCAATTATCGGATTTAAAAAGTATTTGTCGGAATATAAAGATGGCAAATTTGCAGATAATTCAATGTTTTGGATAGGTGAGGCCTATTGGGTTACACAGGAATTTGAAAAGGCTATTGAGGAGTATGTTCAGTTGACTAATACTTATCCTGAAAGTCAGAAAAGTTCACACGCTTTGTTAAAAATAGGCTACTGTTACGAAAAATTAGGAAAAACAGCTGAGGCTATAGAGTCATTAAAAGACCTCCAGAAGAAATTTCCAAACTCTACCGCAGCTAGGTTGGGAACTGTAAAGTTAGACAAATTACAAGGTGACATCAATTAGATTTGGTTCTTGACCAGGTTACGCGCTTTTTTTAGCCTTTCATGGGTTCCTACATCGATCCAATTGCCATAATATACCTCTCCACTCAAGAATTCATTGATTGCCCAATCCCGATATAATTGACCTAGTTTATTATAGCGGACGGTTAAGCTTTTGAGGCTGTTTAATTTGATACAAGATAGTCCGGAGTAGGTATATTTAATGTTGTCAGATAGATTTAATTTGCTTTCTCTAATTCCAAAATCGCCTTCGGGATTTTCTTCATTTTTATTAGGGACTAAAATAAGGTGAGCTTTATTTCCATTTGTTGGAACGGAAATATTTTGCAAGTTATAATCACACCAGATGTCAGAATTGATAACAAGTAAATTATTGGCTTCCTTAAAAAATCTGAGTGCATTGAGAATTCCCCCGAGTGTTTCAAGAGGTCGATCTCTTTCATGTGAGTATGTTATTTCTAATCCGTAATTCGATCCGTTTCCTATTTCTCCAATAATTTTTTCGGCATGGTGAGAGACATTTATAATAACGTTTTTGATTTTTGCTTTTTTTAGGTTTCGCAGATGTCTCTCAATAATTGTTTCGTTGCCAATTTTAATAAGGGGTTTAGGAATCTTGTCAGTTATGGGCTTAAGTCGGCTGCCAAATCCGGCAGCGAGTATCATCGCAATTATTTTCATTGTTTAGGTCACCCCTAAAAGAAATAAATTTATAAATAATGCTATCCTACTATGTGGAGTAGTATAACAAGTCCAGAGGTAAATATGCTTGAAGCGTCGATTTTAATTGTAGTTGGTTTAATTTTACTTACTTTTTCAGCTGATAAATTTGTCGATGCAGCGGTTGACCTATCAATATGTCTAAGAATCCCTACTCTGGTGGTAGGATTGGTGGTGGTGGGTTTTGCAACCTCGGCTCCGGAGCTCATAGTATCTATCACAGCTGCTTTTAGTGGTCATCCAAGTTTAAGTATCGGCAACGCTTTAGGTTCTAATATAGCTAATATAGGTCTGGTATTAGGCATGACCTCAATTATCGTTCCATTGTATTTGAGCCAGGCTACGTTTGAAATCGAGTTTCGACTCATGCTAGTAGCCCTTGTAATTTTTACTCTTGTTGTCAGCGATCTATCGATAGCAAGAATTGATGGTATCATTTTAGGTTTATCTTTATTGATAATTCTATTTTTAATGATTAAATTTAGTAGTCAAAATAGTTTGGAAATCGAGGGATCTCTTGATGGTGGGAGCCCTGGCCTTGGGAAGTCTAGTTTCTGGCTACTTATCGGTTTTGCTATTATGTTGCTAGGCTCAGATATTTTGGTAAGAGGCTCTATAAGTTTAGCTAAATTATTTGGTGCGTCAGATTTATTCATAGGCCTTACCATTGTGGCTGTTGGCACAAGTTTGCCTGAATTAGCTGCTTCAATTGCTGCGGCTTTGAAAAAAAAAGCTGATATCGTTATAGGTAATATTATTGGCTCTAATACCTTCAATGCATTGGCTGTCACTGCAATGCCAGCTTTAGTTGAGCCTTTCACTGTAGAGGTTATAGCGCTGAGTCGAGATGTTGCAATCATGTGGCTGTTGACCATAATTTTAATAGTAATTTTATTTATAGGGAAAAATAAATTAACAATATGCAAGTTTGGTGGTTGTATTCTATTAGCATGTTTTTGTTTTTATCAATTTTTCTTATTTCAAATGCAAAATATAACTTGAATTAAAAAATTGGAGAATTCTGAAATGAATAAAAGCGAGAAGTACGAGAGCGATCTATTAGAGGATGGGCAAATCTTAGACTTGGCTAAAGGGGTTCTGAAAGAAGAAGCTTACTCAATAAAGGAACAGGTTAAATATCTTGGCAGTGAATTTTTATCAGTCGTGAAATCGATTTTTGATAATAAAGGACATTTAGTAGTGATAGGGATGGGGAAGTCAGGTCACGTGGGAAGAAAGATATCAGCAACTTTTGCAAGTACAGGTACGCCCTCTTTTTTCGTTAACGCCGCAGAGGCGAACCACGGAGATATTGGAATGGTCAATCCTAAAGATATCGTCCTTTTGTTATCAAATTCTGGCGAAACTGCTGAAATTAAATATCTTTTGCCCTTCCTGGATCGGATGTCGATAAAAAAGATTGCTTTAACTGGAAAAGCGGATTCCACTTTAGCAAACTTTTGTGATCTCAAAATTATCGTTCCTATTCAGAGGGAGGCATGCCCATTAAATCTGGCACCTTCTTCTAGCACCACGGTAATGATGGCCATGGGCGATGCTTTAGCTTTTTCGGTTTATAGGTTGCGGTCATTTACCAAATTAGATTTTGCTCTTTCTCATCCCGCTGGAGCATTAGGTAAGCGTTTGTTGTTGGAAGCTCGCGATATTATGTGCACTGGGGATAAAATACCAGTGGTCAAGCCGAGTGATCTTTTAAAATCTGCAATTATTACTATTAGCCAGGGTGGATTGGGTTTTATTATTATTGTTGACGAACAGAATAATGTTCAAGGAATATTTACGGACGGAGATTTACGTAGGTTATTGGCTCGATCGACTAATATTCTGAATGATAAAATTTCTGAACACATGACTGTAAACTTCAAAACGATAACGCCAAAACATTTGGCCAGTGACGTTTTAAAAATAATGAAGTCTCGCAAAATAAGTGGCTTGCCTGTAATAGATGATAAGAAAAAATTAGTAGGTGCTATCAATTTTCATCATTTGCTAGGAATTGGGTTAGAATAAAACTAAAAAGGGAGTTTTTTTTGAAACAAAAGTCGATACTCTTTCTTTCTTTACTCATAGCACTTGGAAGTTTTTCTATTAAACATTTCATGGAAGGTAATAATAGCGTTGCTTTCACGGAAAACTATGATAATCAACCAGACTATTTCGTTGAAAATATGAAAAGGCTCTCTTTCGATAAAAATGGCAAGGTTCAAAATGAACTTGTATCACCTCTAGTGAAACATTTTCCTAATGATGATTCTTTAGAATTCAAGTCCCCTAAGATGAAAATTCATGAGAAGGAGGGACTTCCATGGAACGTTGTTTCAGATAGTGCTTGGGTAAATTCAGATAGAAGTTTGGTAATTTTAAATGGAGAGGTTTACATTTGGAGGATGGATCTTGAGGGTAACAAACAATACGAAATTCTAACCTCCGATTTAACCATTAAACCTCTAGAAAAGTTTGCGCACACTACTAAAGCTGCTCGAATTACTACCCAAGGAATTGTAACAAATACCGTTGGTTTAAAAGTTGTTTTTAAGGAAGGAAGAGTCCAACTGTCTGAAAGAGTGCGCACAATATATGAACCTAAATAAACCCGTATTATTTTTTTTGATAGTATTACTCCATATAAACTGTATTTTATTGCAAGCTTTACCTGGAGATTCAAATGAACCTATAGAAATTGAAGCAGATTTTGCAGAGCTGGATGATGAAAAAGGTGAGACTATATATGTAGGTAACGTAATAGTTACTCAGGGTTCATTAAGAATGACGGGCGAAAAATTAAGAATTATCTTGGACGAAGCAAAGGATATTGACCGAGCAATAATGACTGGAAAGCCAGCCACCTTTAGGCAAAGACCTCAGATTGATGAGGCAGAAGTTGAGGGTGAGTCTAAAACAATCGAATATAGAGCCACCTCCGGATTCCTCTATTTGATTAATAGCGCGAAACTTGTTCAAGGTGAAAGGTTTGCTGAAGGACATAGAATTAACTATGACATAAATAATAAAATAATTACGATCAGATCATCCAGAGCAGGCATTTTTGAACGAGACTTAATTAAGAAAGAGAATTCTCAGCGTGTTAAAATAATAATCCCTGTTGAGGAAAGCTAGTTTGTTTACAAATTGTTGGCAGAATTAAGAGCGAAAAAACTAATGAATCATGAAATATTAGAAGTTAAAAACCTTTCAAAAACGTATTCCTCTAAACAAGTCGTAAAAGATGTGAGCCTCGATGTTCATGCTGGCGAAATAGTCGGGCTTTTAGGGCCTAATGGGGCTGGTAAAACAACCAGTTTTTATATGATAGTGGGTTTAGTCAAGGGGGAAAGAGGGACAATCTATCTTGGAAAAACAAATATTACTGAGTTTTCGATTGATCAAAGAGCTAAGGCAGGGCTTGGCTACCTGCCTCAAGAATCGTCAGTTTTTAGAAAACTTAATGTTGAAGAAAATATTTTAGCGGTCCTAGAGTTGCAGAATACCAAGACCGAAGAAGAGCGTTACTCAAGATTAGACGAACTAATAGATACTTTTAGTCTTAACAATATAAGGAAAACAAAAGGAATATCATTATCCGGGGGTGAGAGACGTAGAGTTGAAATTGCCAGAACATTAGCTTGTGACCCCTCCTTTATTCTTTTAGATGAACCTTTTGCTGGAGTCGATCCAGTTTCGGTGAGCGAAATCCAAGATATTGTAGGTACGCTCAAAGCCTCAAGAATTGGCGTGCTTATTACCGATCATAACGTCCAAGAAACTTTACGAATTTGTGACAGGGCATATGTTGTAAGCAGCGGAGAAATAATTGCCGCAGGAACGGCGGTAAATATTTTAGAGAACGAGAAAGTGCGTAAAGTATACTTAGGCGAGTCTTTTAAACTTTAAGGTACAATAAAAATATAAAGCGCGAAATTAAAATGAAGCAGTCTTTATCTCAAAAACAATCTCAGAGTCTTACTATGACTCCTAATATGCAGCAGGCAATAAAGTTGCTCCAGTTGCCGTCCCAAGAATTAGTAACAGAAATCCAGAACCAGCTTGACTCAAATATTATGCTTGAGCTAGATGATGAATCTGTGTCAGAAGATTCATCAAAAATTTTAAATGAATTGGAATCTAAACATTCGGAACAAATTGGCGATGGAGTTAAATTTTCAGAAGAGGTCGGTAATAATGAATCAGAATCAATCAAGATTGGTGATCCAAATGATTTGGAATCAACTGACGATTATACAGAATATGAGAATCAAGCCTATGAATATAATATTACGGACTGGGATAAAGTTGATGTGTCCTCAAAAGCGAAAAAAAAGAATGGGGATGTAAGAATTGATCTTAGTGAACAAGATCATATTGCTCAAAATTTATCCTTGCGCGATTTATTGACGGAACAACTTGAGTTGTCCGATCTATCTGATGAATACAAACCAATTGGCTTGGCATTAATTGATTACGTTAATGCCGATGGATTTCTTATAAGTAGTTTGGAAGAAATTAAATTAGCTGTAAGACATGGCCTGGATAGAGATGTTGAGATAGAGGTGCTGGAGTACGTTTTAAGAGTTTTGCAGGACTTTGATCCGCCGGGTGTTTTTGCTCGTGACATAGGAGAGTGTCTGTTAAAACAATTGCAAAATTTTGGCGACGAAGAACCGGGCAAAGCTGCTGCAGAGTTATGTTGCAGACATCATCTTGAAGATATCAGAAAAGGTGACTTTAGATCTATTTCTCAAAAATTAAGTGAAGAAAATTTATTGCTTGAGGAAGGATTGAAGTTGCTGAAATCGCTCAATCCTCGTCCTGGAGCTCAGTTTTTTGATCATGCGAAAACTTATGTTAAACCAGATATTTTTGTAAAAAAAATAAATGGAAGTTGGATTGTAGAGCCAAACTATGAACTAATACCAAAATTAAAAATAAATGACGAGTATAGAAAATTAGCTGTAGGCACCTCTGACAACATGGAGAAGGATGTTTTACGAGAGCATTTAAAAGAAGCAAATTGGTTCATGAAGAGTCTAAAAGAAAGAAGTGATACTGTTCTGGATGTAGCAAAAGCTATAGTTAATATGCAAAGTGATTTTTTGGAAGAGGGAGATGAAAAAATGAAGCCGATGATTCTTCATGATGTGGCACAAATGGTTGGTAGGCATGAGTCGACTATATCTAGGGCTACTCATGGGAAATTTATGGAAACGCCAAGGGGGGTTTTTGAATTAAAATTTTTCTTTGATAGTCATGTTCAGACGCAGGATGGCGGGGAAGCCTCTTCTGTGGTAATAAGAGCACATATTAGGAAGTTGATCGCGGCGGAAGATATTAAAAATCCACTGAGTGATAAAAAATTATCTGAATTGCTTTCTGATAAAGGATTCAAAGTTGCGAGACGGACTGTGGCTAAGTACCGTATATCCTTAGCGATTCCTTCTTCAAATGATCGAAAACAAAAAGCGTCGTTGCATAGTTGGTAAAAATTTTGCGATTATGAATTTAATAACCAATAAAATAATTTAGTTTTAACCAGGAGCTGCGTTTATGCAGATCACTCATCTCAAAAGATTGTTAATAATTTCCGGTCTTTCTGGGGGCGGAAAGTCCGTTGCTCTTGGTGCGTTAGAGGATTTTGGTTTTCACTGTATTGATAATCTGCCATTAAGCCTTTTAAATGATTTTGTAACTCTTATATTATCAAATGACTTTACGCCCTCTAACGTAGCAATTGGAATTGACGCAAGAGCTGTAGATAAATCAATCTCTCAACTCCACAAGTCGATAAGCGAAATAGAACAAAACAAAATTAAGATCGAGCTAGTTTTTTTATCAGCTAGCCAAGATTGTCTCCTTAAACGTTTTAGTGAGACCAGAAGGAAGCATCCTCTATCAAGTGATCAGTTGACGCTAAAAGGTGCCATTGCAAAAGAAGCTGAAATACTTAGCGAGGTAAATTCAGAAGCTGATATCGTTATTGATACTACTCTGTACAATATCCATGATTTACGAAGGACTATAAAAAATGTAATAGCTAAAAGCACAGGTCGCACTTTGGCGTTACAATTTATTTCCTTTGGTTTTAAGCGAGGAATTCCTTTGGATGCCGATTTTGTTTTCGATATGAGGTGTTTACCTAACCCATATTGGGAATTGAGCCTGAGAGATAAAACAGGAACCAATCAAGAGGTGATTGATTTTCTTGATCAGCACTCCCAAGTTCAGAAAATGAAAAATGACGTAAAAAAATTTTTAGATTCATGGATATCTGAGTTTGAAGCTATGAATAAGTTATATCTTACGATTGCCTTTGGCTGTACGGGCGGAAGACATCGATCTGTCTACATAGCTGAATCAATGGCGAACTCCTTTCAAAAGCCTGGCGTAAAGGCATTGGTTAATCACCGAGATATTTAATTACAGTATGAATTATTTACCACAATATTTGGTTAGGGAATTCAGCGTTTGACGGCTTTATTTTATGGGAATTTATCGTCTAAAGGGAAGACGAGAGGTACAGTTGTAAACCTTGGTGGAAAAAGTGACTTTACAAGTGATATTACAAACTTAATCGCCTTAGTATACGAAATGTCCTCAAATTCTTTGCCACAATTGTTACAAAAGCAACCTAAAGCGTTGATTGTAGAATATTCTAGAAGTGATCTCGCATGGCAAAAACTCCTTGAAAGTATTCCTATACCCACAGTAGCCGGCGTCGCGAACGCTACTAAGTATTTGGACAGCGGCGATGAGGTTGTAGTAGATTGCGAAAATATTGTTGTGATAGGAAAAATGATCGGTGAAAAGTTTGATTGGTAGGTAAAGGAAGATAATTCTCGTGAAAAGTATGCACAAAAAATCAATAAAGTCTAATCAAGAGCTTTTGCTTGAGGTTCAAAACATTTTAGAAAATTATTCTATAAAAAACTTGGATTTATTTTTAGCTGAACTCCATCCTTCAGAAATTTCAGACCTTCTTGAATCTATGGAATCAAGTAATCGGGCTGAGCTTTTTGAGCGCCTTGATCCGAAAAAGAGAGGAGAGGTTTTATCAGAATCAAGTGTTAGTATTCGAAATTCTCTCCTTGAATTTGTTGACCCTGAGGGTTTCATTAATGAAACAAGTAGCTTAGAACCAGATGATCTGGCTGATATTATACAAGACTTGCCAGAACCTATGGCGGATCAGGTGCTTCTATCAATGGATGCTCAGAATCGGAATAGAGTCGCTGAGTCTTTGCATTATCCATCAGACACAGCTGGAGGACTCATGAATGTTGATGTTCTTACGGTGAGACCTGATGTTGAAGTTGATGTAGTTTTGCGACTTTTGAGGCGATTTGGACCAGTGCCGGAAAATCAAAACCAATTATTCGTGGTGGATAGAAGCAACAAACTGGTGGGCTCAGTTATGCTATTGAATCTACTTATGGCAGAACCTGAAATTCGAATAGGTGATTTAATGCAGAAAGTGGGTATACCAATAAATGCTTTTACAGATGCTCGAGAAGTGACATTAATTTTTGAACGTTACGATCTGATTGAAGCTCCAGTAATAAATGAGGACAATAAATTTTTAGGTTTTATTTCTGTGGATGATGTGGTTGATGTCCTTATGGAAGAAACTGACCGATCACGCTTATCTTCCGCCGGGCTTGCTACTGATTATGATATGTTTGCGCCTATAATTAAGACTTCCAGCAAGAGATCTGTCTGGTTGGCTGTAAATTTAGCAACTGCTTTTTTAGCAGCTTGGGTGATAGGTTTGTTTGAGACGACGATAGAAAATATGGTGGCTCTAGCCGTTCTTATGCCTGTTGTGGCGAGTATGGGAGGAATAGCAGGAACTCAAACACTTACAATCGTAATTCGTGGTTTGAGTATTGGCCAAGTAGGTTCCGCAAACTCAAAGTCTGTTGTTTTCAGGGAGATTATTATTGGTTTCTTCAATGGTTGTCTATGGGCCTTGGTAGTCGCGTTAATTTCATCGTTTTGGTTTGACAATGTTGGACTTGGGGCAATTATTGCTTCGGCTATGGTAGTTAATATGGTCACCGCAGGTTTTTTTGGTGCCATGATTCCTCTTACCCTCAATAAACTCGGAATTGATCCCGCCTTGGCCGGTGGGGTAATGGTGACCACCATAACAGATGTTGTTGGCTTTTTTGCTTTTTTGAGTTTAGCTAGTTACTATCTTATTTAATATCACTAATAGAATAGCTTCTACCATTTCAAAAGACGCCAGTTTGATAATATTTCGTTTTGTTCTCTTGACTGATTAGCTCCCTTTCTAAGTCTGTCATCGTTGTCTATTAGATAGTAAGTTTGTCCGATTATTGGTTTAATTTCTATCGAGTCAATACGACCATTAATTTTGTGCTCTATAATAGATTTATTAACTTTTGATTCTGATATGACTGGAGAACTATCCGACCCATGGCGGTCTGGCACTTCAATAGTGCTGGAAACGAGATCTGCGCTTATGCAGGCTAATAACAATAATAACCTTATTTGTCTTTTTACTTTCATTTTATAATTAATGATACATAATATAGAACTTATAGTGCCAACAGCTAAAAGCTTATGTCAAGAGAAAAATTATTGATAATAGATGGTTCCAGTTATTTGTATAGAGCATTCTATGCGTCTGGTGGATTAACAACGTCAAAAGGTTTTCCAACAGGCGCTATTTTTGGCGTAACATCTATGCTAAAAGGCCTCTGGAACAGAAACAAAGCTAATTATGTGGCCGTTGTATTCGATCCTCGTGGACCAACAATCCGAAATGACTGGTACGAACATTACAAAGCAAACCGAAATGCAATGCCCGAAGATTTAGTAGAACAGTTAGATGGAATTAAATGCATAATTAAAGCTCTTGGGTTTGAGATCATTGAATTGCCCTACTACGAAGCAGATGACGTTATCGGAACGCTTGCTAAATACGGTGAGCAAAACAAACTGGTCGTAAGGATAGCATCTCCTGATAAGGACATGGCGCAACTTGTCAATAAAAATATAACTATCTTCGATGAACAAAAAAAAACCGAATGGGATGAAATTGGAGTAAACGAAAAATTTGGTATTCCGCCTTCTTTGATCATAGATTATTTGACATTAATTGGTGATGCCTCTGATAACGTACCAGGGGTCGAAAAAATTGGTCCTAAAACAGCGGTGAAACTGCTCAAGAAGTATGGAAGTCTAGAAAAAATACTATTAGATTCAGCAAATATTTCAGGAAAAATCGGAAAAAATCTCGAAGAAGCAAAATCTTATATAAATTTATCGAAAAAGCTAGTAACCATAATCATTGATGTACCGTTTGAAATAGATCTAGATAAACTTAAACCCAAACAGCAAAACGTTGAGTCCTTGAAGATGTTATACGATAAATTTGAATTAAAAACATTCCTTAAGGAAATTAATGATTCGGATAATACGGAAACGGAGTATGAAACAATCTTTAGTTTAGATTCGCTCCACAACTGTGTAAAAAAAATAAAGAGAAAAAAAATTTTTGCTCTCGATTTAGAAACAACAAGTTTAGATCCTAATCTAGCTAAAATTGTTGGAATATCACTTGCATGGGAGGAAGGGAAAGCAGTATATATACCTTTGGGCCATGACTATGAAGGTGCTCCAGTGCAACTTAACAAGTCTGATGTATATAAACTGATTTTGCCCATTTTAAAAAATCCAAATCTGCAAAAGATAGGACACAATTTAAAATATGATCATGCTGTTTTAATGAGTAATGGGGTAGATTTACATGGCATTGCTCACGATACGATGTTGCAATCGTATATAATTAATAGTACCGATAATCGACATGATTTAAATACAGTTGCGGAGCGTGTTTTGGGAGTGGTGCCAACCACTTATGAAAAAGTGACCGAAAACCTAAATGAAGATGAGGGGTTTGAAAAAGTAAAAATCGACATGGCGACTACATATGCTGGTGAAGATGCAGAGTTAGCTTTGAGAATACATAATCGTTTATTTCCGAAAATATCAGGAAATAAGGGTCTCAAAAGTATTTACGCTGATATTGAAGTTCCTCTAATTTCTGTTTTATCCAAAATGGAAATGAAGGGTGTTCTAATCGATAGTGAAATGCTAATGCAACATAGTAGTAAATTGAAGAGTAAGATGGTTGCTCTAGAGGCTAGCGCTCACAAGATGGCGGGGCAATCATTCAACTTGAGTTCACCAAAGCAAATACAAGAAATCCTATTTGAGAAAATGAAGCTCCCAGTTATTACTAAAACACCTAAGGGTCAAGCTTCTACTTCAGAGTCAGTATTGAGTGATTTATCGAAAGACTACGAATTACCAAAAATAATTCTAGATTATCGCTCCTTAGCAAAACTCTGTTCTACTTATACTGATAAGCTACCTAAGCAAGTCAATATTAAGACTGGTAGAATACATGGTAGTTTTCATCAGGCAGTAACATCAACAGGAAGGCTTTCATCATCGAACCCTAATTTACAAAATATTCCGATAAGGACAGAGGAAGGTAAAAAAGTACGTGAAGCCTTTCGAGCACCGCCTGACAAAGTGCTAATTGCGGCTGATTACTCTCAAATAGAATTAAGAATTATGGCACATATTAGTAAGGATGAAACCTTGATTAATGCTTTTAAAGAAGAACAGGATATACATGCTGCCACTGCCGCCGAGGTTTTTGAGACAGGGTTATCAAATGTTTCTTTCGATCAGAGGAGAGCGGCAAAGGCAATTAATTTTGGTTTAATTTACGGAATGTCATCATTTGGGCTGGCAAAACAGTTAGATATAACAAGGAACGAGGCCCAGGATTATATTGATATATATTTTTCACGATATCCAAAAATTAAGCAATATATGGAAAATATTAGGAAAAAAGCCGCAAAAAATGGTTACGTTGAGACAATATTCGGGCGAAGACTTTATATTAATAATATAAATTCAAATCAGGCACGTTTGAGGCAATATGCAGAAAGGACGGCCATTAATGCACCTATGCAAGGATCAGCTGCCGATTTGATAAAACTAGCAATGATCGAAGCGGATAATTTGATAAACCAATTTAATTTTGATGCAAGCTTAATTCTCCAGGTTCACGACGAGCTCGTTTTCGAGGTAAATAAATCCTGCTGTGATAATTTTAGCTTACATTTGAAAAAGTGTATGGAAGACATAGCAATTCTTTTGGTGCCATTAAAAGTTTCAATGGGAATCGGAGATAATTGGGGTTCTGCTCATTAAGTTAAAATAGTATGTATAGCAGAGCTGCTAATAACTGTAGTAAAATTTTGTTTTGAGTAAATTATGCAGATAATACCAGCAATCGATATTAAAGAAGGAAGATGTGTCCGATTAAAGCAGGGAAACTTTGATTATGAGACGGTGTTCTCCGATGATCCTTTGTCTGTTGCAGAAAAGTGGTTGGAGCAAGGAGCTAAAAGGATACATCTTGTTGATCTAGATGGAGCTTTGAAAGGCACTCCTATTAATAATAGAATAATTGAAAGCATAGTAAGACTATGTGGCGAAATACCAGTGCAAGTTGGCGGAGGCATAAGGGATTTAGATACTCTTAGTAGCTACTTGGATTCAGGTGTTGCCTATACAATTATTGGCACGAAAGCGATTAACTCCCCAGATTTTGTTGAGAGCGCTTGCATGAAGTTTCAAGATAAGATAATAGCGGGCCTAGACTCCAAAAATAATAAGTTGGCGCTCGACGGATGGTCGAATGACTCGGGAATGGATCTACACGAAGTTGCTAAAAATCTACAACAACTCGGTGTGTGCTCAATAATTTTTACAGATATTAGCAAAGACGGAATGCTAGAGGGTCCGAATATTGAAGAGATTTCCAAATTAGCGCAGACACTTGCGATCTCGGTTATTGCGTCGGGAGGAGTTAAGAATATAGATGATATTAAAGCTTTAGCTAATATTTCTTATTTAGGCATTACTGCTGTAATAGTAGGACGCGCTATTTACGAGGGTACACTCGATTTGAAAAATGCGAATGAAGTGCTTAAAAAAATTATGGGAGCTCCTGATGAGCCTATCTAAGAGGGTCATCCCATGCCTAGACGTTGATAACGGCCGAGTAGTTAAGGGTACAAAATTTGTTGAACTTAGGGATGCAGGAGATCCAGTCGAAATAGCGAAGCGCTATAACAATGAAGGAGCTGATGAGATTACTTTTCTCGATATCACAGCTAGCAGTGATAATAGAAATACCATACTAAGTACAATTACTTCTGTTGCTTCTGAAGTTTTTATTCCACTCACCGTAGGAGGAGGGGTGCGCACCGTTGAGGATGTACGTACTCTATTGAAAGCAGGAGCAGATAAAGTTGGAATTAATACGGCTGCCATTGAAAATCCTGATTTCGTGAAGGAAGCAGCTGAGAGATTTGGTTCCCAATGTATAGTAGTAGCTGTTGACGTTAAACGTGAATATAACGACCCTCCGCGCTGGTCCGTTTATACTCACGGAGGAAGGAACAAAACTTCCCTGGATGCCAGGGAATGGGTCAAACTAATGGAACAAAATGGAGCGGGAGAACTGCTGTTAACTAGTATGGATATGGATGGTACTAAAAAGGGTTATGACCTTGCTTTTACCAAAATGGTATCCGAGGAAGTTGAAATTCCAGTAATTGCATCGGGGGGTGTCGGTGAAATAAATCATTTAATAGAAGGGGTAACTATAGGTGGTGCAGACGCCGTCCTGGCAGCTAGTATATTTCATTTCGATATCATATCAATTGAGCAAGTTAAAAGGGCGTTTCGTGAATGCGGAATCAATGTGCGTGATTCTAACTAAATGCTTAAAATAGTTTAAGGATATGAAGTGGAAGATATTTTTGAAAAATTAGAAAAAATAATTGAAATGAGGCAAAATGAACGCCCAGAGAATTCGTATGTTGCTGAACTTTGGAAAAAAGGGGATGATTTTATTTTAAAAAAAATTGGGGAAGAGTCTGCGGAGTTAATAATAGCTAGCAAAAATAAAAACGAAGATGAAATATTAAATGAATTAGCGGATGTTTTGTTTCATGCGATAGTACTTCTGAAGTATAATGGTTTATCGATATTAGATGTAGCTGAAGTTTTGAAAAAGCGATTAGGTAAATCTGGTATAGAAGAAAAAAAAACAAGGTCAAAATAGACGCGGATAGAAAAAATGCCTGGAATATATGAACTAATTTTAATATTCGGAATCGTCGCTTTGCTTTTTGGCACAAAAAAAATAAAAAGCGTGGGCAGTGATATAGGTAGTTGGATAAGAGATTTTAGAAAAGCTGTCAAAGAAGATCAAGACGACAATGATTATAAAAATAAGAGTGACAGGATAATTGATATTGAAGACAATAGTAGAAAAGACAAGCCCTAGAAAATGATAGATATTGGCTTCTGGGAACTAACACTTTCTGGGTTGGTTGCACTTATTATACTAGGTCCTCAGAGGCTTCCGGAATTGGCACGGACACTGGGTACCCTTCTGCGCCACGCGCAAGCAATAACAGCAAAAATTAAACATGAGTTAAATGAAGAAATTCAAATAGAAGAGACCAGTTATAATGATAAAAAGAAACATGTTGATAGGAGCGTTTTAGATAAAGAATAAATCTGAGTTACCAGCCTTTGAATCAGAAGATTGAAAAAACAGCAAAAAACACCTTGATGTACCACCTCGTTGAACTTCGTTCTCGATTAATTAAGTGTGTTTTTTCGGTTCTACTAGTAGTACTATCACTCTCCCCTTTCTCTGACACGATCTACCTTTTTCTTGCGGAGCCTCTATTAGCCCAGCTACCAAATCAAGGCGCTTTAATTGCAACTAAGGTTGCGGCCCCATTTTTAGCGCCTTTTAAATTATTGCTTTTCGTTTCTTTTTTAGTTGCATTGCCACTCATTTTATTTCAATTATGGGCGTTTGTTGCCCCAGGTCTTTATGATACTGAGCGTCGATTTATTTTTCCTCTAGTGTTTTCTACCGCGGTTTTATTTTATTCTGGAATATTATTCGCTTATTACGTTGTTTTTCCAATAATTTTTGGATTTTTCACATCGACTACTCCTAATGGCGTAGAATTAATGACTGATATATCGGAATATTTAAATTTTTGCATCAAGTTATTTTTTGCTTTCGGTGCTGCCTTTGAAATTCCCCTTATTACTTTTGTCATAATTAAAAGTGGTCTTACTACAATTGATGCGATGAGAGAGAAACGACCCTACGTAATATTGACGGCCTTTATTTTAGGTATGCTTTTAACACCACCTGATTTTGTTTCTCAGATTCTGTTGGCTCTTCCAATTTGGTTTTTATTCGAAGTTGCTCTACTTTTTGCGGTAATTTTTCCTAATGATGATTCTAGCACTTAAGTATTTCTACTCCCTGATTACTTCCTATATAAAGCATATCAGCTTTATTTCTTGCAAAGATACCGTTAGTAACAACACCTGGAATGTTGTTTAATTCGCTTTCCAAATCATAGCTATTTGTTAGGTCGAGCCCCTTAACATCTAATATCCAGTTATGGTTATCCGTGGTAAAGTTACTCCGCCATTCCGGAATGCCGCCTAACTCGACGACTTTTCTTGCCACTGCGCTTCGGGCAGTCGGAATAACCTCAATTGGCAAAGGAAATTCTCCTAAACAGTCCACTAGCTTAGTTTCATCAATAATACAAATAAATTTTTTAGTTACCGATGCTAAAATCTTCTCGCGCGTTAAAGCTCCGCCTCCACCTTTTATAAGATAACCAAATCTCGTTGCCTCATCCGCGCCGTCTACATATAAGTCAAAATTACTAACTGTATTAAGGTCGTCTATATAGAAGCCGAACTCCTCAAGCTTATTTTTAGTTGCATCCGAGCTGGCTACTGTACATTCAATCTGATGGGGCAATTTGGCTAGGGCCTCTATAAAATAATTAACCGTCGAGCCAGTGCCCACGCCAATAATGGTTTCATTCATTACGTCTTTCGCAGCTTTTTTTGCGACGGCTTTTTTGGATTCTTCTAAATTATTCATTTAATCTACCTTAATTTTTAGTTTTTATTTTAATTTTATTGTATCTTATTGCAATGCTTGATAATTATCTAAAATTAATACTAAAGGCTCCGGTTTATGATGTTGCGAAAGAGACGAAGTTAGAATTTGCCGATAATTTAACGAATAAATTTGCGAATAATATATGGTTGAAACGGGAAGACACCCAACCTTCGTTCTCTTATAAAATAAGAGGCGCGTACTCCTTAATTACAAATTTATTACATTCTAAAAAAGTTATAGGTCTTGTAGCGGCTTCCGCCGGAAATCATGCTCAAGGCGTAAGTTTGTCGGCAAAAAAGTTAGGATTGCCGGTTATTATCGTAATGCCAAAGACTACCCCACAAATAAAGATTAACGCAGTTAGAGCCCTTGGAGCGAAAGTTCAACTCCACGGAAACACTTATGATGAAGCAAGTGTTTTGGCGAAGACAATAGCTGTAAATGAAAAATTTGACCTGATTCCACCATATGATGATGAATATATAATAGCCGGCCAAGGAACTGTGGGTATGGAGATATTGAGGCAATATAAAGGAAATATTGATTTCATTTTCTTACCCGTGGGTGGAGGTGGTTTGATAGCCGGCGTTGCGGCTTATGTAAAACAAATAAATCCTGAGATAAAAATTATCGGTGTTGAGCCTGAGGAAGCGCCTAGTATGACTGCTGCTTTAAGTGCGAAAAAACCTGTTTCACTGGATAAAATTGGGATCTTTGCTGACGGCGCTGCGGTTAAAAAGGTTGGAAAAATGAATTACGAGATTGTGGAAAGTTTCGTCGATGATATGTTGCTAGTTTCAGTTGATGAAATATGCGCAAGTATCAAAGATATATTTGAGGAGAAAAGAGTGGTTTTGGAGCCTGCAGGCGCCCTAAGTGTGGCAGGAGCAAAACAGTTTTTAGCGAAAAAAAAATTTGTAAATAAAAATATTGTTTGTGTTTGCAGCGGCGCTAATATAAATTTTGATAGATTGCGGCACGTCGCCGAGCTAGCAGATTTAGGCGAAAAAAGAGAGGTTCTTTTAGGCGTCACTATACCGGAAAGACCTGGAAGTTTTAAAGAGTTTTGCACTGCTATAGGCCCCCGATCAATTACGGAATTTAATTATAGAGTATCCTCTGACTCCTTAGCTGAGGTTTTTGTTGGCATAAGAGTGCAAGAAGCCGAAAAAGAAAAAAAAATAATATTTGCAAAATTGATTTCTAAGGGCTACAAAGTAATAGATTTGAGCGAAAATGAACTCGCTAAGACTCATATCAGATTTATGGTTGGTGGCAGGTACACTAAAAGAAACGAACGATTATATAGGTTTGAATTTCCCGAGAGACCGGGAGCTTTATTGAAATTCCTTACCCATTTGGGGGATGATTGGAATATTTCTTTGTTTCATTATCGAAATCATGGCGCACCTTATGGAAGAGTTCTGGCGGGAATTGAGATCGAATCCGAAAAAAAAGAAGATTTTATTAAAGCATTAGCGCAGCTAGAAATTACCTATTTTGATGAGACTAGTAATGATGCGTACGAATTATTTCTCAAATAAAAATTAAAATTTTAAGGAATCATGCTGGAAAGTGATCTTATAAATAATGTTTTATGTGAAATTTTCGTTGAGCTTTACGAGGCTGGCCTTAATACGTCAAGGAGCGGCAACATAAGCGCAAGGGATGGAAATACCATGATTGTATCGCCGTCAGGAGTTGCAGCCTCGGATATTACTCCTGAAAAATTTGCCGAAGTAAAAATAGGAAATGGTGAAATAGTAAGTGAAGCCTTGATTCCTTCCTCAGAATGGCGAATTCATCATGATATTTATAACCATTTTACGGAGACTAAAGCGATAATCCATACTCATTCGAGTTATGCAACTGCGTTATCTTGCTTGGGGTTAGAATTACCGCCGTTTCACTATATGGTTGCGACCTTTGGTTCAGGACCCGTAAAGTGTGCTCGATATGAAACTTTCGGGACTCAAAAATTGTCGCTATCTGTTATAGATGCTATAAAAGATAGTAAAGTTTGTCTATTAGCAAACCATGGTGTGATTGCTGTTGGAGAATCCATTAGTGAAGCTTACGAAAATGCTGTTTTATTAGAGGAGCTCTCAAAAATGTATTTAATTTCAATTTCAGTAGGAAAACCTAATCTATTACCGGAAGATGAAATGGTGAAATTAAAAAATAAATTTAAAACCTACGGGAAAGAAAATGATTACAAAGCACTCTAATTCATTTAATGATAACCAAGATCAAGAATTTGGGAACAGGCCAATGGTGCAAATTGGTATCACTGTTCATGATATAGAACAATCTTTAGATTTTTATGTAAATAATCTTGGGTGTAAGATAAAAGGACGTCAACACGACTCTCTTGTTCTAGATTTTTTTGGGACTGAATTGAGTTTAAAAAAAGGAAAAATAAAGACAAAACCAAGCAGTCGCAATGAGGTAAGTTTCTACTTCGGACTAAATGTTCACTGGAATGATTGGCACAAAGCGATTGATCATTTAAATTATATCGGTATTAATTACCACGAGAAACCAAAAGTAGAAATCAAATCAAAAGACAAGGCGTACGCTTCGTTTAGCATGAGGGACCCATCAGGAAACATATTAAAATTTAGTAGTTTTAGTGTTTAGGCTAAAAGATTTTTATTTTAATTGAGGGAATAATTCTTCTATTTTGTGTCCGATATTTGTTGCGGAAAGAAAGGTTTCGCCAATTAAATAAGCCATGATTCCGTGCATCTCTAGTCTTTCGATATGATTGCGTTCACTCAAACCTGATTCGGACACAACCAATACAGAATCGGGTATAAGTTTTTTGAGTTTAATGGAATTACTGATATCGGTTCTAAATTCCTTTAAATTTCGATTATTAATCCCAATAAGTTTGTGGTTTAAAGATAACACATTTTCTAACTCTTTCTCGGTATGCACTTCTATTAAAGCGTCCAGCCCATAATCAGAAGATTCTAAAAGAAAGTCTTTTATTTGTTTTTTTGAAAGACAAGCAGCAATTAATAATATACAGTCGGCCCCCAGCGCTTTGGTCTCAGGTATCTGGTAGCTATCTATGATGAAATCTTTTCTAAGTATAGGTAAAGATACTACTTCTTTGATCTGCTGAATATGTTCTTTTCTTCCATAAAAAAACTTTGAATCTGTCAAAACCGATATGGCGGAGGCTTTATGTGTTTGATATATTCCTGCAATTTCTACAGGATTATAGTTCTTAACGATAATATCCCTGCTAGGGGAACCTTTTTTACATTCAGCTATTAATGCTGGGAGGTTTTTTCGTTGAGTATTTAACAAGCATTCAATGAATCGACTTTTATCACTTTTTTTCTTTGCAGTAGCGATTAAGTTTTGAATTGGCTTATTCTTTTTGCTCTCAGCTACTTCAGATAATTTGTGTTTAATAATAATATCAAGAATATTAGTCATTCGTCTGCTAGTCTTATTGTTGTTTCAATGTATTTGTCGAAAAGATTGGCTACTTCTCCGCTTTGGAGTAAAGTCTTTGCAATTTTAACTCCTTCCTTTAAATTTTTACTTTTCCCTCCAATATAAATTACAGCTGCAGCATTAAGTGTCAACATATCAAATGAAGCACTTCTTTTGCCAGCAAATGCTGAGCGAATCATCCCTAAGCTCTCTTTTGAATCTTTAACATTGATTTTTGGATTATCGTATTTTTTGATTCCAAGTTTTTCAGGACTGAGTTCCGAAATTCTATATTTTCCATCAACAAGTTCTCCTACGATAGTATTGCTGGCAATTGAAATTTCATCAAGCCCATCTTTTGATGCAAGTACCATAGCTCTCTTATAATCAAGTCTAATCAAAACTTCTAGATATTTTTCAATGAGATTGGTATCGAAGATCCCAATTACTTGGGTGGAGACTCCTGCTGGATTTGTAAGCGGGCCCACTAAATTAAATAGGGTCCTTATTCCTAGTTCTTTTCTGATAGCTACTACTTTTTTTGTAGCTTTATGATGGTTAGGGGCAAACATAAAACCTATGCCAAGATTTTCTATGCAATAGGCGACTTTTTCTGGGGAAAGATTGATTTGTGCACCAGCCTCTTCTAATAAATCTGCACTACCACTGTTGCTGCTAGCTGATCGGTTGCCGTGTTTTGCTATGTTTACTCCGGCTGCTGCTGCGATAAACGCAGCACCAGTTGATACGTTAAAAGAGTTTGAACCATCACCTCCAGTTCCACATGTATCAACTAAATTTCGTAACTTGGTAGGCACTTTAAGACAGTGCAATCGCATGATTTTTGCCGCAGCAGCAATTTCAGTCGCAGACTCTCCATTTGAAACTAAGAGAGTAAGAAAACAACTTATTTGAGCATCCGTTAGCTTTCCGTTAATCATTGCGTCAAATATATTTGTGGCTTCTACCTCGTCTAGGTGTTCCCGATTTATAAGCTTTTTAAGGACTTCTTTTATCATTATCGCAAATCTTACTTTTTTAAGTTTAGAAAGTTTTGAATTAACTGATGGCCAAACTCTGATTCTATTGATTCAGGGTGAAATTGAACTCCATGTAAATCGTATTTCTCATGATATATCCCCATGATCTCATTAAAATTACCACTATCATCTTCAGTCCATGCGTTGATTTTTAGTTGCGCTGGCAACGTATCTAGGTCAACTGCAAGCGAATGGTATCGAGTTGCGATAAAAGGAGAAGTGATGTTAGAAAAGATTCCTTTATTATCATGAAAAATTTTTGATGTTTTGCCATGCATTACTGATTTCGCTTTTATAATAACTCCCCCTAGAGCTTGCGCGATACTTTGGTGACCTAGGCAGACACCTAAAATTGGGAAATTATCATAGAGAAGCTTAATTACTTCTACTGATATTCCTGCCTCATTCGGAGTACATGGTCCTGGTGAAATTATAATATGAGATGGATTCAGTTTTTTTATTTCATCAATTGTAACTTGATCGTTCCGAAAGACTTTTGTTTCGTGCTCTAGTTCACCTACATATTGGACAAGATTGTAGGTAAAAGAATCATAGTTATCAATTACAAGCACCATATCATTGCCTTTCTTAATAGGATGTAAGGGTTAATTTTTTCATTTCAGCAATAGTTTTCTTCATGTCCTTACTCTTAAAAATTGTACTACCTGATACAAAGGTATCTGCGCCTGCTTCTGCAACTGCTTGTATATTGTCTAGGTTTATACCACCATCGACTTGAAGTCGAATATCTAGATTACTACCATCTATTATTTCTCGGACTTTTCGTATCTTACTTAATGAATTTTTGATAAACCTTTGTCCCCCAAAACCCGGATTAACGGACATTATTAGTATCAGGTCAATTTTATCAAGTACAAACTCTATAGTGTTAGTGGATGTAGCTGGATTTAAAACTACTCCTGCTTTACAACCGTGGTCTTTGATTAGATTGATAGACGAATCGAGATGTGGAGTGGATTCCGGATGGATGCTGATAAAGTTTGCCCCCGCTTTTGCGAAGTTCGTGATCAGATTTTCTATATTGTATGTCATTAGATGGACATCAATCGGCGCCTCAATACCGTAGTTTCTAAGAGACTTACAAACCATTGGGCCGAGCGTAAGATTTGGCACAAAACTGTTGTCCATTACATCAAAATGAACCCAATCTCCTCCACTTTTTAGGCAGATATCGACCTGACTACCTAGACTTGCAAAGTCAGCGGAAAGTATCGATGGCGCTATTATCGGTTTATTTTTCACTTTTATCTTTTTAAGCCATTAACTCTTGAGTTTATTTTACCATATTGTTTTTTAATCGCCCATTCAATGTGCTCTCTTACAGACTCATTTGGATACTTTAATCTTTTTTTAAGTGTGTCCAATAGATTGATATTTGGCTGGCTATTGCCAATCGCGACAGCTAGATTTCTAATCCATTGATCATAATTTATTCTCCTTAGGGCTGTGCCAGCGGTTAATTTTTTAAAATCAATTTCGTCCAGTGTGAACAAATTTTCCAATGTTTGATTGTCCAATTCACTCGCGGCAGCAAATATATTTTTATCTTTGATATTTGCATATTTGTTCCAAGGGCAAAAAATTTGGCAGTCATCACAACCAAAAATTCTATTGCCTATCTTTTCTCGAAATTCAATCGGAATACTGTCCTTGGACTCAATTGTTAAATAAGAAATACATTTTCTTGAATCTAGTTTGTATGGAGCAACAATTGCTCCAGTCGGGCAGATGTCTATACAGTTTGTACAAGTCCCGCATAAATCGGCGATCTTGTTTGATTCTGCAGGCAATTTGAGATCAGTAAATATTTCTCCAAGAAAAAAAAAGGAACCGGCAGCTTTATTAATTAAAAGCGTATTTTTTCCAATCCATCCTAAACCAGCGTAACTAGCGAGCGGTTTTTCGTAAATCGGAGCACTATCTGTAAATACTCTGTAACCGGATGGCCCAATTTCCTCCTCTATTTTTTTTGCTAATTTTACTAATTGTTTTCGAATTATTTTATGGTAATCCCTTCCTGTAGCATAGTTGGATATATAACCCTTTTTGTTGTTTTGTAATTCATTCATCATTTCCGAGAGCGATTTGGTCAGATAATTTGCAGTTACGCAAATTATTGAATTCGTTGATGGTCTGATTCGTTTAGGCTCTAATCGCATTCCTATATTTTTCTCTAGATATGCCATGCTACCGTTAAATTTTTTCTCTATCCAATCCACGTAGGTTTTTTTATCAAACCTAACTTTAGCATCACAAATAGCTAAGTTGTCGAAACCTAAGTCTTTGGCTAACAATTCAAATTTTTGGGTCAACATGTCTAGTTGTCTGATATGTTTCATTTGATTTTTGCTATTGATCCTTTAAGTTGCAGGTTGCTGATATTACTCTTTAATAGTTTCTTTGTTGTTGATAGTATCAATACTTGGTCTAATACAATTTCATACAAATGGAGTACTTATCCTAGATGTTTAATTCGTTAAGAAAATGGTTTGATAATCATTTTTCTCATCCTGACGCTATGGTGATTGTAATACTTATTACCGTCATCGCCATAATAATTTTATTTTTTGGAGAAATGTTAGCTCCTTTGATTGCCGCGAGCATAGTAGCTTATATGTTAGAGGGCTTTGTTCAATTTTTAATTAAGAAAAATATACCAAGAATTATAGCAGTGTATGTATCCTTTTTTGTTTTTATAGGACTTATGATGTTCCTTTTTTTAGGGCTAGCCCCGGTTGTTTCAAATCAAATAGGAAATTTTTTAGAGGATTTGCCAAAGTTAGTAGTTAAAGCGGGGTTATTGCTGGAAAATTTACCAAAAAAACTTCCTTTTGATGAAATATATGAGACTGAAGGTATTATTACTGGAATTGTAGGTGAGCTTACAACTTTGGGTCAGACATTATTGTCTTTTTCAATTTCATCGATTCCAACATTGATACTGACTATAATCTACCTCTTTTTGGTTCCTCTACTTGTTTTTTTCTTTTTGAAAGATAAGGAGCTATTAATATCTTTTATAAAGAATTTTGTACCAAAAGACAGTCTATTATTAGGTCGTGTCTGGAATGATGTCGATAGGCAAATTGGTAACTATATGAGAGGTAAATTCTATGAAATAGTTTTAGTAGGCACTATCAGTTTTTTCTTGTTCTGGCTGTTGGGTTTAAACTACTCTGCTTTGTTAGGGGTAGTAGTCGGTCTGTCGGTGATTATTCCTTTTGTAGGAGCAGCAATAGTTACTGTTCCGGTTGTCATTGCTGCATTTTTGCAGTTTGGATTTGGTACTGAATTTGCTTGGATTGTTGGCACATACTTTATTATCCAAATTTTAGACGGTAACGTCCTGGTTCCGCTACTCTTTTCTGAAGCTGTTAACCTTCATCCTGTCGCAATTGTTGTAGCGGTTTTAATTTTTGGCGGGATATGGGGTTTTTGGGGAGTTTTTTTTGCGATTCCGCTTGCTACAGTGATTAAATCCATATTAATTGCTTGGCCTTCTTATCCCGAAAGAACGGTCGGATAATGTTACCACCAGAATCGATGTTGTTTCGGTTTCAGAATAACATAGTTATATTTGTTGAAATTGTGTTTCCTACAGTATAATCATTAACCAATTAACTTTATTGAGTTTTAAATGAGTGTAACTTTTAATAGTCCGAGAGGCAGTATTGTGGCGTTGGTTACTCCGATGCTAGGACCAACCTCTCCTTATACTGCGATTGATGAAGATTCAATTAAGGGACTTGTTGATTTTCATGTCGAAAGTCAAACCAGTGCTATTGTTGTGGTTGGCACAACGGGGGAATCTGCCACTCTGACATCCGAAGAGCATTGTAATATGATTTCTAAAGTTGTTATTGAAGTTGATGGCAGAATACCAGTGATTGCAGGCACAGGCTCGAACTCTACCCACGAAGCCTTATTTTTAACTAAGGAAGCTAAGGTAAGAGGCGCTGATGCTGCGCTGATTGTTACTCCCTATTATAATAGACCAACTCAAAGAGGGCTAATTGAGCACCACAGAATCATCGCTAATGAGGTTAATTTGCCACAAATACTTTATAATGTACCCTCTAGGACAGCATGTGATATGGAAGTCGAAACAGTGATAGAGTTATCTAAACTAGATAACATTATTGGGGTTAAAGAGGCCTCTGGAGAATTGGATAGGGTAAAAACTATAAGAGCGGGTTGTAAAAAGAACTTCATGATTTACAGTGGCGAGGATTCGAATGCCAAAGACTTTATTTTGAACGGAGGGGATGGTGTCATTTCTGTTACAGCAAATGTTGCACCTGCTAAAATGAGTAAAATGTGTGAGGCGGCTCTCGTAGGCGATTCAGAGCGGGCAACTGAATTAAATAATGAGCTTATGCTTCTACATGAAAATTTATTTGTTGAAGCTAATCCTATTCCTGTGAAATGGGCAGTGGAACAGATTGGTCTTATAAAAAAGGGGATAAGGTTACCCCTGACTGAGTTATCTCCTTGCAATCATGAAAATATAAAAATTGCACTGGATAAGGCTAGCTTGTTGAATCAATAATGATTTCCAACGGGGAGAATAAATGAATTTTTATCGTGTTTTTATAATTTTAATATTTTTGTTTCAAGTGATTGGATGTGGGAAATTTACAGAATTACTCGATGAGGTCGCACCAGACACGAAAAAAGATTATTTAAAAGCGAGAACGTTACCAGATTTATCAATTCCACCTGAACTTACAAGTACTGCTATTAAAGACAAAATGTACATACCAGACTCTCCTGATAATTTATCATTTGATAATTTTAATGAGAGAAGAAAAATAATTAACGATAATCCAAAATTAATAGCGCTTCAGACGTATGAACTGGGTATGATAGAAGAACGTCCTGTCCTTTTGGCTAGAATAGAAAGGGATGCTCTTTGGAGTCGACTACGTAGCTTCTGGAAGTCTGAAAACAAGAGCTTGATTTTAGACGATTTACAATTAGGTATAATGGAAACCTCTTGGACTGAATCTAAAGATAAGTTAACTCGTCAAAGATATAAGCTTTATACGGAAGAGGGTAAAGAGGACGGTTTGAATATCGTTTTTGCCGTATGCGAAAGACAAGAATTAGAATCAGAAGAAACAGCATACGGATCCGACTATAAATGGGGCTCACCTGAAAGGATTATACAAGAAGAGTTAAACATTATGAACCGCCTTAAGAATAGCTTAACTACATCTGATAGATTTGTTAACTATAACCAAACTGATGACGACCAAGACTTAGCGATGGTTGATGGTAATTCTGCAAATGAAAATTATACTAGTGGTGGGGCGAAATTTTTTAAGAATAACCCTTATGGCAAAAATGAAACCATTCAAATTGAGCCTAGAAAAGATGATGTCTCAATTGAGGATTTTAGAAGTCAAGCGCAAGTAATTAATCCTAACAATGAAGTTTCGCTCCGTGCTCTAAAAGACAACCGATCTATGGAGAGAACTGATCAAAAAGTCAATCAAAATATTAGTACACCTCTGCCTCAAGCGGCTAGGGAAAATATAGCAACAAATCAAAATAGTCTGAATTCAGAATTCGTTTCGGTTGGAAGAGGCAACTTCTATCTAACAATTGAAAATAGCTACTCTACGTCTTGGAAATTGACGGAACGGGCCATAAGGCGTTCTGGAATGGCAATTAGACAAGCTGACAAGGCGAGAGGAGTTTTTGTCATCGATATGAGCGAAAATAATCTACAAGAGAGCACCCTTATCAATAAAGTTAAATTTTGGGGTGGCGAAAAGTCATCACAGTTTCAAATCAGTTTGACTGGTATTGGGGATAAAACTGAGGTTGTGGTTCTAGATCGTGAAGGCAAATGGCTTACTAACCAACGGTCGGAAAGATTATTGGATAGACTTTATAATACCCTTACTTCTAATTAACTTGCTTTTTTTTCTTTTTGTTATAACGTAACAAGCGCTTCTTCTTTTGAATTTGGCGCTTATTTAATACGTTCTTTCTATTTGAAAAAGGATTATTTTTTCCTTTAAAAATCAGACTTAGAGGGTGGTTATATAGCCCTAAGCGTTCTCTAAAAAAGTTTGCTAAATATCTTCTATAATCTTCTGGAAGGTTTTCGACTTGATTGCCATAGATAGCAATATTAGTATTTGGATTCTTAATGATATGAGCATAACGCAGTTTTGGTCGCCTTCCTCTCACCATTGGCGGTGGATGTTTTTCTATTGCTTCTGAAAGAAAGTCATTTACTTTGTTTGTTTTTATTTTTTTTTCTGATGAAATTACTAGTAGCTCTAGAGCTTTGAAAAATTTCGAGATGCCCACCCCTTTTTTACCTGAAAGATAGACTATTGGCAGTAAGCTGTTAAACTGAATTTTTCTTTCGATTTCTTGTGAGAATTTTGCCTTAGATTCATTACTAATCTTATCTATTTTGGTTGCTACGATTAAAAAAGGAACATTGCTTTTTGAAATATTTGAAAATAGTCTTAAATCTTGAAAGCTTAATTTTTCAGAGGCGTCAAGAACTAATACTATAATTTGCGATCTATCTAAAGTATGAAGAGTCCTCAACGCAGATAGTTTTTCTATACCTTCTTTGACCCTGCTTTTCCTTCTTACCCCAGCCGTGTCGACAAATTGATAAGTGATATTATTTCGTTTTAGCTCAACTTCTAAATCCTCTCTTGTTGTACCGGGAAGGTCACTCTCGATAGCTCTCTCATAACCTAATAGCCTATTTAGTAGTGTTGATTTACCTACATTTGGCCTGCCGAAGAAAATTACTTTATGTTGGTTTTCGATTGTTGATGCTGATTGAGAGGGATCAAAACTATGCTTAATTAATATATCTTCAATCGCTTCATTTATTCCGATATTATGTAATGCAGAGACAGTATAAAAAGGCTTGGTTACTAATTCTGAAAACTCATAAATTAATTCATTAGTTGTTTTATTTTCAGATTTATTTATAAAAATTGAAAAGTTAATATTCAGTTTGACGATTTGATTAAAAATTCGTTCATCTGAATGCGTCAAGCCATCTTTTGCATCTACAACTAAGATTACGTAATTGGCTGAATTGATAATTTGTAAGGTTTTTTGATTTACCTTGTGACTTATAAAGTGTTCTGAATCGGGTGAAAACCCCCCTGTGTCTATTACATTTAAGGTTTGATCTTTGATGGAAAATTTGCCTATCTTATAGTCTCTTGTTACACCAGCTAAATCTGCAACCAGAGCGGATTTAGTGCGGGTTAATCGATTAAATATCGAAGATTTGCCAACATTTTGTCTTCCAACAAGAGCTATTGAGGGAAAGGCACGAAGAGAACTCATTATGATTGCTTCTAATTTTCATTAAATTCTAAAGCTGTTGTTTTACCATTTTTGGCGGTTAGCACAATAGCTGAATTATCCGTTACTCCCCTGGCAACAATAGCTTCGTTTGCAATTTTTTTTCTAAAAATTTGGTTACCAGTTTCAGTATCTAACCAATGCGTATAGCCATCAAAGTCACCAACGATCAGGATGTTTTTATAAATTAGCGGAGCAGATATCGAACGTCTTTCAAAATCATTTTTGCGCCACACTGAGTTACCCGTAATTTTATCAAATGCCCAGATAACACTTTTATCATCAACCACGTAGATATTTTGATCTCCTACAGCGGGGCTGTATCTGCTTGATATTTCTCTCGTCCAATTTATTTTACCATCAAGTGATGATACCGAGGCTACTCCTGATCCATAACTGCAAACATAAATATCTGCCCCATCTAATACAGGGTCACCATCTATATCAACGAGTCTTTCTAGGTCAGTCTGGCCAGTTGGGACAGCAACCGTTGCATTCCAAATTACTTTGCCGGTGTCTAAATCGAGAGCTGTCATTCGACCATCGTCCCAACCTATTATAACGCTATCATCTACAAGGAGTGGATTACTGTTCCCTCTTACAGATAATTTCGGTGCGGTTTTCTGGTAATTCCATATCTCTTGACCAGTTTCTTTATCTAAAGCGTACACTGAACCATCGTTACTCCTGACTATAATCTGGTTATATCCTTCCAATGGCTTAGCAAGAATTTCGCTTGGTAGTTTTGCCACCCATTTAAGAATCCCTGACTCTTTCGACCTTGCGATCACTCTACCGTCACCCGTTCCTACTAAAACTAAATCTGAGCCTATTCCAGGGCTAGTGGTATATTCTGTGCCTTTATCCTTCAATGACCAAAGCCTTTTCCCGTTAAGCATGTTTAGTGCATACAAATTACCTGTATAGTCGGTAATATAAATCGATTGGTTATCAATGCTCGGTTCCATTCTTAGATCGTCTAATCCTGTCCCTATTTTCTTCTTCCAAACAATCTTTACATCGACTAAAGATTTAAAGCCTTTGGTTAGTTTAGTGGGCTTTAATTTTTTAACCTTCTTTTTCTTTTTTACCGTTGAGTTATCTCTTGGATCAATTGTTGTGCCATCTTTAGATAATTTTTGAGGTTGGGATACTCCTTCCCGAAAATCTTTGTCGTCTTGCCCAAAATATGAGCAACCAATTGGGGCGCAGTATAATAAAATTATAATTAATGGTTTAGTCAATATCGTAATTTTCATTTTAAATTGTTCTGTTGATACAAATTATCTTTTTTAAATATAAATGCCTCGGGTGACTGACCGGATTCTTCCGTTTGAGCGATAAGTTTCCGATAGATTTGATTTGCAAGATCCATGTTACGCTTATGTGATTGAAGGTCAGCATTGATTTCTTTAAAGAGATCAATATCTTGAAACTCTGATCCTGCAATTTCAGAAGCTTTATCAAATTTCTCTTGAGAAATGTATAGTCTTGCCAGTCTTGCTGCGGCTATTTTATTGAGTTCCAATTTGCTAGTTGACTTGACAATTCTTATTAAAACATCCTCAGCTTCAGCCTCTTGTTTGTTAAAGACAAGAAGTTGAGCAAGAATGAGGCCGGAAAGGTTCGCGTATTCGGAATTTTCCTCATCTCGCTGCAATTTTTCGGCAATTTCAATAGCCTCAAAATATTTACCTGATCGTAAAAATTCAACCATTTTTTCAAAACTGACAGCCGCATCTTTTTCGGCTTCGATATTATTTAAATTATTAACAGCCAGTAGTATTAACGCTAAAGTACTGGCAATCATTAAAAAACTAAGTTTATATTTATTTAAAGTAACCCAGTGAAGTAATCGATAATATTTGTTTTCTTTTTCCATACCTATATCTTTCCTATAAGAAATCCAAAAGCACCCGACCGATTTGATCGTGTTTGCAGATTATTTGCTCATCATTATGACGCAGTGGTTTTATTATAAACTCATTATTTTTAAGCTCACTCTCTCCTATAATTATAACTACTTTTGCACCACTTTTGTCTGCTCTTTTTAATCTTGATTTAAGACTACCCTGATTCAAATGAAGAATCATTGCGTGATTAGGAATTTCATTTCTAATTGTTTTCCAAAGCCTTAGTACTTCATTATCGAGATTATCACTTGTGGCGGTAACGTATATCTTAGAAATTTCTGTCTGCGTCTCAGATGTGTCATTGAGTAATGCAAGTATTCTCTCAAAACCAATTGCACATCCGACAGCGGCACTGCTTTTGCCACCCATTTTTTCGATTAATTTGTCGTATCTGCCTCCAGCACAAACTGCATCTTGCGCGCCTAATCTGGTTGTTTTCCATTCAAATACTATGTCTGAGTAATAATCTAAGCCTCGCACTAAAAGGGGATTGATTTTTGTTGTTATACCGTTTGATGCAAGAATTTCCTCCAAGCATTTGATTCTTTGCCGCGAATCGTCTGAAAGAAATTCCGATATTTTGGGAGCTTCTTTTTTCAATTCCTTTATAACTGAATTCTTACTATCTAATAATCTGAGAGGATTTCGTTCAAATGTTTCTTTCGTTGAGTTATCAAATTCTTTGCTATATTTACTGAAATAGTTCTTAAGCTCTTGAGTGTATTGAATCCGGTCTTCGTCGGATCCAAGTGAATTAATTTCCAAGCTTAAGTGATCTAACCCTAGTGCCCTCCATATTTCTTCCATCATGCAAATGATTTCGAACTCGGCGTAAACCTGTCTTACACCAAATAATTCAAATCCAAACTGTGTGAATTGCCTTTGACGTCCTTTTTGTGGCCTTTCATATCTAAACATCTCACCGAAGTAAAAAAGCCTTAGTGGTGCACTGACCAATAAATTATTCTCGATAACCGCTCTGACACAACCCGCAGTGCCTTCCGGGCGCAGTGACAACCATTCACCATTTCGGTCTTGGAATGAATACATTTCTTTATTAATGACATCAGTGTCTGCTCCAATGCCTCTATTGAATACTTCGGTATACTCTACTATGGGCAGCTTAATTTCAGCGTAATTAAATAGTTCTGTTTGATGGATTATTTCCGAAGCAATTATTCTTCGGGCGAAGTTACTTTCCGGAAGTCCGTCTTTCATTCCCCTTACTGCTTTTAATACATAATCTTTCATTTATCTAACTAATACTTGAATTCAACTCATAGGGAACAATCTTATATTATTTGGAGTTTATTTGGAAAATAATATTGTCAAACTTTATTTGAACTATTCAGATAAGGATGCAATTTTAAGTCATTCAAGCTCTAAATGATGAAGCGAATTATCTACGTTATTGTCGGTAAACTTGGCCTGTATGGCATAACTTAGATAGTATACTGATAAAGCAAATACTATTATTATCAAAGCGTACCCAAGTTTTTTTTTGAAAGAGATTCCTCTAGTACTGTCAACTTGAAAATCACATGTTTGCTCTCGCTGAAGCTGAAGTTGATAAACTTGCATCAGAGGTTGTACATCCGCACCAAGTTCTCGTGCTAACAAAGATATATAGCCCTTTATGAAGGTTTCTCCTGATAATGATTCAAATCTGTTTGTCTCGATTTTTCGAATTATTTTAGGTTCGAGGTTCAGTTTAGCTGCCAATAATTCTATGCTTATATTTCTAAATTCGCGGGCGTGTCTTAACATATCTCCAACATTTGCCATATTACCGTCTATCTGAAATGGTTTTTGGGACTCAATACCGTAAAATAAAAGAGCCTGCTTGGTTGATAAGATTATTTTATTATTAGCTTTCATTGTTGAGGTTATTCGTGAGTTGAACATTTTCTTTAGAAAAAGGGAATAAATTTTTTAGTAAAATTCTAAGCCTTTTGCTTTCGTTTAACTGTCCTTTTTGCTTGGATATTAGGTAACCCGTGTAGAGAGAAAGTGACGTGGGTTTGGATATTTTATTAAAACGTGATAGTAAAGTCGCTGCTCGTTGGTAGTCTTGTTTCTGTATCATTAACGATGATAATTCGATGATAGCATTAGAATAGTTAGGAGATATCCTAAGAGCGCTGTCAATAAATGATATTGCTAATTCAATGTCACCGGATGTTTTTGCGCAAATCCCACTATTTAAAAGGGCAATAACTTTAGTATTGTCCCCATATCTTTCAACGGCTATTTCAAGATAATTTAATCCTTGTTTATATAAGCCAATAGTGCATAAGAATTGCCCATAATTATTATTTATAATAGGGTTATTTGAATCCGTTCTCAAAGCTTTTTGAAAGTAATAATCAGCAAGCTTTTCTTGATTAGTTCGTGATTTTAGTAGAGCCATAGCATTAAGAGCATCGGTATTTCTAGGATCTATTTTTATTACTTTTTTTAGTTTTTCTTCAGCATCATCATACTGTTGATTTTGCATATAGGTAATGCCAAGCTCTGTATTTATTTTAACGATTTCTGATCGTGTTGTTCTCAATGTTTTTCTATCTTGAAAGCTTTTTTGGCATGAACAAAGTAACAAAAAGCAGAAAAAAACGAATAAAACTTTACTATAAATTGCTTTATTAAACATTTCGACTAGTGGTGTTCGATCTTTTTTTTATAATCCCAGAAAGTTGACCGCATGCCGCAGAGATATCGTTCCCACGATTTTTTCGGATAGTTGTAATAATGCCTCCATCGTTTAATGTTTTCCAAAAATTTTTAATATTAGTTTCAGTTGACGATTCGAAAGATAGGCCAACTACATTATTGTATGGGATTAGGTTTATTTTTGCTTTAATTGGTCTTACTAGTTTAACGAGTATTTTAGCTTGTTCAACAGAATCGTTGATGTTTTTGATTAAAGTATACTCAAAAGTAATTGTTTTATTTCGATCTTGTCCTACATATTCTTTACAGGCTGCGATAAGAATTTTCAAGGGATATCTTTTATTTAGCGGGACTAATTTATCCCTTAGAGTATCAGTAGGTGCATGCAATGAGACTGCTAAAGATACATTTGTATTTTCGTTAAGTTTTTTAATCCCCGGCACAACTCCAGCTGTACTTACTGTAATCTTATTGTGGGAAATATTATATGCATTACTATCCAAAAGAATTTTGATGGCTGGTAAGACATTCACTAAATTTAATAAAGGTTCACCCATTCCCATAAAAACGATATTAGTAATAAATTTATCCTTGCTTTCGAATTGGTTAAGAAATTCTGCCGCTAGCCAAACTTGCCCAATTATCTCACTGGTATCAAGGTTCTTATTAAAACCTGATTGTGCTGTTGCGCAAAAGGAGCAGTTTAGTTGGCAGCCTGCTTGGGATGAGATACAAAGTGTTCCTCTTTGACCGTCTGGAATAAATATGGTTTCAATCAAATTTTTATCTAATAATTCGATTATTAGTTTTATGGTGCCGTCATTAGATTTTTCTATATTTTTTATTTTTGGCATTTTGATAATGCAGTTGCTTGTAAGAATTTTTCTTAGATTGATGCTCAGAGTGGTCATCTTAGAAATATCAATCACTCCGTGCTTATGGATCCATTGGATAATTTGTTGGGCCCGAAAAGGTTTTTCTCCTATTTTTTCGAAGAAAATTTCAAGGCCGTCTTTATCATAATCAGCTAGATTGGTAGGTTCACGGTCAATATTTTTATTCATCGAAGAAAAAAGCGATTTCGGAATTTGCGCTTTTTTGACTGTCGGAACCATGCACAGCGTTCTCTGTCATGGAGTCTGCATAAAGTGATCTAATGGTACCGTCTTCCGCTTCATCTGGATTAGTAGCCCCCATTAATCGCCTATTTACTTCAACCGCATTCTTTCCCTCGAGGACTAAAACCATTATTGGCCCGGAAGTCATAAATCCAACAAGTTCGTCAAAAAAAGGTTTATCCTTATGTTCCTCGTAAAAAGCTTCAGCCCTGTCTTTAGCTAAAGTTGTTAGTTTAGCTTTTTTAATTGTTAGATTACTTTTTTCGAATAACGAGATTATTTCCCCAATTTTTTTATTTCTAACTGCATTAGGTTTAATGATAGATAGGGTCAGATCTTCGTTCATATTTTTTTCTCTTATTTTCTTTGCTTTCGATTATAATGTGTAAAGAAGAAAATTGCATTCTTTAAAAAATAAGTTCAATATAATCCTACTTGTAATCTTGCTTCGTCAGACATCATTTCTTGACTCCAAGGTGGATCGAAAACTAAATCGACTGAGACGCTATCAACATCTGAAAGGGCTGAAATTTTGGTTTGTACTTCATCCACAATAAATGGCCCCATACCACAGCCAGGGGCGGTAAGAGTCATATCAATTTCAACTGTAATTTCGCCATTTTTTTTGTATATTTCACATTTATATATTAGTCCTAACTCAACAATATTTATTGGGATTTCAGGATCGTAACAGGTTCGTAATATCTCCCAAACATCATCAATTGCTGTCTCTTTATCTGCATTCTGTTGATGAGATGGGCTGGCGTGAGTATCAGTCGATTCTAGGACTGCATCACAATCTTCCGGCTTAATCTTATATAAATTGCCGTTATATTCTACAGTGAGTGAACCCCCCAGAGCTTGGGTGATTGTTACTTCATGACCTTTCTTCAAAACTCCGGTTATACCCTCAGGTATTTTGACGGCCTTACAATCTCTTAATAGTATTTTATTTGGTTCCGAAATATCCATAAGCTTACTAATTTAATAATTTTGTTGCAGTTTCTATAGCATCAAAAACTTTATTCACATCATCCTCGTTATTATATAGACAAAATGAGGCTCTAGCCGTTCCATCTATTCCAAATCTATCCATTAACGGCATCACGCAATGATGCCCAGCTCGAATCGCTACTCCTTGTTGATCTAGGAGGGTACCGATGTCTTGAGGGTGTGCGTCGTTTATCACGAATGAGATTATAGAAGTTTTATTTTTTGCATTACCTATAATCCTAAGACCCGGAATTTTCTGAGCTCTATCGGTAGCTATCTTGAGTAACTTTTTTTCATGAGATATGATTTTATCTAATCCTATTTCAGATAAATAATTTAACGCTTCGGCCAGCCCAATGGCTCCTGAAATATTTGGAGTGCCGGCTTCAAATTTATACGGCACTTCATTATAAGTAGTGTGCTCAAAGCTAACTTTCTTAATCATGTCTCCTCCACCTTGCCATGGTGGCATTTCCTCTAGTAACTCTTGTTTCCCGTAGAGGACCCCAATGCCAGTTGGACCGAGCGCTTTATGGCCTGAAAAAACATAGAAATCACATCCTATATTTTTCACGTCAACTAGATCATTTACGCAGCCCTGAGCGCCGTCTATCAAAACTTTTGCATTAAATTCTTTAGCAGTTTTCGTTAGGGTGGCAATTGGGTTGATTGTGCCAAGTGCATTTGAAACGTGATTAAGGGCAACTATTTTAGTTCTTTTTGAAAGAAGTTGGTTAAACGCTTCTATTTCAATTTCACCTGAATCAGAAACTGGTATTACTTTTAGCTTAGCTCCCGTCTTTTTACAAAGTATTTGCCACGGTACTATATTAGAGTGATGTTCCATTGCTGAAATTAATATCTCATCACCGGATTTGATCCAGGTTTCACCTAAGCTTTGGGATACTAGATTGATTGATTCAGTGGCCCCTTTCGTAAATATTATTTCTTTTGAAGATTTGGCATTAATAAAGTTAGCAACAACTGCCCTAGCGTTTTCAAATTCCTTTGTAGCTTCTTCACTCAAGGCATGAATCCCTCGATGGACATTGGCGTTTTGGCTAGAATAAAAAGACTTTATTTTATCGATTACCTGTGTAGGCTTTTGGGTGGTGGCAGCACTGTCCGCATAGATAAGTTTTTTGCCATTTATTTTTCGCTCTAATATAGGGAAATCTTTTCTAAGATTATTTTTATCAGTCTTATTCATTTTTGAAATTTTCTTTTCATCATCCATTACTAATTTCCTTTAATACCTAGCGACGTTGTTACAAATTCGTTGTCTGTTAACTGATAGTTTTTTGAAAGAATTTCTTCAATAAATCCTTTTATTAATAGCATTTGAGCTTGTTGCTCCGCAATTCCTCTGGAACGAAGATAAAAAAGGGATTCTGAATCTAGTTGACCGACTGTTGCACCGTGTGCACATCGCACGTCATCTGAATAGATTTGAAGTTCTGGCTTGGTGTTTGCGCTGGCTAGTTCTGAAAGAAGTAAGTTATTATTATGCTGAGTAGCCGAAATTTGAGAGATGGACTCTGAAACAACAACCTTTCCGTTAAAGACTCCTAAACCTTTGTCATTAATTATGCCTCTATAAAGTTCGGAGCTTTTTGTGTGCTCCGAATTATGAAATATAGCTGTATGATGATCGGCAATTGTTTCTCCTTTACATAGATATAAACCTTTTAGATCACATTCGCTACCTTTTTTATTGAGATCAACGCTTAGATCGACGCGTGTAATTTTTCCTCCTAGTGCTAGAGAATTTGAGTGTAGATGCGCATTCTCACAAAGATCAAAAGTTATCTGTCCGAAATGATAATTATCAGGATTTATATTTACTATTCGGTCATGGTTGACATTAGAGTTGTCCTCAATTTTAATTTGGGTAACCGTGTTTGTTAATGAGTCTGAACTATTTAAATCGAAGAATTCTTCTATTAATTTTACCTTTGAATTGGGAGCCACCCTGATAATTAGTCTAGGTGAACTGATTGAGGCTGTATTACTCGAACCTAGGTTGATAATATGTATTGGGTGATCTATTGAGCTTCCTTCAGGCACTTCTAACAATAGTCCGTCAACCAACATTCTTGAGTTGAGAGAGTAAAAAAAGGGATCTAATAAGCGAGGTTTTTTTAGAGCTGAGATAAATTTTTCACTGAGTTCATCACAATCAGAGAATTGATAAGTTTTAACAATGCTATTAAGTGATTCGTCGATTTTAATAATTTTTCCGTTCGATAGAAATATTTTATGTGACTTGTTCTTAATTAAAGATTGATATCTACTAACAAGCAAATCCGGTGAGATAGTATCCTTAACGGAATTGAAATTTATCTCTCGAAGTTTTTCAATAGGCAAGTATTTCCAGTACTCTTGTTTACTGTTGGGAAATGGGATGGATTTTATTCTTTTCTCTGCTAACTGTTGTTCAGATTGAATCCAATTTGGAAGGGATGCGCTTGTTTTCTTTGCGTGTTCAATTAGACATGGCATTTTAATCTTTTCTCTCGCTTTTCAGCCAATCATACCCTTTTACTTCGAGCTCCTTAGCGAGATTCTTGTCACCAGATTTTACAATTTTGCCATCATGAAGAACATGAACAAAATCTGGAACGATATAATCGAGTAGTCTTTGATAGTGAGTAACTATGATGAATGCCCGATCGTCTTTTCTAAGCAAATTAACCCCATCTGATACAATTTTCAGAGCATCGATATCCAACCCTGAATCTGTTTCATCAAGGATTGCCAGTGAAGGCTCTAAAACGCTCATTTGAAATATTTCGTTTCGTTTTTTTTCACCCCCTGAAAATCCATCATTTACGGGCCTGTTGAGTAAGCTATTTTTTAATCCTAAGGTCTTCACTTTTTGTTTAACAAATTTGAGAAATTCTGCAGCGGATAATTCCTTCTCTCCAGAACTTCTTTTTTTGCTATTCAAGGCTTCTCGTAACATGTAAATGTTGTTAACACCGGGGATTTCGACTGGATACTGAAAGGCTAAAAATATCCCCGAATTAGCTCTTTCCTCGGGAGACAAATCGAGAATAGATTCACCATTAAAGTTAGCAGTTCCTTTTGTGACGGTATAACCGCTTTTACCCGCGATGATGTGGGATAAAGTGCTTTTCCCAGATCCGTTCGGCCCCATTATGGCGTGGACTTCTCCCGCATTGATCTCCAGGTTGAGTCCTTTCAATATCTCGTTATTAGCAACATTTGCGTGCAGGTTTTTTATAGAAAGCATTTTTTTTCCTGTGTTAGAAAGAAGCTAACCGACTGCTCCCTCTAGACTGATACCGAGAAGCTTTTGCGCTTCAACCGCGAATTCCATCGGTAGTTCCTGAAAGACTTTTTTACAAAAGCCATTTACAATTAAGTTAATGGCGTCTTCTTCAGAAATACCTCTACTTCGAAGATAAAAAAGTTGTTCATCGCTTATTTTTGAGGTCGAAGCTTCATGTTCAATTTTTGACGAATTATTTTTGTTTTCTATGTAGGGGTATGTCTGTGCGCTACATTTGCTACCCAATAATAGGGAATCACATTGGGTGAAATTCCTTGCATTTTTCGCTGTACGGGCCATCCTCACTAAACCTCGATACGCATTTTTACTACTCCCGGCGGATATTCCTTTAGATATTATTGTGGAACTAGTACCCTCTCCGATGTGAATCATTTTCGTTCCAGTGTCTGCTTGTTGCATATTGTTTGTTAATGCCACCGAATAGAATTCACCGACTGAATTCCTTCCTTTCAAGATACAACTAGGATACTTCCACGTGATAGCTGACCCTGTTTCAACTTGAGTCCAAGATATTTTTGAGTTGTCTCCGCGACAATCTCCCCTCTTTGTTACGAAGTTGTAAATGCCCCCGACACCATTTTCATCACCTGGATACCAATTCTGGACTGTTGAATATTTGATCTCCGCGTCTTTCATGGCTACCAACTCAACAACAGCAGCATGAAGTTGGTTTTCGTCTCTCATAGGCGCTGTACAACCTTCTAAATAACTGACATAACTTCCTTCATCAGCGACAACTAGAGTTCTTTCAAATTGGCCTGTATTCATGGCGTTTATTCTGAAGTAAGTTGATAGTTCCATTGGGCATCGAGTATTTTTTGGGATATAAACAAAGGAACCATCAGAAAAAACAGCAGAATTCAATGCTGCAAAGTAATTGTCTCTAGCTGGAATGACTGAGCCCAAATATTTCTTAACTAGCTCTGGATGATCGATTACTGCTTCAGAAAAAGAGCAAAATATTACTCCTGCATCTGCTAGCTTCTCCTTAAATGTGGTGTGAATTGAAACACTATCGAAAACCATGTCGACGGCAACACCTGCCAACATTTTCTGTTCTTCGACTGGAATTCCTAGTTTTTCGTAAGTCTCGATAATTTTCGGATCTATTTCGTCAAGACTTTTTGGTTTATCCTCATCTGATTTTGGAGCAGAATAAAAAGAAATCGTCTGTAGATCGATTGGTGAATACTTAACATCGGCCCAAGAAGGCTCAGCCATGCGCTGAAAATTTTCGTATGCCTTTAAGCGCCATTCCAGCAGCCAATCAGGTTCTTGTTTTTTTGCGGAGATAGCTTTAATCGTGTTTTCATTTAAGCCGGGCGGCAAGCTTTCGCTATCTACATTTGTATAAAAACCGGCGCTATAGTTTCTGGAAACCAGATCTTTTAATTCGTTTGATTCAACACTCATTAGTTCGACGCCTCATGAATTTTCGGAATCGATAGAAAAGCTTTCACCGCATCCGCACGTCGCATCAGCATTTGGATTTTGGAAAGAAAATCCTTCATTAATTCCGTTCTTTTTAAAGTCGATAAGCAGGCCGTCTAAATATCGATAGCTTAGCCTATCTGTTAAAATTTTTATTCCATTTGAATCTAATTCAATATCATTTTCACCCTTAGACTCTGCAGTTGATACTTGGTACATGTAACCTGAACATCCAGTTGTTGTGATTCCCACACGTAGAAAGATGGATCCTTTTTCATTTCCCAAGTACTTTTTCGCGTGAGTAGCGGCTTTGTCTGTCAGTTTAATTGTCATGTTGGATTACCGTCTAATGCTCTTTAAAATATTTTCGTTTGTAATTTTTGTTTTGTTTTTTTGCTGGGCAACTAATTGAGATAAGGAAACGCCTTCTAAGAAATTTCTTATTTCATTACTCAAACCAGCCCACAAGTCGTGGGTTATACACCTTCCTTGTCCTCTACAATTCTTTGAGCCCCCGCATTTTGTTGCGTCAACGGTCTCGTTTACTGCATCTATAACGTTCGCTATGGTAATAAGGTGACTACTTTCGGTCAATTTATAGCCGCCACCTGGACCTTTCCTACCTGCCACTAGTCCTTTTTTTTTAAGATTAGAAAATAACTTTTCAAGATAGGAAGGCGATAACCCTTGTCTTTCAGCAACATCTGAGACAGAAACAGGTCCGTTACATTCGTATAGGGCGACGTCTAAGATTGCTGTTACCGCATACCTACCTTTAGTAGTTAACCTCATAAATACTCCAAATTCTGTAATAATAACAGACTAAAATGGTAAGTTATAGGTTATGCGATTAATTTTATGATTTGGATCACTTCTCTTGAGAAGATTTTATACTAGAAAGCTCTTTCTCGAGCGAATCAATTTTTTTGATCAGCAAGTTTATCGTTTCGTCGATTGGGTCTGATAGACCAGGGCTCTGCCCATAAGGTCTAAATGCATTTGAATCCTGGTTTCGTTCGTCGAGGTGTTGTTCGTCGTAATCATTTGCAGTTCTGGCTGGAATACCTACTACTGTGGTTCTATCCGGAACATCCTCAAGAACCACCGCATTTGACCCAATTTTTGAGCCGTTGCCTATTGTAATCGGGCCAAGAACCTTGGCTCCAGCTCCGATTATAACTTTGTCTCCAAGCGTTGGATGGCGTTTCCCTTTTTTCCAACTTACACCACCAAGTGTGACGCCGTGATATAAAGTACATCCATCTCCTATTACAGCTGTTTCTCCAATAACTACTCCGATACCATGATCGATAAAAAGCTTTTTCCCAATCTTAGCTGCAGGATGGATTTCAATTCCAGTAATTATTCTTCCGATATTAGCCGTAATACGTGCAATAAGCTTTAGTTTGGCCCTCCACATTATGTTGCTTAATCTGTAGATCAAAACCGCTTGAAAACCTGGGTAACAAAGAATTACCTCAGGAGCATTTCTGGCAGCGGGATCTCGTTCAAATATACTTTTAATTTCTTCAATTATTTGAGTCAACATTTTATTTTTCCAAGTTTCTATCTTGTACAATTTTAAGTTGTTCTTCGGTTTTTGCTAGAGCTTCATTTAGTTTCATCAATTTATTTTTTTCTTTCTCGATCACTGCTTGGGGTGCTTTTTCAAGAAAATTTTGATTTTTGACCTTGTCTAAGGATCTTTTAATTTGAGGCTCCAAGTCATTCTTCGTTTTGATTAATCTAGATAATGTTTCCTGATAACTAATTCTAATATCTAATTCAATGAAAAATAGTTCATCATTAAATAACCCTGAAATTTTGTTAGTTTCGTCGTCTGGTTTCTTAAATACTATTTGTTCAGCATTTACTAATTTTTTAATAATCAAAGTAATTTTGTCATCAGTTAAATATTCAAATTTTTGTTTGTTATCGATGTATACATTAATTTTTTGATCGGGCTTGGCTTTTAAACTGGTTCTTAATTTTCTTACTTCCGTTATAAATTCGATCGATTTTTGGATGTTTCTTATCTCAGTAGACCTTTCTAAAGGCTTACTAGATTTTGTTAATTCGATGTCGCTAAATTTCTTCGTTGATCCTCGAGTTTTTTCAAGAGTGGACCATAATTCTTCCGTTATAAATGGCATTATTGGATGCAATATTATTAAAGCATTTTGTAAAGTGGTTACCAGATTGGCTGCGATTAATTGTTTAGTTTTTTTTGATGTCTCCTCTTGATATAAAAATACTTTTGAAATCTCTATATACCAGTCGCAATATTTTTCCCAGATAAATTCGTAAATAACATTTGCAGCTAAATCAAATCTATAATTATCCAAATATCGATTGTATTCAAAATCAGTCACTGAAAGTTCAAAATTAATCCAACGCTCGACTGGTAAAATTTCTGTCTCTACATGATTAGTAAAATTTATTTTGTCTGTTATGCTGAGAACAAATTTAGTAGCGTTCCAAATTTTATTACAGAAGTTTTTGTACCCCCCAATTCGCCCTAAATCGAAACGTATATCCCTGCCTTGAGTAGCCATCGCAGCAAAAGTCATCCTTAGAGCATCTGTGCCGTACGCCGGAATTCCATTTGGGAACTCTTTTATAGTATCGTTTTTTATCCTATCGCTTGCTTCGGGCTTCATTAATGATGAGGTTCGTTTTTTTATAAGTCCTTCCAAGTCAATTCCATCTATTAAATCAAGTGGATCCAAAATATTGCCTTTACTCTTCGACATTTTGTTTCCCTCTGAATCTCTTACTAATCCATGTATGTAGACTTCTTTAAAAGGCACTTGATTTGTAAATTTCAAACCCATCATAATCATACGGGCCACCCAGAAAAAAATAATATCAAAACCTGTTACCAAAACATCAGTCGGATACATTTCTCTAAGTTCACCTGTCTTTCTTGGCCAGCCTAAAGTCGTAAAAGGCCACAAAGCTGAAGAAAACCATGTGTCTAAAACATCGGGATCTTGTTTTAATTTGATAGAGTCGTCATTTTGAATTCCAGCTCTTATCCTTGCGGCTTCCTCATCCTTCCCAACATAAATATTACCTTTTTGGTCATACCAAGCAGGGATCTGATGTCCCCACCAAAGTTGCCTTGAGATACACCAATCCTCTATTTCTTCCATCCATCGAAAGTAGGTGCGCTCCCAGTTTTTCGGCGTAAACTTAATTTGACCTTTTTTTACCGCTTCGATTGCTGGTTTTGCTAAAGGTTCAACTCGAACGAACCATTGTTCAGTTAGGAAAGGCTCAATAATGGATCCGGTCCTCTCACCTCTGGGAACTTTTAGTTGATGATCAACTTGTTTAACTAATCGCCCTTCTTTTTTTAGTTCACTAAGAATTTTTTTCCTAGCAATAAATCTGTCTAGACCTTGAAATTGTTTCGGTCCATTGTTATTAATCTGGCCAGATTTATCAAAAATATTAATGAATTCTAGAGAATGTTTTTTACCTAATTCAAAATCATTAAAATCATGAGCTGGAGTGACTTTCAAGCAACCCGTTCCAAACTCTTTATCGACATAATCATCTCCAATTATAGGTATCTCTCTTTCTGTGAGGGGAACTCTAGCGGTGCCGCCAATCAAATGTGAGAACCTTTCATCATCTGGATTGATTGCGATTGCCGTATCGCCAAGCATTGTTTCAGGCCGGGTTGTGGCAATAACTATTGATTCGTCTTTCAGAGAAATGTCGTATTTAATATGCCATAGGTAGCCCTTCTCGTCCCGAGACCTAACTTCGAGATCTGAAACAGCGGTTTTGATGACAGGGTCCCAATTAACTAATCGTTTTCCTCTATAAATCATTTTTTCGTCATAAAGAGCAATAAAAACCTCTTTTACAGCTTCAGAGAGCTCTGGTTCCAAAGTAAATT
>JAYYFI010000017.1:0-87634 GCA_036158955.1 Pseudomonadota bacterium
ATAGCTGAAATTTCGCGCAATCTAAAGGCTATGGCTAGAGAAATAGAATGCCCTGTTGTGGCTTTGTCTCAGCTAAATCGAACAGTGGAGCAGCGTCAAGATAAAAGACCGGTAATGTCTGATCTGAGGGAATCCGGAGCGATTGAGCAAGATGCTGACCTTATAATGTTCATTTATAGAGATGAAGTTTATAATGAGGAGACTGCAGATAAAGGCTTAGCGGAAATTATAATTGGTAAGCATCGTAACGGACCAATAGGTAAGCGTATTCTGCAATTTCGAGGGGAGTTTACCAAGTTTGAAAACCCAACTAATCAAGAGTATCTTGATCCGAATGATAGTTGATTCCTCGTTAGTTGAGCATTTCGAGTGAAGAGTAGCTCAAAATCTTTTCAATGCAATCAATGTAGTGCAAACTTTTCTAAGTGGATCGGTCAGTGTCCTGAATGTGGCGCATGGAATTCAATTAGTCAGATTGAAAGACCAAGTAGCAACACCACAAATAGATGGGGAGCAAGCTCTTCAGTAGAATATAGTAAATTAGATTCAATTGCAGTTGTCAGTGCGACTAGAATTAGTACAGGAATTGACGAATTCGATAGAGTCTTGGGAGGTGGCATAGTAGATGGCACTGTTGTTTTGCTAGGAGGAGATCCGGGTATTGGGAAAACCACACTATTGATGCAGGTTTTATCAAGTATTTCCAAGAATTTTAAAAAAAAGACTTTTTATATTAGCGCAGAAGAATCGCTTTTTCAGTTGAAAATTCGATCTGAACGTTTGCAGTCAATAGTTGAAGGATTCCACGTTCTTTCTACAACATCTCTTGAAAATATCATTCAAGAGATGAATCGTCTCAAGCCATTTGTAATAGTGGTAGATTCAATACAGACTATTTATTCTGAGTTGGTTCAATCTCCTCCTGGTTCAGTCGCGCAGGTAAAGGAGTGTGCGTCTCAATTGGTAAATTTTGCTAAAACTAACAATATCACAATTTTCTTGATAGGCCATGTAACTAAGGATGGTGCTCTTGCGGGCCCACGAGTCCTTGAGCATATGGTTGATGTTACATTATATTTTGAAAATTGTCTTGATAGTCGTTATAGGATGGTGAGAAGTATAAAAAATAGGTTTGGCACAATTAATGAATTAGGAGTTTTCTTTATGTCCGGAAGTGGCCTTAAAGGAGTAAAAAATCCTAATGCAATTCTTATATCTCAACATAAAAAGGCTGTTTCCGGCAGTGTGACCGCGGTTAGTTTAGAGGGGTCACGACCATTCTTAGTTGAGGTGCAGGCTTTGATTGATGATACCTCAGAAACTAATAAGAGATTATCGGTCGGGATAGATTCAAATAGAATCTCGCTGTTGATTGCTGTTCTGCAGAAGCACGGGAAGTTAAATATAGGCAATGGAGATGTGTATGTGAACCTTGTAGGAGGATTGCGTTCGAGTGAAACAGCGATTGACCTGCCTTTATCCTTGGCCTTAATTTCCAGTCTTTTAGATAGGCCAGTTTCATTGGGTGTTGCGTGTTTTGGTGAGATAGGCTTGTCAGGAGAAGTGAGACCTGTAAAAAACGGAGAAGAACGCATCAAAGAAGTCATGAAACAAGGTTTTCAATCAGTTTTAGTGCCTGCTCAAAATCTCCCCAAAAAGAAATATGACGAGATCGAAATCATTCCAGTTGAGCGAATTCCACAATTAATTCAATTTTATGAGGATCGATTTTGATCTGTTTTGGTTAGTTTGGCAATTTTAACGGCATTCTGGAGAGTCTTTACTACTTCTATTGTCATACCATCGAGTTTGAAGGTCGTGCCAACATCGGGAATATCTTGCATTTGTTCTGTGATTAGTCCATTTAGAGTCTTAGGTCCATCAGTGGGTAGCTCGAAATCGAATAATTTATTTATCTCTCTAAGATTAGCACTACCGTCAACAAGAAAACTGCCGTCTTCTTGGGGGAAAACGTCTCGGTTGTGAATTCCTGTGGTATCCGTGAAGCTACCGAGAATCTCACTTATTAAGCTCTGCAGTGTGATGAGCCCATCGAGCTCTCCATACTCATCAACGGCAAAAGCAATTCTTTGTCTTTTTATCTGAAAGTTTGTAAGTTGGATATATAACGATGTTGTTGATGGGACGAAATAAGGTTCTGACAGTAAGGCTTTTAAATCTTTGAGGGCAAATTCATCATTAGTAAGCAAAAATTGACGAATTTTGCGCATTTGCAGAACACCTTCAATCATATTTATATTCCCAGAATAGCAGGGGACTCTAGAGAATCGACAATATTTTAGTTGTTCTACAATATTTGACCAATCATCTTCTAGATTGACGGCAAAAATTTCAGAGCGAGGGATTATAATGTCTTCAACAGTTACCTTTTCTAAATCTAAAATACCGAGTAACATCTCTCTATATTTTTCAGAAATTCTTGAACCTGCTTCTTCAACCACCGTTTTAATCTCACTAGTGCTTAATGTATCACTGGTTCTTGTTAAATTTTTTACTCCTAATACTTTGATTATTCGATTTGCCAACTGATTGATTAACCATATTGCTGGATAAAAAATTTTCAAAAGAAAATTAAGAATCCAAGACGAGGGCAAAGCAATCTTCTCAGGTCGTGTAGCAGCAATAGTTTTGGGTATTACCTCAGCGAATATCAAGAGGACCGCGGTTAATATAAGGGTTGAACCAAGTAAGCTATTCTCTCCGAAATAGTTTAGAGTAATAACCGTTGTTATTTGAGCTGCTAAAATATTAACGAAGTTGTTACCAAGAAGAATTAAACTAATTAATCTATCAGGTTTTTCCAAGAGTTTTTGTGTTTGAATAGCACTTCTATTTTTTCTGGCCGCCAGATGTTTGAGTCGATAACGATTTAAAGCCATCATGGCGGTTTCTGAGCTCGAAAAATAGGCTGAGACTAAAATAAGAATAATAAGAATTATGACCAGAAGCGTTAAGTCTGAGATAATCATTTAGCTTTTCCCTAATAAAATTTCTAGAACAAATTTTGAACCAAAAAAACCTGTAGCAAGAAGTATAAAACCACCTATCATTAGATAAGCCGCCTTTCTTCCTCTCAGTTGATACTTGATTCTACCTATTAATAAGAACAGAAATATTAGCCAGGCTAACATCGAGAAGAAGATTTTGTGAGTTAGGTGTTGCTCAAAAATATTATCAATAGATATGATTCCAATAAACAAGCCACCGGTAAGTAAAATAAAGGCAACTGTTGTTGAAAAAAACATTAGATCCTCGATTAGACGGAGTGGTGGAAGTAGGTTCATAATTGGCCGGTGGGTTTTTAATCGATATTCAGTTATTAAAAGAAAAAACGCTTGAATGATGGCCACGGAAAAAAAACTATGAGCTAGGAATGATAAGACTATATGCATCTTTATTCCAATATTATTAGATGTAAAACTGTTTTCTAAGGGATAATTTATTGAAACAATTATGAAAATTGATGATAGAGGAAAAGCGACCAAAGCGGTTGTCGAAATGGAACCTAGTCGCGAACCTAAGACAATAATTGTTGAAATGATAAGTGCAACTATGGATGCACTATTAAATATTGATAGATTAGTGCCATCCTGTGTATGAACAATTAAGAAAAGATTGATTGCATGGCAGACTATTGCGAGATACTTAGCATTACTGGAAATAGCAACGGATAATCCTTTTTTGTTCTCAGTAAGTTGTTTTTGTAATATAGAAAGGGCTGATAATAAATACAGAATTGCTGCTAAATAACCCAGATAATTTGCTGACATTCAAACTTAATCATAATAAAATTAGAGTTAATAATCTCATAAAAATGAACCCTTATGAAGTCTTTTTCTTATGAAATTAATTTTTTTATTTGTGGACACGATCTTAAATAATGTTTAATGATTTAAAACAGCAATTGTCGAATATAACAGCCCGTTTGTCGGGTAAAGGTTTCCTTAGTGAGGAGCATATTAATCAAGCATGCTCCGAAATAAGTGATGTCCTCTTGGAGTCTGATGTGGGGATCGATATGGTTGATTCCTTGATTAATAAAGTTAAACAAAAAGCTGCTCAGACAAAAATATATGAGAGCCTATCTCCCAAACAAACCTTTGTTAAATTAGTAAAAGATGAATTATTGCTTTTTATAGATAACGATCAAATTGATATTAATTTAAAGGGGCAACCTCCAGTTCCTATAATGTTAGTTGGTTTGCAAGGTTCTGGAAAGACAACGAGTGCGGCGAAGCTTGCTAAATTGATAGCCAAGTCGAGAAAAAATATCGGGTTGGTCTCCTGTGATACATACAGGCCTGCGGCGAGGGAGCAACTGCAAACACTTGTTAAGGGAAGCTCTAAAATTACTTTTTATGATTATGCGGAAAAAACGCCAGCGGTAATTCTAGAGCACGCTATGAAAAGTGCCAAAAAGGATTTTCTAGATGTAATTTTAATTGATACGGCTGGTAGGGTTTCAATTGATAATGAAATGATGGATGAGCTGAAGGGACTATATCAATTAGCGTTGCCTAAAGAAGTATTGTTTGTAGTTGATGCAATGATGGGTCAAGACGCATTGGAAAGTGCGCGGGCTTTCTCGAATACGGTTCCAGTCACTGGAATAGTCTTGACTAAAGCGGATGGCGATGCACGAGGGGGGGCAGCCCTTTCAGCGCAGTTCGTAACAAATGCCCCAATTAAATATATAGGCCTTGGAGAGTCGATTGATGATTTGAAAAAATTCAACCCAACACAAATGGTTTCGGAGATTTTGGGTATGGGTGACATGTTAGGCTTAATTGAAAAAGCTGAAAAAAATCTAGATACCAAAAAGGCTCAAAAGTTAGCTAAGAAGTTGTCACAAGGCCAGGGGTTTGATTTAGAGGATTTCAAAACACAATTATCCCAATTGGAATCCATGGGCGGCATGGATAATATTTTAGATAAAATGCCAATGCATTTACGAAGTAAAATTCCAGTGGACAAAATGAATTTTGTTGATAATTCAAGATTCAAGAAGATGAAGGTGATCATAGATTCGATGACGAAAGAAGAAAAGCAGTTTCCTTCAATCATTAAGAGTTCTCGTAAAAAAAGGATTGCAAATGGATCGGGAACCGAAGTTCAAGATATCAATCAACTATTAAAAATGTTTGTTCAGATGCAATCTGGGATGAAGAAATTTAAAAATAAAAAAGGTCGGAACAGTATCTCTTCAATGTTAGATAATTTTCGTAGTTGACAGTTTAATTTTTATTACAATTAGATTGATAGAAATTAGAAATAGAAAAATTAAAAATGCCCAATCTGCGATTGATAAATCTAAAAAAGTCCAGAGAACTTCGCTACAACTTTGATCAGAATCCATAAAGGCCTCATAAATATTAGATATAAAACTCTGGTTGTCGTCACCAATCAAACCACCGCATTCGAATGAATTTGAATTAGGATTGTTTTGTAGCCAGATTTGTCTAAGGGATGTTATCGAGCCAAGCAAAAGTATTATTAAGTTAGAAAAAAAAATTATAGCGTTAAATTTCTTTAGAAATAGTAATAGTAAGGAGCAGATAAGTGCTGAATAGAAAAAATATCTTTGAATAAGGCATAAATTACATGGACTTAATCCTTCAAAATATTCCAAGTATAAGCCGAAAATCAAAGCCGAAAAGATACACGTGATTTCTATCTTCGCGATATTTTTATAGAAAAACAATTGTCTTGCAAGGTTATCCATAAGGATTGACAGAAATGATATTGTCTAAAAACAAGTCCTCAGTAACGCCCTCTCCAGAAACGGCTAAGATGTGGAGGTGGTTATTATCAGCTTTAACTGTATTTACTACTACTCCTAACCGCTCTCCTGTGCTATTAGTTAAATGAGTGAAAGATTGGTCCCCATTATATGGTTGGAGAGATATGAATTGCTTTAGTTGTTTTTTTAACTTACCTTTATATTTTACCCTCGCGATAACCTCTTGCCCTGGGAAACAACCTTTTTTGAAACTTAAACCGCCGAGTTGCTCTAGATTGATTTCTTGCGGAAGAAATTTGTCGCATAAGTTTTCAGAGAGAGAAGGAATGAGATTATTTATACAGTAAAGCCTGTACAATCTGTCATCATAGTCCGTCTTGTTATTAGTAAGGTTGCAACTTTCTGCTTTGTTTCGCTCGATTTCCCAGGTTAGATGATTTTCTCTTATCAGTAAATTTGATGTATTTTTGACTCTTTTATTGAAATTTACATAAATATTAAAGTCATCCGATATATTTGTAATTGTTACCTGGGAGTTGAAGATAAATTTGCTGAATTCTTGCATCAATCTCTCAAGATTGAAGTCATCTACGAGAAGCATGAAATTATCTTTGAGTTTAACAACTTTTATAAGTATAGACACTCTGCCTTTTATATTACACCACGAGCTTAATTGCATCTCCTTATCTGCAAGTAGTTCCAAGTCGTTTGTAAGTAGTCTTTGTAAAAAGTTTTTGTTATCTGCTCCAGTTACTTCGCATATCTTTTTAGACCTTATTCTACAACGGAATGGTGCTGAAGAAGATTTCATAAACTTGTATTCTTATTATTTCTTGGTGCAAGACCTAATTAGTTGAATGTGTTTAGATAAATCTGGTTCATTGGGTTCAGATTTACCCGTAAACCAATCGTATAAGTCAAGATCGTTTACGTTGAGTAAACTCTCGGTAAGCTGGGTTTGTTCGGCAGATAGAGGGCAGTGCGTTTCTAGGAAATTAGTAAATATAAGGTCTAGCTCTTTGATGCCTCTTCTGCACCTCCATTTTAGTTTTTGTAACTCTATTTCTTTGCTGTTCAAAGCGGTTAAACGTCTTTTGTTACAATAAGTTTCTTTATTTCAGAAATAGCCTTAGCTGGGTTTAAACCTTTAGGGCAGGTTTTTGCGCAGTTCATGATTGTATGGCATCTGTAAAGTTTGAAGGAGTCGTTCAACTCTTCGAGTCGTTCGTCGGTTGCATCATCTCTGCTGTCAGCAATCCATCTGTAGGACTGCATTAATGCTGCTGGTCCAAGATATTTATCACCGTTCCACCAGTAGCTAGGACAACTTGTGGAACAACAAGCGCAGAGAATACACTCATAAAGCCCGTCTAATTTTTCCCTATCCTCTTTAGATTGTAGTCGTTCTTTATTGGGAGGGGCCTCAGTATCGGAGGTGAGCCAGGGTTTGATGGAAGAATATTGCTCGTAGAATTTCTTCATATCAGGAACGAGGTCTTTTTTAACCTTCATATGTGGGAGCGGATAAATCTTTACATCTTTCTTCATCGATTTGATAGATTTAGTGCAAGCTAGTGTATTGGTGCCGTCTATATTCATAGCGCAAGAACCACATATTCCTTCTCGACAAGAGCGTCGGAAGGTGAGAGATGAGTCTATCTCGTTTTTTATATAAATAATGGCATCTAAAACCATTGGGCCGCATTTGTTCAAATCTATGGTAAATTTGTCAATTCTGGGACGATTTCCGTCGTCAGGGTTCCATCTATAAATAAAGAATGTCTTAGAGTTTTTACTTCCATCTGAGACATCGTGATTATTGCCTTTTGTTAATTTGGAATTATTGGGAAGAGTAAATTCTGCCATATCATTGCCTTTTAGTTTGTTAGCTTGCTAGTAAACCCTTTTCTTGGGGGGAACTACATCCACGTCATCTGTTAGTGTATATAAATGTACCGGTCTATAATCAAAAGATACATTATTGTCTTTATTAAGCCAAGTCATAGTATGTTTCATCCAATTTTCATCATCCCTTTCAGGAAAGTCTTCTCGTGCGTGGGCTCCCCTGCTTTCGGTTCGATTTTCAGCGGCATGTATGCTAGTCAACGAGTTCCCTAAAAGATTTTCCATTTCAAGTGTTTCGACAAGATCAGTGTTCCATACCATTGACTTATCAGTCGTTTTTACATCATTGAACGCCTATGCAATGTCGTCTATTTTCTTACAGCCTTCGGTTAATGTATCACCCGTTCTGAATACCGCTGCGTGGGTCTGCATTGCTCTTTGCATCTCGAGTCTTAATTTGGAAGTCGTCTCTGAACCACTTGCATGCCTTAAGGTATCGAACCTATTGATTATTTTATCTATGCTGTTTTTATTGGGTTCAGGATGTTTAGTTTCGGGTTTAACTAATTCGGCGCATCTTTTAGCGCAGGCTCGACCAAACACTACAATATCTAGTAATGAGTTCGAACCCAACCTGTTAGCTCCATGCACCGATACACATGCGGCTTCGCCAATTGCCATTAGCCCGGGCACCACACAGTCGGGGTCGTCTCCCTTAACTGTTACCACCTCACTATGATAATTTGTTGGTATTCCTCCCATGTTATAGTGAACGGTTGGTAGCACAGGTATAGGCGATTTTGTTACATCAACACCGGCGAAAATTTCGGCGGATTCCGCAATCCCTGGAAGTCGTTCGTTTATTACCTCTGGTCCAAGATGTTCAAGATGTAGAAAAATATGATCATTGAGTGGGCCGACTCCGCGACCCTCTTGGATTTCCATTGTCATTGAGCGCGACACTACATCTCTAGAGGCTAAGTCTTTAGCATTGGGGGCGTATCTTTCCATGAATCGTTCGCCTTCAGAATTAGTGAGATAACCACCTTCGCCGCGCACACCTTCTGTGATCAGACAACCGGCACCGTAAATTCCTGTTGGATGAAATTGTGTGAATTCCATGTCCTGTAGTGGTAGTCCGGCTCTTAAAATCATTCCGTTACCATCTCCCGTGCAGGTGTGTGCAGAGGTTGCAGAGAAATAGCTTCTGCCGTATCCTCCGCTAGCTAGCACTACCTGATGGGCTTTAAATAAATGAAGGGTTCCATCCTCAAGGTTCCACGCTATTACTCCGGTGCATTTGCCGTCTTCCGCCATAACTAGGTCAATAGCGAAATACTCAATCATAAATTCGGCTTTGTGTTTTAAAGACTGTTGATAAAGAGTATGCAGAATAGCGTGTCCGGTTCTGTCAGCTGCTGCGCATGTTCTTTGAGCGATTCCCTCTCCGTAATTTGTAGTCATACCACCAAATGGCCTCTGATAGATCTCTCCCTTATCTGTCCTTGAAAAAGGGACTCCGTAGTGTTCTAGTTCTATTACGGCCGGAATTGCTTCTTTACACATATATTCTATGGCATCCTGATCTCCGAGCCAATCAGACCCCTTGATGGTATCGTACATGTGCCAGCGCCAATCGTCTTGTCCCATGTTTCCGAGGGCTGCACTCATTCCACCCTGCGCTGCAACGGTATGGCTTCTTGTTGGAAATACTTTGGTTATACACGCGGCTGAGAGTCCTTCGGCCGCTAGACCAAAAGTAGCTCGAAGACCTGCACCGCCTGCTCCTACCACCACCACGTCATGCTCGTGAACCGTAAGGTTGTAATCAGAGGTCATATTAACTCCTAAAATTATCCAGTTACTATTATTACGATGGAAACTAGGCATATAGCCACAAGACTGAGAATTACCACATTCATCAAGGTTAAAGCTAGTTTTTGGGTCACTTTTCCGTGAACGTAATCTTCTATGATGACTTGAATACCGAGTCTCGCATGCCAGAATATCCCCACTATACCTGCTATTAGAAGGGTCAAAATTAGGGGTTGCTGTAACCAATTCAACATTTCTTCATAAGACGTTGAAACACTCTCAATTAGTGCATAGATAAACCAAAAAGTAAGAGGGATGATGGCGATTGCTGTAAATCGCTGGACTAACCAATGTGTTGCACCCTTTCCCATCAGACTAATCAGAAAATATTATATAAGCCCAAGTTAAACTACTTAGTATTATTGCGTTAGTAATCGCTAGGTAGCCTGTTTTGTAGGCGGTAGTTAATTGAAAACCCCAGCCTAAATCCCAAAAGAGATGTCGGATCCCGTTAGAGAAATGATAGTAAAAGGCTATAGTCCACAAAAATAAAATCGGTTGCATTAATGAAGAAGTGAATAAGGCAACTGAATAGGAATAAGCGTCAGGACCAAGGGCCATGCTCGCTATCCAAAAGGTGAACGCCAACAAACCTGATGTTCCTAAAAATAATCCGGCAAGCCTATGACTGATCGATAAAATAGAAGTTAATTGCGGGCGATAAATCTGTAAATGAGGCGAAGTTGGCTGCTCTTCCATGATTTTGACCGGTTTTTGATTAAACTTACAGATAAATGATAACACATTAGAAGTCGATACATCGACCTTTTCGCTCCCAATCTCCATAACGAGTCGGCTCAAGTCCTTTTGGCCCACCATGCTCAGGACTCCTCGTATTCCGAACAGCTGGTGCATCTGGTCGACACACTTCTGGCTTTCGCGGTTTTTTCACTTCGGTCTTGGCGCTTTGGTTTTTTTCTGTAGTCATGATTGCATTCTATTAATTGGTTAACAATGTTATTCTAAATACGAAAGAATAGTTTTTCTAGTTTCTTTTCGAAATTCAGATTATTACTAATTTTTTTGAGGGAGAATGACTTTTAGAAAAATTGCCTTTGTTATGAAGTGATCTGCTATCTGTTGGAGTTCTCTTAGATTCAGATCGGAATAACCGTAACCGACAATTATGTTAGTCATTTTTGCAGCTTTTGCTGCAACTACATCTGTGCTGGTATCCCCAATGTATACGCAATTTTCAGGTTGGGTTTTTAGCTGTTCGGCGGCCATAAGCAAGGGTTCGGGATTCGGCTTGGATACCGCTAGTGTATCGCCGTATATGACAGTGGCTGCATGCATGTTCCAGCCAAAGTGTTTGATGATGGGTTTGGCAAATTTCTCAATTTTGTTCGTCACAATACCCCATGGTATATTTCCCTCGATTAGGTAATTGAGAACAATATCAATATCAGGAAAAAGTTCTGTCTTATCGGTCAAGGAGTTAGAGTAATATTTCCAAAATTGATTACGTAAGTGCTCCATCATCCCATCCTCTAATTGGCCATGAAAACATTCTTTTATTATGGTTTGTGTTCCTTGAGAGACAAGTCTTCGAAACTTTGAAAACTCAACTTTTGGCTTGCTGTGGTCTATAAGCACCTTATTGATACAGTTGTGAAGATCAGGAGCAGAATCAATCAGCGTACCATCCAAGTCAAATAAAACCGCTTTTATGTCATGAGTCATTATCTAAATTTACTGAACGTCGCAAAATAGTTGATACGCAAAGAGTCACTGAATCTCGCGTGGCGACTGAATGGATTATAACTAAATCCGGTTACATCTAGACAGTTTAAGCCAGCGCTTCTCGCCAAGTTTGCAAGTTCATTTGGTTTTACAAATTTATCATGATCATGCGTGCCGTCGGGAATTATTTTCAAAATTTTTTCGGCCGCAATGATGCCGAAAATCAGGGCGGATAATGTCCTATTTATCGTTGAAATAACGAGGACTCCATCATCTTTTAGTAGTGTACTACAATCGTTTAATAAACCCTGTATGTCTTGAACGTGCTCTATTAGTTCGGAACAAACTACTAAATCAAATTCGTTTGGTCGTTGAGCTGCAAATGTTTCTGATGAGCAAACTTCATAATGAATATCTAATTTGTTAGAAAGTGCATGAGCCTTTCCAGCTTCGATGAGCTTCTCGTTTAAATCAATCGCATGAACCGTCGCTCCATGAATATACATCGACTCTGACAAGATACCTGCACCGCATCCGATATCAGCGACACTGATATTTAATAGATCCATTTTTTGTTGGATGTAACGTAGGCGAATTGGATTAATGTCATGTAGCGTTTTCAAGGGACCATCTTTATCAAACCACTTGTCTGCAAATGGTTCAAATTTAGTTACTTCATTGTTATCGAAAGGAATTTTTTGGTCGCCAAGGGGGTCAGATGGTAGTTTCACGATGGTTGTCTCTGTTGTTTATTTAATTACTGGTTCAATGTTAAACTATACATATTTTTCGGTACAGTAATTTAATGAAAAATAAAACTTTATACGATAAAATCTGGGACGACCATTTGGTTAGTGATTTGCCAGACGGTAATTCGCTTATCTATATTGATAGACATTTGATTCACGAAGTTACTTCTCCTCAGGCTTTTGAAGGACTGCAATTGGCTGGACGAAAATTGTGGCGGACTAATTCTATTAAGGCAGTTTCAGATCATAACGTTCCGACGACAAATAGTTTAAAGGTAGGCGATCCATTTGCAAAAGTTCAGTTGGAAACGCTAAACAAAAATTGCGCTGAACATAAAATAATTCATCATAAGATGGGTGATTTTGAGCAAGGCATAGTTCATGTGAGTGGACCGGAGTTGGGCTGGTGTTTACCAGGTACCACAATTGTTTGTGGAGACTCACATACTGCGACTAACGGTGCTTTGGCTGCGATGGCTTGGGGTATAGGAACATCCGAAATTGAGCACGTAATGGCTACGCAGTGTCTTATCTTGAAAAGGGCTAAAAATATGAAAATTGACGTCTCGGGAAAGCTTCCGTCAGGCGTCACTGCTAAGGATTTAATCTTATTCATCATTGGAAAAATTGGGACGGCTGGAGCGACTGGTTACGCGATAGAGTATTCGGGTGAGGTTATTAAAAATTTCAGTATGGAAGAACGAATGACAGTCTGTAACATGTCTATTGAGGCTGGAGGCAAGGTTGGCCTGATCGGTTTCGACCAGATCACAGAGGAATATGTGCGAGGAAAGCCCTATGCCCCAACTGGTCCTCAATGGTTCCAAGCGCTTGAGGCTTGGCGCTTACTGAAGTCAGATGAGGGGGCTAAGTTTGATAAGATAATAAAAATTTCAGCAGAAGATATTGTGCCACAGGTGTCTTGGGGAACATCACCTGAGATGGTTGTTGGTATTGATGAATCTATACCAGATCCGGCGGAGTGTGCATCTGAGGTTAAAAGAAAGGGGATGCAGAATGCACTAGATTACATGGATCTTAAACCAGGCCAGAAAATAAGTGACATAGAGATTGACAAGGTTTTCATAGGCTCATGTACAAATTCGAGAATTGAAGATCTAAGGGCGGCTAGTGAAGTACTGAGAGGACAAAAGAAATCTAGAAAGGTAAAGTTGGCCATGGTGGTGCCTGGTTCTGGACTTGTAAAAAAACAAGCTGAAGATGAAGGCTTAGATAAAATTTTTCTTGATGCCGGCTTTGAGTGGAGAAATCCCGGTTGTTCGATGTGTTTGGGAATGAATGAAGATCAGTTGAGTGCTGGAGAAAGGTGCGCTAGTACCTCTAATAGAAATTTTGAAGGGCGACAAGGGCAGGGAGGAAGGACGCATTTGGTCTCACCTGCAATGGCGGCAATGGCAGCAATCGCTGGGCGTTTTCAAGATTATAGAGATAAATCGTAGTTTATGGAAAAGTTTACTCAGGTAACAGGAAAGGTGGCCCCTCTTGACAGGCCTAATGTTGATACCGACGCTATTATTCCGAAGCAATTTCTGAAGTCTATCAGAAAAACTGGATTTCAAGATTACTTATTTGATGAGTGGAGATTCAAGGACAAAGGGTTTCCTGGGAAGAATCCAAACGATAGACAACCTAATCCAGATTTCGTTCTAAATCAAAGTAGATATGAGGGAGCGAGTATTTTACTGTGCCGAGAAAATTTTGGTTGTGGTTCATCAAGAGAGCATGCACCATGGGCTATCAGAGATTTTGGGTTCAAAGTTTTAATCGCCCCTAGTTTTGCTGATATTTTTTTTAATAACTCGATAAAAAATGGTCTATTACTTATCGCACTTGATGAAGATTTAGTGGACAAACTTTTTCAGCTTGCCACGTTAGATGATCCTTTGATAGTTACTGTAAATTTGGATAGGCAAACTATTGAGACAAATGCTCACATTAATTGCGATTTCTCAATTGAACCTAGTATCAAGCAATGCCTGATTGATGGTTCTGATGAAATTAGTTTGACGCTTCAGTATAAAGATGAAATTTTGCGTTATGAGCAAGATTCACAGAAAAAAAATCCTTGGCGTTTCTCTTAGTATCTATAAGCTTTCCGCAATTTCCCTGAGCTTGAATTTTTGGATTTTGCCTGTTGAGGTTTTTGGTAGCTCTGTAAAAACTACATTCTTGGGAGCTTTGAAGTGTGCCATTGAATCTCGACAGTACTTAATTATATCTTCTTCAGTTAAATTCAAACTGCCCGGTTTAAGTGTCACAAACGCGCACGGCGTTTCTCCCCACTTTTCATCGGATTTTGCAACAACAGCGGCTTCTAGAATATTAGGGTGTTTGTAAAGGGTTTCTTCAACTTCGATAGAGGATATATTTTCACCTCCAGATATAATTATATCCTTTGAACGATCTTTAATTTGAATATAGCCGTCTGGATGCATTACCGCTAGGTCCCCTGAGTGAAAGTAGCCTCCGCTCAGTGCTTCTTCAGTAGCTTTTGGGTTTTTTAGATATCCTTTCATTACCACGTTACCCGCGAACATTATTTCGCCTATTGTTTTCCCATCGGCAGGTACCGCTTCCATTGTTTCGGGATCCATTACTGTAAGTTTCTCTAGAACATGAAATTTAACCCCCTGTCTAGTTAATCGCTCGGCATAATCATCTTCATTTAATTCCCTGTAATTTTCTTGGGGTGCATTGAAGACTGCGGGTCCGTATGTTTCAGTTAGGCCGTACGCATGAGTGATTCGGAAGCCCTGTGACTCAATGGCTTTTAGCACTGCTGCAGGCGGAGCTGCGCCAGCCGTCATAACCTCAACACAGTGAGGCAGTGTCTTTTTTTCTTGTTCTTCAGCGTTAGCGATGAAGTTTAAGACGATTGGAGCCCCGCAAAAATGAGTCACATTATTCGCTATGATTGATTCGTAAATATCCTTAGCATTTATATAGCGCAAGCAGACATTTGTTCCAGATAGTGCCGCGATGGTCCAAGGGAATGTCCACCCACAACAATGGAACATGGGAAGAGTCCAAAGATATGTTGGATGTTGTTTCATATCCCATGATAATCCGCAGCCGAGGGCATTTAAGTAAGCGCCTCTGTGGTGATATACGACTCCTTTTGGGTTTCCAGTTGTACCGGAGGTATAACACAAGGCTATGGGATCCCATTCATTTGAGGGAAGAGTCCAATGGAAATTTTTATCTCCGCTTTTTATAAATTCTTCATATTCAACTTCACCAATGCGCTCATGATTTTGAGCATTAATATCTGCTATATCTATAATGTATGGTTTCTTTTTAATTCCTTCAACTGCAGCTTTCGTTACATCTGCAAAGTCTGTATCGACTAGAATTGCTTTTGCTTCGCCATGTTCTAAAATAAATCTTATGGCTTCAAAGTCTAGCCTGATATTGATAGGGTTTATAACTGCGCCTAGTGCTGGTATTGCGAACAGAGATTCGTAGAACGCTGGAATGTTGGTCGCAATGACTGCAACGGTATCTCCTTTTCGTATGCCAACCCCATCCAAAGCAGACGCTAGTTGGCGGCATCTTGAAAAGGTCTCCCGCCAAGTAAAGCTTATTTTACCATGGATGATAGCCGTCCTGTCCGGGAAGATTTCTGCCGAACGTTTTATCCAACTTAAAGGTGATTGGGCAACATAGTTTGCGTTGGATCTTTCCAAATCTTTTTCAAATATGTTTTTATCATTCGTGCTCATTATTTGAATTTCTCCTTAACGAAGTACTCAAGCTATACTTCGAGTTCTATACTTCGAGTTTTTATTTGTTGAAATGAGGCATGACTTCCTCGGCGAAAAGTTTCATGGATTTTTCTGCAATCTTAGGAGGCATTCCTGCCAGTTGCATCCACATTACTAAATGAGTGACCCTGCTGGATTTCTGATACCTTTCAATTTCCTCGATAATATCGTCAGGAGTACCGACCATCAATGGCGCTTCAAAAAAAGTCAAATTTGGATCCTCGCGTAGCTTTTCCGGAGGTGGCATTTTTGATACCGACATTGTTTCTTGAAACCATTTGACGTCTGCAGCTTCCTTTAACCATTTATCATATGTGTCCATCATATAATGAGCATGTTCTTGGCAATTAGCCCATGCTTCATCTCGAGTAGGCGCTACCGAAACCAGTCTTAGCTGAGAAACTTTGTGCTCAGAAGGGTTACGATTGTTTTTTATCAATTCTTCATCATACATCTGCTGTAGATTTTCTCCGCCGGTACCAGCCACATGAAATCCAAATTTTGCAGCTCTTTTAGCAGATTTTCTTCCCATCACTGCGGTCCAAATTGGGGGGTGAGGTTGCTGTATAGGTTGAGGCTCTAGATGGACGTTTTTCAGATTAAAATGTTTGCCTTGGAATGAAAACATATCTTCTGTCCAAGCTTTCCGTATTATCTCAAGCCCTTCGTCCATGAGCGCTGGCCGATCACTTCTTGGTATTCCATAGCCTTCAAATTCTTGAACTCGGTATCCTAGACCTAACCCTAAGTCCAATCTGCCTTTTGATATAATATCCACAACGGTTGCTTCTTCTACTACATTTATAGGGTGTTTGCCTAAAGGAAGCAATATTACGAAGGTGCCAATCCTTATAGTTGTTGTTTTAGCGGCGATCGCTGCTGCAGTGGGTAAAAGAGCTGGGCACCACCCGTCTTCCCAAAAATGATGCTCTGTTAACCAAACGGTGTCGTAGCCAAGTTCTTCTGCGACCTTGGCTTGATTAATATGTTCCTCGTAAATCTCGTCCCACGGTCGTCTCCATGTTGGTGGATTTCTAAAAGCCAAAAGTAAACCGAAATCAAGTTTTGCCATTGTTAAGTTCCCCCTGTTTTAACTTCTCGTTTTTACGCTCTTTGGATCATAAAAGGGCTTAATGGTGGGTACAGCGTGATATTTTCTGTCTGCTTGTTCAATCTGATACTCCCCATTTAAAATAAATTCATCATCTACACCCTCTGTATTATTTATATACCCCATCGCAATGCTGGCACCAACAGTGAATCCATAACCAGCTGATGTTACGTATCCTACTTGTTTTCCGTTTCTAATGATTGGTTCATTATGGAATAGTAGAGCCTCTGAGTCTTTTAACTTGAACTGAACCAACCTTCTTGAAACTTGGTCCTGTTTTATCCCTTCCAGGTATTCTTTTCCTATGAAACCGCCCGGCTTTGACCAGTCGCAGGTAAAATGAAGCCCGCACTCCGTTATCGTATCTCTTGGTCCCATATCATGAGACCATTCACGATAAGCTTTTTCAATTCTAAGGGAATTCAGAGCATGATAACCGCAATGTTTGAGATTAAAGTTTGAGCCTTCTTTGACAATCTGATCAAAAACAAATTCCGTCATTTCAGTTGGAATATAAAGTTCATAACCTAATTCTCCTGTGTAAGATATCCTCACTGCCAGCGCTGTCTGATATCCTATTTCGAGAGTTTTAGATGTTCCAAACGGAAATAACTCATTTGACATCAAGGTTGGATCTGTAACGCTTGATATGAGTTCGCGTGATTTGGGTCCTTGTATGTTAAGCATTGAATATGCGCCGCTGACATCTGTTATAACGCAAAATTGCCCTTGCTCTATCTTTTCTTTAATCCAAGAAAAAACGTGGGTCGCTGTGAAGGCTGCGGTTACTAGAAAGAACTCAGTTTCTGATAATCTTGTTATAGTGAGGTCCGCTTCTACGCCCCCGAGTTTATTTAAGAATTGCGTATAAACTACTTTACCAACAGGTTTATCTAAGTTTGCCGTTGCCAGTTGATTCAATACTTTGAGAGAATCGTCTCCTTGGATTAAAAATTTACTAAAGGATGATTGATCAAAAATCCCCACATGCTCTCGAACAGCCTCGTGCTCTTTCCTATTATTTTCAAACCAATTTTGTTTAAAAAAGTCATATTTATACTCTGCTTTTTGGTCTGAATCGGCGAACCAATTTGCACGTTCCCAGCCGGCCGATTGGCCAAATACAGCACCAAGCTGTTCAAGTTTAGTATGCAGAATTGACTTTTTTTGATTTCTTCCAGTTTCCCATTGTCGGTTGGGCCAGTGCATTTGGTAAGCTATTCCTAACGATTCTGATGTTCTATCTACGATGAATGATTTATTGTTGTAACATTGTGGTAATCGTCTGATATCTACATCCCAAATATCCATTGGTTGTATACCGTCTGTCATCCATCTCGACAAAACATGACCAGCTCCTCCTCCTGATAGTATTCCAAGGGAGTTAAACCCGCATCCGATAAAGAGATTTTTTACATTTGGAGCTTTCCCCATAAGGTAATTATGATCAGGAGTAAATGATTCAGGCCCACAAAAGAATTGGCGAATGCCTGTATCAAAAAGAATCGGTAATCTTTGCATCCCGACTTCAATATGTTTTTCCATCCTTTCCCAATCTGGTTGGATTTCACCGAAACAGAAATCTTCTGGTATTTTATCTGTTGACCAAGCGGCAGCATTTGGTTCAAAAAATCCTAAAAGAATTTTGCCTGCTTCCTCCCTAATGTAGGCACATCTCCCGGGGTCTCTTAGAATAGGCAGTTTGTTGCTAACCCCCTCAATGGGCTCAGAAATTAAATAGTAGTGTTCCGCCGCTTGTAGAGGTATATTAACGCCAATTTTTTGACCTAGCTCATATCCCCACATTCCTGGGCAGAGAACCACATGGTCAGTTTTGATTAAACCTTCGCTGGTTTGGACTGCTCTAATAGTATCGTCTTTTTTTTCAAACCCAAGGAATTCGGTATTCTCTTTTATTAAGACCCCGCGATTTCTCGCGCCCTTAGCGAGCGCCTGAGTTACATCGGCCGGATTTACTCTTCCATCTTCAGGAAAGTAAAAAGCAGATTCTAGATCATCAGTAAAAGCGAGAGGAAATAAATCTTTTACTTCCTTAGGAGAAATCTCACGATTTTCTACACCAAAAGAGCGGGCCATTGCGCAGCCTCTTCGCATTTCTTCTACTTTGTCTTTATTGGTTGCAAGTTGAATTGAGCCGCATTGGATGAAACCGGTCGCCTGTCCAGTTTCCTTTTCTAATTCATCATATAATTTGAGCGAATACTGTGCTAATTTTGTTTGGCTTTCGGTATCTCTTAGAGTTGTTACTAGACCCGCTGCGTGCCAGGTTGTACCCGAGGTTATCTGATTTTTTTCAATGAGCACCACATTTTCCCAGCCATATTTAGCTAAGTGATAAGCAGTCGAGCAACCTATTACCCCTCCACCGATTACTACAACGCTTGCTTCTTTAGGTACAGTGTTTTCCAATTATTTTAACTCCTTAAAGACAAAGAAAGGTGAAAGACCCTATAATAGCTTACATTCTTGTCTATTTGTCAACTATAAGGCGCGCGAATCAGATTCAACTAAATTCGCATCAATAGAATGCATTTATATAAAAAATGTCCTAGTGTAATCCAATCAAGCAATTCCGTTCTAGAAACAAATAATTAACTAATAAAAAAATTACAGACTGATAAAATAGAACAAAAAAACTAGTCCAACACGTAAAAAAGTTCTCGATTTCCAGGATGATTTAGATTAAGTTTTTAGGAGTTTATTGAAAAGGAGCTATTTAATGACGACCCGTTTTAAAGTTTTTTGTTCATTTGTTTGTGCTTCTTTTTTCATTCCATTTAAAAGCTCTGCAGTTGATGTAGAAGAAGTTAAAAGCTGGCTCAAGGCCAACCAGACTGCAGATTTTCAGTTTATTTCCGAGACCGCGATCGCATTAGGGGATTGTTTGATCATAGATGTTAGAGAAAGAACTGGTTAGGACAATAATTCTAGGAGCAAAATGATGGTAGCTACTACTACGGATCAAACTAAGACCAAAAAGAGCTCGGAGCGAGATAAAGGTTATCCTAATCTTTTTAGCCCTGCAAAAATCGGACGGATGCGGTTAAAAAATAAAATCATAAGGGCGGCTAATACGACCCTTTATGCTTCTCCCAAAGATGGATCGGTTACTCAACTTTTACTAGATCACTATGCAGTTGAAGCAGCTGGAGGGGTGGGTCTCTGTCTGGTTGAAGCATCCTCAACTAATGTAAATTCGAGATTACAATACGGAGAACCGAACATTGACTCAGATTTTGCTATCGGTGGCCTTTGGAATCTGTCCGAAACTATTAAAATGAATGGGGCAAAAGCAGGGATACAATTAATCCATGCGGGCAGACAATGTTTAGTCAAAGAAGCCACTCCGGTCGCGCCTTCGCCGAAAAAAGATGGATATTTCCAAGTTCAACCTCGTGCGTTAGCAGAGGAGGAGATTGATGAAATTATCGAAGCTTGGGCCGATGCGGTGGTTAGAGCGAAGCGAGCAGGCTTCGATTGTATAGAGTTTCACGGAGCTCATGGATATCTACCTGCTGAGTTTTTGTCTGCTGAAGCCAATCACAGGACTGATAAGTGGGGCGGAAGTTTGGAAAACAGGGCAAGGTTTTGTCTTGAAATCGTCAAACGCACTCGGGAGAAAGTGGGGCCTAATTACCCACTACTATACAAAATTAGTGCTGAGGAATACGTTAAAGATGGTGTGACTTTAGAAGAATCGGTTATTTTTTCTAAATGGCTGGAAGAAGTTGGTGTCGATGCAATAGCTGTTTCCGCTGGGACAGGAGAAGTTTGGGAGCACACTGTAGCTCCCACTCATTTTCCGTATGGCAACCTCGTACACTTGGCGGCCGAAATTAAAAATCACGTCTCAATTCCTATAATTGCGGTTGGAGCTATTAACGAACCCGAGCTTGCCGAGAGCATTTTGCACGAAAATAAAGCAGACTTTATTTCAATGTGCCGTGCGATTACAGCTGATCCTGATTGGCCGAAAAAGGCTGAAGCTGGCAAACCTGAAGAAATCAGACCGTGCATAAGGTGCAATGATTGTTTAGATAGCATTCTTCCCGGCACCCCTATGAGATGTAGGGTAAACTTTTGGGAAGGGCGAGAATCAACTTTTAACCTCAACCCAGTTAAAAATCCAAAAAAAGTAGTAGTTATCGGCGGTGGAGCTGCTGGAATGGAGGCGGCCAGGACTGCTTGTTTGCTCGGTCATGATGTAACTATCGTTGAAAAAGCGGAGAGGTTGGGTGGATTATTGATACCTGCGTGCGTCATACCCACTAAGCACGATTTAGATAAGTTATTTCAATGGTACCTTAGAGAAATGGTTCGACTTCCAATCGAGCTTAAATTAGGCCAAGAAGCGACTCCAGAACTAGTAAATGAATTGAATCCGGACGCAATTATCGTTGCTTCCGGACATGGGGATACGCCAAAGTTACCCAAGAATGTCGAGGGGCTGGATAATAAAATTGTTTGTACAACGATGGACCTTTTAAAAGGCAGAAAACCCAAAAATAGTTTAGTAATTGGTGGTGGGTTCATGGGATGCGACATAGCCCAACACATCGCGACCGCAGGCAAGAAGGCTACCATTGTGTCAAAGAATTCGATGGAAAATATTGGTGGTACTGTTGGATTCTTCACGAGAAATTCGTTATTTGAGCTTTTGAAAAAGCTCGATGTAGATATCCTGCCTAATTTGGATTATAAAAAAGTAACTGATAAAGGTATTATTGCGGTTAACGCGGAAAACAAAGAAGTATTCGTGCCAGCCGAAGAGATTGTTTTGGCAAATGGCTTCAAAAATCAACTTGATAGTTATAAAAAATGGGAAGGGGTCGCTGAGCAGGCTTTCTTGGTAGGCAACTGCGTCGATCCGGCAAATATTATGGGAACAACAAGACAAGCTAATGCAGCAGTGTATAGAATATTTAATTAAATTTAATAAATCACAAAAAGTAGATTAAAGACGTGGTTTAATTTGGGCGTCGATTAGCTTATTCTATTCTTATAAGAAAAAGAAATTAAAACACGGAGATGATAAATTGCAGTATACATTAGGGGTAGATATCGGCGGGACTTTCACTGACTTTTCTCTTATTGATGCCGAAGGGAAAATTACCCTTTGGAAAGAGGCGAGCACACCTAAGGACAGCAAACAGGCAATAATAAAAGGTCTGAATGCTATGTCAGAAAACGAGAAGTTACCCTTGTCTGATTTCCTTGGCCGGTTGGATTTATTCGTTCACGGACAAACAATCGCTACTAATACTGTTATCCAAAGAAATGGTCCTAAAACGGCTGTTTTATGCACCGAAGGATTTAGGGATGTAATTCATTTCAGAGATGGTTTCAAGCCTCAGCGGTATAATATTCAGCTTCAACCGCCGAAAGATTTTGTTCCACGTTATCTCCGGATTCCCGTTGTGGAGAGAGTTAATTACAAAGGCGATATTTTAAAAGCTCTTGATGAGGAATCGGTTTTTGAGGCTATCAAGACACTAAAAAAAGAAAAGGTGGAGGCGGTTGCCGTATCGTTCTTGTGGTCGGTTGTGAATGCGTCCCATGAGCGGCGTGTAAAAGAAATTTTAAAAGCAGAGCTACCTGAAATACCAGTAGTTGCAAGTTCAGATGCGCTTCCTATTATAAGGGAATGGGAGAGAACCACCTGTACCATCCTGAGTGCGTATGTATTGCCGGGAATTTCTAAATATATGATCGAGTTAGAGGACTGGTTGCACTCAAATGGTTTTAAGCATCCTCTTTTGGTAATGCAACTTAATGGCGGGACCTCAACGGTATCCAAATTACTAGAAAAATCTATAAATGCAATTGCATCGGGTCCAGCGGCTGCGCCAATGGCGGGACTTTTTGCGTCAAAGCGAATGGATGTTGATAACGTTATCACGGTTGATATGGGTGGAACTAGTTTTGATGTTTCACTGGTAACCAAAGGAGCACCAAGTCTAACGAGAGACTTAAAGATACATGAAAATCCCGTCGGTGTTGCGGCTGTGGATGTGCATTCAATTGGTGCTGGAGGTGGGAGTATAGCTTGGATCGATCCAGGTGGTGCCTTGATGGTTGGTCCTCAGAGTGCAGGGGCAGAACCAGGACCAGCGGCCTACAACCAAGGTGGAACGAAACCGACTTGTACTGACGCTAACCTAGTTCTAGGTTATATTAATCCGGATTTCTTTTTAGGAGGGCGAAGGGCTGTTGATATTTCTCTTTCTGAAAAAGCAATTAAGCAACATATTGCTGATCCCCTTGGATTGACGGTGCCGGAGGCTGCCCATGGTATTTTCCGCATAATAAATAATAATATGGTCGATGCAATTCGGGTAGTATCAGTTGAGAGGGGTATTGATCCTCGCCATTACTCCTTAGTTTCTGGTGGAGGAGCGGGTAACATCCACGCCGGAATGTTGGGGAGCACCCTAGGTATGAAACAGGTTTTAATTCCGCGATATAGTGGGGTTTTTTGTTCTTTCGGAATGATCGTGAGTGACGTCAGACATGATCATCTTAAGGCCTTTACGGCAAACACAGACAAATTTAATCTTACCGCTGTGAACGAGGTGATAGCGGATCTTGAGAAAAAGGCTGTTGATGAAATGGTAGAGGAGGGTTATCCAGAAGGAGAAGTGATACTCAAGCGTTTTGCTGATGCCAAATACCCCGCTCAAATTCATGAACTTACAGTTGATGTTCCCTCTGATAAAGTTTTGGATGAGTCCGATATCAAAGTATTAGAAAATTCCTTTCATGATTTGCACGAACAAATGTTTACCTATAGTGTTAGGGAAAGTTCAGTAGATATCTTTCATTGGCGTGTAGTGGCGTATCGAAGCGTAAAAGAACCTAACTCTCAGATCATGGATTTAAGTTCGGATGCAATTGAAGTTGCCAGGAAAGGAAAAAGAGACGTATACTTTGGTGATATTAATGATTACAGGAGCACGCAAATATATGATGGCTCTAGTATCAGACATGGAATGGTTATTAAGGGTCCGGCTGTGGTTGAAGAGACTACTACGACAATTGTTATTTTTCCCGGACAAAATCTTACAGTTAATCGTTTCGGCGACTTCGTGTTAAATTTAGAAAGCTAATTCAATTCAAGGAGTTCACATGAGTAGTTTGGCCCCAGCAGCAGATAAGAATGTAGAAGAAGTAAAGAGGTCGTTTCTAGCTGAGTTAGATATAGACCCGATCACATTTTCTGTCATTTTGAACAGATTTAGCACAATAGCTCGAGAGATGACTCTCACATTAGAGTACACCTCGTGGACCTCTATACTAGCAGTTGCGCGAGACTTCTCCTGCGCGATTTATGATGCTCAACCCAGACAAGTGTGCATGGAGGATGCATTGCCCATACATACAAATTCCCTCCATGTAATCCTTAAATCAATGGTGAAAGCTTTCGATGGGAACGTCTATGATGGGGACGTAATAGTGAGCAACTATCCTTATGCAGGGAACACTCACGTGGGTGATTTTGTTACTGCCACGCCTGTTTTCTATCAAGGCAAACATATGTTTTGGTCAGTAACTAAAGGGCATCAACTAGATTGCGGGGCGTATGAGGCGACAAGCGTTGCCCCAAGCGCAAAGGACGTGTGGCAAGAAGCATTGCAGATACCACCTATTAAGTTTTATGAAAAAGGTGAGCCTAGGCAAGACGTAATTGACCTATATCTGGCCAACGTTAGGTATCAAGAACTTCTCTCGGGAGATTTGAAGGCACAGTTAGGTTCAATTTGGAATGGAAAAAGAAGGATGATTGAACTTGTTGACGAGTATGGTCCCGAAGAAATAATGCGATACGTTGAAGCCATACTAGATTATGCCGATCGTAGGACCGCCGATGAAATAAGATCAATGCCGGACGGAAAATACTATGCAGAGGGTTACGTTGATACGGATGGAGCGGGAAATACAGATTTGAAAGTAGCCGTAACTTTAAATATCGATGATGATAAAATTCACGCCGACTTCACCGGGAGCGCTCCTCAAGGAAGTGGCGGGACTAATGGTACCCAGGGTGTTATGGAAGCGTCTGCGGGAATTCCAATCCTTTGCGCAATCGATGCGGAAATACCACATAATGATGGTTGTTTGCGGCACATTACCTGTTACTCTCCAGAGGGGACCATTGTGAAAGCGAAATATCCGGCCGCCACTGCAATGGCAACATTATGTCCAGCTGGTCAAGAGCAGGAAGTTGTGTGGAAAGCATTGGCTCAAGCTTGCCCAGAACGTTCTTCGGCTGGATATGGCCACTTTCATTGTATACCTACTATTTCTGGCGTTGATGAAAGAGATGGAGAATCAAAAGGTTGGTCAGCAATGTTTTTTAACGGAGGACCAGCTGGGGGAGCTTCATACGGTGCCGATGGTTGGCCGTTAATTATGACATCATCTGGGATGGGTGGTCTAAAAATAATTAGTGCAGAGCTAACCGAGCTCCTTTACCCAATCCTTATTGATTATCATGAGATTGAAAAAGATTCTATGGGACATGGGCGTACTATGGGTGGAACAGGTATCCGAATTAAAGTTAGGCCTTATGACACACCAATGGATTGCCATAATACCGGCGATGGTGCTGCCAACCCCCCCTTCGGTCTGCAAGGTGGTACTCCTGGAATAGGAGGTGGAAACTATAGAGAAGATCTTAGCACCGGACATAGGGATTATTGTTCAAGTAAAGGTTATCTAAAAATAGAAAAAGGTCAGGCTTGGGTAGGAGTATCGTCGGGAGGCGGTGGATTCGGTGACCCACTTGAGAGAGACCCAAACTTAGTCGTTGAGCACGTTAGAGACGGCATCATTAGCGAAGATACTGCCAAGAATATTTACGGAGTTGTTTTTAACGAAAAGACCTTCACTCTAGACAGCGCCGCGACTGAAAAGAATAGAGAGGCCTTGAAGAAAAAACAAGGGGAACTACCTCTCATTCAACCTATGGGTCCAAGTGCATCTAAATGGTTGGAAAATGATATGAGGGAAGGTGACAATTACCTTCTAGATCCACTGCCTTAGTAAAAGTTGAGATTTGCGGGCTTCGGTTGGCATGCGTATTAATTTTCTCTAACCAGATGATTTGAATTATGGTCTTAGATAACTGCCCCATTGGCAAAAAGTTTTAATATACTATTCGTGTTAACCAAGACTAGATAACGAAATTGGCTGATATTTGACAGGACATCCTTAACTTTTAATGTCTCAGAATTTAAAGAATAACTTTATCGCATTGTTTTTAAACTGGAGATTTAAGCCTAGCAATTGTCGAAAATAAATTTGTTAGTGCGCGCGAGTTTCCTGATAAGGTTCATCTTGTTCAGGTTCTACCGTAACCGGATCAATATGAAAAATGTGACAGGTAACACAAGTTGATGCGGTCTTTAATGGAGAGCCCCAACCACCTAAATGACAACTTTGACAATATTCAACGTTAGGAAGATTTATATCAAGGCTACTATTAGATTGTTCAATACCCTTATGGCATTCGGCACATTCTTGGCCCTCATGTGCCTTGTGATTGAATAATGCCTTACTATACCAATTGACAGGATCAACTGATTGAATTTTCCAAGGGAAGTTTGTTTGCTCAAAGTCGGGGACGACATTATGGCAAGTGTTGCAACCGGTATAAAATACAATTTCTTGTAATTTGGCATCCGCAAGATTTTGATAATTTAAGTTTCTATCCCCAACTGTTAGGGGCACTCTTTGGGAGCCTGGAATAACTAACGATGTACTATCAATGTTCGAAGAAGTTACATCAAAATTAGATTCATCTTTATAGAACTCATTTACTTTGGTTACTACTTCTCTCAGATATTTATGTGGAAGTACTAATTTCTCTGAACTATTGTTTGTGAGCTCTATCTGGTGACAGCTGTCACAGTGTTCCTCATAACTAACTTTATTCATTTCGCCTGCAGCATCTGAGACGTGGCAATAGTTACATTCTAGTTCAGTCTCTTGGCCCAAATTATTTTGTAATTTGTTATCTAGGTGCGAGGAGTGCGGAAACCTAATCATTGATAGCTCGGAATTTTGTTGATAATCAGATATGGGAATAAGGTCATATCCATCTTCACCTTGACGTTTTTTGTAAGGAACCCTAAATTGAGGATGTTTTTTGAATCTTTTTACAATTAAAAGTTCGGAATTTGCAATCTCAGCACCGTGGCAATCAGCACAGAAGCCTTCGTCCTGTCGACTGATAGCGTTGGTTTCGGTATTGTGATGTTCCCAATGGCATGATGTACATTCCATTGATTCCATTTCCAAATTAAAAGACACATGTGAGCTTCCGGCATGATCCATATTTCCTTCATGACAAGATTTACATGCCTCAGTTAGATTAGAATCAAAAGCGCCCTCATGGCAGTTAGTGCAATCAGAACTGAATTCAGAATGATGGATACTTAAAGAACCAGGCATCAGGATATGATTAGATACATCTTTAAGAGTACTTTGCTCTTTTTTTTCTAAATAGGAAAATGGAAAAATTAAGGCGACTAATATAACAGATAGGCTTATTCCGAAGGCTAATAATCTTTTGGAAAGAAATGAGTTTTCAAGCCCTCGGCTTGTTCGGTCTATCAGCTCTTGTTTCATTGCTTTTGTTTGGTCGGTGAACTTTTCGAAAATTTCAAGAATTACCAAACCATCACTGCTATATTTAGGAGTAATAAAGAATCCACCAATCTGTATCGAGTCCTCTTCAGATAGCTGTGCCTTGGTGGTGGTTATGTTGTTATGAATAAAGCTGTGGTTTTCGGTTGCTGTAAGGGTGAGGGTATCATTTTTATCGATTTCTAAAATTGCGTGTTCAAGTGCAACCCTAGAATTTGGCAAATGTATGTCTTGGTCAGCTCCACGACCTAGTCTAAATCTACTTCCAGATATTTTGAGGTCTTTATGGCTTATGATGTCTTTAACTTGTTTCTTTTTACGAAGAATTATTTCCATTCTCGCCTACCACCAATAGTAAAAAATTATAAAGACGTGAATTGATACTGCAGCGATTAAGGCTAGGGTAAGAGGCACATGCAGATAAAGCCACCAATTCAGTCTGCAGTTATATCTAATATCCCAATCGATTCGTTTTAAAAGGGCATATTTTTCAAGAATAAAATCATGTAGTAGACTCAGTTTATCTCGATTGCCATGGTCACTATTAATACTATCTATAATTCGGTTGACAAGACTTTCTAAATTCTCGTTTTTGTAGTCTGAGTTGGAAAAAATTTGTCGAAAAAGGGAGGGTTTCACTTTACAAGATTCTATTAATTCTAGAATTTGTGCATAAAGGTCCGCACTAATTGACTCCGCTACAGCTAAACTCCTCTCATCTAAATCAATCACTTCATCAAACATTGTATCTCTTGTTAAATCACCACAATTGGCCGTAATTTTGTCCGGGTATACTGAATAGGCGTACAATCCATAGAATCCCGTTAATACAACAAGTAAAGTAAGAAAGTAACCAAGAAAGTGAATATTCAACGCGAATTGAAAACCGCTATGTAGAGTCGTGATTATAATAAGCGCACTGCCCAGATAAATATGTGCTGATACCCATGAGACTGTGTTCCCTTGGCTGCTTCTGTACCGTCGTTTTCTTATTCCGAGAAGTGAAAGCCAAATTAAAATCACAGCGCCCAGTATTCCGAGAAGATAGCCAAGCCAGCTACCTCCATTAGGTTCAGGATAGGCATCATGAAAAAGATAAAAGATGACTAGCACCGCAGTTAACGCGGATGCAACCTTTAGAAAATAGAAATTTTTGTAAGTAACGAATGAATCGTGCATTTTAGCTAACTTTGTAATTTCATTGTTATAAATTCTTCCGGCGACACTCTAATCGCCGCTCCAGTAGGACATGCGCGGACACAAGCTGGTCCTCCAGCTAAATCTTTACACATGTCGCATTTCACCGCTTTCTTCGGCGCATTTTTATCTCGTGTTTCAGGATATGGGTCAATGCCGAAAATGATTTGTTTCCAAAGGGGGGTGGCCGGCTCTTTACTGACGGCCGCCATTTGAATCACTCCGTAGGGGCAGTTTCTCACGCAATTACCACAACCAATACAATTATCAGCAATATAGACTTCTCCATCCGCGGTTCTATGAATTGCATCGGGAGGGCAATCTTTCATACAATGTGGGTGCTCGCAATGTCGACAGGAGGTCGGTACATGTAAACCGGCCACGGTGGGACCTGCTTCTCGGTCTAACATTGAACTTCCTCCGTGGGTTCCAGCACAAGCTTTTTCGCAATGGTCGCATCGAACGCAAAGAGATTCGTCAATCAGAAGCACGTCAGTAGCTTCGCCCAATCCTTGTTCCATCATAAACTCTACTATGTCAGTCCCTTGCCCACTTTTCTTGGTGGTATTTGAAAGGCTTCTAGCTTCGGATAACGCTTCAAGTTTCTTTTTAGTTTCCGGATTTTTTGAAAGCAGTCTGCGAAATTCTTTACCCTGCAAGACAATCGTCTCGGTGGCTACAGCCGTTTTTACTGTGGCCGATCTCGGTGCGTCATTTAACAGAGCCATCTCACCAAAATAGTTTCCTGCTGGAAGATAAGCGAGTGTTGTGGTTTTATCTCCGATTACTTTTGAAACTGTAACCGAACCTGAGCGAATTAGATGTAATGAGTCCCCGGCATCCCCTTCGTTAAAAATAATTTCGTTTGGTTTAAACTCGCTCAAGGTCGCAGATGAGATCACTTCGGATATTTCCTCATCATCTAACCCGGGCGCTAAATGCATTTTGATTGCTCTTGAGATAAAGGTGTTGTTTATCACACGTCTCACCGATTCAACTGAGTTGATCAATTTATTCATCGACCTTCTTGGTGTTTCTATAACTATACAATTTTCGCCTGCCGTAATTGTGGCTGATCGTCTGCGGCCAGATATAAGAGACATTTCTCCAAAAAAGTTTCCGGATCCGATAGACACCGTGTTGTTAGGGTTGTCGGGTGTTAGTCGAATATTTACTTCACCACTAATAATTGAGAAAAAAGTATTCGTATAGTCATTATACTCAATCAATGTTTGTCCTAAATCGGCTTTGTAAATATCGGAATCTAATAAGAATTCTCGCAATTGGAGAGGCGTTAGACTTGAAAACGTAGGTACTTTTGATCGAATAATTTCAATGCCTTCGTTGACGTTTTTAACGTTTGGAATGTGTTTGATTTTTTCCCATAAAAGTGATTCATCGGCAGGCTCAACCTCTCTTCCGCAAATAAATTCTATTACTTCGTAACCCTGGTTTACACATTGTTTGATTAAAGGATATCCCGCTAGTGAGCCAATTATATAAAGACCTTTAACATTTGATTCGTATTCTCCTGAGACAGAAGGAACTGCGTTTGGTTCTTCGCTAGGGAATTCAATTCCGCAACTGTCTAAAAATTTTCGGGGAGGAAAAGCACCTAGTCGGGCAATGATTCGATCGCACTCGATTTCGATTGACTCTTCCTTGGTCGCCACCTCGAAACAAAGTCGGTGTTCGGCCCCATTGTCTTCGCCGATATTCGTTACTTTAGATGCGTTCGCATTATATATGCACTCAATTGAACCTTTTTCTATTGCGGATAAAATCGCGTTTAGATTTCCCTCTTTAGCCCGGGCAAATTCATCACGCCTATTCAGTATAATTACTTTGTTGTTTTTTGAAAGCGCTATGGCATTCTCTATTGCCGCATCACCAGCTCCAACGACCACTATAGTCTCATCTATATACTCGTCTGGATCGTCGAGTTGATACTGAACGAATTCCAGATCCTCCCCAGCAACCCCCAGTTTTCTTACATTACCTTGAATTCCAATACTCAGAACAATGTTATCAGCCGTATATTGGCCATCTTTAGTATCGATTTGAAAAACGTTTCCATTGCGTTTTATTTTTTGAACTTCGCTATTAAATTTTAAATTAGCATTTATTTTCGTAATATTTTCATTCCAAGTATCAAGTATTGTTTCTCTAGTCCCGGCCTCAAAAGCTATTTTTGATCTGATTGGAAGAACGGCAGGTTCTGCCATCACATGTTTCCCTTTTTGAAACTTAGAAATCGTATTTGCTATGGTAGGAGAGCCTTCTAACAAAAGATGGGATTCTCCCATTTCCGCTGCTCTTGCTGCGGCTGAAAGTCCTCCAGGACCTGCACCGACTATGATGATATTAAAATGTTCTGCCATATTAATTTTCCAATACCTTAAGTTTTTTTAGATTATTTTTCAGGCGTTGAGGACTGAACGCATTTTCGTCTGATAAAACTTTATACAGACCTTCAAGTACACTGGAGATTTCACTCGAAGCATGAAAATAATTGGAGTTCGAAGGAAGATCTTTGGTAATTAACGCAATTGCCATAACTGATTGTTCTGCGGAGCTTAGTTCCCTTAAAGTTCCTTTTCTGCCAATCGTAACTATTTGATCAAGTATAGCGATACCGTCTTCGTTTGTAATAGTCTGAGACTGAAAGGTTTCTTTAACTATTTTAAATAATTCCTTACCTTGGGCCGCAATTTCAGAAATATTCCCCTCGTTTGAAATCGTTTTTTGACGGATTGCTGCTCTCAACTGACCGATGCGATTTCCGTATTCTGGAGCAATCACGTTTGCTATTAGTTGAGTTATTAATAAACTACTACCATTTATTTTGATTCTTCCCGGTTCCTCTTTCTCTCCGTCCAGTCTATTCCATCTTATTTTTTTAGGATTATGGTGGCATGTATGGCACTCATACATAGATAGCTCAGGGAACAGAGTGTTTTCTGATTTGTCAGTATCAAGTAGCAAGTCAAGAAATTGATATCCATATTGCGCTTGCCCGACTGCCCATTCTTTAATTTGCCTGTAGGGCTTTTTTCGATAGATGTAATCTTCGTCAACATCGTAATGTCGGGGTTGAGCATCTGTAAAGGTGACTAATTCAAAAACGAGACGAGGATGACCGGCGGCCATTATTTTATGAGTAATTCTTTGATTCTGGTCACCTAAATGACAGGATAAACATAATTCAGCCTTGCTCGTTGAACTCCATGTATCGTACAGGCCTTGGGACATTAACTCTGAACGAGCGGTATTGGGATTCGAATGGTTTGACAACCATAACGAGCCGGGACCATGGCAACCTTCACAAGAAACACCTTCGCTTGCTCTGAAGCGACCCGATTGTCTGCTAACTGGTACGTTGGTTGTATGGCAGTTAAGGCATATTTGAGCTTTAGTTGCATCGCCCAAGCCTAAATTATTTGCTATTTGTTTTCCTTGCGTGGATTCTAAAGCGACATAGGCATTAGCGTGTGGGTCGTGATTGAACCAAGTATTGAATTCGTTTTGCCTTACATTGGTTTGGTTTTGTATGCTTCCAGCACCATGGCAATTCGAGCTTGAACATGAGGCTGACCCAATGTAATTGGCATCTGGATTGTCAGTGTGAAGCTTTTGAATACTCGCGCTTTGGACAAATAATGGTGAAAACAAACATACGACACTCGTCAATTTGACTATAGAGTTTAGACATTTGGTGAATCGCGTCATTTATAATTTTGCCTGAAGTTTTTTTAGAGTATTTTTAAATCGCTCTTCTTTAAAACTCATCGAGTTTGAGACAGCTGTGTAGAGTGAGTCAAGAGAATTTTCATATAGATTTTTAGAGGCGCTTTCTATATATCCCTGTCCTGAAGCGGAAGTAATGAGGGAGCTTAAGCTCATTGCGATCATCTCAGCTTTGCCATAGGAAATTTCAATTTCTTGGTTGGAGTATTTGATAATATTTTTTATTAATTTTGGCCCGATTTGGCGATACTCTTCGTAGGGCGCTTCGATTCTTAATTGCCTGGTTAATAATCTTATTTCACGAATTAGCGCCAGAGTTTCCTGCTTTTTTGAAACAGGAAGCATAAGTTCATCTATTAATTGTTTTAATTTTTTTGAATTATTATCAGGAAAAGTGGATGCTATAGCTTTAATCATTAGCAAGTTTCCGCTGTAAACTGACGGTGTTCCAAATTCAGAAGAGGAATTTTTCCGGCTGTAGGGTTTGTTTATATTTTGATGACAGCTGAAACATTCAAAACTAGCCAACTCTGGAAGGAATTTTGTTTGCTTTATCGCTTGCTCCAGATAGTCCAGGGTTTGGATCGTGGATAGAATTTGACCTACCAGCCATGAATTTATACCGTTTACTAGACCTTTTCTGCGCTCATAGTCAGAGTCGTATCTATAGTGATAGGGGAGATTCTCAGAGTAAGTCTCTAGCTCGAATCTAAGTCTGGGATGACCCGCCCCATAATATGAGTGTTTAAACTGATTCTTCTTGTTAGCTTGATGGCAAGATAAACAAAGATTCGCTCTATAATCGGACTCGCTGGTAGGTGTCATTCCCGCCGATAGGTTTTTTTCGTGAGTACTGCTTGGATAAACATGAGTAGACAAAAAATTGCCACCTGGTCCGTGACAGCTCTCGCATGTGACCCCATCTGTTAATGAAAAGCGCTCACCCCTTTGCGAGTCTGGTACGTAAGTAGAATGACAGCTCAGACACTGTTTTGTATTTTCTCCGTTCGGTAGTCCAAGGTTTCTTGTTATTTTCCTTCCTAACTCGGATTTAAGTGAATCGTAAGCACTTGCATGACGACTAGAGTTCCAAATTAAACGCTCTTTCATCAAGACAGTTGCGTTTCTCCATCTTTCTGCTGACCCATGACACTCTGAACTTCCGCAAGTCTCAACCCCTAAGAATTTACCTTCCATTTCTATTGGTAAAGTATGATTTTCGCTTATGACAGCTAGCGTATTTAAAGATACGATCATTGATAAGCCAAAAGAAACAAGGAAATATATTTTCTTCTTCAAAATTTAATTCTCATTTCAGCTCTTATACCATTAATATCGCTTTGACCCTCTCTGAAGCCTACCATTCCGTCAGTTCGAAATATCCAAGATTTTGAAAGAGGTCTTTGATATCTCACTCCTATTGCAATTTGGTCTCCACGTGCTGAACGACCGCGCATAACATCGTCTCCTAATGGTGTGAGTCCGGCTAATTCGACTACAAGCTGTTGGTTCAAATTAAACAAATAAGACACTCCAATAGCTCCTCCAGCGCTATCAAGAGCTGTGTCATCAAGCTTAGGAAATCCGGTCATACCGTCGGTTTCAAAATTTATACCTGTATTTTTTAAAATGCCACCCGCCCCAAAATCTCGCGCGAGTGATTGGGGTCTATTTTTCCCATAAAATAAATTCAGATAGGGCACTAAAGTCGAAGGCTTAGAAGTTATAAGTGAATTCTCTAGTAAAAACAAGTAACCATCCGCTGTTTTGCCCAAGCCATTTCCGGGATCTTGACCGACGCTCCAGAAAGCCCGCATAGAATTAGAAATCTTACCGAAATAACGTTTTGTTATTGCTAAGGTCATATTATGATAACTGAAGTCACCGTTTGAACGTGGGCCCCCATCATGAGTATAGGCCCAACCAGCTTCAACATACGCTTGATCAATATCAAAAAATGCAGCTAAACCTATTAAGTTTGCCCTGTGATCGTCAAAGCCTCCGTTGTTTTCGATAATTGCTTTCGATGTCACCCTATCAAAACCACCGAACAGGGTTATGTCATAGTTTGTAATATCAAAAAAAGAACTATTCTGAGCGGTGAGTGACACTGCGCCTCCCATGAAGGCGTCTTCCATCCAGATACCATTTTGAAAGAATAACGGCATGAAACCAAAAGATAAGGGAATATCGAAGCTAGTGTGAGTATCTGTTAAGCCCGAAACTATTGCCCCCAGTTCTCCTTCGAAAAAAAACGCTTCCGGTGTTACATCTAAAATGGTTTCATTCTTCTCTTTACGTGTGTTCTGCACTGAGCCACCGAATTCGTGACGAAGGCTTTTACCCTGTTCGACTCTGTCAAACGGTCTTAAAAAAACATGGATTCGCTCGGTTGCTGTCAATCTCAAATCGACATTGAGGTTGAGTCTTGTCGCGATTTGAGAAGTGTCTAGAGCACCATTATCATTATGAACTAGGCCAAATCTCCAGTCGCCAAATACTAAAAGTTGTGGCCTAAACAGATTTTTACTACCCCAAACGTCAAAGCCCGCTCCAATAGGTCCCTCTTGGTACATTGGATATCCCCATTCAATTACTGGTCTTGGTACATCTCCTCGTGAGTAATGCGCGGCTCCGTCTTCAATTTTGTATTTACCACCGTATATTTTGAGCTGCTCTTCAACGTCATAAGGTTTATCTTCGTAAGAAGGGTCTGGCTTAAAGGCGCTCGCGTCGTATTCTGCGGGTTTCACACCGTCGGACATTTTTACTGGTTCGTAATGATGGTGGTAGTCTTCACCGTGAACCTTGCCCTCGATAGGTTCGGGTATTACTGGATCGGCTTCGGTATCTGTAACCCCTTTGCGTAGAACTTGAGCGCTTGCAAAGTTAATCGACAATAAGAGTAAAAAACTTATTAGCGCTATCGTGTAGCCAGATAAGCTGCCGTAATTGTTTCTAATTGCCTTGAACATTTATGTTTTGTTGCTCCAATTCCGACCCAATTCCGTTTATTTTGAAACGTACCCGGGGTGATGCTTTTCGTCTTTTTTCCCTTTTCTACCGTTTGTTATTTCGAATTCCGCCGCATGGGGATGTATGTCAATCATCCATTCATTAATGGATTGCTCCATGTCGACAGTCGCTCCGACGAATTTCATAAAGTAGATGGGCTCCGCTCGGCTCCTGAATCTGGACTGTAATGTGTATTTACCTGGTTTAGTAATCAATTTACCTGGTACTTTATAATCGACTTTTCTAGAAGTTAGTGGTGGTAAACTTCTCCCTTCCATCCTAATCAGAGGAGGGTGATTAATTACTGAAGTTGGAACTCCAGCAGGTCTTATATGAGGGAGTTGGTCAACATCAAAATTGACGGGTAAATACATTTCTCTGTCCGTACCTTTAACGTTGGTAGTGAGGAACTTAGTTTGTAAATTAAACAGCTGTTTGTCGTATTTAATAGTTCCTGCTGCAACCTCTAGTGAATGAATATCAGCCATATCTCCATATTTATCTACATAGCCTGTTTCCCAAACGGTAACTCCGTCAGGATCGACTAAGGCGACGTTGAACCATAGCTCAGGTTGAGCACCAAGACTGCCAGAAGGAAGATTATGTCCGCTATCTTTATTTTTTATATTGTAACTAAATTTTAATGACTTTCCTGTTTCCATTTTACCTGTAAAAAATGGTCCATCGATATGCATGGAGTTTTCCATCACCTCAATTCTTGACTTCTTTTTATCCTCTAACAATCTATAATTTAGTGAGATAACATACCTTGCTTCTTCTCTATCCTCCCTGCTACTCCATTCTTCAGGGAACTCAGCCGTGATAAGCCCCTTTTCAACTTTTTCTTCCCATTTCGGCTCCCCCCAAGGAGATCGATAGTCGAATTTTAGCCAGTCATCTATTGACCATTTAATCGCTTTGGGATTGAAAGGAAAAAGTCCGGGGTGTGCGATTGGATATCCAGGCCCGTAGAACAAGTGATTGGAATGTTTAGCATTTGGATCACCAACTGTTTGTCCATTTACAATTGCGATAGGCCACGTATCGTACCCTGCCGGCTCGCCTGGAACTTTCCCCATGTGACAATCTTGACAGGTTATTCCCGCGTCTGCTGCTGGACTAGCTCGATATTGTTCCCAGACAACTTCTAATTTAATTCCAGGATGGACTGCTACTTGGTGGCATGAAACGCAAAATTCACTTTTTGATATTTGCGTAAATTCAATTGGTTTTGTGTGAATAACTGACCACTGGTCGTTAGTTGGGGCCTTGTCGTCGGTTAAAACGCTTACTTCATATTTATCAGCGTTAGTAAGGACCTGTTCGATAGCATTTCCTGTGCCTGCGCCGTAGACTGGGGCATTAATCGGTGCCGGCATAACATGTCGCTCTCCGTTCACTTTTCCAAATTCATTTGAAATTCTGTGACATGTGATACACGTCACTCCCTCACGAGATATATCAGATCGCTCCCAAAGTGCTTTTTCGCGGGGCTCGCCCATTTGGGTTGCAACTTGCTGATGACATCTAACACAGAAAGAGCCAATGGTTCCTGACGCAAGGCTATTGAGAGCTTGCTCAAATTTATGAAACATTGGCGAGATAGAAGAATAAGCGTGGTTAGAAACAGCCCATTCCCAAAACACTTTCGGATGGCAAGACGCGCATTGGATTGCACTAGGGTAATTTGACTCGGCGAACACGGCCGCGTGGGGATCTTCCTCTGAAAACGAATTGGATGACCAAATGATCATGCCAAAAATGAATAATCTGAAAAAATTTCGGTGAGACATTTGCTGTTACCCCTATCCTTGGTTGCTCCTGTATCTAAGCAGGGTTTAGTGCTTTCTCTCCTTAAACTCCCTTTAGATAATCATACATTAATTTTTTAATTTTTTGTACTTTTTATGGCGAGATTTTAACTCCTTGTTGGGTGTCAACTACTATTCCAATTTCACAACAACGACTGTAGCCAAGCGAGTGGAGGGCATTCACACAAAGATTAGCTTTATCGGCCTCAATCGATAATAAAAATCCTCCAGCTGTTTGTGGGTCAAAGCATAATTCGAAACGCGGATCATTTCTAATATCGTGGTCAACTTCATACGGTACTGAGAAATTTTGAGGGAACAAACTACTACGAACTTTTTTTACCGACAATTCTTCAGCCCCTTCAAAAAATGGTATTTTTTTCAAATTGATCGTGATTCCGTAAGGGGTATTTCTGGTCATTTCAGCAAGATGACCAACTAAACCAAAGCCGGTTACATCTGTGCAGCCGGTTGCGAATTTTGTGATTAAATCGGTAATATTGTGTTTTCTTTGCTTAATTTCGCTAATTACCTGATTCAGCCACTTACCTTTTGTGTGCCCATCCATCAGGCCGGCAAATAACACCCCAGTGCCAATAGGCTGGGTAAGGATTATGCGGTCATTTAATTTAATACTATTTTTCTTGACTACTCGCTCTTGGTCTACGACGCCATTAATGGCAAGTCCAAGTGAAGTAGATTCGGCTTCATTAGTATGTCCCCCGATTATGTTTACCGAATAGGTTTTTAGCCCACTGAGCAAGCCTCTTAGTGCCAAGCGCAGATCGTTCTTCATTAGCTTTTCATCGTTCAACGGAATACCAACCAAGGCCAAGGCGGTTTTAGGTACGCCTCCCATCGCTGTTATATCGCTGACTGAATGATGCGAGGTAATTACTCCCATATCATAGGGATCGTCAATTAGTTGCCGGAACCCATCAATTGTATGTAGATTTAATTTATCGCTGTAACTAATTGAAAATCCAGCATCTTCATCCATGCTGTCTATGTTTGAAAAAACCTTATCTTTTTTAAACTCATCTAAAACACCTCTCAAAATATTCGATCCTATTTTGGAGCCGCATCCTCCACATCGTTCCATTTGCGAGTTTGTTTTTGAAGTAACGTTGTTGTCCATTTTTTTAAAAGATTTAAATTTTTCAATAAAATTAAGGTCAATAAAATTTTTAAGGTGCCAAAAAATCGATCCTCTAAGCGCTAGTTGACCATATGTTGCTATTGCATTGTCGTTGGTTGTTCCAACGAGCGATAGCCGTAAAAATTGAGGCTTGTAGGATACGAGGGGCTCTTCATTCAATCTTCTTTGTATATTTTTGACTAAAACTTGACCTTGTCGGACGGCTGTTAAACCTGATTTCGGTAAATCAGGGTGTTTGGTTAGTGACGCAGCGTCGCCAGAAACAAAAATGTTCCCAAATTGTTCGCAAGTGAGGTTATCTTTTACCCTTACATAGCCATTTTCACACAAAGAAAGTCCGCTGATTTTTGTCCAAGGTTGCGGGGATGGTCCTGTTGCTATTATGCCAAGATCTAAATGAAAAGGATCACCATCACGATTCAGCACGCAATTTGTATCGATTTTGGATGCTAAGAAGTTTGAAATAACGGTAATGTTGTTTTCACTGATAACGTTTAGACAGTGTTTCTTAAGTTGAGTGTTGAGAGAACTAAATGGAGTCTCGTCTTTTGTTAAAAAGAATATATCAAGCTTGGGGCGTTTAGTTACATGTGTTAGCTCAGACTCTAATCGTTTTTTTACTGCTAGTATTATTTCCAATGACGCGATTCCCCCTCCGATTACGCCAATTCTCAGAAAATTTTTATCATTATCTAAAGAAGCGATCCACGAATCTAAAGAAGCGATCCATGACTCAAAATTTGAGATAAAGGAATGAAATGGTTTTAGATTCAAAAATTTTGGATTTTTTAGACCGGGAATTATTTTCGTATCAGACCCAGTGCTTAAGCTTAAGATGTCAAATTCAATAAGTCCTCGTTGTTCACACAAGATTGTTTTCTTGTTAGGGTCGATTTCTATAAGTGCATCTTTAAAAAATCGGCAGTTTGCGCTTATTGTAAGCTTTACTAAATCAATACTTGATTCTTCAAAATTATACTTTTTTGAAATTAATCCGGGTATCATGCTTGAATAGAGCTGCTCGATATTTGGATTTATAAGAGTTACTCTCGCATCCTTAAAAAAGCCCATGCTTTTCTTTGATATCACAGCAAGATTTGCATGACCACTTCCGACTAGAACTACCTCTTTGATTCTCGAATCTCCTTCACATGTCGTTTCACGGTAATTGTGGCGTTCATTATTCGCCGAAAATAAAAATAAATAAGATCACCCTATCCTCTGTTAGTTTATATTATTATCTTTATACTTGAATTTGAATTCGGTTAGAATAAAACAACATACTTGATTAGGATCTTGATTTGATTATACAGGAATTAAATAAAAATTTTGGCTGTTATATTGACGGATTTGACACCTCTGATTCGTCCGATAGCGCTCATGTGTGTATGATAAAACGTGCATTAACTAAGTATAAATTTGTTGTTATGAGAGGTCTTAATCTTGAAGCGTCAGCGTTGGAAAAATTAGGTTCTAAGTTTGGCCAATTTGCAGATGATCCTTATTTAGAAAGTCTTGACAATTATGAGCATGTTATTGAGGTTAGAAGGGATGCACGAGAGACAACCCCCATTTTCGGAAGTGATTGGCATTCGGATTGGAGTTTTCAAAAAAAACCCCCGATATATACATTCCTTTATGCTAAAAAAGTCCCTCCTATTGGTGGTCAAACCACTTTTGCTGACTGTGTCTCTGCCTATGATAGGTTGAAGCCGTGCGAAAAAATATTTTTTAATAACATTCGTGCAAAGCATAGTGCTAGGAAAGCTTACGGTCCTAAAGGATTGTTCTCTAATGATGATTCAACTCGATCGATGAAGATCAAGATCTCAAATGAAGCTAACGGGTTTGTTTATCATCCGCTTGTAAGAACAATTAGTGAAACCGGTGAGAAGTCATTATTTATAAATCCTGTTTACACCGTTGACCTGGTGAATAGCAATAATGATTCTATTAGCGATAAAATCGACGAATTGGTGAGAAAAATTACTCTAAGTGAACATTCGTTCAGACTATCTTGGGATCCAGGTTATCTGGTCATCTGGGATAATAGGAGGGTAATTCACAAAGCAGAGGGTGGTTACGATGGATACGATAGAGTTCTATTAAGAGTTACCATAGGTTGCGAGACTCCCGAATAGTTTACAAAAGGAAAATAGATTAAAGATGGAGAAAAAAAAAGAAAAAGTGATTATTTTGGGTTCAGGGCCCGCAGGCTATACAGCTGCGGTCTATGCGGCGCGCGCTGCACTTGAACCTGTATTGATAACCGGGTTGGAAGTAGGAGGGCAAATGACAACTACCACTGATGTAGACAATTGGCCTGGTGACGATAAGGGTGTTCAAGGTCCAGAATTAATGATCAGAATGAAAGATCATGCAGAAAGATTTGGTACTAAAATCATGTATGATTCGATAACAAGAGTTGACCTTGAAGAAACAAGTCTTAGACTCTTTGGTGAAAATTCAAATTATTCTTGCGATTCTCTAATTATAGCTACTGGCGCATCTGCGAAATATTTGGGTCTTAATTCGGAAAAACAATATTTGGGTAAAGGTGTCTCCGCTTGTGCAACTTGTGACGGGTTTTTCTTTAAAGGTGCGACTGTGGCTGTGATTGGTGGTGGAAACACTGCGGTTGAAGAAGCCCTTTATCTATCAAATATAGCTTCTAAAGTAATCCTTATCCATCGACGAAACACACTAAGGGCGGAAAAAATTTTGATTAATAAACTTCTCTCGAGGCAGGAAGCTGGCAAAATAGAAATTCTCTGGCAGCATGAACTGGTTGAAGTCTTGGGTGATAATGAGGTTGTAAAAGCTATAAAAGTTATAGATAACGTCAAACAAAGCGTAAGTGAAATTCAATTGGAAGGCGTGTTTATAGCAATCGGACACGAACCTAATACAAAACTTTTTGTTGATCAATTAGAAATGGTTGATGGTTATATTGTTGTTAATAAAGGAAGTAGTCATTTTCAAACGCAAACAAGTAAGGAAAACGTTTTTGCGGCGGGTGATGTGGCTGATTCTATATATCGACAGGCGATTACTTCGGCGGGCACCGGTTGCATGGCCGCTTTAGATGTAGAACGATATTTTGAATCTAAAGTTTAATTTTCTAAGTCACTTTAAATTGACATTAATGGCTTTGTTTTGGGCGACTTCTTACCCGATAGGTGTCTGGTTAGCAAACTATAAGGCACCAGAAGCGATCGTAGTGGTGCGGGTTTTTACGGCTTTTCTTTTTTTGGTGGTTATTGCTAAAGTTTATCGCATAAGAATTTTTAAATTCAACGAAAAAATTTTTTATCAGTTAGTTGCCCTTGGTTTTTTTGGCTTTGTTGTCCACAACTATTTAATGTTTATAGGTCTGCAATTTACTACCGCTATAAAGGGCGCATTGATTAATGGGGCTATTCCTATTGTTGTCAGGGGGCTAGATTTTTTGCTTTTTAGAATAGTGATTAAACCGGCTATGCTTGTTGGCTCGATTATTAGTTTTATTGGTGTCTTATTAATAATTACGGATGGACAGCTGGGTGAGGCCATGAAATCTGGAATTGGATTTGGTGAGGCATTGTTTCTTGTGGCTATAGTCGGTTGGGGTTTTTACTCGATAATTGCCAAGCCACTTTTGGATAAAAACCCTGCGATTTGGATTACTGCTTTCCCTTGTTTATTTGGAGGAATTTTATTGATGCCTCTTTTGATGCAAAACCTAGAAAACTCGATGATTATGCTCACAAATAGACATGTTGTATTAGTTCTTGTAGCTCAGGGTTTGCTGACTATGGGATTGGGTTTTTTATGGTATTACGAAGGTATAAAGGAGCTTGGCACAGCATCTGCGTCCATGTACCTAAATTTAGTTCCCGTTTTTGGAGCTGGTTTGGCGTATATCTTGGTTAATGAGCAATTGAGCAAAACCATCATTTTTGGCGGAATCCTTACTATCTTCGGAGTTATTTGGGTTAATTGGTGTCGGATTAATGATACATCTAAGAATCAAAGCTGATGATATATCTTCCACCACCACTCACTACTACGGATGAGTCAGGATAAACGACGAGAGTAGATGTCGGCTCTTCAATTACAGCGGGTCCTGAAATTTTGTCTCCCACCGACAGAGCTTCGCCTTTAAAGATCGAAGTTTTGACTTTTTGGCCATCAAAAATGGTTTCTTTTTCTCTATCCTGTTTCTTTGATTGCGTTCCAGAAGTTCTAGAAGGTTCTAAGGAAGGTGCTTTAACTTTCCCAATTAAACGCCCACGCCAATTGAGGCACTCAACTGTTTGCCCCTCATCGATTATTGCAAATACTCTCTCGTGCATCTGATGGAATTTCATTACCAAATCTTCTACATCCGAATCAGAATTAAATTCTCCATTTTTCAGCTCGATCTCCAACTCCCAAACCTGGAATCTGTATCTAGCTTCTACGAAATACCTAATCTCCGTGTCGTCAATGCCGCGATTATTTAGATTTTTTCTGAATGCTTCCAAGTCCTTATTTATTTTATTAAGGGCGTCTTTGACGCCATCAAAGTCGAAATTATCCGTTGTCGTGAGTTTGCTGGCGCCAGCTTCTGTAATGATATCCGAAAATTGCATCCCCGAGGCGCTAAGCGCCCCAGCAGTTCTCGGGACTAGTATTTTTTTGCAACCCAACTCACTGGCTATTGGAACGATCCCTAATCCTCCAGCGCCTCCTCCAGCGACTAGAGTAGATTCTGCAGGATTAATTCCCTCATTAATGGTGAGTTCTTTTATAGCCTCAATCATATTTTCATTAGCAACCGCCATTATAGCAAAAGCAGTTTTATCTACACTCTGCCCTAAGGTTTTACCCAGTTCGGCGATTGCATCATGAGCCGCTTTTTGATTAAGATTCATCCTCCCTCCAAGAAAATGAGCGGGATCGATATAACCCAGCATTACGGCAGCATCGGTTACGGTAGGATTTGTCCCTCCCAACCCATAGCAAGCGGGTCCTGGTTCTGAGCCCGCTGATTGCGGACCTACCCTCAAAAGACCACCCGAATCAACCCATGCGATTGAGCCGCCACCTGCTCCAATGCTGTGTACAGCGACTGAAGCCATTCCGAGGTTGTCTCCCATCCATCGTGGTCCAAGCCAAGTGTCGCGCGAAAATTCTATTGTGCCGTCTCTTACTAAGCTGACATCAAAAGTGGTTCCTCCCGCATCACAAACTATAATATTATCATCAAGGTTTTCGGCGCTCACGTATGCTTTACCTGCAATCGGTGCCATTGCTGGACCAGATTTAACCAAGAAAATTGGTTTTTCAACGATATCCGTTAGGTGCATAACTCCGCCATAGGACGTACTTACAAGCACATCATTTTGGTATCCAGCCTTCGCCAAATCGCTTTGAAGGGTGAGCAGATAGTCTTGCATTAAGGGTTTGAGGCTCGCATCAATTGCTGCTGATGAAGCTCTCCTGTATTCTCTTACGATAGGATTAAGACGATGACTTAAAGTGATGGGTAAATCTGCATTGACCGAGCGAATTATCTCTTCAACTTTCAATTCATGCTGGGGATTTGCTACAGACCACAAAAAGCACACAGCGATAGCTTCAACACCCGACTGGATTAATTCTTCAACAAGCTTCTTAGTATAGTCTGTATCTAGTTCTTGCTCTATTCCTCCCTCTGCATTAACTCTTTCTGGTATCTCAAATGTCAACTGTCTAGGGATATATGGTTCCGGATACGGAATTGATAAATTGTGTGGTTCGGTCTTTCCGCCCTCTTTCAAAAGTAAGATATCTGGAAACCCGCTTGTTGTTAAAAAAGCAGTTTTGGCTGTTTTTCTTTCAACAATTCCGTTAGTTGCTCTGGTGGTCCCGTAAATAAAAACGCTGGTTTTCGACAAAAGCTTTTCGGTTGTGGTTTGAAGCTGTTCAGCCGCCACAGCAAGTCCTGAGTTAATGCTATTAAAAGCTCTTTTTTTGTCCGTTAGAGCTTTCCCTACTGTGAAGTTTCCATTACTGTCGGTCACTACGACATCGGTAAAAGTTCCCCCAGTGTCCACTGAGACTCTGTATTCCATGATGCTCCTTTTTAGTATTAGACGCTATATTATTATAGTAACACAAATTGCTGAGATAGCTTCAGTTTCTAAGTCTTTTATTAGATGAACCCTAACAGTATTATGTTACTATTTAAGGGATAGTCGTTCTATCTATGGTTATGACAGAAATCCGAAAACTCCGCCAGGCCTGAAAGGGAGCAACGGTATCGGAATTACTGGGTGTGATTAAAGTAGAGCGGCTATCATTTAACTTTTAAATGTAGCTAATAAATTGAGATAAAAATGGGTTACAAGGCCTTGGCGCGAAAATGGCGCCCTAAAAATTTTGATGAGGTGATGGGGCAGAACGAAACTGTTGCAGTGCTCAAAAATGCTTTGGTATCCGAACGTGTTCATCATGCTTATCTTTTTACAGGGACAAGAGGGGTTGGTAAAACTACCATGGCAAGAATATTTGCCAAAGCCTTAAATTGTGAGAAAGGGGTTACATCTGAGCCTTGTGGCAAATGTTTTAGTTGTCAGGGTATTGACAATAACAATATGGTTGATTTGATTGAAGTAGATGCGGCCTCGCGAACAAAAGTAGAAGAAACGAGAGAGCTTCTGGATAACGTACAATATGCGCCAACACAAGGCCGTTTCAAAATATACTTGATTGATGAGATTCATATGTTCTCTAAACATTCTTTTAATGCATTATTAAAAACTTTAGAGGAACCGCCGGGGCATGTGAAATTTCTGTTAGCGACAACCGATCATGAGAAAATTCCGGCTACTGTTCTGTCTCGGTGTTTAAAATTAAATCTAAAAAAAATATCGAATAAATCATTAATTGATTATATTGAACAAGTATTAAAAGGTGAAGGAGTTAGTTCGTCAAAAGAAGCTATAAAGATTATTGCTGAAAGTGCCGATGGAAGTGCGAGAGACGCTTTGAGTCTTCTTGATAGGATGATTGTTTTGAGTGACGGAAGCATTAAGACTACGGATGTCTCCAATCTATTAGGAATCATTGATAAAACAATTGTTATGAAAATATTTGAACTGATCGCTGATAATAATCAGACCGCAGTGTTCAAATTAGCACGTGAATTGGCTGAATTAGCACCCAACTACGAGTTAATACTTGATCAAATGTTGTCTTTTTTAAAAAAAGTTGCAGTTTTCCAATTGACCAAAGACACGAGCCAATTGGCCGAGGACAAAGATAGGGTCATTATGTTATCCGAAAAAATAAGTCCTGAACTCAGCCAGCTTTTTTTTGAAATTTGCTTGCTATCAAAACGAAATTTGATTTATGCGGTTGAATCTTATGTTGTCTTTGAGATTATGTTGGTGCGTCTACTGACCTTTCATTGTGATACAAAAATGGAACCTAATCTTCAAACTCGGGATGAAACCTTAGCATTTGATTCTTCGGTTGACGATGCCACACCCGTAGCCACGTCGCCATCAGCTGATGCGAAAAAAAAAAATAACGAAGATCCCGCACCATCTAAGTTAATTGATGGGCTCAATTGGTTAGATGTTGTGGAGCAGCTGGGTTTAGAGGGCTTACCTGGTGAGTTAGTGAATAGCGCCGAAATGATGGAATTTAAAAATAATAATATTTTTCTGAAAATTTCAAGCAAACATCAACATCTCAATCAAAAAACATATATTGATCAGATAGAAAAAAAATTAAGTAGAGTATTTGAAGGAACTTTTAAAGTGATGGTTAATCTTGATGAGTCGACGTCGGATGTAAATTCTCCAACTTATCAAAAGGAAGCTAGCAAAGAAGCGAACACAAAAAAAGAAAAAGATAGATTGCTTAGTAAATCTCAAGTTAGAGATTTACAGAAAGAATTTGATGCGAAACTAAGAGACATTAAATTGACGGAAGAAGAATAGAGGGACGCTTTTGGATGGGATCTTCGCCACTTTTAAATGAACTTATCAATGCACTTCAGTTTCTGCCCGGAATAGGGCCTAAATCGGCCCAACGAATGGCCTATTTTATGATTGAGAAAGAGCATGCCAAATCTCGGGTTCTCATTAACGCACTATCTCAATGTTTAGAGAAAATAGATCGCTGTAAAAATTGCAGGACATTTAGTGAGCTGGAAATATGCTCGATTTGTTCAAACCCTAGAAGAGATCGCTCAAAAGTATGCGTTGTAGAAAGCCCGTTAGACGTCGATTCTATTGAAGCAAATTCGGATTATGATGGCTTGTATTTCGTTCTCTTCGGACGACTGTCGCCATTAGATAACGTATTAGCGGAAGATTTAGGTTTAGATCTGTTGGAAGATCTACTATCTTCTGGGAATATAAAGGAGTTGATTGTTGCAACAAGCATGACAATGGAGGGTGATGCGACGGCATATTTCCTTAAAGAAATAGCCGCACGTTATTCTGTCTTAATTACTCGAATAGCGCATGGTGTGCCATCTGGAAGTGAATTAGAATATGTTAATAGTACGACTATATTGCACGCCTTTAGAGGAAGACAAAAATATTGAGCGGGATAATTAATGATTAAGAAACCAATGGATAATCTGATTTGGATAGACTTAGAAATGACCGGTTTGGATCCTGATAATGATCAGATTATCGAGGTTGCGGTAGCTGTTACGGATCATCATCTTTCTGAAATAATTGAGGGTCCGAATCTTGTGGTTGGACAGTCTAAAAAGTTGATGGAATCTATGGATGCTTGGAATACTAAACAGCATAAAAAGTCAGGTTTGTACGCAAAAGTAATTCAGAGTCCTAACACTTTAAAAGGGGTGGAGTCTGAGGTGATAGCTTTTTTAAAGGAATATAGTTTACCAAATGTTTCTCCGATGTGCGGAAATAGCATTTGTCAGGACCGTCAGTTTTTAAGGAGATGGATGCCAGAGGTTCACGGATATTTTCACTACAGAAATCTTGATGTTAGTACTGTAAAGATTCTTGCAAGCTTGTGGGATCCTGAGATACCAAAATTTAAAAAAAAAGGTTCTCATAGAGCTATAGATGATGTGAGGGAATCTATATCAGAATTGCGTTATTATCGAAAAATGATGTTTACTAAATCCCTTTGAGAATAAATGCCACACGAAGAACTCGTTTCTGGTCATGCTGCAAAGTTACTTGACCGAGCTTTAATAGAGAAACACAAGTTAACAGAGAGCGACTTAATCGCTAGCGCGGGTTCGAATGCGTTTAGAGTTATTTCTGAGAAGTTTCCTCATTATACCGACCTGGATATTTTTTGCGGGCCGGGTAAAAATGGACTCGATGGACTGAATCTTGCGAGACATGCGAAAAGCGCTGGACATGCAGTAAGGGTCTATATGTCTGAATCAAGCCATTCGAAAAATTTCTTAGAAAAGCAATCTTTTTCTGAATTAAAAGAATTAGATATTTCTGTATCTTCTTTTGATCGGTTCATTCCAAGAAAATCCATCATAGTTGATGCTATATTTGGAGTTGGAATTAATCGTTCATTACCTCGAGAGGTTGAATGCACATTAAGAAGCATTAATCAGTTGTCAAATCCAAAAGTGGCCATTGATGTGCCAACAGGAATTAATCCATCAACTGGATACATTGATACCATTGCTTTTAGGGCGGATTTGACGATTAGTTTTTTTGCGGGGAAGCAGGGCACTTTTACTGGTGGAGGCCGAAGTCATTCAGGAAAAGTGTTGATTGAAAAATTATCTCTAGCTGTTCAAGATGAATTAACGAAGTTTCATTCATCAAAACTTGAGAGCCTAAAAAACTTGGTGGATTTGTTACCTGTTAGGCAAGAATACTCAAACAAGCTAGATTATGGTCATTGTTTGATTGTTGGCGGTGCTCCTGGTTTTGCAGGTGCTTCGCTACTCGCCTGCCAGGCTGCATTGAGAACTGGTTCGGGCTTGGTGTCACTTGCGACTCATTTCTCAAACTCGGAGGGTTTGATTAGTAGCCAACCAGAAATTATGCTTCATAGAATAAAAGATGCCCAACAAACCGATAAAATTCTCGGTCGAGTGTCTGTTGTAGGAATCGGACCAGGCCTTGGCCTCTTAGCTTGGAGCAGACAGATGTATGAAAAGTTGTTAGAGTTTAATAAACCTGTGGTTGTTGATGCTGATGCTCTTAATCTTCTAGCTGAGCGTCCAAATTTTAATGATTTACGTATTTTAACACCTCACTCCAAGGAGGCGGGAAGGTTATTAGGAGTAAGTGACTTACAAGTCGAGTTCGATAGAATTTCGTCTGCTGAAAGGATAGCAGAAATTTACGGAGGCGTCTGTCTGCTCAAAGGGCCGGGAACCGTTGTAGCGAAGATGGGAAGAACCACGCGGGTGATTGAAGGGGGCAATAGTGGCATGGCTACAGGTGGTATGGGCGATCTTCTTACGGGTATAATTGCATCTCTAGTGGGGCAGGGTGTAACAATATTTGATGCTGCTATTCTAGGTGCTAGCATTCATAATCAAGCTGCTGATAAGGCTAAAAGCCATGGTGCGCGGGGAATGTTGCCTAGTGATTTATTGCCGATAATCCGTGGTTTGATAAAATGAAAGTGATTGATCACGTGGAAAAAAATCTAAATGATGAGTTAGAGACGCAGAAATTTGGAGCAAAGATTGGTGCAGCCCATGTCCCCGGCACCTCTATTACCCTAGAGGGGCAGATTGGAGCGGGAAAAACAACTTTCGCTCGGGGATTTTTACGCTCTCTTAATTATGAAGGACACGTGAAGAGTCCAACATTTACATTAATTGAATATTATGAATTTGAATCTTACAATTTGTTTCATATAGATTTGTTCCGTGTAAATGACGTTAACGAATTGGATTATCTGGGACTTGATGCATATTCAAAAAATAAGACTACTTATTTAATAGAATGGCCTAAATTTGATTTAGAATTCATATCGAAGATTGATCTGAATATAAATTTTAAAGTGAGTGGTAAGGGACGTATCGCTTCGATTGTAGCCTATACACAAAAGGGCAGGAAATTAGTTCAAGGTTTGAAATCTTAAACCCCCTGGAGGTGTTTATAATCCGCAAACATATAAAACGTTGTACGACTTTAATTCTAGTTTTAATTCAGTTATGGATTTCCGCCGAGGCATTTGCCTTTCTGGAAGTAGAAGTTGAGAATAATAAATCCTTTTCTAAAGTTTTCGTTTTAAGCAGTGATTTAGTTGATATATCTTCTTTTTTTTTAGAACAACCTTCGCGGTTAGTTCTGGATATTAAGACGAAGAATCTCGGTGAATTCCGTCATAAGATGTCAAACGGTGTCGGTATAGTAAAAGCAATGAGGCACGGTTTGCGGGAGCTCGATTTGGTACGAGTTGTTCTAGAGTTAAATATCGAGCCTTCGAAACTTACTTTAGATAGAGGAGGTGAGACAAGCCGCACGCAAGGTATTTTTTATTTAAGAGAAAAAAAGGATATTCATTCGGTCGAATCGCGTTCAACCGACAAGTCTGTATTTAAGGTTGTTGTGGATGCAGGGCATGGGGGTATTGACAGTGGCGCCGTTGGTCCAACAGGTGTGTTGGAGAAAGATATTACCTTAGCTGTTTCATATCATTTAGCTGATTTTATTAATGGGCATCCTCGAATGCAGGCTATAATGTCACGTAGAGATGACAGTAAAATACGACTCAGGCAGAGAGTAAAGGTTGCCAGGGAATCAAATGCTGATCTATTCTTATCAATTCACGCTGATGCGATAGACAATCGACAAGCGAGAGGCTCGTCAGTTTACGTGTTATCTCAGCGTGGTGCTAGCAGTGAAATAGCACGCATGTTGGCAAAGAAGTCAAATGAAAGTGATTTCATTGGCTCTATAAAAAGAGAAAAAAAAGATGAAAACTTGTGGGAAACATTGGTAGATCTTTCCCAACGAGCGACCATAGATGAGAGTATAAAGATCGCTGATAGTATAATTAAACAATTAGGTAATTTTGGTCCCGTCCATCAACCTATGGTGCAGTATGCGGGATTTATGGTTTTAAAAGCATTGGATATCCCTTCAGTTTTAATAGAAACGGCTTTTATTTCCAATCCTTTTGAGGAAAAAAGATTAAGAGAAACAGGCACTCAGATACAAATTGCAAGTTGGATTTACCGTGGTGTTTGTGATTATTTTGGATTAAGTTATTTATCGAACAATGATAGCCGGACGCATTTAGTTGTAGAAGGCGACACACTGTCGGAAATTGCGTATCGATTTAATGTTAGTTTAATAAAATTGAAGCAATTTAATAATTTAAAAAGTGACGTAATAAAAAAAGGGGATTTACTTAAAATTCCTGCAAACAATTAGAGAACTCAAATGTATGACTCAGTATTCATCATGGGGGCCACCGGTGTAGGTAAGACCGATTTGTTATGCAATTTACGTTCTAACGAACCTCTATTTGTTGTTAATGTTGACTCGGTGCAAATCTATAAAAAGCTATTTATAGGTAGTGCGAAGCCGACCCCTTTTCAAAAAAAGAAAATAGAGTATTCATTAGTGGACAAAATAAATCTTGATGAAAGTTACTCTGCCATTAAATTCTATGATGACTGTTCATCTCTTCTACGCAAAAAAAATAATATTAACCGAACTCCCTTTTTCGTTGGTGGAACTGGTTTATATTTTCGGGCGATAGAACACGGGCTGTCGCTTGTACCAACAATTAGCAATAAAATAAGAAAAAAAATTGAGTTTGAGCTTAAGGTCCGGGGTTTGCCCTATCTTTATAATCAGTTAAAAAAAATAGACAGTGAGCTCGCCTCCACTTTGCACCCTCATGATAAACAGAGAATTATGAGGGGATTAGAAGTGCATGAAGGCACAGGAAGAACACTGTCTTCCTACCGTTCCGAAAAAAAGATGACTCCATTGGTAAATCGTCCCTTGAAGTTGGTAGTGTTTGAGCCTAATAAGGAAATTCATTATAAAAACATTGAAAAAAGATTTGACCAAATGCTCGAATTTGGTCTAATCAACGAAGTAAAATCCCTGCTTTTTAGAAACCCACAAATGATTGAGTCTCCAGGCTTGAAATCAATAGGATATTTGCAGGTAGTGAAATATTTGGAAGGGTTATTGAGTTTTTCTGAGATGAGGAGTGAAGCGATTCAGGAATCAAAACAACTGGCAAAACGCCAAATCACTTGGTTTAAAAAGGAAAGAAACGCGATTTGGGTAGAATCTCATGGTATTGATGATGCGATTGCAAAAATAATGTTAGAATTGAAAAATTGTGGTGTTTTAACCGCATATTAGTTGAGGGAAGCTTAAGTAGTTCAAACGGATGCAATGAGTAACAAAAATCAATCTTTGCAAGAGCCTTTTTTAAACACTTTGAGGAGGGAGCAGATCCCGGTCTCTATCTTTTTGGTTAATGGAATTAAGTTGCAGGGGACAGTGGACTCTTTCGACCAATTTGTCATAGTATTAAAAAGTTCCGTTTATCAAATGGTTTATAAGCACGCTATTTCTACTGTTGTACCGAGTACTAATGTGAAAATAGAGCAAGATTCCGGTGATTGAGTTTGCAATAATAATTCACGATAAATCGCTGACCAACTATTCTGACTCAGGCAGTGGAAATTGAACAAAGTAGGCGCATTAGTTGTTTCATTCAAGGGCAATCGATACGATCCCCATGAATTTTTTGAATTAGTAAGAAGTGCTGATTTTCAGCTAGAATTTATGTGCGTTGCTGCTGTGGATAAGCCAGATACAAGAACCTATATTAAGTCAGGAAAGTTAGCAGAACTTAAAGACAAGGTTAACTCTACTTGTGTGCCTTTGGTAATAATAAATAGGGACATATCGTCCAGCCAACATCGTAATATTCAGCGAAAAATTTGTTGCCAAATTATCGACAGAACTGGTTTGATTCTTAACATTTTCGCCCAGAGGGCGCGTTCATTTGAAGGTCGAGTCCAAGTTGAACTAGCTCAGTTAGATTATTTAAAAAGTAAGTTGACTCGTGAGTGGACACACCTTGAGAGACAGAGGGGTGGTCTAGGGCTCAGAGGTCCTGGTGAGACGCAGTTGGAAACAGACCGGCGTCTTTTGGGTTTAAGAATAAAGCAATTAAATGCCCGACTGAAAAAAATAAAATCAAGACGCAACCTAGCTGGTTCGCTTAGAAAAAAGAAAGGGCTTCCCACTATAGCCTTGGTTGGTTATACCAATGCAGGCAAATCAACTCTATTTAATGTTTTAACCCAAAGTGATGTAGAAGCAAAAGATCTGATGTTTGCAACGCTTGATCCGACCATTAGAGCCATGGAAATTAATACTGAGAAGCGCGTACTTTTAGCAGATACAGTTGGATTTATCGAAGATTTGCCGCCAACTTTGATCGAAGCCTTTGCTGCCACTCTAGAGGAAACTACAAAATCTCAATTAATTTTACATGTTATTGATATTGGCGATTCAGAATTATATGGAAGGGTCAATGAGGTAAATAAAATCCTGAAGATGATCGGGGCAGACAAAGTGCCGACAATAATGGTGTATAATAAAATTGATCTTCTAGCGAGAGAGGGCATAAAAATTAACTCGCAAGTTTTAGATAAGAGGTCTCGCGTCGATGTCTCCGCTAGAACGGGAGAGGGGATTAATACGCTCAAACAGGCGATAGTCGAAAATCTTTATGGTGGCAAGAATCGTATTACTGTTAAATTAAGACCTTCCGGTGCGAAATTAAGATCTATTTTTTATGAAAGGGGCCTGGTTGTGGATGAAAAAGTTGGTATGAATGGGGATATAATACTAAAGTTGATGGTTGATCAATTTGAGAGCCAGCTTATGCTTAAGTATAAAAACGCTTATGATCTGATATCTTCCGATAGTCAGCCTTCGTGTGAGAGATCAGAAATTGGTAGCATTGGATAAAAAATTTAGAATAAACATTAAAAAAAACGGGAAAATAATAATGTCATGGAATCCAGATAATAAAGACAAAGATCCTTGGGGTAACAGACCCGGGAACCAAGGGCCACCTGACTTGGATGAGGTGGTAAAAAAAATGCAAGAAGGTCTCGGCAAAATTTTCAGTGGCGGCGGTGGTCAGAAAAAAAGTTCAGAAGAACCGAAAGGGCCTATTCTCTTAATTGCAGGCGCTTTGTTTGTTTTGCTGCTTGGATACGAAATGGTTTATCGAATAGATCCAGCTGAAAGAGGAGTGGTAATGAGGTTCGGAAAATATGTTACTTCATTGCAGCCAGGTCCTCATATAAGACTACCAAGGCCTATCGAAGAAGTAATTAAAGTAAACGTTGAGCGAATCCAAACAATAACGTCTCAATCTTCAATGTTAACTGGTGATGAAAATATTGTGGAAGTTGAACTTGCTGTGCAATATCGAATCAAGGAAGCAACCGATTACCTTTTTAAAATTGCAGATCCAGATGTTTCCGTGAGGCGAGTCACTGAATCAGCTATTAGAGATATAATAGGTCAGAGCACTCTGACTTATGTTATCACGGAGGGCAGGGCTCAAATTGCTACTGAAGCAATGTCTTTAATTCAGGACGTACTGGACGTGTATGAATCAGGGATAGAGGTTACCAGTGTAAACATGCAACCCGCAAAACCTCCTGAAGCTGTTAAAGCAGCGTTTGATGACGCGATAAAGGCAAGGGAGGATGAGCAGAGGAAAATTAATGAAGCCGAGGCTTACCGAAACGAGGTAGTTGAAAAAGCAGCAGGTGAAGCGGCAAGGATAAGGCTTGAAGCCGAGGGTTATAGGGATAAAGTTATAGCACAGGCTGAAGGTGAAGCGAGTCGCTTCGATCAACTATATAAAGAGTACAACAAGGCCCCTGAGGTAACTAGAAAAAGATTGTATATTGAAGCCATCGAATCAGTTTTGTCAAAAACTAATAAAGTAATACTAGATAACGAAAGTGGCTCTAGTTTGATGTACTTACCAATAGACAAGTTGATAGAGCGTGGTGGTCCTGAGGCTAGACAAAGAGGAACAGAGAACGGTGACGGCACTAACACTAATAGTTTGAATCAAATGGACGACTCGTCTGCGGTTCAGCGCTGGGATAGGGATAGAGTAACGAGATAATAACTTGAATTAAGAAGAGAAAATAAATGTTCACAAAAATATCAATAACTTTTGCCATAATAATTGGAATTTTATACCTCGTAACTTTCAGAGTTTACGAATATCAATCGGCCATCTTGTTTCAAATTGGTAAAATTGAGCGTTCCGATTTTAAACCGGGTTTGCATTTTTTAATTCCCGGGGTGCAGAATGTGAAAAAATTCGATAAACGATTACAGACACTTGATGCAGAGCCTCAACGTTTTCTTACTGGCGAAAAAAAAGATGTTATTGTAGATTCATTCGCTAGGTGGAGAATCCAAAATGTTGAGCAATTTTACAAATCAACGGATGGTGACATTAGAAGAGCCGGTCTTCTGGTCTATCAAAAAATAAATGATAGTTTAAGAAGTGAATTCGGAAAAAGAACGGTGCAAGAGGTTGTGAGTGGTGAGCGAGGCAAAATTATGGAAGTCGTTACTACAACAGCGAACGAGAGGGCTGCTGATCTAGGGATGGAAATCCTGGATCTAAGGTTGAAAAAAATTGATTTACCAGTTGAAGTCAGTGCAAACGTCTACGAACGTATGAGGTCAGAGCGAGCTAGAGTTGCTAGAGAGTTTAGAGCAAGAGGAGAGAAAGAGGCAATTACAATTAGAGCTGACGCTGATAGGCAGCGCATTGTTATCTCAGCTGCTGCTTATAAAGATGCAGAGGAAATGAGAGGTGCAGGGGATGCGAGGTCGTCGGAAATCTACGCAAAGGCTTACAACAAAAATGCAGAATTCTATGATTTTTATAGGAGCTTGAATGCATATAAGTCAAGTTTTGGTAATAATAATGATGTCCTTTTGTTGGAGCCAGATTCCGACTTTTTTAAATTTTTCGGAAATCCGGCTGGGCAGGCTAAATAACCTTCTTCGCACAGCAAAGCGATGGCATTATTGAAAGGTCAATCGATTTGGACTCTGCCAGAGGGGATAGACGATATTCTCCCGGCAGAGGCGAGTCGAATTGAATTATGTAGATCTCACGCTCTTGCCCTAATGAAAAATTGGGGTTACCAATTAGTGTATCCCCCTATCTTAGAGTATCTGGATTCTCTCTTGCGGGGAATGGATCCGGAGCTTAATTTGAATACTATGAAAATGGTTGATCAGTCATCTGGTAGAACAGTTGGTGTGCCTGCGGATATAACTCCCCAAATCGCGAGAATAGAGTCATTTATGAATGACCGACAAATCAGCAGAATATGCTATGCGGGACCGGTGTTGAAAGCTAATACTAGTAGGTACCCGGGATCCAGAAACCCTATACAATTAGGCGCAGAGCTCTTTGGCTATAGAGGACCTGAAAGTGATATCGAAGTGATTAGCCTCTTACATGATTTGCTTACGAAATTAGAAATAGATAATCCTGTAATAGAACTAAGTGATATGGGATTGTTCAGACAATTGTGTCGTTATGCTTCAGTAAATGGGCCTTTAGAAAATGAGATTTTGGACGCTTTACTAAGAAGAGATGCGAGTGATTTACAGTCTAGCCTGTCTAGCTCGAGCGTCAATTCGTCTCTTCGTTCAAAGTTTGAAGTTTTGTTGGAATTAAACGGTTCCTTGGATGTTTTGGATGAAGCTGGAGAGACTTTTAAGGAACTTCCTGAACTAAGTGAAGGAATTCGCACATTAAAACACGTCGCAGAAGCACTTTTGGAAATAAATCCTAAAATGGATATTAGAATAGATTTATCAGAGTTGAGAGGATATAAATATCATTCATCGATAAGTTTTATGGCTCACGTCGAGGGTCTCGGAAGACCACTTTGTTGGGGAGGGCGCTACGAGTACCTGTCTCCTCGAACTGGAACTTTTCGACCAGGAACTGGGTTTAGTACAGACTTAAAATCTTTGTCAAGAATCTCTAAACTAAGAGGGGATCACTTACACCAAAATATTGTTCAGGCCCCTCCAATACGAAGCGATAAATTACGGCAATTTATAAATAAATTGAGGGAGGATGGTTACATAGTAATTCAGCAGCTCCCTGGGGAGAATTTTGAACCGCCTGTGCAAAACGTTATAGTTCAAAATGAGGATGGCGGGTGGACTTTAAAAAACGCGAAGTAGATTTTAATTTTCGGAAGTAAAGATGACAAGTATTGTATTACTCGGTACTCAGTGGGGGGACGAGGGAAAAGGAAAGATTGTAGACCTTCTGACTTCAAAAGCCAGTACGGTTGTGAGATTTCAAGGTGGCAATAATGCCGGACATACCCTCGTAGTCGGAGGCAAAAAAACAGTTTTGCATTTGATACCTTCTGGAATTTTACGAACAAACGTAATCTGTTTGATCGGAAATGGTGTGGTTATCTCATTGGACAAGCTGACGGAAGAAATCACTTTATTAGAAGACCAAGGAGTGTCTGTTTCTGAAAGATTAAGAATAAGTTTAGGCTGTCCTTTAATACTGGATTATCACGTAGCTATTGATAAAGCCAGAGAGGGGTCGTTGGGAATTAATAAGATCGGGACTACTAAAAAGGGGATTGGTCCTGCCTATGAAGATAAAATTGCGAGGAGAGCAATTAAACTATCAGATCTGTCTGACGAAGCAATTTTTAACGAGAAACTAAAAATTCTAGATGAATATCATAACTTTCTGCTAACTAAGTACTACAGACAAGCTCCAGTCGATCGTTCGTTTGTATTTGACAAAGCAATAAAGAATTGGGAAAAAGTCAAAAATTTGACTGACGACGTGTCTAATTTGTTAAAACAGACGTTTGATAACAACCAGAATATCATTTTTGAGGGTGCTCAAGGCGCAATGCTTGATATTGACCATGGCACCTATCCTTACGTGACATCTTCAAATACTACTATTGGAAGTGTGTTTACTGGATCGGGTGTGAGCTCAAAATTTAATGAAAATAGTATCGGCATCACAAAAGCTTATACTACCCGAGTTGGCTCAGGTCCGTTCCCTACAGAGTGCAATGATTCAGTGGGGAAATTTCTAGCTGAAAATGGTAACGAATTTGGTTCAACTACAGGGCGTCCTCGTAGATGCGGATGGTTAGATTTAGTCGCTTTAAAATATGTGTGCGAACTAAATGGAGTAACGCAGTTGTGTATTACTAAACTTGATGTATTAGAGGGGCTGAGTCAACTTAATATTTGTACAGCTTATAAAACAAAAGATGAGGCTGAGGTTTCTTATCCACTAGAAGTTTCTGAACTAGAAAAAATTGAACCTGAATATGAGAGTTTTCCGGGTTGGAGTAAAGGTACGAAAGGTGTTAGAAGCTTTGATAGCCTTCCACCTCAAGCTCGTGATTATCTCAATTTTATTTCTGATGCGGTAGGAGTTGATATCTCAATAATATCAACGGGCGCCGAGAGAGACGATACCATAATCCTAAGGGATCCTTTTTGTAGAAATGATTGATAACTCAAACTGAATTGTAATGGCACCTTTTGACAAATTTGAGCGCTGGTATTTAGAAGCTTCCAAGAAAGAAATGGAAGCTAACGCAATGACTATTTCGACTGTTGACCAGTCAAAGCGTCCCTTTTCGAGGGTAGTGTTATTAAAAAGTTTTGATTTAAGAGGATTTGTGTTTTATACAAATATTGAGAGTCAAAAAGGACGGCAAATTCGCAAGAACCCGGCTGTTTCTCTTTGCTTCCATTGGAAATCAATAAAAAAGCAGATCAGAATTCAAGGAACAGCCAAAATAGTAGATGACTCGGTTGCTGATAGATATTTTGCAACTAGGGATCGCTCCTCGCAGATTGGGGCTTGGGCTTCCGCTCAGTCAAAAGTTTTAAATTCACGTGATTTGCTTGAAAAATCAATCGACTCCCTCGAAAAAAAATTTGCGGAAAAATTAATTCCTAGGCCTCCTTATTGGTCAGGCTTTCAAGTAGCCCCAAGTAATTTTGAATTTTGGGAGGAAATGCCGCACAGGCTTCATAGAAGAACCTATTATCAAAGAGACGAAGGAGGTAACTGGGACCATAGTCTCTTATTTCCTTGATCAAAATTTATATCTTCGCCTAAGCATAGAGCTGTTCAGTTCGTTAATTGTAGAGATCCCCATCAATTTCATATCTCTAATTATTTCTTCGCGCATAATGCTTAAAGCTTTTCGCACTCCTTCTTGCCCTCCAGCTGCTAGGGCATAAAGATACATTCTTCCTCCAGAACACGCTTTCGCCCCAGATGCTAAGGCTTTTAAGACATGGCTTCCCCTCCTGATGCCTCCATCAAGAATAACATCGAGCTCATCACCTACTGCATCTGTGACCTCGCTTATCTGGTCGAAAGGGGACCGGGCGCCATCTAGTTGTCTTCCTCCGTGATTCGATACCATAATGCCGGAAGCCCCGATTGAAACAGCAGTTTTTGCATCTTTAGTACTCATGATCCCTTTTAAGCAAAAGTGACCACCCCATAAGTCACGCAGCTCTGACGCCTTATCCCAATTCAATGATTGATCAAGCATCGTCGAGAAATATTCTCCTACGGTGATTGATATTTTAGACCCTTCCTTTACATAGTTCTCCATAAGTGGAAGTCTAAATTTTTCATGAGTTAAATAGTTAAAAGTCCAAAAAGGATGAGTAAGAAAACTTAATAACGTTTTTGGTGTGAGTCGTGGGGGCGAGGTAAAGCCAGTTTGCAGATCTCTTTCACGATTCCCTCCGGTTATGGTATCTACTGTCAAGGCGAGTACGTCAAAATTAGCTTCTTTTGCAGACTCAATCATTGCACGATTAAGACCTTTATCCTTATGGTAATAAAACTGAAATATTTTTGGGCAGGGAGGTAGCGATTTGATCTTATCTAAAGTAGTTGTTGTTAGGGAGGAAACTCCAAACATAGTGCCCAACTCACTTGCTGCTTTAGCAACGGCCTCTTCTCCTTGAAAATGAAATAGCCTCTGTAAAGCTGTTGGAGAGCAAAATAATGGCATTTTAATTTTTTGACCCATAACAGTAGTAGATAAATCAATCTTTGAGACATCCTTTAAAACATTTGGCACGAGATCAACCTCTTCGAAGGCAAGAGTGTTTCTACGATAAGTACTTTCATCTTCAGCAGCGCCATCAATATAATGGAAGATAGCACTTGGTAATCGTTTTTTGGCGAGAAGCTGAAAGTCTTTAATGTTTCTGCAATGATTTAGGTTACTGAACATAAAACATGAGTCTATAATGTATTTGCAATTGTGATAAAGCCTACTCTACACTGGAAACAGTCTAACATCCATTGATTATAAGATTAAAAAACTGAGAGTGGTAGCTTAATTATGAAAGAAAGAGCCGTAATATGGGATTTTGGTGGGGTCATAACAAGCTCCCCTTTTGATAATTTTAAGAAATTTGAAATTAGTCGCAATCTTCCTGCTGGATTTATAAGAATGGTCAATTCTCAAAACTCGGATTTTAATGCTTGGGCCCTATTGGAAAAAGGAGAAATTGATAACGCAATGTTTGACCAAATGTTCTTGGAAGAAAGCAGAAATTTAGGGCAACCAATTAGGGGAGATGATGTGTTGCCTTTAATAAATTGTGACATCCGTGATGAAGTTGTTTCAGTTATACAGAAGTTAAAAACTATTGGTATTTTTCAATTGTGTCTAACTAACAATATAAATAAGCCACCATCATTAGCTAAATCATTTGATGATGATTATCAAGCAAAATTAAAAGGTGTAATGGGCTATTTTGACTATGTATTGGAATCCAGCAAACTTGGAATTCGAAAACCAGACGTAAAAATTTACCAGCTGGCTATAGAAAAAATAGGTTTAAATCCTAGTGATATAGTTTATTTCGATGATCTGGGAATAAACCTAAAGCCTGCCAGAAATTTGGGAGTGCAAACCGTTAAAGTTCTCAGCAAAAATCAGCTGATCGATAATCTAAGAAATATTTTTCCAGAAGTATTCGAAAGTGAAAGATTTATTTAGATATACTAGAACAATATGAAAATCGATGCACTTTTAAAATCCGCAGAACCTTCGGAAATTGAAGATAAAGCACGACAGCTAGAGAGGCTGGGCTACGATGGGGTATGGACTTTTGAAGCGCAAAATGACCCATTTTTGCCATTATCCTTCGCTCTTAATGCAACGCAAACACTATCTTTAGGAACGAATATAACGGTTGCATTCGCTCGCTCTCCGTTTGCGCTAGCGCAAACGTCCTGGGATTTACAGCGCTTTGCTAAGGGAAGATTTAAACTAGGGTTAGGTACACAGGTTAAGGCGCATATAGAGAGGCGATATTCAATAAAGTTTGATAAACCAGCGGCAAAAATAGAAGAATATATAATTTGTCTTAGGGCCATATGGGATAGTTTTCAAAATGGTAATGCGCCAAATTTCAATGGGGAGTTTTACAAATTCACTTTGTTGACTGATTTTTTTAACCCCGGGCCAAATCCATGCGCTCACATACCAATTTATTTAGCAGGAGTAAATCCCCTCATGTGCGAGGTGGCTGGTAGGGTAGCTGATGGATTCCACGTACACCCAATGCATACCACAAGCTTCCTTAAAGATATGGTTATCCCTAACATAAACAGAGGTTTAAAAGCTTCAGAAAATCCGGGAAGAAACTTTGAATTGTATGCTCCTATTTTTGTGATAACAGGGCAAACTGATAGAGAAAAAGCTAAGATGAAAAAGACTGTTTGCCAGCAAATAGCTTTTTACGGATCAACACCAAACTACGCCAGTTTATTCTCATATCATGGGTATCCCGAGTTAGGGAAAAAACTAAACATTTCTCTTAAAAGAGGCGAAATAGATACGATGGGAAACCTTATTCCTGATGAGTTATTGGAGCAAATTGCAGTTATTGATAATCCGGAAAATATCGCTAAACGTATTGTGGATAGATATTTCGGCGTATTAAACCGAGTGTCACTATATTGCTCCCTTGATAACGAAAATCCATCTGGTCTTTTCACTGACTTGCCCGCAAAAATTAATAATGTATTAGCAGTGATCAGAGACTAACGATACAATAACGTTAAAATAGAATTAACCCCTCTCAAAGGAGCCAATACATGGAAAAATTTAGTGTTGTTTTTTCTGGGAAGTTAAAAGATGGTTGGACACAAGAACGGGTGGCTTCAAAGCTTGGTCAATTATTTAAGATTGACCCAGTAGTTCTGGGCAGCAAAATATTTACTAGTTCCTCTGTCGTTTTAAAAAAAGATCTAGCATTAGAGGAAGCCCAAAAGTATGAGGCTGCTATGGCAGAAAGAGGTGCATACGTTGAAATTTTATCACAGAAAAAAACTGTAAAAGGTTTTGTTATTACTTCGGACCATGTAAAGGTAAAAGCTATCGATGCGAAGCTTGCTGAGGCCGGAGCTCTTCTTATCGAACCGAAAGCTCATGAGCCCAGGGATTTTGATATGTCACGGTTTTCATTATCGGAGTTAGGAGCTAACTTAGTTGATGTAGTGCCAGTAGCTGCGCCTCAGTATAATTTAGAGCAGTTTCAATTAAAAAAACTAGACGAATGAAATAATTAATTATTTAGAATAATCATGAAAGATGAGTTGCAATTAAAAACACGAGACGTAGAGTTCCTTCTATATGAAGTGTTTAATGTGGACGAATTAGTGAAAAATGAACGATACTCTCATCATGACCGTGAAACATTTGCAGCGGTACTAGAATTAGCGAGAGATTTCGCTGAGCAAAAATTTTATCCACTAGCTAAACCCCTTGATCATAACGAGCCTTATTTAAAGGATAATAAAGTTGTGACGATTCCAGAATTAAAAAACATCTTAGATGAGTATAGAGAGCTTGGTTTTCAAAAAATGTCAGCGGAAATAGCTCTTGGAGGAATGCAGCTTCCATTTGTTGTTGCTCAAGCGGCAGGAGCTTTCCTCGCCGCTGCTAATGTTAGTGCCATTGCTTATAGTTTTTTGACTACTGCTGCGGCAAACCTCCTTTCCAAGTATGGGACTATCAGTTTAAAGAATAGATTTTTAGGCCCCATGATAGAAGGGCTTTTTTTTGGAACAATGAATCTTTCCGAACCCCAAGCTGGGTCTTCTTTGGCTGACATCAAAGTTGTCGCTAAACCGACTAAATCTGAACATTATTTAATTAGTGGGACTAAAATGTGGATATCTGGAGGCGAGCATGAGTTGTCTGAAAATATAGTTCATATGGTTCTCGCAAGACTTGAAGGTGCTCCCTCGGGAATTGCTGGCATATCTTTATTTTTAGTTCCAAAATATCGAGAGGATTCTGAAGGTAATTTTACGAAACAAAATGATATTCAAGTAGTGGGCCTCAATCACAAAATGGGTTGGCACGGAACAACAAATACTGTTTTAAATTACGGTGAGAATTCTGATTGTCACGGTTATTTAATTGGTGAGCCGAATAAGGGCTTGTTGTATATGTTTCACATGATGAACGAAGCAAGAATTGGTGTCGGTATGCATGCGACAGCCTTAGGTTACACAGGATACTTGCATTCTTTGTCCTACGCTAAGGAGAGGATACAGGGACGCAGACTTGGTGCGCCAAAATCAGAGTCAAATCAAGTAAGTATAATTGAACACCCAGATATAAAAAGATTGTTAATGATGCAAAAGCTTGCTGTTGAAGGTAGTCTCGCTTTAACACTTTTTTGTGCCCTCTTATACGATAGATATTTAGTGGAAACCAATGAGTCTTCCAAAGAAGAAATCAATTTATTATTGGAGCTTCTAACTCCCGTAGCAAAATCCTGGCCCTCGGAATTCTGTCTTGAAGCCAACAAGCATGCGATCCAAGTTTTGGGGGGATATGGATATACCAAGGATTTTCCACTTGAGCGGTTTTATCGTGACAACAGACTAAACCCGATTCACGAAGGTACGCATGGAATACAGGCTTTAGATCTTATTGGTAGGAAGATTTTTATTAATGAGGGAAAATCTTTTATTTACCTTTTAACACTTATAAAAGAAACGATTTCCAAAGCAAAGAAGGATGCAGAGCTCAAAATTTTTGGAGACCAACTTGAAGCATCAATCATGCATTTAGAGTCGGTGGTTGAATCAATAAAATTAAAGAGAAAAAACTCAAGCGACTACTTGGCATTATCAAGTGCTGGCATTTTTTTAGATGCTTTTGGGTTAATTCTGATAGGCTGGATGTGGCTTAAACAGGGCATTATTGTTTTTGATAAGTTAAGAGTAGAAGATACGAATTCTTTTTATCTCGGGAAGAAAAGCACAATTAAATTTTATTTTAATCATGATTTGCCAAAAGCAAGAGAGAGACTAGATTTTATTTCTCGATTTGATTCCTCCTTTGTGGAGATGGAAAGCGATTGGTTTTAATAGGAGCCTAAAATGAGTGGAAATACATTTGAAAAATTAAAATGGCCACCTCCTTTGTATTATAATTTTGCAACGGATGTGATTGATGTTTGGGCGAGCGAAGAAAAAAATAAGCTAGCCATGCTATGGACTGATGGCGACAAGAAAATTGAATTAACTTTTAAGGATATTTCGCAACAATCTCAACAATTTGCAAATGCTTTAACTAAACTGGGTTGTAAAAAAGACGATATTATTCTTTTAATCATGGGAAGAGAAATTCAATGGTGGATAGTATTGACAGCTTGCTTACGTATGGGCGTTGTTTGCTCACCAGGGACCACTCAATTATCAAAGGACGATATCGCCTACAGAATCAACGCAGCTGGAGCAACATGTATTGTAACTGATGATGAAAATGCGGAAAAAGTAGATCAGGTGACCACGGAATGCCCAACGTTAAAAATTAAAATTAAAATTGGCGAAGAAAAAAAGGATTGGCAACTTTATGACTCAATAATTAAACGGGAAAATCCTTTCTTTGATAAACCCATGATTAAGTACTCCGACAGAGCCTTATGCTACTTTACATCAGGGACAACTGGTTATCCTAAAATGACCATTCATAATCATGGTTACGGTTATGCCCATCAAATTACAGGGCGATATTGGCTCAATTTAAGTCCAGAAGATCTTCATTGGAATATAAGCGATAATGGTTGGGCAAAAGCAGCTTACTCAAGTTACTTTGGTCCTTGGACCCAAGGCGCCGCGTTGTTCGTTTCGAATGAACCTGTTTTTACCCCAGAAGAAACAATTAAAACGTTAGAAAGATATCCCATTTCTACTATGTGTGGTGCGCCGACAGTATATAGAATGTTGATTCAACAAGATCTCACCGATTTTAATCCACGGCATTTGCGGCACTGTGTTGGTGCAGGTGAACCATTAAATCCTGAAGTTATAGAAACATGGAAAGAAGCCACTGGTTTGACAATTAGAGATGGCTATGGACAAACCGAAACAGTTTTGATTTGCGGAAACTTACCTCATGGAGAGGTTCGTTTCGGCTCAATGGGAAAGCCAATGCCAGATTTTGAGATGGCCATAATTGGGGCAGACGGGAAAAAGTTGGGGGTCAATGAAGAAGGAGATATTGCCATTAAGAACCCTTCAACAGGTACCCCGGGTCTTTTTGTAGATTACTACAAAGATAGAGAGAGATATGATCGTTGTTTTGTTAAAGAATGGTATATAACCGGAGATCGAGGGATGGTGGACGAAGATGGCTTTTACTGGTTTGTAAGTAGAGCCGATGATGTTATTTTGTCGGCTGGTTATCGGATCGGTCCTTTTGAAGTAGAGAGCGCATTACTCAAACATCCTGCAGTAATTGAATCGGCAGTAGTTAGCAGCCCAGATGAAACAAGAGGTGCGGTTGTTAAGGCTTTTGTAATTTTAGCGGAGGGTTTTACTCCAAATGAAGAAATGAAAAATACCCTTCAACAGCATGTTAAAGTGATTACTGCGCCATACAAGTATCCGAGGAAAATAGAGTTTGTTAAATCCCTTCCCAAGACGGTAAGTGGCAAGATAAGAAGAATAGAGTTGAGAGAACGAGAGGGTGGTTAAACCGGAAAAATATTTTGGGCTGATTTACCTTGGCTGATCTACGTAGATTCATTAGGGATGGCTTTCTGGAACACAAAGAACCTTTTACTTCGATATACCTTCCACTCTTGCTTATAGGCACAGTCACTTATTCTTCTTTTTTGATATTGCCTCTGGCAGTCCTCGATGCAGGGGGCTCGGCTTCACAAGCAGCCGCGGTGCTCGGATTGAAAGGGTTTGGAATGATGTTGTTCGACATACCAGCCGGATTCCTTGTCTCGCGAATAGGAAGCAAAATGGCGATGACTGTGGCTTCCTTCTTGTTGTTTATTTTATTCATACTGTATGGATTTGTTAATTCACCTATTTTATTTTTATCCTTGGCTTTGATACATGGTTTTATAAGCGCGCTATTTTTAGTTGGACGCATGTTATACATATCAGACAAGTATAATTTTGATTTAAGGGGTCGAGTTATTGCAATGTTGGCAGGAGGCTTGAGGTTAACTGCTTTGATAGGTCCGATTATAGGAGGAGTCTTAGCCGAAATTGTTGGTTTTGAAAAGACCTTTTTTATCGGTTCGTTTTTTCTGTTAGTGGCATTTTATATCGTTTTTACAAAAATTAATGATGATGAGCAAAAAAGAACAAAAACAAATTTTTATACTTCTTATGTAGGGGTTGCCGTTGATAATCGTAAAGTCTTCCTTACGGCAGGTCTTGCTTCAGTTATCTTTATGTTAATGAGGGCTGCCAGAATTGTACTCATTCCTTTAGTTGGTGACCATATAGGTTTGAACGTAACTTCTATAGGCTTTATAGTTTCACTATCAGCCGCAATTGACCTCATTCTATTTTATCCGGCTGGGGTGATAATGAGCCGCTTTGGACGTAGGGCTGGCGCAATTCCAAGCTCTTTGTTGTTTGCTTTAGGCTTAATACTTCTAGCTTTTGTCGAAACTTATTTAACCTTGTGCCTTGTTGCCGTTGTACTAGGGATAGCCAACGGATTGTCTACCGGAATTACTATGATGCTTGGGACTGATAATGCGCCTTCAAAAAATAAAGGCGAATTTCTTGGCATATGGAGATTGCTGACCGATGGTGGATCTTCTCTTGGACCTATTCTTGCAAGTTTTTCTCTTGCATTATTTCCCTTTAACACAGGGGTACTTCTTGTTGGTATTGCTTGCGGCTTTGGTGCAATTTTTGTCTTTTTTGGAGTTGAAAAAAAGACACGCAATGAAAGGGTTACATAGAATGTTTGATAAAGCACTAATAGACCATATTGTAATAAATGTGAAATCTAGAACGGCAATGATCAATTTTTATTGTAACGTTCTCGGTTTTTCGGTTGAACGAAATATTCCCGCGATGACCCAGCTCAAGCTTGGTTCGATACTAATTGATTTACTTGAAATGGAGTCCGTAGATTTTAAATACGGAGCCAATAAAAACATTGACCATTTTTGCTTGCGGGTCTCACCGTTCGACTGCGATGATATAATAAAGCACTTTAAAAAGAGTGGTGTTCGTTACGAGGAGCCAGACTGCAGATATGGCGCATCAGGTTTTGGAGCCTCGATATATTTTTATGATGTTGAGAACAATAAGGTCGAGCTGAAGGCATTATAGAAAGTCAGTCAAATTATATTCTTTCTATTCCATTTAAAAAATAAAAATTTTGGGGTGAGTCTCCCAGTTTTGATTCTAGTTTTTAATATTTCTAGGATCATTTTTTGGACTCCCATCATTTTTATTTTATATGGATCGCTCAAGTCGACCCATTGAATATCTTCAAGTTCGCCGTCGACTTCTTCGGTACAAAAATGATGCTCGAAAGCAATAGAAAAGAATCTTGCATGATATCGAATTGGAAGGTAGTGAGGGGTTATTGCCCTACCTAAGTATTCAAGTGCCCCAAGGTCAGGATAAATATTATTTTCATGGAAGAACCGCCAGTTTTTATTAAATATTTTTTGGGTCTTGTAAGTCTGTATCCCAAAAACCAATCCAACTTCCTCGTAGGCTTCCCTAATTGCGGTCATCGCCAGCGCATGTGCTTTTGATTGATTATTGGATACGCCCATATCTTTGATCGATTTTTTGTCGAGGTGATTGATGAAATTAGTGGAGTTGTCCCATCTCTCTTTGACTCCCCCAGGGAATACATAATATCCAGGCTGAAATTTTGCGCTATTTCCGCGCCTTCCCATCAAAACCTGTACTCTCCCTTTTTTTTCTTTGTAAACTACTAAACTGGCAGCATCGATTGGTCTGATGACTTTAACTGGTTTTTTCATTTTTTGTAATCAGAAATTTAAAAGTGCCATCGTTTAGAATTTCAAACGAAAGTAGTTCATACTTTGTGATTTCGCACAAATTCTTTAAGTCTTTTTCAGCCCCAGGATCAGTCGCAAGCACTTCAAGCACTTCATCGTTTGTAATAGAAAGTAGAGCCTTTTTAGTTTTCAATAAAGGTAACGGGCAATTTAATCCTTTGGCATCAAGAATTTTTTTATTTTTAGAATTCATTCGCTGTTTCCAAATTAAGTTTACTTTCGTGTGTGCTATCTCGCGTCATCATAGTAGAAAACCAAACGTTTAGTTTAAGGAGGCTAGAGTCAAATGGTTGTTTATTTTTTAGTCCAAAATCTAATATTGAAAAGAGAGTTATATCACAGATTGAGAAGTAATCCCCTCCGATCCAAGGGTAATTTTTTAATTGATCGTTAAAAATCCTAAGACGGTCATTTGCAACTTCCGCAAAGGCATTTGATGATTCAGGAAGAGTAAGTATTTTTGTCTTGAAAATTTCTAAACCTATCGACGATTGATATGAGTAATATATGTTTTCCCATATGTATAAGTCAATTCGTCGTTGCCACATATTTATTAATGCATTTTCTATTTCGTTCCGTCCGAACAGTCCACTATTTGATAGTTCCATTTTGTCTAGATATTCACATATTGCAATACTTTCACAAATTACGCTATTTCCAACATCTAAGCACGGAACCTGTCCTAGAGGGTTTAATTTCAAAAAGTGTGGCTGGAGGTTTTCTTCTTCGATTAAATTGACAAACTTCTTTTTGATTTTTAGCCCGCTTTCGATTAAAAAAATTTCAACAACCCTTGAGGATGGTCCCTCGGCTAAATAAAGTAACATTTTATGTATCTCGTCTACTCCATCTTTCAACGTTAGCTTTGTGTGTATTAGTGTAGGCCCCTGGCTTAAAATATTTGTCATAATAATCTGTCTCTAACCGATGGGCTTGGACATAATACCTCACAAAGATGCTAGGAACAGTACCCGGAAATTTACCGTATTCCTTGAATATATATTCTGCTATTTCGCACACGCACTCAATAGTTTCTTTACTGGGCATATTTGCATTATTAGTAAACGTTTCATTATTATATGGATGGTTTTGACTCCTAAAAGTTCCGTCTTTACCGAATTTCTTCTGTATAAATGCGTCTACGGCTTCGGACATTGTTTTGTAATGGGGTGGCGACATTGATTGATATAAATCTGAAATACCTGTTGGATTTGGGACCCCCCAATCATTATTAAATTCAAATTCAAACCCAAGTCCGGGCTGACCTTTTTTGGCCTTTAAGCCCATGATAGAAAATGGATTTATACCTGAATAAAACCATCCTCCCAATCCCAAAGGTTGCAAAGATAGGGACATGTTTTGACCCATCGTTCCCATTTCCACTGCACATTGTGTAAGTGTATATTGTTCAAGATAGGAGAGAGGGTATTTTCTATCTTTATGAAGTAGTTGTGCGTCTAGATATTTTGTTAGCTCTCCTGCGTTTCTTTTATTAAGGTCGTCATAGACTAGGTAGCCTGACTCAACAACAATAAAAAGCATTGCTATTAATTGTTCGGCTACATTGGTCACAGGTATATACAGTGTAGAGCCTTCTGTATTTCCGTTCCATATATTATGTGCGCTAAAATTAGTTCCGTCCCTGCTTAGTTCTATCCTTTTATTGCTTATTTTTTTTGTATGATCATCGACTTGGCTAATCAGTTTCTCTGCCTCACTTTCTTTTGAAATTTCCCAAGGGTTGCTTCCGTCTCCGTTTCTAGTAGAGACGAAGTAGGTTCCGTTGTCGTTTGTATAAAACAAATCTAAATTCCCAATTCCAGCAGTGCAAGGAAATGTTCTCCCAGTAAATCTTACATTATAGCTACAAAGCCCATCTTGCGATGAAGAAAAAGGTATTCCATTATGCCAGCCGGACACCCCCATGCCGGAAGAAATAATAAAAGCATTCTCAAATTCATCCAATCCAATTGGAGGTTTGTTTGATTTAAATTTCAAAGGACCAGTGGGAATTTCCATACCCCAACCAAAACGTCGCGATCTTCTTGAAAAGAGTGTTTGGATGAAAGGGAAATTTTTTGCTTCTTTAAGAATATCATTCCATTCTTTAATTTTGTGTTGTTTGGTACCACCAATTTTCATTGACTTAGCCGAACTGATACCGGTGACCAGTAATCCAACTAAATAGAAGAATGCCCTTCTGGTCAATTTGCTATATAACTGCATAGTAAATTCCTCTGTCTATTTTTTTAAGCATATTCTTTAAATGGAGTATTTATAGATTGTAAGGACTTAAGAGTTTCGGTTGGTAGCCATACTTGTTGTTCGTAGCTTTGACTCACTAAAATCGTATCAATTTGTGTGGCTACTTTTTCGTTTACTTGATCAGCAATTTCTGAGTGTGTACCGCTCAAGCAACAGGCCTCAACGAGACTTTCTGGAACAATCTTTGCCATTTCGTTCCATTTTCCTTGCCGAGTCAAATCCCTCAACGCAGGTCCTATTTCTTTAATTCCTTCTGATTCTAAGACGGGCCAGTAAGCCGGTGTAGAGGCATAAAACGCAATTCTCTCTTTAGCCCATGCGCGTTTTTTGCTTACGTCTTTTTTGGACTTGCCAGTATTGAAAAACCTTCCTCCTACAATTTTGAAATTTTCTCGCTTTTTGCCGGCTTTTTTAAATCCTAACGATAAGTTTGGTAATACAACTTTATCGTAATATTTCTCAGTGCAAAGAGGATGAAGTATTACGCCGTCCGCTACTTCACCAGCTACTCGAAGCATTGAAGGTCCTACTGCTCCTAAAAATATCGGAGGAAGTTTTACTTCACTTCTTTCAGGAACAAAATTTGGAGGCATTAGATCTAATTTGTAAATATTACCCTGAAAGTCTAATTTAGTTCCGTTTTTCCAGCAATCCCAAATATGTCTAATAGTTTGAACATATTCTTTGATTCTAGGAGCAGGGGCGGACCATGGAACACTAAATCTTCTGACATTGTGCGCCTTTATTTGTGGGCCTATTCCAAGTATGAAACGCCCACCAGATGAAACTTGGAGATCCCATGCTAGGTTTGCTGTTAACATCGGAGACCTGGTGAATGAAAGTGCAATGCCTGTGAGGAGCGAGATTTTTTCGGTTGTTATAGTCGCTGAAGCTAGCGGTAGATAGGGATCATGTTTATTTTCGAGAGTATAAATGCCATTAAAACCAAGTGTTTCAGCGCCTAATGCTGAACTTGACGCCAAATTTAAATTTTTTTGATCAATGGTCGTGAAAACTTCCACTTGAGATTTATTCCTAATTAATTTAATTTTAATTAATATTTTATCCTATAAACTATTAAACCATATTCAGGCTCCAAGATCAGTTTTATTATGAATGTCTTTCTAGAATCGACGAAAGGTTTTATTTCGCTAGTGGGGGCTGGAGGTAAAAAGAGTTTTATGTACGCTTTAAGTAAATTTGTAGTAGGTCGGGTGGCCTTATCCTCTACGACCAGAATGTATAAGTACAATAAATCGATAGTTGATAAGATAGTGGACATCAGATCGGAAGAAAATTTCGAATTAAATCATACAGGAAGAGTGGTTGCTTTCCAGAAAGAGTCAAGCAAACAGGGAAGAGTAGAGGGATTGCTGGACGAGGAGTTAGATTGCATCTGGCGATCAAAAAAATTTGAGTTTTTGGTTTGTAAAGCAGATGGTGCCAGAGCAAAATTAATAAAATGTCCTAATGATGATGAACCTATTATTCCAACTTCTTGTGATTTGGTAGTACCCATTGTTTCCATCAAAGCACTTGGGGAAAAGTTAACTTCGCGGATAGCTCACAGAGTTGATAAGCTTTGTGAACTTTGGCGTGAGTCATCAGGTTGCTTGATTACTAAAGAACACATCGTAAGTTTAATGATATCTAAAAATGGGTTTCTGAAGAACGCGGATGAATATAAAATATTACCATTGATAAATATGGCGGATTCAAGCAAAGAACTCGAAGATGCCACTGAGATAGCTGAAATGGCTCTAGAAACCACTGACAGATTTGATAAAGTAGTGATTGGTTCGATGCTAAAGGGTAATGTTAAAAAAGTTGTTTGCAGAAAGTCAACTTAGACTACTGCTTTGATTCCTTTAACAAAAAACTCTAAATTATTTGAATTTAATCCCGCAATATTTATTCGGCTAGAATCTACCATGTAAATAGCGTGTTTATTTTTCAGTGTATTAATCTGCTCTTTCGAGATTCCTAAAAATGAGAACATTCCTTTTTGATTTGTTATAAAATTAAAATCTAAATTAGTCGCTTCACTAAGCTTTAATGCAAGCTTCATTCTCAAATCTAGTATTCTGTTACGCATTTCATTTAACTCGCCTGCCCAGATCGATGTAAGATAATTATCACCCAAAATTTGTTCGACTAACAATGCGCCATGCGCGGGAGGCATTGAATAAATGCCACGAGCAATTGAACCTAATTGACCAGATATCGCATTTGTTGTGTGAGCCGAACTTAATATGACGTGTAGACCACCTGTTCTTTCTCTGTATAATCCAAAATTTTTCGAGTAAGAGCAAGCGACAAGCGCTTCAGGTATGCTTGATAAAAGTTTCCTGATGCCTTTAACATCTTCCTCGAGTCCATCGCCAAGTCCTTGATAAGCTAGATCGATGAAGGGAATTAGGTTTTTCCTCATTAGTAATTCCGTTAGATTATTCCAGTCTTCCTCATCTAAATCCACACCTGAAGGATTATGGCAGCACCCATGAACGAGAATTATGTCCCCATCAGAAGCTTTTTCCAGAGTTTCAAACATTTTCGATTTGTCAATTCGTTTTGTTTTGGGGCAGTAGTAGTCATAGTCATTGATTTTTAGACCAGCGCCTCCTAGTAACGGAATATGATTGGCCCAGGTGGGTGAACTTACCCACACCCTTGAGCTTCCTTTAACTTTTTTAATTAATTCCGCCCCTATCTTTAAAGCGCCGCAACCACCTGGCGTTTGAATTGTAGCGATACGTTGGTCCTTAATAACCACATGGTTTGAGCCTAGGGTCATATTTTGAATAAACTTATTATACCGTTCTGAGCCATTAGGGCCGATATAAGATTTAGTCGATTCAATTTCCAGTTTTTGTTTTTCTGCCTCTTTAACAGCTTGCATTATTGGGGTATTACCCTGATCATCTCGATATACCCCGACCCCAAGATCAATTTTCATCTCTCTTTTGTCGTCTCTGAATTCTGCCATGAGACCGAGAATGGGATCTGCTGTTAGAGGTGAAATATTTTCGAACATTGTTTTCTTCTTTGTTATCTAATTGAGATAAGTATAGCTGAAATTGCATAAGATTTTCATAGAAAATTAATTAGTGGATAATATGTCGGCTTTTATTATATACTGTTAATATTAACAGTATATAATAAAAATAGTTGTGTTGAATTTTGATAAAAAAAAAATTAATTACGCTGAGTTAAATTGCATAACAAATTTTTCTTTCTTAAAAGGAGCTTCTCATCCCGAAGAGTTAGTGAGTATCGCTGCAAATATTGGTTATTCGGCCATAGCAATAACCGATGAATGTTCTCTTTCTGGAATCGTCCGAGCGTATAAGTCAGCTAAAAAACATAAAATAAAATTAATCGTTGGTTCGGAGTTTAAGGTTAATGAGAATTTAAGATTAGTTTTATTAGCTAGCAATAAACAGTCCTATAAGGAAATTTCCCATCTAATTACGAAGGCGCGTTTTAAAGAAACCAAAGGCAACTATAAGGTTTTATTAGAAGATGTCTTGAGTTTAAAAGAAACGATAGTAATAGCAAAATGTTTTGATACTGTAGATGTGAGAAGTTCTATCAAGAAACTAAAAAGAGCTTTTCCTAAAAACTTTTGGCTTGGTCTGAGTAACCATTATGAAGGGAATTATAAAAATATTGAAAGCTTTCTAATTCAGATCAGCGATAAATATAAAATTCCCATAACTGCTATAGGTGAGGTATATATGCATATACCTCAAAGAAGGTTCCTTCTTGATACCATGGCGGCTATAAAAAACAATACTAAAATCTCAAAGCTTCAGTCTGATTGCTTCTTTAATAACTCCGAAAGATATTTGAGGTCTTTGGGCAGAATTAAAAAGTTATACCCTGTTTCTTTTATAGAAGAGAGTTTAATTATTGCTAATCGATGTAATTTCGATTTGAGTGAAATTAATTGTGAGTACTCTGACATTGTTGTGCCTAAAACATATACCACTAAAAACTATCTTCGTTATTTGTTAGAAAAAGGAATAAAAAATAGATGGCCTAATGGCGAGAGTAAAGCGATAAGAGAATTGATCGAACATGAATTCTCTTTAGTTTCTGAACTCAATTATGAGAACTTTTTTATTACAGTTGAAGATATTGTTTCTTTTGCTAAGTCTAGAGGAATTTTATGTCAGGGTAGGGGGTCCGCTGCTAATTCCGTGATTTGTTATTGCTTAGGCATAACGGAAGTTGATCCATCAAGAATTGAAATGTTATTTGAAAGGTTTGTCTCGAGAGAAAGAAATGAGCCTCCAGATATTGACGTGGATTTTGAAAGTGATCGTAGAGAAGAGGTTATTCAGTATATTTATGATCGTTATGGAAGGCAACGGGCTGCTATAGCTGCAAGTGTCGTTACATATAAAATCAAAAGTGCGGTAAGAGATGTTGCCAAAGTATTAGGTTTTGATAGTGATGAAATTGATAGTCTTATTAGTCAATTTGCCTTGAAAAATAATTATGAGTCCGTAACCTCAGATTTTACGGGTTCTTTTAAAACGAGAAAGGAATATTTATTTTTTTTAGTTAGTGACTTAATAGGCTTTCCGCGGCATCTTTCACAACACGTCGGTGGTTTTGTTATTTCAAAAAATAAATTAGCCGATATAGTTCCTATAGAAAAAGCCTCAATGGATAGTCGAACTGTAATACAGTGGGATAAAAATGATCTAGATTTTATGCATATCTTAAAATTTGATTGTTTAGGTTTGGGGATGCTAACGGTCTTAAAAAAAAGTTTTTTATTAATTGAAGAGATTTATAAAAAACCGTTTTCATTTTGCAATATTCCAGATAATGATATTGCTACTTTTAAGATGATTCAGAAGGCAGAAACTGTAGGTGTGTTTCAAATAGAGTCAAGAGCCCAAATGGCTATGTTGCCCAGATTAAAACCTAGCTGTTATTACGATTTGGTCATAGAAATAGCGCTCATAAGGCCTGGTCCAATACAGGGCGATATGGTTCACCCTTACCTGAGACGTAGAGATGGCCTTGAAAAGGTTTTTTACCCTAATGATGCTATTAGGTCGGTTTTGGAGAGAACGCTCGGAGTCCCTCTTTTTCAGGAGCAAATTATTAGATTGGCGGTTGTTGCTGCTGGATTTACTGCAGGTGAAGCAGATGAATTGCGTAGAGCGCTATCCTCATGGGATAAAGATAAAATATTTGATTCATTTCATAAAAAACTAATTCAAGGGATGATAAATCGAGGATATAGCAAGGATTTCTCAAAAGGTTTATTTGATCGAATTAAAGGTTTTGCAGAATATGGATTCCCAGAATCTCATGCGGCAAGCTTTGCTCTTATTGCTTATGCATCTGCTTGGCTGAAGAGGCATCATCCAGAAATATTTGCAGCTAGTCTTTTAAATAGTCAACCGATGGGTTTTTACACGTCGGCGCAAATTATAAATGATTGTTTGGCGCGTAATGTTGAAATTAAGCCTATTGATATTAAAAAAAGCGAATGGTTCTGTACCGTTGAGAAAGGAACAGATAATTCTAAGCTTTCACTTCGTCTCGGGTTTATCATGATAATAGGTATTAAAAGATCTGTAATTGATGAAATTATAAGGAAAAGAAATGAGATAGATTTTAGAAATATTGAGGATATTATGGCAAATATTAAGATTGATAGAAAACAGTCCTCATTGATAGCTCAATCTGGGGCCTTTTCCTCTTTTGTTAATAATAGATATGAAGCTGTCTGGCAAAGCATGATACTAAGAGGGGAAGGTGACTTGCTTGATTCGGTGAAAAACAATAATTTCTCCAGCCCAATGTTAAATAGCTTGTCGAAAATGGATTCTTGTAAAATGGATTATCAATCTTATGGCGCAACACTTGGTGAGCATCCCATATCGATATTAAAGTCGAAGATGAAAAACAAAAAATTTTTATCATCAGAAGATTTAAGATTCTCGAAAAACGGAGATATTGTTGAGGTTATAGGTTTGGTAATTAGTAGGCAAAAGCCTAAGACTGCAGCAGGAGTCATATTTTTAACGTTAGAAGACGAGTTTGGTTTTATTAACTTAGTTATTTGGCCCAATTTAGTCAGTTTATTTAGCGAAATTATCTTTAAATCATGTATAATTAAATGTGTGGGTAAATTGCAAATTCAAAATAATGTTACTCATATTTTAGTAAAAAAATTATCGAATATTAGCCATTTGATTTCCAATTTTAATTTAAATTCAAGAGATTTTCATTAGTTGTGAGATTTATGTAAAAATCAACACACATTCAATAAGTTACGAGGATGAAAAGTCAAATGTATGAGAAGCCAATAAAACGACCATATAATCCATCATTTTCATCTGGACCATGCCCAAAATTTAAAGGTTGGAACTTAGCAGACCTAGATTCCGCTGTTCTGGGTAGGTCTCATAGATCTAAGTTGGGTAAAAATAAGCTTCTGAAAGCAATAGAGATGACAAAAGATGTTTTAAAGCTGCCTCGGGACTATATCGTTGGAATTGTTCCTGGCTCAGATACTGGAGCTATTGAGCTGGCGATGTGGAACTTTCTTGGTTATTTAGGTGTCGATGTTCTGGCGTGGGAAAGTTTTAGCTCTGATTGGTTGGGCGATATTGTTGGTGAATTAAAATTAGATAAAGTCAATAAACATACCGCTGATTATGGTCGATTGCCGAATCTCGAGAATGTTAATTTTGATAACGATGTTGTGTTCGTTTGGAATGGAACCACTTCTGGAGTGAAAGTACCTAATGGTGATTGGATTCCTGATAATCGACGAGGACTCACTATCTGTGATGCAACCTCTGCGGTTTTTGCTATGGACATGCCATGGGATAAACTCGATGTAGTTACTTATTCTTGGCAAAAAGTCCTTGGAGGAGAAGCAGCACACGGAATACTGATACTTAGCCCGAGGGCTGTGCAACGACTCAGGGAATATGCTCCAAATTGGCCTGTTCCAAAACTTTTTAAATTAGCGAACGATAAAAAACCTAACTTATCTATTTTCACGGGATCGACGATCAACACTCCCTCTATGCTGTGCGTTGAAGATTATTTGGTTGCTTTGCAATTGGTGCAAGAGCTCGGTGGTTTAGAGGAATTTATAATTCGCTCAAAAAATAATTTAGATGTAATCATGCAATGGGTTGCGGAAACTGGTTGGATAGAAATGTTGGCAAAGGATTCAAATACCATTTCTAATACATCGATATGTCTGCAAATATCAGACGAAAAATTTGTTGATTTACAAGAGTCAGAACAACGAGCTTTTATTAAGGATGTTGTTGGCCTTCTTGCGAGTGAAGATGTTGCTCACGACATCGAAGGATATAGAAACGCCCCTCCTGGTTTCCGTATATGGGGGGGAGGGACTGTGGAGTCAAGCGATATTAAAATTTTGTGTAAATGGCTTGAATGGGCTTATTCAAATGTGAAAAGCGACTATTATAAGTAGTAAATCGATAAGGAATAAAAAATGTTTAAAGTGTTCGTAGCTGATAAATTAGCTCCAGAAGGAATAGAAGCCCTACAGCAATATCCAGAACTTGAGGTAACTTTTGAGCCTGGGTTATCGCCAAACGAAGCTAAAAAATTTGTTGAAGATGCAGATGCAATAATCGTGAGGAGTGCGACTAAGATGAAAGGCATGCTTTTGGAATCTGCAAAAAGAGCTAAAGTCATTGGAAGAGCGGGAATAGGTGTTGATAATATTGATCTGGATGTTGCTACAGAAAGAGGGATTGTGGTTTTAAATACACCAGATGCAAATGCTACAACTACTGCAGAATTAGCGGTAGCTCACATGTTTTCTCTCAGTAGAAATTTGCCGAAAGCAGATGGTTCTGTACGATCTGGGCTATGGGAGAGAAATAATTTTTTGGGCATTGAATTAACAGGTAAAACTGTGGGGGTTGTTGGTTTTGGGACAATAGGCAGATTGTTTTCAGAGAAATGTATTGGTTTGGGTATGAATGTAATAGGTTTCGATCCTTTTGTTACCGAGGAAACTTTTAGAAGTTACAATATTAGTAAGGTTGACTTGGATGAGCTGTTAGCAAATTCAGATTACGTTAGTCTCCATTGTCCTGTTACTGACGATACTCGAAATTTAATAAATGAAGTCAATCTACGGTTGATGAAAAAAGGCGCACATATTATTAATTGCGCGAGAGGCGGATTAATTGATGAGAACGCTTTGCTGGAAGCTGTGGAGGATGGCAATTTAGCTGGGGCAGCACTGGATGTTTTTGAAAACGAACCTCCCGGCGATAGCCCGTTGTTTAGGTGCGATAAGATCCAGTTTACCCCCCACTTAGGAGCTTCTACTCATGAGGCCCAGACAGCGGTTGGAGTAGAGATAGCGCATAATATCGCGTCGTATTTGATAAAGGGACAAGTGATTAACGCAGTCAATATTCCAAGTATAGACCAGGGTAAAGAAGAGCAATTTTTGCCGTTCATTGAACTTGGAAAAAAACTAGGGGTTTTACTAAATGCAATGTCAACGGGCAGCGTATCATCGATTGAGGTAAGTAGCTATGGAGAGGTAAATAAATTAGACTCACATCCAATTACGAGTTCTATTTTGATCGGTTATTTATCAAGCCAACTTTCTGTGCCTGTGAATCAAATTAATGCGAAACAGCTTGCTAAAAGACAAGGCATAAAGGTAATGGAGATAAAATCATCTGATTCGAAAGATTATGTTTCTGTTCTCGAGGTTTCCTTAATATCAGAAGATCAAAAAATTACTGTTGAGGGAAGTGTCTTTGATGGTCGACATTCCCGTTTGACCCGAATTAATAATTACATTGTTGAATCACCCCTCGAGGGACAGATTTTGATAACATGGCACGCGGATCAACCCGGAGTGATTGGTATTTTAGGCGATATTCTCGGTCGAATGGGTATTAACATCTCTAGAATGCAGGTTGGAGCGCATGAAAACATGCAACTTGCCATAGCGGTACTGGCGGTTTCCAGTGAGCTAGATGAAGAAACACTGTTTAAAATCGAGGAAATAGCGGCCGTAGAACGAGCATTGCAAGTTAGAGTATAGACTAAAATCTCATGACACCATAACCAAAATCATTGAACTTAGATTTGCTTATTACCGTCAGAGCTGTGCCGAGACAACTCCGAGTATCTACCGGATCGATAATACCATCGTCCCAGATTTGTGATGTGGAATAATAAGCTGTCATCTGTTCGTTAAATCCTGCTAAAGTGTTATCGTAAATTTCCTTCATCTCCTTTTCATTTATCTTTTTGTTATTTTTCCTCAGTTGTCTTTCCTTGACCTCTACTAATGTTTTTGCAGCTTGTTCGCCTCCCATTATACCTATTTGATGATTAGGCCAAGCGAAGATAAAGCGACTGTCGAAAGCTCGGCCACACATCGCGTAATTTCCTGCGCCAAATGAGCCATGGCACATTATAGTTATTTTGGGAACTGAGCAGCCAACCTGTGCCATTAAGAATTTAGCTCCGTCCTTTGTAATACCGCGCCGCTCATATTCTTTACCAACCATGAAGCCAGTGATGTTTTGAAGGAAGAGTAGAGGGGTTTTATTTTTATCACAAAGTTGAATGAAATGTGCGCCCTTCAGAGCACTTTCATTAAATATGACACCATTATTCGCAAGAATACCAACCCTAAAGCCCCAGATATATGCGTATCCACATATTAGAGTTTTACCGTATTGTGGTTGGAATTCATGAAAATTACTTGCATCAACAATTCTCGCTATGACTTCCCTACTGTCATAGGCTTTTTTAATATCATTGGGAATAATCCCATAGAGTTCGGTCGGAGAATAGAATGGTTCAGAAACGTTTTCTCTAGGATATATTGATATTTTATTTTCTGACCAATATTCTACAACTTCTCGCCCAAGTTCGATTGCTTGTTCCTCGCTATCAGCCGAATAATCACACGTTCCACTAATTTGAGAGTGCAAGTCAGCACCACCGAGTTCTTCTGCTGAAACATTTTCCCCAGTTGCTGCTTTTACCAAAGGTGGCCCTGCTAAGAATATTGCTCCATTTCCTCTTACCATTATCGAGTAATCTGATAATGCTGGTATGTAAGCGCCGCCGGCAGTGCAGTGCCCAAACACGATAGCTAACTGTTTGACGCCCAGCTTTGATAAAACACATTGATTTCTAAACATCCTGCCTGCGTGTTCCTTGTCTGCAAATAGATTTGCTTGTTGAGGAAGGAACCCTCCTGCGCTATCGCAAAGATGCACAACTGGCAGTTGGTTTTCGATGGCTATATCGAGTGCTCTTACGATCTTTTTTACTGTTAATGGATACCATGCCCCTCCTTTTACGGTTGGATCATTTGCGATTATTAAGACGTCTTTACCATGGATTGATCCAATTCCAGTTATGCATGAAGCTGATGGAGCTTCTCCATTGTATGCATTGCATGCTGCAAGTGATGATAGCTCAAGAAAAGGTGAGCCTTGGTCTAATAAAAGGTTAATACGTTCTCTGGGGAGAAGTTTCCCTTGCGATCTTACCCTGGTTATATCCCTATCACTTCTTTTTAATCTCGATTCTTCTTGTTTTTTTCTAAATATTTCAACTAACTTTTTGTTGAATATATAGTTCGTATTGAACTCATTTGATGAGGTGTTTATAGATGTTTTTAAAATACTCATGATCACGCCTCTGAAATTGAAATTAAGGTTGTGCCTCTTTCAAAGCTTTGATTCTCTGAAAAGTAAATTTTGTCAATAGTGCCATTAACCTCACTGATAATATTTGTTTGAATTTTCATAGATTCGACAATCATCAGTATTTGGCCAACCTCAACCTTCATACCTGCTTTAGATAATATTGAAATCACTGTTCCAGGCATCTCTGCTTTTACGTTTTTATCTGGCTCATGATTATTTTTTGAAGATGATAAATTTTTATCGAATTGGAGATATTTATGTTGACCATCAATCTTTAAGTGTAAGAGATTTTTGAAAATAAGGTAGTCGCACTTCACTCTCTTGTTGCTAATAATTGCTTCTATCGATGAGTCCGTGAAATCAAAAGATTCGACTTTGATTAATTTATTATCGGCCAGATTTAAAAAAACATTTGGACAAATTTGAGAGACTTGGATTATGATTTTACCTATATTTTTGTCATGTAAAATAATTGGCTTAACTTTATTTTGCCAACCAAAAATTTTCTGGCGTGCTTTAGAGGAAGAAAAAGCGTATTCTGTTTTTAAGTTTATTAGCGTCGCAATCGCGATTTCCATGTCTGTTAATACTTTAGTTTGATTGATCAGATGGTTCAAGTTTTGTTTGATAAAATTGGTAGTTATGATCTCATTTTCATGGAAGCTTTCCAATCTGATTATATTCAAAAGAGTATTAACATTTGTCTCGCAACCTAATACTGTAAGATCTGAAAGCCCTTTTTCGAGTTTCGCGATTGCTTCTTTTCTGTTTTTTCCATGTGCAATAATTTTCCCTATCATAGAGTCAAAGTCTGACGATACTCTATGGCCCTCTTCAATTCCAAAATCAATCCTTATGTCGGAATCCTCTGGGAATTTAAGGTAATCAATTTTCCCAGTGCGAGGCTTGAAGTCATCCTCTGCCGCCTCACAGCAGACTCTTGCTTGAATAGCATGCCCCTTAAAAGCAATGTCTTTCTGTTCAAAGTCGAATTTTTTTTTGTAAGCGATTGATATTTGTTTTTCAATTAAATCAATCGAACAAATTTGTTCTGTTATTCCATGTTCAACCTGAATTCTTGTGTTCATTTCAAGAAAGTAGTGTGTATTTTGATCATCAGCTGGAACTAAAAATTCAACGGTCCCTGCATTAAGATATTTCATTGAGCTTGCAAGCTTTTTAGCATCTTCATGCAATCCTTTTTTTTGAAAAGACGTTAAATGTCGTGCTGGTGCTTCCTCAATTATTTTTTGATACCTTCTTTGTATACTGCATTCTCTTTCATATAGATGGCGAACGTTTCCGTTTCCATCGCCTATGATTTGAACTTCAATGTGTCTAGGGCTAGATATGTATTCTTCGGCGAATATATTGCTTGACCCAAAATTACGTTCTTTTTCTTTATTCAAATCTTTGATTGATTGACTAAGTTCGCTCGGGTCATCAATAATTCTGATTCCTCTTCCTCCCCCCGCGCCGGATAATTTGAGTATGATTGGAAAATTCAAGCTCTCACAGTTCGAAATAAATGATCCTATATTATTATCGAGTACTGCCCCGTTAATCGTTTTCAAACCAAGAGATTTGGCAAATTGAAGTGCGGCTATTTTATCACCCATGAGGGCGACAGTTTCAGACCTTGGTCCTATATAAGCTATGCCATGTTGTTCTAGTAATTCCGGTAGCGACGGGTTCTCAGATAAAAAACCGTAACCAGGATGAACGGCTTCAATTTTGTTATTTTTCAAAATTCCAACTAATTGCTCCATGTCTAAATAAGCTTGATTTGGGTTTGGCCCCACAATCTCATGTGAATAATCAGCCTGCTTAGTATGAGGAGTCGAATGATCTTTATTGTGGAAAACGGCGTGTGTTTCGATCCCCATTTTTTTTGCGGTCTTTATTATTCGACAGGCGATTTCCCCCCTGTTTGCAATCAATATATTTTTAAACATTTTAATTTACCTTGATTCTAACAGGTTAGTTTGCGATATATGTCAGCAACTTTGTAGGGTAATTTTTTGACATCATCGATTACTGTATAATTAATTTTCCCATACATTCTTGGTAAGTATTCCTGTGCTTCGTTATCAATTGTTACGCAAAAAGGATTTATTCCTGATTGTTTAAGTTCTAATAAAGCCTTTCGAGTATCCTCAATTCCATATGTGCCTTTGTAGCCACCATAATCTTCAGGCCTTCCATCAGATAGAGTAACCAGCAGTTTTGTTTTTGCGTTAGTGTATTGTAATTTCCGTCCTAGATGCCTAATAGCAACACCCATTCTCGTGTATGCTTTTGGGCGGATACCACTTATTCGATTTTTTACGTGATGATTGTATGGTTCGTCGAATTCTTTTATCCGATAGACCTCACATTTTTTATTAGTTCTTCCCGAAAAACCGTAGATTGCATATCTGTCACCTAACAAAGTTAGAGCTTCGCATAATAGTACAAGTGATTCTCTTTCGGCATCATTGACCCAACCGAGCGTTGAACCGCTCATGTCAACCATAAACATAACCGCTATATTACGCTCTTTGGTTTGATATCTTGCATATAAATGTTCACTTAATTCATTACCCATTAGAAGGTCAGGAATGGTATCAATGATAGCGTTGTAATCTAAATGGTCGCCATCTATTTGTTTTTTTTGGATAGAGTTTTCAGCGATTATAGCCTCAAACGTTTTTTTTATTGATTTCAAGTTAGCATGATATTTTTTTAGTGTTTGTTGTATAAAGCCATCGTCACCTTCAACTATATCTACCTCATTAAGTTGACAAAACAGTTTTTTATAGGATTGAATGGTACAATCCCACTCATCATAGAAGAATGTTTTTACTTCTTGGTTTGAATTTTCCTCACTTTCTTCGGAGTTTTGGTTTGATAGTTGATCTACGTAACGGCCATTGGAGTTTGGTTTTAGATAATCATCCGGCAGATACCCTAAATCTTTTATAATAGCGCCTAATGTGTCGGATAGCTCCTGGCTTATCTCTATTTTCTCGCCATTTATAGATAGCTCATACTGCGGTTCCCCTTCAGCTTGATTTCCTTCTAATTCATTGACTTCTATTTGCTCTTTTGGGTAATCGGCTTGCGTCTGGTCGTTCAGATTTTCATCTAAGATTTTTTGTAATGACGCTCTAAAATCCTCTTTTTGAATCGCGGTTTTTGATTCTAATATTTCGCGAAGATTTTGGATCTGAAACTCATGTTGAAATATTTCTAGCTCAGGCAAAGGGTAGTCTTTGAATTTATTCGTTAAAGATAAAGATGTAGATGATGTACTTTGTTTTTTGGACAAAATGGTGCTCTTACTTTTCCATACGTTCCAGCTATCGACATTTTTTTGCTCATCAGATCTAAAAAGCGCTTGCTGTGCCCATAGTCCAGGCAGATCACGCTGTATGCAGTAGTCTAATCTAATACATTCAAGACGATAGAAAATTTTTAGAAGATGGTTTATTGAATCGTCTTCATCCTCTAGCTCAAGTAAGATTTTATTGGTCCAAGTCTCGTAGAAATTTTGAGCCCATAAATGAGAAAGAATTATTTGAAACAGTTTTCTGCTCAACTCTTTTGACCTACAGAATGAAAGCGATTTAGGTAAGTAAATCGTTTGTGAGTCAGTATAAACATTATCGTCGGTTTCCAGAGTACAGCAATCTCCTCCAAGTCCTTTCAAATAATATGAGAGGAAAGTGGAAACCTCATTAAAATCACATATATTGTTTTTGTCACCATGTGTTTGATTTTCGATGCCAACACCTCTATTGTTTTAGATATAGTATTTAGAAAATCGTCCTGCTTAATTCGCTTAACGCCATAAGCATTTCAGAGTCATCAGTTAATGGCAAAGCAACAGCTGTGTTTGTTGCTGTAGAGGGTGAAATCCCGCCGTCAATTAGCTTAGCTGCATTTACAAGCAATCTAGTGCTTGCTCCTTCCTCAAGACCCGCTTCTTTCAGATTACGAGTCATTTGCCCAAATTTTATTAATTTTTCACCCAATTGTTTTTTTATTTTACTTTCAGTCATCAAAATCTTTAATTCAACCTCTTCAGCAGGATAGTCAAACTCTATGGCTACGAATCGCTGACGAGTACTTTGTTTTAAATCTTTTAGAATTGACTGATAACCAGGATTATAGGAGATAACTAATGAGAATCCTAATGGCGCTGATAAGAACTCACCTAGTTTTTCGATTGGCAATATCCTTCGGTCGTCGCACAATGGGTGAATAACTACTGTAGTATCTTTTCTTGCCTCTACAATCTCATCGAGATAGCAAATATGTCCGTTCCTTACGGCTTCCGTTAGTGGCCCGTCAATCCACTCTGTTTGACCTCCTTTTACCAAATATCTACCTATTAAGTCAGACGATGTGAGATCATCATGGCAGGCTACAGTGATCAATCTTTGTTTCAGTTTCCAAGCCATAAACTCCACAAATCTAGTTTTTCCGCATCCCGTCGGACCTTTGAGTAAAATAGGTAACTTGTTGGTATAAGCAGAAGAAAAAACCTCTATTTCATCTCCAATCGGCTCATAGTAAGGTTTATGTTTAGATGCTTTATTTTTTTTGTCCTTTAATGCCATTAAACTATCTCCATATCAGAACTTTTATTGGGCCATCCAACCCCCATCTACAGGAAGAGCAATACCAGTAACATAGCTCGATTCTTCGGAAAGCAACCATGCGACTGCGTTTCCTATTTCTTCTGGTTTAGCAGTCCTTTTCATTGGGATTGCATTGAAAAGTTGTTCCCTAATTTTTTCACTTGCTCCTGCAACTCTTGTTAACATTGGACTCTCGGTAAATCCAGGGCAAACAGCATTCACTCTTATATTTTTAGCTGCTAATTCTAAGGCCAGGGTTTTTGTTAGGCCAATTACTCCGTGCTTTGCGCTATTGTATCCCACTGCTCCCGGAATCGCGACTAAGCCCGCTATTGATGCAGTGTTAACAATACTGCATGGTTTATTTTGACCAATCATTACTGAAATTTCTGCTTGGGTGCAATTGAAAACTCCTGTAAGGTTTATTTTCAACACTTTCGCCCATTCCTCCAGTTTATAATCAGATACTTTGGCTGTTGGCCCTTCTATTCCAGCATTGTTGAATGCTCCGTCTATTGCTCCATGTTTATCATAAATATTGTTAATACAACTACTAATGCTTTTGAAGTCCGTTACATCGACAGAGTAGAATTCGATTTCTAAACCTTTTGACGAAAGTTGCTCTACGAAAATTCGACCTTCTTTTTCATTAATATCGCCGATAACAACTTTTGCTCCACTTTCGCAAAGAATTCGGGAGGTTGCTTTACCAATTCCGGTACTACCACCAGCAACGAAAATTACTTTATTTCTTAATGACATCATAATAATAAACCTCCTTCAAATTTAGTGATATTCTGGCATGATGGTGTCTTTTAAAATGTTATTTAATTAAAATAACATGTGGCAAATAGAATAGTTAGTTAAAAAATGGATTCAATTAAATAGTGGAGTAAAAATTAGAATGAGCATAAAAAAATTTAATCCTAATACAGTAGTAAAACCTTTTAATAATGCTTACCATCATTGTGTTGTAATACCTCCAAATGCGGAAACTCTATTTATTTCTGGTCAATTGGGGCTCAATTTAGACGGCACATTGCCACAAGATCCGCAATTAGAAGCAGATAAAGCTTGGGAAAATGTCATTGAATGCGTAAAGGAGGCCGGAATGGGGACGGAGGATATTGTGAAAATAACCGCGTATCTTACGGATGAAGAAGATTATCCGTATTTTGCAAACAGTCGGTCTAAGTTCTTAGGTGACGCCAGACCAGCGTCAACCGCAATTTTAGTAAAAGCTTTGGTGAAAAAAGAATGGAGATTTGAGATAGAGGCAGTTGCCGCTAAAAGCGTGTGATATCTATACATATGTACCACGGAAAGAAGATGTTCGAATTTAAGTAGCAGTATCACTATGGTTTATAGTAATCTAAGACTGGGTTGGATGAGGAAAGTCACTTGAAAACTTTAAGTTACTGGAGGATTTTAAGATGGAGGTAGGACTTTTTTATTTACCGTCAGTAGGACGTAAAAAAGATATTGAGGCTGGTATGGCGGGGAAACGAACCGATTTGTACCAGGAGATGCTTTTTGAGATAACCGAGCAATTACAGTATGCGGATGAACATGGGTACTATGGATGTGGCACCACTGAGCACCACTTCCACGTGGAAGGCGAGGAAGTTTCTACTAATCCAGTTTTGCTCAACGTCTACTTTGGTAGTAAGACAAAAAACATGAAATTCGGTCAGCTCGGAAATGTGTTACCTTCGCGTAATCCCATCAACCTTGCTGAAGATATAGCCATGATGTCCCAGATGAACAAAGGTAGGGCCTTTGCTGGATTTGCTAGAGGATATCAACCAAGATGGGTTAATGTTATTGGGCAGAAAGCCGGGTTGAGTGATCCAGCCGAAGGCGAAGATTATGAAATCTTGAAAAGGGAGCTTTTCGAGGAGCATTTCGAGATAATTATGAAGGCTTGGCAGCATGATGTTTTTGAACATAAAGGAAAGCATTGGAATATTCCAACAGATAATATTAACTGGATTGCCAAAGATGTTGCCCATAAATTTGGCAAGGGTTGTGATGAAAATGGAATAATTAAGCAGGTTGGTATCGCGCCTGGTCTATACGAAAACAAAATGTTGGATATGTTTATGCCCTTTGCAACCTCGGAACGCTCAATTAAATGGGCTATGGAGCGTGGGGTAGTGCCGATCACTATAATTACTCATCCAGAAATTTGCGTGCCCCATTTCAGAGCAGGTCAAGAGGC
>JAYYFI010000018.1:0-120300 GCA_036158955.1 Pseudomonadota bacterium
GAAGGCAGTGCTCTACCAAGCTGAGCTACACCCCGTAATTTGACCCTAATGATTTCTTAATAATGCAAATTTAAGTAAATACTCTAGGTCTTTTCGATAGATGGTTTTGGGAAGTTCACATAAACACTTTTGAGCTTCAAGCATCTGCTTCTTTGCCCGGTCGAGGGTATATTCAATTCCCCCTGAGTTTTTCACAGCTTGGATTATTTCATTGAAATAATGAGATTTTCCCTTTTCTATTGCATTTTTTATCAAGGATTGCTCGCTTTTTTTACCATGCCACAGTGCATACATGAGAGGAAGTGTTGGTTTTCCCTCGGTCAAGTCATCCCCTATATTTTTCCCAAGTTGATTTTGAGAAGAAGAATAATCTAATGCGTCATCAACCAGTTGAAAACACAGCCCGAGGTGTCGGCCAAACTTTTTCAGAACTCTTTCTTCCATCATCGTGCAACTAGCTGAAACACCTCCAAGAGCAGCTGCAGTTTCAAATAATTTGCCAGTTTTATTATCAATTGTCCGAAAATACAATTCTTCTGTCACAGAAAAATTATTTTTATTGACTAGCTGCATAACCTCTCCTATCGCCAGAGTATTTGTAGTGTCAGCCATTATTTGAAGAACCCGATGATTCTCAACTTCGACCATCAATTGAAATGCTCTTGAATATAAGTAATCGCCAACAAGCACGCTGGCTTCATTTCCCCAGACTACATTTGCTGATGCTTTGCCCCGACGCATTTTCGAATCATCAACTACATCGTCGTGCAGTAGTGTGGCAGTGTGTATCATCTCCAGTACTGCAGCTAGTTTCTGGTGGTTTTTGCCTGAGTATCCCATAGCTCTTGCTGTAAGAAGTACTAGAAGAGGTCTAATTCGTTTTCTTCCTGCCCCTAGGATATATCTGGATAAATCCATGACCAAAGGTATTTTGTCGTCTATACTCTCAGTAATGATATTATCAACCAGTGACATTTCATTGAGCACATCACTTTCGAATTCTGGTGCGAAAGCTCTTTTTTGTTCAGCTCGCATCGCTTTTTTCCATTTCCCTTTGTATTAATGATTTAATGTTTGATTAAATTAATATTGTGTAAGCAAGTGGTTATATTGTAAACTCAGGTATTTTAATCCATCAGAGCTAGTATGATATTATTACATTGTACGTTAAAAACATTAAATAATGTTCAACTAATTTTAGTTTTGAATTTTTTTACAGGGAAGTCCTTATGCAAGCAATAATATCGTCTGGCGGAAAGCAGTTTAAGGTCGCAAAAGGATCGAAAATAAATGTAGAGAAGCTGGACCTAAATATCGGGGACACAGTCATTTTTGACAAGGTGCTAGCGATTATTTCGGAAAAAAGTAATGTGATTGGCAAACCCCATGTTGAGGGCGCGACTGTGGACGCTAAAATAATAGACCAATATAAGGGCGACAAGGTCACAATAATTAAATTTAAGAGAAGAAAGCATTACAAAAAAAAACAAGGGCATCGTCAAAATTACACTCGACTTGAGATTTTAAAGATAAAGGATAAATGAGATGGCACATAAAAAAGCTGGAGGAAGCACCAGAAATGGGAGAGATTCCGAGTCCAAGAGGCTGGGTGTCAAGAAATACGGTAGCCAGAAGGTAAAAGCCGGTAACATATTAGTTAGGCAGAGAGGGACGAACTTTCATCCTGGTGATAATGTAGGATGTGGTAGGGATCACACGTTATTTGCTTTGGTAGATGGCTCAGTTTCCTTTTCGTTAAAAGGGTCCCGGAGAAAAAAAACAGTAAGCGTAGAATTATTGGGTTAGATTCTTTTATTTAAGGTGTATGTTTGCGCTTGATTATCCTGTGACTAATTAAAAGGTGCTGACATGAAGTTCGTAGATGAGGCCTCGATATTCGTTAAGGCTGGAAAAGGGGGCGATGGTTGTCTGAGCTTTAGGCGGGAAAAATACATTGCTTTTGGCGGTCCAGATGGTGGTGACGGCGGTGACGGTGGCGACGTTAACTTAATAGCCGATCAACGTGTTAACACGTTGATAGATTTTAGACATAAAAAAAGATTCAAGGCGAAGAACGGTTCACCTGGTTCAGGATCTAACAGGACAGGCGCTTCGGCTGAATCGCTTGATATTGTAGTTCCGTGCGGCACTCTGGTGTTTGATAATTTAACAAACGAACTTATTGGTGAATTGGTAGTTGATAGCGCGAGCTTATTGGTTGCGCAAGGCGGCCGCAGAGGGCTAGGTAATGCAAAGTTTAAATCGAGCACTAATCGAGCACCGAGAAAATTCACAAAGGGTACGTTTGGAGATAGTCGAGAATTACGATTAGAACTTAAGTTGCTAGCAGATGTTGGTTTACTTGGCTTGCCAAATGCTGGTAAATCATCGCTCATTTCTGCAATCTCCGATGCAACACCAAAGATAGCGGATTATCCTTTTACAACCCTTTATCCAAGCTTAGGAGTTGCTAAAATCGATATCGATGCAAGTTTCGTAGTTGCGGATATCCCAGGCCTAATTGAAGGGGCGTCAGAAGGAATTGGCTTAGGAACTCAATTTTTAAAGCATTTAGAGCGAACCTCCTTATTGCTTCATTTAATTGATTTAGCAGTGGACCATGATTTGGAAGGAATAATTCCTCAATATTTTAAGGTCAATCAAGAACTATCAAATTTTTCACAGGAACTAGAAAAAAAGCCCAGATGGATTGTTTTAAACAAAAGGGATCTTGTTCATGATAATGATATTGAAGCAGCTAAAAAGCAATTGAGAAATATTGGATTGAATATGCCCATTTTTGCGATAAGCAGTTTGAAAAAATTTGGTCTAAAAGAGCTGAAATATCAGATTTGGGAGTGGTTAAACGAACATAGACAGAAACGAGTGGTTTATGAATCATAATATCTTGCAACTAAGAAAAGAATTAGGTTGCTCCAAGCGATGGGTCGTCAAGATAGGGAGTTCTTTGGTCACTAAAAATGGTCTGGGTTTGAATGGTAAACTGATTTCGGACTGGGCAAGTCAGATCTCCCAGCTCGTCTCACTTGAACATCAGATTGTTGTAGTGTCTTCGGGGGCTGTTGCCGAAGGAGCATCAAATCTAGGTTGGAAAGATAGACCCGTGGAATTAAATTTGCTCCAGGCTGCCGCTGCGGTTGGTCAAATTGGATTATCTCAAGTATGGTTTCGATCCTTTCTGGAATATGGAGTCAAGGTTGCTCAGTTGTTATTAACCCATGATGATTTTGCGGATAGAGCGCGCTATTTGAATGCAAAAAGTACATTAATAACTCTTTTAGACTTTCCCGTAATTCCGATAATCAATGAAAACGATACGGTGGCAACGTCTGAATTAACCCTCGGTGATAATGACAAACTGGCAGCATTGGTTTGTAATCTAATCGAAGCTGATTTACTAGTGGTTTTGACCGATCAAGATGGATTGATGACCGATGACCCTAAAAAAACCTCTAAAATGAGATTAGTTAAAGAATCTGACGTCCACTCGGCTCAGTTGGATACTTTTGCTGGAGGGGGAGGTAGTTGGGGTAGGGGTGGAATGGTTACTAAGATCGAAGCGGCAAGGTTAGCATCCAGATCTGCTACGTCTACTATAATTGCATCCGGCCTTAAAAATAATATCTTATTGGATATCTCAAAGGGACATGAAGTCGGCACGTTATTATTTTCGGATTCAGAAAAGATAACAGCAAGAAAGCAATGGCTAGGTGGTTTATCGAGTATAAAGGGTTCAATAGTTTTGGATGATGGGGCTTGTATCGCTCTGCTTAAAAGAGGAGGGAGCATATTGCCTGTTGGAATTAGAAATATAAGTGGTAGTTTTGAGAGAGGTGACCTAATCGAAGTATTAAATAAGAGTTCGACAAAAATCGCTACTGGATTTTCTAACTACTCTAGCGAGGAGTGTGAAGAAATAATTGGAAGACCTTCTTCAGAAATAGAGGATTTATTGGGATTTTCGAGAGAACCGGAGGTTGTTCATAGAGATAACCTCGTGCTTGCCTGACTTTAATTAGGCTGAAATTAGTTTAATTTTTCTAGCAAGCCTGCTTTTTATCCGCGCTGCTTTGTTCTTGTGAATAATTCTTTTGCCGGCCATTTTATCTACAATTGGCACTGCTGTTTGAAAGGCTAAGGTTGCATCTTCCTTTTCTTGGGCGGAGATCGCTTTTAATACTTTCTTTATGCTAGTTCGAAGCATAGATCGTCTACCAGCATTATGTTTTCTGCGACTTTCGGCTTGTCTAGCTCGTTTTCTTGATTGGTTTGAATTAGCCAATTATTACTCCTTGATAATTTATACTTACTGTCCTAAATGTTTGAGTTGTCAATAAAAGTTCTTTAGTTTACTTTAATGCGAGGAAATTTTAAATGTCTAAGGTCTAAATTTGTTTAAACAAATATTACGTTCAACAACAATAATCGGGAAATTAACCCTTCTCTCCCGTTTGCTTGGATATCTCAGGGATATGCTGATAGCTCGTTTGTTTGGAGCTAGTGTTGCTACCGATGCTTTTTTCATTGCGTTTAAAATTCCAAATTTGTTTCGCCGATTTTTTGCGGAGGGGGCATTTTCAAACGCTTTCATACCAGTTTTAACCGAATATAAAGAAAAACATGACCGAAAAAGTCTGAGTGAGTTTCTTAACGCGCAATTTGGAGCCTTGAGTACCGTTTTAGGTTTGGTGGTGACCATCGGTATATTAATATCTCCTTTCGTTATTATGGTCTTTGCTCCTGGTTTTGAGCGTGAATCTGATAGGTATCTTTTGTCGGTTGAATTGTTAAAAATTACCTTTCCATATCTTGTTTTTATTTCCTTGACGGCACTCTTGGCAAGTGTTCTTAATGTTTTTGGTAAATTTGCAATTCCCGCGTTTACGCCTGCCTTATTGAATATATCGATAATCACGGTTGCGATATTCTTGAGCCCACTCCTTTCTGAGCCCATTTATAGTTTAGCGATTGGAGTTTTTATTGGGGGCATATTACAGCTTGCATTGCAATATTTAAGTGTGCGTAAACTAGGCCTTCATCTTACTTTAAATCTTGGATTTAAACATGATGGCGTAAAAAGGGTCTTCAAGTTAATGATACCAGGAATCATAGGGGGCTCAGTTGCGCAATTGAATATTTTGATAGACTCAATTATTGCATCTTTTTTGGTAGCCGGAAGTATAAGCTGGCTCTATTACTCTGACCGAATAATTGAGTTGCCGCTTGGTATTTTCGGGATAGCTCTGGCTACAGCTATATTACCAAGTTTATCTAAACTAGCGATTAATTCTGAATTTAAAAAATTTAATAATGCTGTAAGGCATTCAATAAATTGGGCTCTATTTTTGAGCATTCCCTCCGCAAGCGGTATTATTCTATTGGCAGAGCCGATAATTATATCACTGTTTCACTACGGCGAAATGACCACTAATGATGTTCAGCAGTGTATAAAGAGTTTGCGTGCTTATGCAATCGGTTTACCTGCTTTTATACTCATCAAGGTTCTAGTAACAACCTATTTCGCTACGAAAGATATGGTTACCCCTGTGAAAATCGCTGTCATTGCGCTTGTTGTAAATACAATTTTAAACTTGTTTTTGATGCAATATTTTGGTCACACCGGATTGGCACTGGCGACTTCTATAGCTGCTTGGTTGAACGTTAGTTTGCTTTTCATTTTTCTTAAAACTTCTGAAGAGAAGTTTACGAAAGAGGGAGTTTTTAATTGTTTGAGAATATTAATCGCCTCGGTTATTATGTTGACTGTACTATCCTGGTCTATACCTAAGACCACTTTTAACGTGGAAATTGCCTTTTGGCTTCGTTTCTTTTACCTTTTCTGCTTGATAGTCATTGGATGTATAAGTTATTTAATCGTTTCTATCGTACTAGGAATGAACAAAGGCAAAATTCACCGCTTATATGGAATTTAAATTAAATTTCTTTTCATCACAATTTGGGAAAATTTAAATAAATGGAATTGATCCGAGGGATTACTAATCTGAGACCTACTCACAGTGGTAACGTTGCGACAATTGGCAACTTTGATGGAATACATCTTGGCCACGGCGATTTGATCAAGCGTCTCATTAAAGCTGGTAAAACACTCGATATGCCTACTCTTGTAATCCTTTTTGAGCCACAGCCCTCTGAATATTTTGGTGCCTCCAGCCCCAATGATAGACTGATGCGATTACGTGAAAAAATAGAAATAATTAAGTCTAAAAATATTAACAGATTGCTAGTACTTAAATTTGATCAATCTCTAGCTGAGTGTACTGCTGACGATTTTTTCTACGAAATTTTAATGAAAAAGTTGGATATTAAGCACTTTATTATAGGGCATGATTTTAAATTTGGTAAAGGCCGAGAGGGAGATCAAAACTTTTTGCAAAAAAAACGTACTCAGTTTGATTTTAATCTTGAAGTCGTGCCGCCTTTTAAATTGGATGGCACTAGAATTTCGAGCACCTCGATTCGACGCTCATTGAAAAGAGGGAATCTGAAATTTGCTGAATGTGCTCTCGGTTACCGTTATTTTATAGGCGGGAAAGTATGTCATGGACACAAACGTGGTAAGGAATGGGGGTTCCCTACTATTAACTTGAATTTAAATAAATTTAAAACGCCTCTTTCCGGTATCTTTGCCGTAAAAGTAGACGGCTTAAGTGCTAGAAAACTAAATGGAGTTGGTTATGTGGGCTCTAGGCCAATTATAAGAGATCCAATGTTTGTACTTGAGGTTCATTTATTTGATTTTCATGAAGTTTGTTACGGGAAAAGGGTAAAGGTCGAATTTGTTGAGTTTATAAGGAGCGATATGAAATTCGACTCATTTGGAGAAATGGCGAAGCAAGTGAAAATAGATTGTGAGATTGCTAGAAAAATTTTAACTGTTGAATAAAAATAATGAAGAAATTTTTTCCTGTTGTTGCTACATTTACTTTGATTCTTTTAGCGGATCAGGCCTCAAAAATATTTTTAGACCATTTTTTAGTTTACGGCGAACCTCTCAATATTTTTCCTGGTCTGAGTTTTCAACTAATCTATAATCAAGGAGCTGCTTTTGGGATACTTAGCGATCAATCGGGATGGCAAAGGTGGTTCTTAGTACTTGTTTCAACCTGTATTTCATTAGTACTAATTTTTTGGATAGGCAAAACTGTTAATACATCAAAGCTAGAATGTTTCTCGATTACTTTTATTTTAGCTGGAGCCATAGGTAACTTATTAGATAGATTGATTAATGGTTACGTTATCGATTTTATTTATGTATTTTATGGAGATTATTCCTGGCCAAACTTTAATATAGCAGATTCATCCATTACCATTGGAGCAGCTCTTTTGATATATACTCAAGTTGTCCTTAATAAATCAGATTCAAAATAGTAAAAGATATAGTGGAAGGTTATCATTTTAAACCATATAATTAAGATTTTTAGGAATGAGTATGAGAATTCAGTTAGCAAATCCTAGAGGTTTTTGTGCGGGAGTCGATAGAGCAATAGGAATAGTTGAGCGGGCCTTGGAGCTATTCGGAGCCCCTGTTTATGTAAGGCATGAGGTTGTTCACAATAAATATGTTGTTGATGGTCTTCGTGATAAAGGTGCAGTGTTTGTCGATGAATTGGACGAAGTTCCTGATGACAGCACAGTAATATTTAGCGCCCATGGCGTTGCTAAGGCAGTTAAAGAAGAGGCTGACAGAAGACAATTGAGAGTTTTTGACGCCATATGCCCTTTGGTGACAAAAGTTCATATGGAAGTGAACCGATATCAAGACGAAGGAAGAGAGTGTATTCTTATCGGACATGCGGGGCATCCTGAAGTGGAAGGGACGCTCGGTCAATATAAAACAAAAACTAATAATCAAGGTGGCATCTATTTGGTTGAATCGGTTGACGATGTAAATAATCTTAAAGTTAAAAACCCATCGTTTTTAGCGTTTGTTACTCAGACAACCCTATCTATGGATGATACTTCTGAAGTAATTGATGCTTTGAGAAAAAATTTTCCGGCGATAGTTGGCCCTAAAAAAAAGGACATTTGTTATGCTACGCAAAATAGGCAAGATGCTGTAAAAGACATGCTTGGAAAATGTGACCTGATTTTGGTTGTGGGATCACAAACCAGTTCTAATTCAAACAGACTTAAAGAAATCGCAGAAAAACAGGGTATCTCAGCTTTTTTAATTGATAACGCAAATGAAATAAAGGATTCCTGGCTTGTTGATAAAGAGAGCGTTGGTGTTACGGCAGGAGCGTCAGCCCCAGAGATCCTCGTTGAGCAAGTTGTGAAAAAATTAAAGGATAGAGGTGGTTTAGAAGTCACGGAAGTTCCTGGAATAAAAGAGGAGGTTGTGTTCAGTCTTCCTAAAGAATTAACAATGCAGTTTGTAGATCCAATTGGCCGATAAATATTGAAATCAACGTCAGAGAGAAATTAGAATACCTGGATTGCTTATGATTGAGCCATGGGTATTGATAACCGTCTTTGGGGCTTTTTTCCAGAATCTTCGTTCTGCTCTTCAAAAAAAAGCTGCCTCCCAACTAACCACCCTCGGGGCATCATATACGAGATTTTTGTTTGCCTTTCCATTTGCAATTATCTATCTATTTTTTTTAAATCGTTATTTGGGTTATGCAATCCCTACACCATCGACAGAATTCTTTTTTTATTGTGTCGCAGGCGGAATAGCGCAGATAGTTTTTACATTTTTGCTCATATCATTATTTGGCCGTAGAAATTTTGCAGTTGGTACAGTTTTTTCAAAAACGGAGTTAGTCCAAGTTGCGATTCTGGGCTATTTTATTCTTGGGGAGCCTCTGACAATAAATGAACTTCTAGCTTTGCTGGTTACAACTTTTGGGGTTATCCTGTTGGCCGTAAAAGATATCAACGATCCATTTGGCGGTATTTTCAAAAGCTTCTCTGACAGTTCAACTATCTGGGGCTTGGGATCAGGTGCTGCACTAGGTCTTTCCGTAGTGCTTTATAGAGCTGCTGCATTATCTTTGGAATATGATGGTAGCTTTTTGATGAGTGCTGCTTTTACGCTTGTTATAGCGTTAACTGTTCAGTCCATTTGTTTGGGTGTTATTATCCATGTTCGCGAGAGAGAAACGATTCCGTTAATGTTCTTTTATTGGAAGGAATCTGTTTCTGTTGGTGTCGCAGGGATAATTGCTTCAATAGCGTGGTTTACGGCGTTTACAATGCACAGTGCAGCCCAGGTAAGAGCTGTTGGTCAGATAGAGCTGGTATTTACTTTCTTGGCTTCGGTTTTAATTTTTAAGGAAAAATCCTCTGTATTGGAAGTTTTTGGTATGATTTTAATTGTTGCAGGGATAGTATTTATGATCGCATCTTGAGAAATTTTTTATGGTAAAAGCTATCGGTAAAAAGCGTCATAGAGGAATTTATAAATTTGGACATGAATCTCCTTATGAATTAAGTAGGACAAGGATTGAAAATTTCATAAAATGTCCCGCCTGTTTCTTTCTCGAGCAGGTAAAAGGAATTAAATTTCCATCAATGCCTGGTTTTAATATAAATGAGGCCACGGATGTTCTTTTAAAAAAAGATTTTGCAAGGTTTCGAGAGATCCAACGACCCCATCCATTTCTAATAGAATTGGGATTAGATCATTTGGTCCCATTCAAACATAAAGACTTCGAACTATGGACGCAAAGTTTACATTTTGGCGCTCAGGGCAGATTGAATACTGTACACGAACCTTCAAATTTGAAAATTGGTGGTGGCTTGGATGATGTCTGGCTAAATTTAAAAAGTAATAAATTACATGTCATAGACTATAAAAGCACATCACTTAAGAGTCCAGACAGAGAACTATCTATCGATGAACCATGGAAAATGGCATATAAAAGACAAATGGATTTATATGTATGGGTTCTCCGTCGAATGAATTTTATAGTCGATGACATTGGCTATTTTTTATATTGCAATGCTGATCGTTTTTCTGGTGGTGATTTCTTACAAAAAGAAGATGCTATTATGAGTTTCAAAGTATCGTTAATTGAATATGAGGTAGATACGTCATGGGTTGAACCCGTTTTATTTGATATTAGGGAACTTCTCGATAATCCGGTACAGCCCGCTCATAGCAGAAGATGTGAATACGGGCACCTATTTGAGAATATCAATAAGCTAGATGAATAATAATTTTATTTTAAAGGCGCTCTTTTAGTCTCGCAGCCATAAAATCAAGACCCTCTAGGGCTGTTTCCAAAGCAAGTGGAAACTGGTAGAAATTATGAATGGTGCCTTCATAACATTTATATTCTGAATCAACTCCAGCTTCAGATAGCTTATCTGCATAAGCTTTCCCTTCATCGCAAAGGGGATCACACCCAGCAGTCACGGTTAAGGCTGGTGGTAGTCCGGATAAATTATTATTTGAAATAGGAGATGCTTTTGGTTCTAATAATTGCTCCAAATCATCAGATAAATGTCCTCCAAACCAAAGCATATCTTTCATTGAAAGTAAATATTCTCCTTGGCCATACTCTTCTCTGGACGGATAGCTTTTGTCGGATAAGTCCACTGCGGGACACATCAAAAGCTGATATGAAACAATATTTTTTAGTTCTTGAGCTACAACTGCGGCCATATTTCCACCTGCGCTATCGCCTGCAACTCCGATTCTCTTTGAGTCAACCCCTAGCTCAGTTGCATTGTCATGGATCCATTGGGTTGCTGTAATACAATCGTCTATCCCAGATGGATATTTATTTTCGGGCGCAAGTCGATATTCGACGGAAAAGAACAAACAATCTGATTTTGCAGATAAGCGTCTACAAACAGGGTCATGAGTGTCTAAATCACCAATCACCCAACCACCCCCATGAAAATAAGCAACTGCTGGCATATTTTTTGTTGTTTTTTTGGGCGAGTACACTCTAATTTTGATTTCGCTATTTCCTCCGGGTATTGATAATTCCCTAATTTCGCCAATATCTGCTAGCTCACCAGATAATTGGCTCACAAGTTCCTTGTATACTTCACGACATTTATCCACCGGTAACTCGTGAAATGCTGGGCCATTATTTTCGGCTAAATTTTTTACAAATAGTTCAGTACTTGTGTCCATTGGCATTAGAGTATCCTCATCATCTGATTATTGATTCTAGTTGTTTTTTATTTTTACCATTCAATTATAGCTGTTTACAAACGGCATTTCCTCGGTTTTTTTTGATTTTAAAATTTTACCCTTAATTGCGCATATTTCGGGTGTTTTTGTGGGGTTTTTTTAATCAATTAAACCTTTTTCAATAAGTTATTTAAATAATTGATTCTAGTTTAGTCTTTACCCCCAGAAACACAGCTTTTACCGTATCCTTCTAAGTATCCTGCTTATTTTCAAATATTTCTGATAGTTGAAGCATATACTTTTTGACGCATGCTGTTTTTGCTTGTAAATCAGCACCATAAATCTCTTTACATGCCTCCATTTGCAATTTAATTATTTTGAACTGGAGATTTCTGTTTTCTAGGTTAATTTTTTTTTCCTCTATATCAAGTCTTTCCCAGTTAATTCTGCCTTTTGATTCAATGGTATTTGCTGAACAGGCTCCTACCACAGTAAACCAGAAAGTTATTAGCATTATAGGTTTTTGTCTGAATTTAATGTTAAAACTCCTATCTACTTTATTTTTTATAAGACTCTCAAGATACACAATTATTCCACTATCGGCAAAATTATGCCGACAAAAATGAATTTCCTCCCAAAATCCGGGTTTATTTTTGGCACGTGGTTTGCATAAACTATATGAATAATAACTTTATGAAAAATAATATTTTTAACTATGTCAGAACTAAAATTACCCCATAAACTTGAACAGTCGAATACTAGCTCTAACATTACATCTAAGAAAGGTTTTGTTAACAAGTTTTTCGGTAGTGACGGTTTTAATTTCAAAGATGTTTTGGATCTGATAAATCCACTTCACCATATTCCAATAGTAGGGGCAGTTTACCGGTCATTATCTAATGATAAAATTGCTCCGGCTATAAAATTGGCGGGAGGCGCTCTTTTTGGTGGCGCTGCTGGGGCAGGCCTAGCGGCAATTGGCTTAATTACAAATAAAAATAAAGCGCCTAAACCGTTTAATGTGGATAATAATTCTTATTATTCGAACCTTAAAAAACGCAGTGCTGATACAATTTCAATTGACGATTTAGTGGCTCAAAGGAGATTGCCTTCAACTGATTTCAGGTCAGGTGCAAATTTTATTTCCACCTCTAATATTCCTTCAGTGAATAACTATCTGGCATTTGTATCTTTTCATCAAAAAAAAATGATGGCTAACACACTGCAAGCCTTGCCAAAAAAGAATATGCAGATTTCTGATATCCAAAGAATTGACGCCAAGACAGATTTTGTAGATACACGAATCGATAGGCGTTTGTAATTTAGTAATTTCGGTTGAATTTGAGAGGGAATACAAGCCGATTAGATGGGATTACATTTTTACCATCATAAATCACACGTCCATTTACGATAGTTTTTTCAATCTTTGACTGAAATGTGTGATCTAAAAATGGTGACCAACCACATTTGTATAGGATATTATCTTTACTAACGGTTGTTGATTTATTTAAATTAATAAGAACTAGATCCGCATGATAGCCTTCCCGGATAAAGCCTCGTTCTTTAACTGCAAATCTTATTGCTGGATTATGACAGGCTTTTTCTACAATAGTCTCTAATGTAAGTTTCCCCTTTTTAAAATGATCAATTAGGCTTAATAATGAGTGCTGGACCAGGGGAATACCAGCTGGCGCTTTTGAGTAATTACCCATTTTTTCCTCGATGGTATGGGGAGCATGGTCAGTAGCTATAATATCAAGTTTGTTAGAATTCACCGCTTGGATTAAAGCCTGTTGGTCGAATTTTGTTTTTATAGCAGGATTGCATTTGATTAGATTTCCAAGTTCGGAATAATCGTCCTGATTGAACCATAAATGATGTACACAGACCTCAGCGGTTATTCGTTTTTCCTCGATTGGTGCATTTGAGAAAAGTTTTAGTTCTTGGGCGGTAGAAATGTGCAGTACATGGAGATCACTATCATACTCTTGAGCCAAAGATATCGCGAGACGCGTTGACTTTTCGCATGCATCTGCGCTTCGAATCGATGGGTGCATTGAGACAGGAATTTTGTCACCGTACTTGGCTTTTGCTTTATGATAATTTTCTAATATTGTTTCGTTATCTTCACAGTGTGTAACGATTGGAACCTTAACAGAAGAAAAAATACTATGAAGTGCGTCAATATCGTCAACTAACAGAGAACCTGTTGATGCCCCCATAAAAACTTTCACCCCACAGACAAGCTGATCATCTAATGCCAACAAATCAGTAATGTTGTCGTTAGTAGCGCCGATATAAAATGAAAAGTTAGCAAATGAGGTAGATTGTGCAATTGAAATCTTTTGTTTGATTGCTTCCATGTTTGTAGTAGGTGGGACTACATTAGGCATCTCCATAAAACTGGTTACACCACCTGTTACAGCAGCCTGTGACTCAGTTGCAATTGTTGCCTTTTTGGTTAATCCGGGTTCACGAAAATGAACCTGATCGTCTATGATACCAGGTAATAGATATAAATTTTCAGCGTCAATAATTTCATCCACGCCTTTGTGTTGGAGATCTTTTTCTATTTGAGTAATGCGGCCGTTCTCTATTAGTAGATCGAGTTCTTTGATATCGTTTTCATTTACAATTCTGGCATTTAAAATCAGAGTTTTCATCTTGTTAATCTCAAACTGTTCATTTCTATTAAATATCATGATACCTTAGGTAAGTTTTCGGATTAGTGCAAGATAAGATTTAAATGGTCAATTACCACTTACATATGATTCCCTGCTTAACAGATAATTACGGCTTTATTCTCGCCGATTCAACTGGGCGGACTGTGATTTCAATTGATACACCAGATGAAAAAGTGATCACGAAATTTTTAGAAGAGAAAGGATGGAGTCTGACCCACATTTTGAATACTCATCATCATCATGATCATGTCGGAGGAAATATCGCGTTGAAAAAAAAATGGGGTTGCCAAATATTTTGTTCAACATATGACTTAGAAAACGGACGGATACCGGGAGCTGATGAAGCTGTTAAAGATGGAGAAGACATTCAGCTTGGTAGCTTTAGAATAAAGGTACTTGATGTGCCTGGGCATACGCTTGGGCATGTTGCCTACTATTTTCCTGATCAAAATAGAATATTTGTAGGTGACACTTTGTTCGCTCTTGGGTGTGGAAGATTATTTGAGGGCACACCCGAAATAATGTGGGAAAGTTTAGATAAAATAATGCAACTGCCTGATGAAACTTTAGTTTATTGTGCACATGAATATACCAAATCTAATCTGGAATTTGCTTTAACAATTGAACCACGTAACGAAGACTTAAAATGCCGAGGGGCTGGCGTTCTGGCATTAAGAGAAAAAAACTTACCTACAGTTCCTACTACTATTGCTGAAGAGAAGAAAACGAACCCTTTTTTAAGGCCTCATAGTGACTTCATAAGAGACACAATAGATATGGGCGATAAAACCAACATCGAAGTTTTTGCTGAAGTTCGAAAGAGAAAAGATTCTTTTTAAAAAAGTAAAGCTATAATTTTGTTGGGTTAGGGAGGTCTCCATATTTTGTTTCAGGGTCGAACACTTTTTCCGTTTCTTTGAATTCTAATTCGACGGGACCCTTGCCGATTGGAATAGCCCGATAAAAACAAGATTTATAACCAACATGACAGCTTGCTTGATCCCCAGCTAGCTCTACTTGCATCCAAATTGCATCTTGATCGTCGTCAATTCTAAGGTCTTTCACAGATTGATACATTCCGCTGGTTTCACCTTTTTTCCATATTTTTTTTCTGCTTCTACTCCAATAATGGGCAAAACCAGACTCTATAGTGAGGATCAATGCATCATTGTTCATAAAGCCCATCATTAAAACTAATCCGCTTCCCCATTCACTCGTAGTAACGGGAATGAGACCTTCATTGTTAAATTTCGGTGCTAAAGATGTCCCTTCTTCTACTTGTTCGACGGATGTCCTCGATTCAAAAAAAATTGATTTGTTATCGTTACTCATTTTGGTTTACCTAACTTATTTGGTATATTGTATGATTATTGATATTTATTGTTCAATAGTTAAAAATCTAACAATTTATAAATTACTCTAAAGATTCAAAATTAGGACAATGACTATCACCTTATATGACACTCTTTCGAAGTCCATGAAAACCTTTCAGCCCCAAACGGAAAAGAGAGTCACAATGTATGTCTGCGGGCCAACGGTTTACGATTTTCCTCATGTAGGAAATGCGAGACCTGCAATTGTATTTGATATTCTGTATCGCTTGCTTAAGTCTGCTTATCCAAGCGTTTTGTATGCAAGGAATTACACTGACATCGATGACAAGATATTTGCAGTAGCATCTGAAAACGGGGTTTCTTATAGGGAGGTTACGAAAAAGTTCATCGCGGCATATAGAGAAGATATGCAACGACTTGGCGTTTTGACACCCTCAAGTGAGCCTCGGGTTACGGATAATATTAATGAAATTATTAAAATGATTAGCGATCTTATTGAAAAAAAATTTGCATATATCGCAGATGGTCATGTCTTATTTGAAGTTAACAAATTTCAAGATTATGGCAAGCTCTCAAAACGAAACCAAGAACAAATGTTGGCCGGAGCACGCGTTGAGGTCGCACCGTATAAGAGGAATCCAGCAGACTTTGTACTGTGGAAGCCTTCAAAAAACGGAAATCCTGGGTGGGATAGTGATTGGAGTTACGGTCGGCCAGGCTGGCATATTGAGTGTTCGGCTATGTCGAGAAAGATATTTTCATCAAGTATTGATATCCATGGCGGTGGAATGGATTTGATTTTTCCTCACCATGAAAATGAAATAGCGCAGAGTGAGTGCGCTTTTCATAATGAAAAATATGCAAATTATTGGGTTCACAACGGGCACGTAACAATAGATGGTCAAAAGATGTCGAAATCTTTGGGTAATATTATTAGGGTTAGGGATCTACTAAAAAAGGAGCCTGGTGAGGTAGTTCGATTTGCCCTTATTAGCACACATTATCGGCAACCACTCGATTGGACTTCTGAAAGTCTCCAGAGAGCCAGACAAAGTCTTGATAAAATTTATCGTGTTTTGATGGATTTTCAGCTTAATTCAGCCAAGAGCCCAATTCAGCCGAACAGTAATAGGATTAAAGAAGCTTTATCCTCTGACGTAAATACACCAGAAGCACTTTCTGTCATGTTTAAAGTATGCAAAGAAATTAAGAATTCAAAAAAATCGGAAGGACGATCAGAGCTTTTACAAGAACTTAGAGATGGAGCAGATCTATTGGGTTTGTTAAAAGAAAGTCCGGATGCGTGGTTAAAATCGTCTGACTCGGTTCAGTTAGATGAAAATGAGATTATGAAATATATATCAAGAAGAAATGAAGCGAGAAGAAATAAAGATTTTAAGACAGCTGATAAGATAAGAGATCAATTGATTGAGAAAAATATACTATTAAAAGATGGAACAAAAGGGACTGACTGGGAGCTTATTGAAAAGTGAAGCATTTGCCCCGTTTCTTATTGGTTCAGTTTATCAATATTTACATCAAGTATATCTCGCCTTTTTTGGCCCCGTCATGTCGATTCACTCCCTCTTGTTCATCTTATGCGAAAGAAGCTTTATCTGAATATGGAATTCGCAAGGGTCTCTGGTTGTCAGTGATGAGAATTATTAGGTGTAATCCATTTGGTGGAAAGGGTTATGATCCTGTTCCACAAAAATCTAAACGATAGATTTTTTATACCATTAATCCATCTGAATCTTGTCGCTGAATGATACTCAGAAATTCGCGCCGTGTGTTTGAGTCTGTTCGAAACGCGCCTAGCATTCGACTTGTTATTGCGCTAGTTCCGGGTTTGTGGACACCTCTGGTTGTCATACACTGATGTTGTGCCTCGATGACCACCCCAACTCCTTTAGGTTTGAGAATTTCTTCAAGCGTGTCTGCAATTTGTGAGGTTAGCTTCTCTTGAATCTGTAAACGTTTCGCATAGACGTCAACTAATCGTGCAATTTTACTTAACCCCACTACTTTCCCTGAAGGGAGGTAACCTACATGCGCTTTTCCAATTATTGGAACCATGTGGTGTTCGCAATGTGTTTCTAATCGCATATTTTTAAGGATGACCATTTCATCATAATTTTGAGTTTCAGAAAATGTCGCTGAAAGTACAGCTTCTGGATCTTGAGCATAACCGCAAAAAAATTCCGTATAAGAGTTTACAACCCTCTTTGGGGTATCAATCAGGCCTTCTCTTGAAGGGTCGTCTCCGGCCCAGCGTATAAGTGTCCGAACTGCCTCAATTGCTTCTTCTTTTGATGGTTTACTCAAATTGTTTTTCTTATCCTTTCCCATTTCGTAATATAATCCTAATAGATGGTGGATGGTTGCTTTAAATAGATTTGTTTGCAAACTTACAGTAGATTGAACTTTTCTATAGTTAATACTATCAAAAATGTTATTTATAAGATATAACCATTATCAAAAATATCAGAGTGAATTGAGATTTTCATTGAGAGAAACCAATGCAATACAGTGATTCTACGAAACAAAAAGAATTAAATATAATCGGAGTTGCCGGTGGGGGTCAGCTTGCGCAGATGATGCTTGAGCCTGCAAAAAAGCTCGGCAAAACTGTTTATATACTTGATCCTGATAAAAACTGTTCGGCTTCTTCCTGTTGTGACAAACTAATAAAGGGTGATTTCAACAATTCTCAAGATTTAATGGATTTTTCGAATATTGTCGATGTTCTAACTTTTGATATCGAAAAAGTTGACCATGAATGCCTTAAAACGCTAGAAGAAAAAAACCATATCATTAGACCTCAAGCCTCTATTATGGGGATGATCCAGGATAAGCTTTTGCAGAAGAGGACGCTATTTGAATTAGGATTCCCTGTCGGATTCTTTTCTGAAATTAATGATAGCGATGACGATAAGCATATTTTTCCATTGATCTGGAAAGCTCGCCTAGGAGGATACGATGGAAGAGGTGTTATCAAGATATTTAATGAGGAGCAGTTAAGAGCAATTACCACCCCAGGATATATTGAAGAAACCGTAAAAATCGAAAAAGAACTTGCGATAATGGTGGCTCGTGATGTGTTTGGACGGGTTGAATTTTTGCCGATAGTAGAGATCGAAATGGATGGCGAAACTAATGTGCTTAAATTATGTAAAGCTCCAGCCGACATAACTATAGAGAATAAAAACCGTATACAATCACTCGCAAAAAGTATAGTTGAAAAATTAGATTACGTTGGCATTTTAGGGATAGAATTTTTTCAATCAAAAGAGGGTAAAATCTTAATCAATGAACTGTCACCCCGTCCACATAACAGCGGACACTTTTCTATTGAGGCTTGTTCTGTTTCTCAATTTGAACAGCACATAAGAGCAGTAAGCGGGCTTTCAGTACTTCCCAGTAAGTTGATATTTAGCTCCGTTTCATTTAACGTTTTCGCATCGGATTCGGAAACTAGAACTGAAAAAATAATAGAAATGCTCAATCAGAAAAACGATAGGCAAATTTTTAGGCATGATTATTTAAAGAGGGCAAATAGACCCGGCCGCAAGATTGGACACGTTACGGTTTTAGACGAAACCGTAGGAGCCGCAGAAGTAATCGCTAATCAGCTATTGGAACAGTTTATTTAAGGGAGAAATAAATGGCTAATGAACCTTTGATTGCAGTGATAATGGGAAGCGAGTCAGACTTTGACGTGATGAACAAAGCGATCGAATGTCTAAAACAGCTAAAGGTTCCTTTCGAAGTAGATATAGTGTCTGCACATAGAACACCAGAGAAAATGTTTGAGTATGCAAGTGGTCTTTATAAAAGAAATTTTTCAGCTGTTATAGCAGGGGCTGGTGGCGCTGCCCATTTACCAGGGATGATTGCCTCTCTTACTATTTTGCCAGTAATTGGAGTCCCGATCTCATCAACAAAAATGCAGGGATTAGATTCTTTATATTCAATCGTGCAAATGCCTGCTGGAGTACCTGTAGCCACCGTTGCCATAGATAATGCTGAAAATGCTGCTATCTTAGCAACGCAAATTTTGTTAAGAGCTCACACGCGATTTGTTGACAATTTAGAACGTTTTCGTTTAGAAAGAAAAAATAAAGTGCTTAACTCTTCTGAGAAGAGAAAATTTACATTCATTGACTGACACAATTGCAAAAATGTTTACATTAGAAAGAAGCGGTCTGGATACTATCCAATTAAATCTTGGTTATAAATGCAATCAAGCCTGTTCCCATTGTCATGTTGAAGCGGGACCCTCTAGAACCGAATTAATGACCAAACAAACAATGTTGTTAGTTCTCAATTTTATTGATCTGAGTACAAGTAAAAATGTTGATATAACCGGGGGGGCGCCTGAGTTGAACCCACACTTTATATTCCTTATTGATAAATTAGTAGAAAGAGGGTTATCGATATCTAATCGTTGTAATCTAACAGTCCTCTACGACCTTCGTAATAAAAAGTTACCGCAATTTTTTGCTAAAAACCAAATTAAAATAATCGCATCCCTGCCTTGTTTTAGTGAGAAAAACGTAGACTCTCAAAGGGGTAAAGGAGTCTTCTCAAAAAGTATCTTTGGCTTACAGCAATTAAATAAAGTTGGTTATGGTATTAAAAAAGAGTTGGTTCTAGATTTGGTTTATAATCCAAATGGGGCATTCTTGCCGCCTGATTCAGATGAATTGGTCGATGAATACAGAGGCGCCTTATCTGAGTTCGGGGTGCAGTTTAATGAATTGTTAACTTTAACAAATATGCCAATTAAAAGATTTAAAGACTACCTTATTCGAACTGGCGAACTTGATAATTATTCTTCTTTATTGCGAAGAAACTTTAATAAATCTAATCTGGCCAAAGTGATGTGTAAAAAAATGATAAGTGTCGATTGGCAAGGATTTGTTTATGATTGTGATTTTAACCAAATGTTAGAACTTCCTGCGCTCGGGCAAAAAAAAATTCATATTTCAAAACTCAATCCATCGGATTTAAAGAATAGTCGGATTACTGTTGACGACCATTGTTTTGGGTGTTTAGCTGGTAAAGGGAGTAGCTGCAGCGGTGCTCTCCAAATTTGACGAGAGATGCGTAAGAAGAGGGCTATTTCAATTGTCATTCCTGTGTTTAATGAAGAGAATCTTCTGCCTGATTTAATAAAACAGCTTTTGTGTTGGTGTGACCTCGAGGATGAAATTATTGTTTCAGATGGAGGTAGTACTGACGGGACTGTGAGCTTTTGTGATCGAGTTCTTTTGATAAGAAGTAAAAAAGGACGAGCAATTCAAATGAATGAGGCTATAAAACATGCCAAAGGTGATATTCTTTGGTTTATTCATGCTGATATTAAAATAGCGAATATTTCCCGTAGCGAGTTAACATCTGATAGTAATAAAAAACCTTGGGGCTTTTTTGATGTCGATATTGAAGACAGTCATTGGGCTTTTAGAATTATAGAATCTAGCATGAATATCCGGTCTAGATTAACGAAAATAGCTACTGGTGATAAAGGAATTTTCTTAACTCGCGAAGTTTTTGAAGAAATTGGTGGCTTCCCAGCAATAGAGATCATGGAAGATATCGCTATTTCAAAAAAATTAAAATCGTACCCTCCTTTTATTTCTTCACAGAGGCTTCAAGTCTCAAGTAGACGCTGGAGAAAAAATGGTATTTTAGCTACAATTTTTTTAATGTGGTTTTTACGGTTGGCTTGGTTTTTCAAAGTTTCACCGTCTTTGCTAGCAAAACTTTATCAGAAACATGATTAAACAAGATACTGTAATAGTTGTTTTCTTAAGGAGCCCAAACGCCCCACTTAAAAAAACGAGGTTAGCAAAAGAGTTAGGTAAACTAGATTCTAATCAAGTGTATCAGATTTTAGTGAATAAAATTCTTCAAGACGTTCAACAAGTCCCTAATGTTGATAAATGCTTATCGTTACATTCTATGAGCGACAAAGATGTGGAATGGTTTAGGAAAAGAAGGCTAGCAAAAGGATGGTTGATACTCGAACAAACTGGCTTTTGTCTCGGTGAACGCATGCATAATACTTTCGTTCGTTTATCCTCGGTGTACGACCGCACTTTGTTAGTTGGTAGTGACATAGCGGATTCTACGAGTAACGATTTAATTTTGGCTATAAATAAGTTGGAAAATCGGGAAGATATAGTTGTTGGTCCGAGTGCTGATGGCGGTTTTTGGTGTCTAGGTTTGTTCAATTCAAATATTGATTTGTTTAATGGGTTAGAATGGTCGACAAGCAACGTTTTTTCGGGTTTAAAAAAAAATATCGAAAAGTTGAATTTGAAATGTAAAACGACAACTATGCGGCGCGATATAGACACTTGTTATGACATAGGAATGACTACTTTATTATCGTAAAATAGAAGTCTAAAAGTTAGGAGAGATGGCCGAGTGGTTTAAGGCGCACGCCTGGAAAGTGTGTATGCGATAATATCGTATCGAGGGTTCGAATCCCTCTCTCTCCGAATTGAAATTTTTGGTTATAATTAGCCATTTATCGCAAATCTAGCGTATAAAATCTATTATCCTTTGTCTTTGATTCATATGAATATAGTTTGGTTTAAAAGAGATCTGCGAGTTTATGACAATGCGGCACTAACGCAGGCCGCAAAAGAGGGCTCGTTTATTCCTCTATTCATCTACGAACCAAGTGTTTGGATTAATTCAAATTTAGGGAGCGGCCATCGAAAATTTCTTTTCGAATCCTTGCACGACCTAGACGCTGACTTGTCAAAATTAGGGCAACCACTCGTTTTTAGAAAGGGGGAATGCTTAGAGGTATTTAGCTCAATTACTAAAACGTTTGATATAAAGACAGTGTTTTCCTACGAGGAGACCTGGAGCTATGCTACCTACAAACGAGATGTTGCATTGAAAGATTGGTTTAGAACCAAAAAAATTGGATGGCGCGAATTTCCACGCAACGGTGTTGTTAGAGGCTTAAAGAGCCGTAGCGATTGGTCAAAAAAATGGAAAAGTAGAATGGATTGCCCGCCTGAGAAAGCGCCCGTTAAACTGATAAGAGTGGAAATTCAATCTGATCTTATGCCCTGTAGTGAATCAATCTGGCAAGGTAATTCAATAGATTTTTTTAGAAAATCACCAGGTGGAAGGAGAGCCGGTGAAAATGTCTTGAATAGTTTTATTACTTCAAGACATCATAATTATAAAGGTGGAATTTCTTCCCCCAATAGTGCTTTTAATAGCTCCTCTCGGCTATCACCATATCTTGCGTTTGGGATATTTTCTATAAAAGAGATTATACATGCCATGAGGTTATCGGATAGCAACGAATACATTACTGAACCCACACTTTTAAAAAGAAGCAGAGCATCTTTAAGGTCGTTTATGAGTAGATTAAAATGGCACTGTCATTTTATTCAAAAACTAGAAGACCAACCAACCATTGAGTTATACAATCTTCATCCTTCAACGAATATGTTAGAAAGAGAGTATTGTGAAAAAAAATTTATGGCATGGCAGAATGGGATGACTGGCTATCCTTTCTTGGATGCATGTATGAGGTGTCTAATTACAACCGGGTGGATTAATTTTAGAATGAGAGCTATGTTGATGAGCTTCTCTAGTTACCATCTTTGGTTACCTTGGCAACAATCTGCCTCTTATCTTGCAAGTTTATTCATTGATTTTGAGCCTGGCATTCACTATCCACAATGCCAAATGCAATCTGGAACAACCGGGATTAATACTATAAGGATATATAACCCTTTCAAGCAGTCTGTCGACCACGATCCTGACGGCATCTTTATTAAGAAATGGATACCTGAACTGAGAGATATTGAACCAGAAAATTTTTCCAAACCATCGCTTATAGCTAAGAAAACAGGTTATCCATCATTAATAGTAGATGAAAAAGAATCTAGACAAAAAGCAGCTGAAAAAATACATAAACTTAAGCAAAACGGAACATTTCAAAAAGAAGCAAGAAAAATATTTTTAAAACATGGAAGTAGAAAAAGAAATTTTCAAAAGAAAAAAGCTCCGAAATTAATTGAACAGCAAAAGTCTTTTGAATTTTGATAGTTTTAAAATTTTTTTATTATATTACTTTTTTATAGTATTTTCTTCTAAAAATTCATCAGCTAATTCGTATATCTTTTTTTTTCTTTGTGGATTCATTCTACCTAGAAGCCGTAATTGAAATGATAGACGAGGGTTTGAGTTATAGAAATTTTTATGGTTTTCTATAAATCGCCAGTACAGACCATCGACAATGTCGCACCAATCTCCTCGTTTATAATTGCTCATTTTTAAAATATAGTTCGAGGAGCAGGTATAAGGTTTTGTTGACATTAATCCGCCGTCTGAATAGGTTGCCATACCAAAAATATTAGGTACCATTACCCAGTCTGATGAATCAATATACATTTCCATAAACCAGGTATAAATATTTTGCGGGCTGATTTGACATAAATTCATAAGATTACTTATCACCATCAGTCTCGGGATATGATGATTATACCCATCCCTAAGGGTTAGTTTGATATTATCATCCAAAGGTATAATGCCGGTTGTTCCTTCATACCAAGATTGTTTCAAAAGACGCTCATGCTCCCAAAAATTACTTTTCTTTTGTTGATTGCCTTTTAATTGATAGACTCCTCGAATAAATTCACGCCAGCCGATAATTTGACGAATAAAGCCTTCAATAGAATTAATTGGCGCAAGGCCTTGGTCAAATACTTTGCTGGCAGAATCGATAATTTCGCCTGGCGTAATCAGTCCGATATTGAGAAGGGGGCTTATGCAGCTGTGATATAAAAAATTTTCATTTTCTCTCATTGCATCCTCATATACACCAAATTTATCAAGTCTCTCTTTAAGGAATAATTTAAGTTGTTTTTCAGCGTCTTTCCTTCTAACCGGAAACCAAATGTTCTCCAAACTACCGTTGTGATCTGCAAAATATTTTTGTATTAATCCAATGATGTCTCGGTGATGTTTTGACCTCTTTTCTTTTTCGAGTTGCGGAACAACTGTATTGTTCGGAATTTTTTTTCTATTCTCCTCGTCAAAAGACCATTTGCCTCCAATAGGCTCATTTGAATCGTCAATAAGAATTTTAAATTTTTTTCTGACATGTTTATAAAAATTTGAAAGTCTAAAATTATTCTTGTTTGAATACATAGAATTAAATTCTTCCCGAGAGAACATAAACATTGGTGATTGATGAAAAATTAATTCAAGGTCATTTTCTTCGGCAGTTTTAATAATTGTTTTTTCAAAATATTTGTTTTCAATTTGAAATAGATGTGCCACCTTGTGATTATGGCTAGACATGAAGTGACAAAGTAGATCAGCGTAGCTTTGATTGCTGTTGCGATCCTCTAATTTAAAGTAAGAAACGCTCAATCCGGAGTCTATTAACTCATCTCGGTATTCTCGCATTGCACATAAATAAAGGTACAATTTTAACTTGTGATGTTTTTGATAGGTGCAAAGTTGGTAGTCTTCTGCGAGAAAGACATGGTCGCACTTTAGTTGCTTGAGTAATTTAGGCTTAAATAATTGATTTCCTAAAATAACGAACAAATTTTTATTCATTTTATTAATAATCTTTTGACGAAGTTTGTAAAAATAACCATAGCTGAATTCTAATTTTTTCTGTTTATTGAAATGAAATTTTTCCTTTCTAGTCTACTTCCGTTTAGTTAACTATCAACGTTTGGAAATTTTTAAAACTTTGATTATAGCTGTTTAAAAATTAAAAAGTAGCATTTAGGTCTGGCAGCATAGTAAATATTAAAAATATTAGCTAAATTTTTATTTTTATTAGATCAAGTCGGGTTTATACTCGTATTTAAAATCATCGACAAAAAATAATCCTTAGATACAGGGAGCCAGGTGATTGCAATGAAAAAAGAGTTCTTGCCAAAAAAAATTTGCCTCGTTTGCAAAAGGGACTTCGTTTGGCGGAAAAAATGGAAAAAAGTTTGGGACCAAGTTAAATATTGTTCCGAGAGATGTCGGAGTGTTAGGCGAAAAAATACAAGTATTAAGTAGGTTAAGGAATATATGATAAATAAAACCGCAATAGTTTGGTTCAGGCGTGACTTAAGATTGAATGATAATCCGGCTTTTAAGTACGCAGCTGATAATAATTATTGTATCTATCCATTGTTTATTTTTGATACTAAAAGTGAGCAAAAATGGATGATCGGCGATGCCGCAAAATGGTGGCTTCATAAAAGTTTAATGTCACTGAATTCTAGTTTGTCTGGGAATCTGAACTTTAAAAGCGGGGCTCCTCTGGAAGTTCTTAGTCAGCTGGTTCGCGAAATAGAGCACTGCGAGGCAATTTTTTGGAATCGTTGTTATGAACCTTGGCAGATACCCCGAGATATAACAATTAAAAAGCACTTTGCCTCAGAGAATATATCTGTGAAAAGCTTTAATGGTAGCTTGCTATTCGAGCCTCAATTAGTTCAAAAAAAAGACGGAACGCCTTATAAAGTGTTCACTCCTTTTTTCAAAAAAGGATGTTTAGAGAATGCAATTCAGCCGGAACTGCCAACGGGGGAACCATCGAATGTTATGCTGTCCCAAAAAATGAACTCAGCTAAAGAATTAAGTAGCTTCTTTGAAACGCAAAAATGGCATAAAAAATTTACTGATTTATGGGAGCCTGGCGAACGTGGAGCAACAAGAAAATTTGAAAGTTTTTTGGAGCAAGGAATTAAAGGTTACAAGGAAGGTAGAAATTACCCATCGTTACAAAATGTCTCAGGATTATCACCTCATTTGCATTTTGGAGAGATATCCGTAAACAGAATATGGCATGTGATAAGAAAGTTAGACAAAACCTATGACAGCACAGACTTGAGCACTTTCTTAACAGAATTGGGATGGCGAGAGTTCTCTCATAATCTTTTATTTTTTAATCCTGACATGCCAGAAAATAATCTTCAAACAAAGTTCGATAAATTCCCATGGAACCGAAAGAATTCGATGCTAAAAAAATGGCAGTCTGGTTTAACGGGCTATCCTATCGTAGATGCTGGTATGAGAGAGCTATGGGAAACTGGTTATATGCATAATCGTTTAAGAATGATTACAGGCTCTTTTTTAGTTAAGAACCTTCTTCTTGATTGGAGATTAGGTCAATCTTGGTTTTGGAACTGCTTATTTGATGCGGATCTGGCAAATAATTCAGCTGGATGGCAATGGGTTGCAGGGTGTGGCGCTGATGCTGCTCCTTTCTTTAGAATTTTTAATCCAATTTTACAGTCTAAGAAGTTTGATCCGGAAGGTGTCTATATAAAAAAATTCGTGCCAGAACTAGCGAATCTTCCTCTCAAATATATTCACTGCCCCTGGGAAGCTTCCACCAGTACTTTAAAGGAGGCTGGCGTGAAAATTGGAGTCAACTATCCAGCTCGAATTGTTGACTTGGCTGCTACTCGAGACGAAGCGCTTACTGCTTACAAGATGATCAAATGATTTGAGAGGTAGATAACGTTGATTAATAGTTCAAAAATGGCAGCTTTATTAATTTGTGCTGGAGCAATTCCTTTTATTCTGTTAACCGCATTAGTGGCTTATAATATAGAATTTAATTATTTCGAACCTAAGGCTGCATTGAAGTCATATGCTTTGGCGATTGGATCATTTGTTTGTGGTTCTCACTGGGGTATTTATATAGTAAGAAAATCGCCAATTAATTTGCTCGTTACGAGTAATATTTGCACACTCATCTTTTGGGGAGTATTTATTAATCTTGAAAATTATGAATTGTTCTTTTCCGTTATTTTTGTGCTACTTCTTTTGGTTGATTTTCTGCTTTATAAATCTAATATAATTTCGAATAACTACTTTAATTTTCGTGCGATAATTACCTTGATTGTAGTTTTATGTTTGGTTTTTAATTTTGTTTTTAACTAAAAATCTGGAGTTAACATGATTTGGAAAATATATTTGTCAGGAGAAATTCACACGCCTTGGCGCGATGAGATTATAGAAAGGTCAAAAAACAATAAGCTTCCTGTATCTTTTCTTACACCGGAACTTAATCATGAAAAAAGTGATGCCGCCGGTGATTTCCTTGCAGAGACGTCAAGCAACTTTTGGAGAGATAATCAAAGTGCTAAGGTTAATTCGATAAGAATAAAAAACAACATATTAAGTTGTGATTTAGCGGTGATCAAATTTGGTGACAAGTACAAGCAATGGAACGCTGCATTTGAAGCAGGATTATGTGCCGCGCATGGAAAGCCATATATCACACTTCACTCTTCTGCTCTTATTCATCCTCTCAAAGAAGTCGATGGATCCGCAATGGCCTGGGCAGAAAACGAAGATCAAGTAATCAAGTTAATAACGTTTGTTATTAAAGATGAGGTAGTAATTTAGACTTTTGCTAATGCCTGTTCTAAGTCAGAAACGATATCTTCTATGTTTTCTATCCCAATTGATAAACGCACGTAACCGGGTGTAACACCCGCTGCCAGAAGCTCTTGATCATCAAGTTGACTATGTGTTGTGGTTGCTGGATGTATGGCAAGGCTTCTAGCATCACCAATATTTGCAACGTGATAAAATAGTTCTAAATTATCAATTAATTTTTGCCCTGATTTTTTACCACCTTCTAGTTCGATTCCCATTAAACTTCCAAAGCCATTTATTAAGTATTTATCGGCATTGATTTTAGCCGTTCCTTCTTGGACGCTAGGGTGAATGACCCTGGTGATTTTTGGATGATTTGAAAGGAAAGCTGCGACAGCCACTGCATTCTCACAGTGTCTTTCCATTCGCAATGGCAGAGTTTCTAACCCTTGGATAAATTGGAATGCATTAAAAGGAGACATCGCTGCTCCTGAATCTCTTAATAATGTTACTCTGGCTTTAAGAAGATAAGCGATCGGTCCAAGGGCTTTAGCAGCTTCCGTCCAGACAACGCCATGATAATTTGGATCTGGCTTATTTAGTTTTGGAAATCGATCGCTATGAGTTTCCCAATTAAAATTTCCGCTATCAACTAATAAGCCTCCTATTGTGGTTCCATGACCACCTATAAATTTGGTTGCAGAATAAATCGTAATAGCTGCGCCATGGTCAAACGGGCGACACAGGACGGGAGCAGCGGTATTATCTACGATCAGTGGGACTCCGAGTTCTTTTCCTATTTCTGCTACTTCGCCAATTGGAAATACCTCGAAACTTGGGTTTGGCAGGGTCTCAGCGTAATACGCTCGGGTTTTTTCATCAGTTGCTGCTCTGAAATTATTAGGGTCAGAAGGGTTAACAAATCTAGCTTCAATACCCATGTCTTTAAGTGTGTTTTTAAAAAGGTTCCAGGTGCCCCCGTATAAATGTTCCGAGCAAACAAAATTGTCGCCCGCAACACAAATATTTTGAATTGAATATAGACTTGCAGCCTGTCCTGATGCTACTGCTAAGGCCCCGACTCCGTTGTCGATTGCGGCAACTCTTTTTTCGAGAATATCGTTTGTTGGATTCATTATTCTCGTATAAATGTTGCCCAACTCCGATAATTGGAAGAGGTTTTCTGCGTGTTCGGTGCTGTTGAACTCGTAGCTGGTCGTTTGATAGATAGGCACAGCTACAGCGTTTGTTCTATCATCAGATCTGTATCCAGCGTGTAGGGCTAGGGTTTCTGGTTTATGAGCCATGTATATAATCCTTTTCTTCGATGTTTTTAATCGGTTGATTTGAGAAAAGGTTGCAGAAAAAAGCTAGTTAGAAACGCTTTAGCTAGATTTATAGAGCGCCTGCAATCTGTCTCAAATCAGCGCTATAGTTATGGTAATATATATAACGTAAAAGTCAAGGTGTGTTAAAATCCTCCTTAATAAAAAAATAAACGAAGCACTAATATGAAACTAGCGGGATTGAGAGTATTAGATTTATCTTTATTTTTACCCGGGCCATTTGCGACACAAATGATGGCCGATCATGGAGCGGAGGTGATTAAACTCGAACCGCTTACGGGCGAGCCAAATAGGGAAATCGGAGAAATGAGGGATGGGACCTCTGTCTATTTTGCCAATACTCATCGAAATAAAAAAAGTATTCAATTAAATTTAAAGACTGAAAAGGGTCAAGAGGTAATCAGACGCCTGATTAAGGAGGTCGATGTCTTTGTTGAGGCGTTCAGGCCAGGTGTAGCTAAGAGGTTAGGCATTTCTTACGAAGATTTGTATAGCATTAATCCTGGTATTGTGTATTGCTCGATGTCAGCGTGGGGTCAATCAGGCCCATATCTGACCAAGCCAGCACACGATTTGGCCACAGAGGCCGTAGCAGGTGCATTGAGTATTACCCTCGGCCCCGATGGTAATCCAGCCATTCCAGGAATTGCGGCTGCGGATATGCTTTCATCAATGATGAGTTTAAGTGGAATATTGATGGCCTTGTATCGGAGAGAGGTAACGAAACAAGGGGATTATATAGATGTCGCGATGGCAGATAGTATATTTGCTTCGACAGTTAATAATATGGGTGCGGTATTTGCGGATAAAAAAGAGCCTGATCCTTCCGTAGAGCGCGCGTTAGGCGGTTACGCTTTTTATAAAATTTATAAAACTAAAGATGATCGGCATATTGTTTTGGGAGGTTCAGAATTACATTTTGCAGAAGCCTTACTTAAAGAATTTGGAAGGTTGGATCTCTTGCCTTATTGTAAACCTCCGCCGGGACCGACCCAACAACCCGTAAAGTCTTTTCTTGAAGATACTTTTTTGTCTGAGAATCAGGAGTATTGGATTAAACGACTAGGAAAAATTGATACTGCATTTGCACCCGTTAAGACATTGCGAGAGGCTGCAGATGATGATCAAATCCGCCATAGAGAGATGATTGTCGAAGACGACCGTGGGTGGGAGCATCTGGGAATTCCAATTAAATTTAAAAATGAACCGGGAAAGTTGCTTTTTTCATTTCCGGAAAAAGGCGAGCACAATTCAGAGATCCTAAAATCATTGGGTTATCAGGACGAAGATTTGTTGGTTATGGAACATTCAGGTGTTTTCGGTAGAAAGGAATGATTCAGCCAAGAGGTATTTTATAAGGTGAAGTTTGATACAGTAATAAAAAATGGCATGGTCGTAGACGGCAGCGGGGGGCCTCGTTTCAGAGCGGACGTTGGTTTAAAGGATGGAATAATCACTGAAATTGGACACCTATCTGGAGAAAATGCAGATAGTACAGTCGATGCTGAAGGTCTGATAGTTGCTCCTGGATTCGTTGACTTGCATACTCATTATGATGCTCAATTGTTTTGGGATCCTTATTGTTCGATTTCCTCTTGGCATGGTATTACCACAGTGGTAATTGGAAATTGCGGTTTTGGGTTCGCGCCAGTGGCCCCGGAATCTAGGGAAAGAGCCATGTTGAGCATGACAAGAGTTGAGGCTATTCCTTTGGTTTCTATGCAAAAGGGAATGCCATGGGATTGGGAGTCCTTTCCTGAATATCTAGATAGCGTTGAAAGAACAAAAAAAGCGATGAATATAGTTCCATACGTTCCGTTAAGTCCATTAATGATATCTGTGATGGGCTATGAAGAAGCCAAAAGCGGGAAAAAACCTTCTACATCTGAACATAAGGAAATGTGTCGATTATTGGAGGAGTCTCTAGACGCCGGAGCTTGTGGATGGTCTGCTCAACGACTACCACCATCTGGTCCTGGTGGAACGCAATTAGATTTTGACGGTACAGCAATGCCTACTGATGTTATGCATGACGAGACAGCCTTAGAATTTGCAAAAATTCTAGGCAAAAGAAATGCCGGACATATACAAACGACTATCGTTACCGGTGATCCTATTGCTGATCAAAAACATATGGAGGAGTTAGCTGTAGTAAGTGGTCGACCAGTGGTGTTTAATGTAGTGCAAGCTACCGACACTAAGCCGCATATCCACAGAAGATCATTGGCCTGGCTTGATAGTTGTAGGCAACGTGGAATAAGAGTATATGGTCAAGGTCTAACAACGGATGCTGGATATGCTTTCACGCTTGCGGATTGGAACTTGTTCGATGAGTGTCCAGCTTGGAGAGAGGCCACCGTAGGCACCAAGCAAGAACGCTTGGTAAAACTGGGCGATATGAATCGTCGTCAGTCACTTAGGGATCAGGTGCCCGGATTTGTTACGGGTCCTTTTGAAAATATCGTATTAACTGATCCGAAAAGTAAAGAAAATCTAAAATGGAAAGATCACACTATAGGTCTTATTGCGGAAAAAACAGGTAAGCATGTAGTTGACGCAATGCTAGACATCGCGGTTTCTGAAGAACTGGAGACCGAATTTTTCTCAATGCCGCCTAATTGTAAAATAGAATATTTGAAGGAAATAGTTGATGATCCATACGTTTTGTTTGGAGTATCGGATGGAGGTGCCCATACTAAATTTCTAACAGCAGGGCGATATCCGACTGAGACGATCAATAAAATTGTTAAGGAACATCAAATGATTAGCTTAGAACAGGCCCATTGGCGATTATCATGTTTACCTGCTCAACTAGCGGGATGCCCAGAAAGGGGTGTTATTAAATTGGGTGCTCCGGCAGATGTGATTGTTTATGATTATGAGAATTTAGAAGTTCTTCCACCTAAGATTGCATTTGATTTACCAGGTGGCGAGTGGAGAAGGGTGCAGAGAGCATCTGGATATAAATACATTTTTATTAATGGTCAAATTACTATAAAGGATGATAAAGAGGTCAATCAATATCCAGGCCAGCTTTTGAGAAAAAAGTAATCTTTAGTCATTTATGTATCTGAAAAACAAGGGGGAGAAACATGTCTGATATAGATATCGCAAGGAAGTCTAACAAATTATTAATATCTGAAATTGCAACAAAACGGCTGGGGTTATCTGCAAGCGATCTGTATACATTCGGAAAATATAAGGCAAAACTTACTCCCGATATCCAAGAAAAATTAAAAGATAAAAAGAACGGTAAACTTGTTTTGGTTACTGCAATATCTCCAACTCCAGCTGGGGAAGGAAAGACAACTACAACTGTGGGACTAGGAGATGGTCTCAATAGGATCGGGAAAAAAGCTGTTATTTGTTTGAGAGAGCCATCGCTCGGACCATGTTTCGGAATTAAAGGTGGTGCTGCTGGTGGAGGTTATGCGCAGGTTGTTCCAATGGAAGATATAAATTTGCACTTTACTGGCGACTTTCATGCGATTACTTCGGCGCATAATTTATTGTCTGCGATGTTAGATAATCACATACATCACGGCAATGAACTCGACCTTGATGCTAGAACGTTGGTTCATAAGAGAGTTTTAGATATGAACGACAGAGCTTTAAGAGAAATTACATGTGGCATGGGTGGAAAAGCAAACGGTTATGTCCGACAGGATGGCTTTGATATAACGGTCGCTTCTGAAGTCATGGCTATTTTCTGCTTAGCCTCCAGTCTAGAGGATTTGAAACAACGTCTTGGAAATATGATTGTTGGTTATTCTAGATCGAGCCAAAAGCCAGTCTATGCGAGAGATTTAAATGCAGATGGAGCTATGACGGCGTTGCTAAAAGACGCGTTTCAACCCAATCTAGTTCAAACTCTCGAAAACAATCCTGCTCTTGTGCATGGAGGACCTTTCGCTAATATTGCCCATGGTTGTAATTCAGTTAGTGCTACAATGACAGCCCTCAAGCTAGGTGATTACGTCATTACCGAAGCTGGGTTTGGAGCCGATTTAGGTGCTGAAAAATTTATTGATATAAAATGTCGAATGGCTGGTTTACGACCACAAGCAGCAGTTTTGGTGGCTACGATAAGGGCTTTAAAGTTTCATGGCGGGGTCGGTCAATCAGAATTGAACAAGGAAAATCTTGAAGCATTAGAAAAAGGTTTTCCAAATCTTGAGAGGCATTGGAAAAACATAGTGGATAATTACGGGTTAAAGTGCATAGTGGCTATAAATCAGTTTTCAAGTGATAGCGACGCAGAAATTGAATTAATTAAATCGAAAGTTAATTCCTTAGGGGGGCAGGTTACTCTCGCAACTCATTGGGCTGATGGAGGTGCGGGAACCGAGGAGTTGGCCAATATGGTGGTTGCAGCTTCAGAGGATAAAGAATTTAGCGGGCATAAATATGTATATCCAGACGAAATGGGACTATGGGAAAAGATTGAAGCTATCGCACAAAAAATTTATGGGGCGGCCGGTATTACGGCAGACAAAAAAATCAGAGAACAGATTAAAGAAATGTCCAAAAACTATCCCTCTTATCCTGTATGCATCGCAAAGACGCAGATGTCATTTTCGACTGATCCTCTATTAAAAGGAGCCCCAACTGGACATTATGTCGATATTAAAGAAGTAAGAGTTTCCGCCGGCGCCGGATTTATCGTTGTGTTGACTGGTAACATAATGACCATGCCAGGGTTGCCAAAAAAGCCCTCGGCAGAATTAATTGACGTGGACCCAAATGGTAATATAACCGGATTATTTTAACGGAGGTATTTTATGGCTGCATATATCATAGCAAATGTTTCAATTGACGATCCTACTCGCTACGCTGATTATACTGCGTTGACTCCAGGAATTATCAAAAAATATAACGGTGAATTTGTAGTAAGGGGGGGTCCTGTTGAGGCGCTTGAGGGAAAAACTGCAGGAGAAAGGTGGGTTGTTTTAAAATTTGAGGATAAAAATGCAGCGAGAGCATTTTATGATTCAGAAGAATATACGGCAGCTAAAGCGATTAGACAGGAAGCTGCCTCAGCTCAATTTTTGTTACTAGAAGGGTTTGAATAGTCGATTATTTAACTCCCTACTGTCTGAGAAAGAGCTAATTTGGCACATTCCTCATCTTGGTCAGCTGTAGCCCCACTCACACCTATACCTCCTAAGTGAGCACCTGACTTAGTTATTATTGGTACACCACCAGGAAATGTCACGACTCCAGGAACGTGTTCAATACCGTGACCGCGATCTTTATTTTTGTAGGCTAAGTCTCCAATCTCTCGAGTAGTCATTGGTAAACCAGCAGAGCTTTTTGCTTTAAGTTTTGCAATTTGTAAGCTCATCAAAAAAGAACCGTCTTGACGATGAAGTAATTTCAGATTGCCACCAGAATCATAGATTGCGATTATGATTGGTCTCCATTTACTTTTTATCGCCAGTTCTTCGCAAATTTCAGCCATTTCTTTTGCTACTTTAAGGCTTAAAGTTGAGTCCTCTTTGGCGCCTAATTTTGTTGTAAGGCAACTAAAAAGCATGACTAGCAATAGGATATATCTTTTCATGGAAGCCCTCTCTATAATCTACTTATGAAAATATTTTTTTACTTAACCTTGTTTCTTTTTTCTCTTAATTCCTGTTCTGTTCGCAAAAAATCTGATCCTTACGGATTAGAATCTGAGACCGAAAAACAACGTGATATCAGCTACGAATTAAAGCGTCTATCTGACAATTATGAGACATCGATTAAAAATAGAAATAAATAAGTTAGACGTCTCTATCAAAAATTCTTTAAGTAAGCTTGAACCCTTTATAACCAGTGGACGCCACTTCATTACATTTTTCTCTGTATTTCGGACTTCCTCCCGCCCAAGAGAGAAATGTGCGTTTTTTCCCTGGGATGTTAGCCCCACTAAACCAAGAGGCCGTTTTAGCAAATAAGGATGGAGCAGCAACTTCATAAGCATAATCTGTCCACTCCTTAGCGGCTTCTAATTCCGCTTCAATCTTTGAAAAGCCATTGTTATTAATGTATTTCACACAGTCAGAAATCCATTCTACATTTTGTTCAAGGCATCTCGGAATATTACAAAACGTGCTTCCATTGTGAGGACCACACACAGTAAATAAGTTAGGAAATCCAGGTGTTTGCATGCCAAGATAGGTTTCTGGACCTTCTTTCCATTCATCGCTTAAATTATTACCGTCTTCGCCAATAATGTTCACTTTATTGTAGGCGCCTGTCACTCCATCAAATCCTGTCGCGAATACAATAATATCGAGATCATATTGTTCAGCTGTCGTCTTAATACCAGTCTCATTGATGCATTCAATGGGCGTTTCACTTATGTCAACTAAATGAACATTGGGTTGGTTATAGGCTTTATAATATCCACTTTCACAAGGAACTCGTCTAGTTCCAAAACCATGATCTTTAGGACATAGTTTTTCTGCAATGATTGGATCATCTACTTGACTCCGAATTTTGTCTCTCACAAACTCAGATATAGTGTGATTTGCCTCCTCATCGGTCAGCAGATCACTATAATTTCCTAGCCATAGCGCAAAGCCTCTTTCATTCCATAATTTTTCATAAAAAGCAGTTCTCTCTTTTTCTGGAACCTCAAGAGCTGATTTATCATATTTAAAATCATGAAGAAATGAGCCGTAAGAATTATCACATTGGTCGAATATCTTACCCTGATTTTTTTTGATTTCTTTCTGAGTTTTTTCGTCAATTTTGTCGTTATGCAACGGAATACAGTATTCAGGCTTTAATTGGAACACATAAAGCTCTTCCACATCTTTCGCTAATTCAGTTATAAGTTGGACCCCAGTTGCTCCTGTACCTATAACGCCGATTTTTTTATCAGAGGTTGTTACTTTTTCTTTTGGCCAATTTGATGTATGCCATGCCTTTCCTTTGAAGCTCCCAATACCAGAGATATTTGGTATGTAAGGTTCCGACAAAATACCTAGAGCTGTTATTAAAAATTGACATGTATAAGTTGTTTGTTTATCGGTTTGTATTTCCCATTTATTTTCGGATGCCAAGTATTTGGCTGATGTTATAGCGGTGCTAAACTCAATATGCGGTCTTAAATTAAACCGGTCTGCGACGTGTTGCATATATTTTAACGTTTCTGGTTGAGGTGCAAAATGCTCAGACCAGTTCCAATCTTCTAATAGTTCATCAGAAAAGGAATAGTGGTAGGTGTAGCTTTCTGAGTCGAATCTGCATCCAGGATATCTATTCCAATACCAAGTCCCTCCGACATCAGTTCCTTTTTCAAAAGCTTTTACCGAGAACCCCAGTTTACGTAGCAAATGTAGCTGGTAAAGACCTGCAACACCTGCCCCAATAACTATAGCATCAAAATTATGACTCTTTTCTCCATCAATTTTCATTAACACCCACTCCTCTCAAGGCAAATAACTTATAAACTTAACCCAAATATAAAGGATAAATAAATTTATCGCTAGTAAAAGCCTCAAAAATCTAAACGATATTTACGAATTCTGGCCGCTGGCAATTCTAAGTAGCCCCGGTTTTTTTCTGTTAACAAAGGGAAGATAAAATAGCTTTTATGAGTTAAAATAAGGTTTTGAGTGATTAGAACATGAAATCTACTAATTGTCTTACATCGTCGATGATAAAAGTCGGAGACATTCTGGAAAGAAAAATATCGTTTACACACCAAGATGTGGTTGACTATTGCAATTTAGCCAAAGATTTTAATGCTATTCATCATGATATAGAAGCTGCGCGGTTGCGATTCCCAAATATTAAAGACATAGTAGTTCCTGGTGCATTATTACAAATATCAATAGCAGGTATTTTTGGAAGTCACTTTCCAGGCGATGGTAGTTTGGGCCTTACGTTTGAGCCGGAAAGGGTAAAACGGCCAGTTTGTCCTGGAGATGAGCTTTTAGTCAAATTAGAGCTTGTTCGAAAAAAAGTTGATATGGCTGAATTTAAAATTACGATTGAAGATATGTCAGGTTTTCAGGTCAGTGGTGCAAAGTCAAGAGTGTTATTGCCTGACGATTCATATCGAAGATGGTGGGAAACTCAAAACAATTAGAGGGTCAATCTACAATATGAAAATAGGACTTAATATTTTTCCCACTGACAAAGCGATCTCACCAATTGTTCTGGCAAAAGAGGCGGAGATTAGAGGTTTCGAATCATTGTGGTTCCCGGAACATAGCCACATACCAACTAGTAGAGAAACGCCATGGGGTGGTGATCCTTCATTGCCTCCTCTTCCAGAAATGTATTGGCGAACAGTTGATCAATTTGTTGCACTTTCCGCAGTAGCTGCTTCCACAACAGAACTTAAAATTGGAACGGGTATTACCCTCGTCGCACAGCGAGATCCTATCTGGTTAGCGAAAGAAGTAGCAAGTTTAGATTATATTTCAAATGGTCGTCTTCTTTTTGGAATAGGCTATGGCTGGTGCGTTGAAGAAATGAGAAATCATGGTGTCAATTATAATGAAAGAAGGGATATTTTGAGAGAAAAAATATTATTAATGAAAGAGTTGTGGGTTAAAGATGAAGCAGAATTTAATGGAACCATACACCAGTTAGAAAAGAGTTGGGCGTGGCCGAAGCCAGTCCAAAAACCGCATCCTCCGATTATATTGGGAGGTGCGGTAGGAAAGAAAACAGCCCGACATATCGCTGAGTTTTGTGATGGTTGGATGCCATTAGGTCGTTATGGCGATATAAAAAAAGGGATAAGCCTGATTCAAGATGCAGCTGCTGAAATTGGCAGAGACTTAAGCAATTTTGAAACAAGTATGTTTTGCGTTACGCCAATTAAGAAAGACAAAATTGCGAAATTATCAGAGCAAGGTTTAACTAGACTTATCCTGCCTTTACCAGCTGAAGATGAAATTAGCGTCCTGCCCATATTGGATGAATATTCCGCTCTGATTTAATCGTTGCCCATGTAAAAATGGGTTTTTCAAAAACATTTTTATTTTTTTCTTTGTCAAAACCTACTTTAAGATTTGTAGTCTCACTTCCGGCGCCATCAGGTCTGAACACGACTGATTTAAGTTTACGACAAACAAGCCTATTAATTTTTTTAGTTCCTCCTATGCCTTCTATTGGTCTTGAGGATTTTACTTTTCCATTCTTTTGCAAAGATATTTGGCATGTTATGTGGAAGTTTACGGGCTTGGATTGAAAGTGATTTAAAAGTTTAAAATAACTGAATTCATATAAGTTTGTTGTTTGATCGAGTCCTATATTGTTACTCTGATTGGTATATTCTTTAAATTTGCGATAATTACCATGTAGTAGATGCCAATCTGCTTTTATTCTAAGAGTAATTTGCAAAAGATTGTTGGCGTTTTCTTTTTTCAGCAGATCGATAGCTTCTTTAAGGTATCTCTCTCCCAACATTCTGAAGTTTAGAATTGAGTTTTTTCTAGATAATTTCTCAATCGGATCCGTTTGTCTATCTGAGTATATTTTTTCTTCTTCGATTCCAAAGATAGGCTCACCTTTCCAAAGCAAAAAGTGTTGTTCGATTGCAAAAGTGATAGCCGAGCGTAGCCAGAGTGCTTCTGCTACTATTTTTGGGCATATTGTAATTATTGTCTGTTCTAATATATTACCCAATGTTTCGTCAGCTTGAAGAAGATTTTGGTATGGTGCAGTCGATTCATCGTAAAAGGCTAAATTTAAATAAGAAAGCGCACTCCACATCGAATACTGAATTTTATGAATTGGGTGTATTTCCTTTGATCTTAAAATAAGGTTATTGAAAATGTTCTGATATTTGTAATAGCGAGAGAAATCTTTTTCAGAAAGAGTTAGCTCCATCAATGGTACTAAAGCTTTAATTTGTGTTGGGGAGTATAAGCCGTAGTTTCCTCGCATCATTCTTAATGCTTTCTCAAAAGAATTATACCCACTTTTATATTTTTTATCGTGGAAATTTTCAAGTCCGGTAGTTAATAATGTATTTATCTCTTTTGAAATTGTGACATTAACTTCAGTATGCAGTTGATTATTTAAAGATTTTTTACTAAAAAGAAATGAGTCTGAGGTATCTGAACAGTCCACTTTCTCGATTGAAAAACATTTCAAAGAGCAGATCAATAGTAATAAAAAGGCTATGTATTTCATTACTCTCTCAACCATCTTATATTCGGTTAATTGATCTAAGGTTTTCGTTATGTGTTTGTCTAGAGATATTATAGAAAAACAACAAAGATACAGCTATAAAATAAATAATGGCCAAGCAAATTAGGCTAGTTAAAACTAATTCATTTACTATGGACCCAGGGATACTTTTTTCTGTGGAATCTTGAGGGAATTCTACAAACTTAAGAATCTGGCCGGCTAAAAGGATTCCAAGACTGTTTAGAGCTTTTTGAGTAAAACTGCTTGCTGCATAGTACAGACCTTCTGACCGTTGAAAATTTTTCTTTTCATTGTCTTCAACAATGTCAGCAAACATTGCAGAGAAATAAATAGAAGCCATTATCGCTAAGCTAGTTTCAATAAAAGAAAAAATCATTAGCATAGGCAATAAAAATTCGGAATTATTTTGAGGGAACAGTCCAATAAATCTTAAAATAAAAGGTATTGGTGCTATAAAAATACATAATACAACGCACAGGATAGCACATCGTTTTTTGTCAAGTTTTTGTGAAAATTTTGGTGCTAGTATCGAGGCCAGAATCGCAGAAAGGAATAAAGGTAATTGCAGAATGCCAATCTCTGCTGTACTTAATTCCCAAAAATGGCGAGTGAAATAGATTCCAAGACTCATAGTAACTCCAGCTGCCATGGCAAAGAACGAAGCAGAGCTAAATAGAGCGAGGAACTGCCTATTTGTTATCGCGTCAATTGTATAGATCAAAATTTGCTTAATAGGTTTTCTTTGTGGTGGAGGCTGAGGCAAATTAGGTATTTCGTAGTGAAGACCTATTCCACTGCAATAAATTGACGCTATGATTAAGCAGGAAGCAGTTAAACCGTAAGAGCTCCAACCTTCCAAATAATTTAAGCCTCCTTTTTCTTCAGGTAAAAAAACCAGATACACGAGGGTTGCCATAGTAAGCCCGCCCCACCAACCGAAAAGATACCTGGCGGCTGAAAGTTTTGTCCTTTTATCGTAATCTAGAGATAGTTCTGGTCCCAAAGCCACCGATGGTACTTCATAAAATGTCATTAAAAATCTTGTTAATATAGTTAGACTGATGAAATAGATAAACAAATTGTCTTGGTCGAGCGATGGTGGACTCCATAAAAAATAATAAGAAACAGCGGCTGGCAACCCAAAAATATAAATAAATAAGTGTCGCCTACCTAATTTCGACCTAAAATTATCAGATATTGTTCCTATTAGCGGATCCGTGAAAGCATCGATTACAAGAGCAATCGCTAATCCGAATGAAACTTTTTCAGGTGGGAGGCCCATAATCTGGCTATAAAAATAGAGAAGTAGGTAATTAAATCCATTGGCTTTTACGCCAAATGCTACAGCGCCGCTTCCGTAGAATAGAAGGTGATTTTTAAAATTGTCTTTAAAAATTTTCATATAGACTCTTTTCCTGAAAGGATAGCTCCCTGGTCCAATCGATAGCCATTAAATTTCTATGGCTCAAGCTGTTTTTTGATGTTATTACTATACGTATGAATTCAGTAGATATCACTAAGTTAATTACGATGTTACGGATGAAACCGATGTTTTCTCATGAGTTCTCTGTTGCTTCCATGAGGGAAGCTGTTGATTATGCGGGCAATAAGGTTGTTCCCCTGCCAGATATAGTAAAGGAGAAAGTTGGAAGCGAAAGCGGCTTGGAAATTTTTAAATTTAGCCCTACTATTTTAAGTCATAGAAATGCAATTTTATACTTACATGGAGGAGGTTATTGCATCGGATCGACCTCATCTCACCGTCCGATAATAGAACGTCTTTGTGCTGACTTTGGTGGGGTTGTTTATTCGTTGGATTACAGGCTAGCGCCCGAGTATAATTTTCCAGTGCCCTTAATTGATTCAACTAGAGCTTATCAATGGCTCTTGTCAGAGGGTTATTCCTCAAGTGAACTTGCGATAGTAGGTGACTCAGCCGGAGGTGGGCTTACTCTTTCAACATTGATAAATTTAAGGGAGGAGGGTATCCCACTACCAAGTAGTGGTGTGCTTATTTCCCCTTGGCTTGATCTATCCTCGAGTGGAAATTCGATCACAAAAAATGAAAGTATTGACCCCATAATTAATAGAGAAACACTTAACTCTTTTGCTTACAAATATTTAAATGGAGCTTTGCCAACGACTCATTTAGCTTCACCATTATTTGCTGAATTAAATGATTTACCTCCTATCTTGTTGCAGGTTGGAGATATGGAAATGCTGTTCGATGATTCGATTCGACTTAAAGAGAAGGCGGCCGATTACAATATTCAAGTAGAGTTAAAAATATGGAAAAAAATGGTTCATGTTTGGCATATATTTGCTCCAATTTTACCAGAGGGTCAAGCAGCGATTATAGAAATCTCAAGTTTCATAAAAAAAATGATGAAACTTGATTAGAACGAATTAAAGTTGCCCTGTCGCTTTAGCAGCTGAAATATCTGACTGCTCTTGAAATTGGGGTGTTTCATCTCTTTCTTCTCTAGTATCAACACCCTCTGTTGAACTAGCTTCAACTTGCCATGTCTGTTCACCCCATTCATTATGAAGGATCCTGGGCTCTGTTTCTTTATCTTCCGATTCAAATAAATCCAGAGCACTTTTGATTATCGAAATCTGATCCTTCACATCAAAAGGTCTGCCAGCGGAGTGGCCTAGTGGGTAGTTTGTGAATACTGCTCTTGGCGGTTTCCCACTTTGGAAAATATCAAGCGCTGAACCGACGCAGACTGTGGGCAGCTTATTCTCTTCAAGGTATCTAGCGATCAAACACACGGTTTGATGACAAACTGGTCACATCGGAACTAGCAGTGCGATGTCTACCTTTTGACGTCGGAATTCGGATAATACTGCTGGGGCTAGCTCGCTTAAAACTCGCCTCTGGGAATAAATGCCGCCCATACAGCTGAGAATTTCATTCGCTACTGATTTAACATATCCTTTTGACTCAAGGAAATTAAGCTGATTAATTGGGAAAATACAATTTGGATCTTTTCTAGCATTAACTAAGTAATTTTCGGTTATATGTGAAAAATGTATATTTTGGGTTGCTGTTTCCTTTTTAATTTTTCTGATAGAGGTATCGTCTTTGTAATGAAACGCTTTTTGGCCGATAGCATATGCACCAGATGTTGAAAGAAGTCCAAGTTTACTTTCCTTAACTGGTAACTTTAAGTTACATTTATGTGTCTCACTATCAGCCTTGAACCATCGATAGGGTTGGTAGCCTAAATTTTGGTATCTTTGTTTTATAACATCTATATAATCGACAATCATTCAAAGAGCTTACAAGAGCTAAATATGATAGTCTACAAATAAATTATAATTAATTAACAAAAAAATATTTGTTAACAAACTAATACATTGTTTCAATTTTAAAAAGGATTTAGGAGGAGAAATGGGAGACATTACATTAACTAGTTCAGATGGCCATCGTTTTGATGTGTTTGAAGCTTTGCCAGAAGGAGAAGCCAAAGGTGGTATAGTAGTTTTACAAGAAATATTTGGAGTCAATCAACATATTAGAGAAGTTGCTCAAGGATATGCTGATAAGGGTTATGCAGCACTAGCTCCAGCGATTTTTGATAGGGTGGAACGAAAAATTGAATTTGGTTATGAAGATCAAAGCGAATTTGATAGAGGGCTCGACATTGCTTTTTCTAAACTTTCGATTGGCGATGCATTGGTTGATATCCAAACTACTGTAGACGCACTTGCCAAATTTGGCAATGTAGGCGTGGTTGGTTATTGTTTCGGAGGACTACTGACATGGTTATCTGCCTGTAGTGTATCTGGATTGTCGGCAGCGTCTTGCTATTATGGTGGAGGAATATCCGATAACCTAGACCAGGAAAACAAATGTCCTACGATTATGCACTTTGGTCTGAAAGACCCGTATATACCTGTTGAGCAAATTGAAAAAATAAAAGCGAAATTATCCCATCTTGATATTTATACTTATGATTCTGATCATGGGTTTAATTGCAATCATAGGGGGAGCTATGATGAGAATAGTGCTGACCTGGCTTTGAGTCGAACCTTAACTTTTTTCGCTGATAAACTTGGTTCATAAGCCAAGAATTAAGAAGTTAGCGAGTTGGATAAAAATGATTATTTGAAACTTTTTTTAATTGCTACGGTTTTAGCTTTAGCGTATGGAATTTGGTATTCCTATAGTGTATTTCTAGTTGCATTTGATGAAACGTTTAATTGGTCACGGTCAACTCTCGCTGCGGGCTTCTCAATTTTTGCATTAGTTCACGGCGTTACTAATCCAGTATCGAGCGCTTTGTGCGACAGAATTAATTCAGGTATCTTGGTTGTAGCCGGTGGATTCTGTATTAGTATCAGTCTGCTATTGGTAAGTTTCATAAAGACTCCCTTCGATTTATTTTTATTTTTCGGGGTCTTTACCGCTATTTCTGTCAGTATGTGTGGTTGGGGTCCCTCTTTGGTACAAGTTCAAAGGAGTTTTAAACATAACTTAGGGTTTGCCATTGGTTTCGTAAGTTCAGGGATTGGGGTTGGGATGGTGATTGCGGTGCCGCTCATTCAGCTTTGTATTGACACTTTTGGTTGGCGGAATTGCTTTAGAATCTTATCGGTCATCACTTTTGTGGTCATCATTCCTATTGGGTTATTTTTGACTAAAAATTTCGTCGCTGGTTTGTCGTCGCAGTCGTTGGATAATAAAAACCCAAAGACATCTTCTCTTAATCTTTCGCAAGCATTTAAAACTGGTCAATTCTGGCTACTGGTTTCTTTATACTTTTTTGGAAGTATGGGGGCTCAAACTTTGCATGTTCACCAAGTCGTGTATCTGGTTGAAAAGGGAATATCACCAATTGTCGGTGCATCGGTTGTAAGTGTTGTTGGTTTATCAAGTATATTTGGCAAACTAGCCGGTGGGTATTTGTCAGATAAGGTTGAGCGCGAAAAGGTTTTTATTGCTGGAAACATAATTTTAATTGCGGGAATTTTTATATTATATTTTGCAGGAGAGAAAGCTTCGGTGCCGTTGGCTTATATTTTTGCTATTTGTTTGGGAATAGGTTACTCGTCTACTGCAGCAATAGCCCCAGCTATAATAAGTGATCACTTCGGAGGAAGGCATTTCGGAAAAATTTTAGGAATTGGTTTATTTGGAGGAGCTTCTGGCGCTGCGGTTGGTCCTTTTGTTGCGGGCGAATTATTCGACAACTTTGGAAATTATAAGTTAGCCTTTATTTTTGCGGTAGTTTCAATTCTGATTGCTTTGTTATGTTGCACAGTGGTTAGGTTAAATAAATATAAATAAACAATATTATCGGAGAGAATTAAATGGAATTAGATTCAGATATAACTGCGATAGTCACTGGCGGGGTTTCCGGTTTGGGAGCGGCAGTAGTTAGTGCACTGAGAGAAAGAAAAGTAAATGTATCGGTTTTCGATTTGGGTTCAGATAATTCGAGTCATAATTCCAAAGACCCCTACGTCAACTATATAAATTGTGATGTTGCTGATCAAGATAGTTGTTTATCGGCATTTACGTCATCTCGTGAACGTTTTGGACAAGAGCGGATTCTTATAAATTGCGCTGGAATTAATTTTGCCTCAAAGACCGCGTCAGTTGGGAAGAAGGATAAAATTATTAAAACTTTTCCAATCGACCAATTTATAAAAACAATTAATGTGAATTTGATTGGTACATTTAGATGTGCGTCATTGTCCGCTGCTGGAATGCTTGACCTCCCAGTACTTGGTGATAGTGAGGAACGCGGGGTCATTATCAATACTGCTAGCATTGCAGCGACAGATGGACAAATCGGCCAGGCGGCTTATGCTTCTTCAAAAGCAGGGGTTGTTGGCTTAACTTTACCTGTTGCGAGAGATTTAATGGATTACGGGATCAGGATTAATACCATAATGCCGGGAATTTTTGATACACCAATGCTAGCGGCTTTGCCTGATAACGTCAGGGATGCTATCGCTGAGAATATCCCTTTCCCAAGAAGGCTAGGTCAAACTGAAGAGTTTGCGAAGCTTGCACTTAGTATCATTAATAATAGTTATTTAAATGGAGAAAGTATTCGGTTAGATGGTGGAGTAAGACTGGCAGCAAAATAACTAGTTATTTTGAAGAATTTTTATAGCATCTTTCCTTAATTCTACTTTCCTTATTTTACCGCTTGAAGTCATGGGAAATTCGTCAACTATAATTGTATGTCTGGGAATTTTGAAGCTAGCTATTTTCCCGGTCATTGCATTGATAATAAATTCAGAATCGATGGAACTGTCTTTTTCGGTTATTATGAACGCTACTGGGACTTCTGCCATTCTTTCATCTGGATATCCTACTACTGCAGCATCTTTTATTTCAGTAAATTTCCTGAGATAGACTTCAATTTCTGCAGGCGAAACATTTTCTCCTCCAACCTTTAGCATGTCTTTGTATCGACCCATGAATACGAGCATCCCATCTTTTCGAATCATAGCCATATCGCCGCTATGGATCCAACCATTTGCGTCAATGGTTGCCGCGGTCGCTTCGGGTTTTTTCCAGTACTCCTGCATATTTGCATATCCTTTTATCAAGAGTTCGCCTGGAACGCCTTCAGCTTGATCTTTGCCTGTTTCAGGATCGATAATTTTAAAATGATAGTCGTTCATTGGATATCCAGAAGCATGAGTGCGTTGTTCTCGTGAGTGAGATAAATTCCCGGCAGATACAAACGCCCAAGTCTCGCTCATACCAAACCCACTGATTGTTGGGCAAAATACATCTTGCACCTCTTCAGCAATAGGAATTGTACTTTCAACTCCGGAAGGAAGGGTTCCGAATCTGATTTGTAACTTTCTCTTCTTATTTTTTTGAGCATTAAGCAAATCCAGCCAGTGAGCTTCGAAACCATGTAAAATTGTGGCTTTCTTTTCAGAAGCTAAATCAAGAACGGTTTCCGCATCAAAAACATCCATCAAAACTTGACAAGCTCCCGTGAGCACGCAAGTCATCGTAATTTCACTGAATCCATAAATATGAAAGAGAGGTAGGTAGCTCATGTGGATATCATTACATGTTAAGCCAAAAATCTGAGCTCTTTCTGCTACGTTCCTAATTGGGATATGGGAATGAACGACGCCCTTAGGATCACCAGTTGTTCCTGATGTGTAGGCAATCATCATTCTTTTATTCGGATCAACCGTAGCTGCTGCTTCCTTTAAGGTTTCATCTGAGGTTTGATGACCCAGCTCTATGAATTCGTCCCATTCAAGTCCTCCATCTATTAAATTTTTACCAACAACAACACTATGTTCGAGGTCAGGATAGCCTGCGCTTTTAAAACTTTGCTTTGATGAAGATTCCGTGTCACCCATGGTGGCAATTAGCATATCTTGATAATTAATTGGACCAGATTCTTCCAATAAGAAAATCATTTTGGAGTTAGATTGTTTTAATGCATATCCTAAATCATCGGTCCTATATCTGGTATTTAATGGAACTATGCAGGCGCCTATTTGGATAGCCCCATACATTATAAATATCCATTCGGGCCTATTGGTCATCCAAATGGCAATATTATCTTCGGCATTTATATCTAATGCTAGAAGAGCCTTTGATACCTTGTCCGCATGATTTTTGAAATCATCATAGCTCCATTGGTCGTCATTAAAAATGATCGCTGTTTTGTCCCCGTGCTTTTGGCAGGTTGTGACTAAAGTATCACCTAGTGTTCTTTGCTTATACCAATCCATATTAAAAAAGTGTAACAGGTTATTTGTTTGGGTAAAGTGTTTACTCAAATTTGATCGATATTCTACCAATTGTTTTTTGATCTAAAATTAAGTTCATCGCGTCACTAGCCTCGCTCAGTTTAAAAGTGTTGGATACCTTAGGATTTATTTTACCATTTAAGTACAAGTCAAAAAGTTGATTTATTAACCGATCCATTGTTGGCTTATATTTTTCCCTATGGTCGACTGGGCCCCAACCAAAATAAAGTCCCATGTTCAAACCGCAGACAGTTATGTTTTTGACTAATAGCAAATTAGTTGGGATAGAAGGAATTCTACCGCTTGCGAAACCGATCGGTATAATTCTTCCTTCGGGCTTTAAACATCGAATTGACTCGGTAAATACGTCGCCTCCAATTGGGTCAAAAACTGCGTCCACGCCTTCATTGTTTGTAAGAGTCATGATTTTTTTTTTGAAAAATGCAGGTTTGTTTAGAATCACTTGATCTGCTCCAAATTCTTCTGCAGCCTTCATTTTCTTTGGGTTGCTAACCGCCGCTATTACTCTTGCTTTTTGCGCTTTTGCAATTTCAATTGCAGCCGATCCAACCCCACCAGTGGCTCCATGAACTAATAGGGTTTGGTTTTTTCTTAAATTTAGAAGGTGGCTCCACGATAGAGCTGCTAAAGAAGTAGCGTAAGTATTGGTGAAAGTGATGGCTTTTTCATAGCTTAATTCATCTGGGATCGGAAATATATTTGTGACATGGGCACACGCATATTCCGCTAATCCACCATAATCAACGACTGCACAAACTCTCTGCCCTTGAAAAAATTGTTTTTGATCACTATCAGTAGAAGCGATCTCCCCGGCGATTTCTGTCCCTGGAATAAAGGGGAGGGGAGGTTTGACTTGGTATTTTCCTTGAACTACCAAATTAGTGGCAAAACTTAAACCAGCGGCTCTAATCTTTATTAAATATTCATGTTTTTTGGGTTTCGGAATCGGATGCTCTTTTACTTTTAGGTTTTCAAATGGCTGCCATTTCTCTACAAGCAATGCTTTCATAAAACACGTCCGAGTTCAATTTTATTGAATGGACATATAAGCAAACATAATTATAAAATTCAACTATGAATAAAAAATAAGAGTAATTTCTATGTCCACAAATAAAAAAACACAAACCGGACCTCTAAATGGCGTTAAAGTCATTGAAATGGCTGGGATCGGGCCAAACCCTATGTGCGCCATGTTGTTGGCCGATATGGGAGCAGAAGTGATAAGAATTGATAGAACAGTTGATGGTGGTTTGGGCATAGCTCTGGACCGAAAATATAGAGTTTTAGACAGGAGCAGGTCTTCAGTTGCTGTTGATTTGAAAAAGCCCGAGGGGGTTGAAACAGTGCTTAAATTGATTGCGCATGCAGATGCATTAATTGAAGGTTTTAGACCGGGCGTAATGGAAAGATTGGGTTTAGGGCCTGACAAATGCATGGAAGTTAATCCAAAACTTGTTTTTGGTAGAGTGACCGGCTGGGGACAATATGGTGCGTTAGCAAAATCTGCTGGTCATGATATAAATTATATATCGCTTGTCGGAGCATGTCATAGTATTGGACATGACGGTGAGCCACCAGTACCGCCTTTAAACTTAATAGGTGATTTTGGTGGTGGAGGCATGCTGCTTGCGGTTGGGGTCTTAGCGGCTATATTAGAATCGAAAACCTCTGGTCAGGGGCAAGTCGTAGATGCTGCCATGACCGATGGAACTGCCACTTTAATGGCTGCACTGTATGGGCTACATGCTGCAGGTATCTGGAGTGATTCGCGGCAAAACAATATCTTGGATGGAGGCGCTCATTTTTACAATACTTATGAGACTAAAGATAAAAAGTATATTTCGATAGCGTCAATTGAGCACAAATTTTACGAAATTTTAAAAGAGTTAATTGGTTTTGAAGATCATAGAAATTCGGCTCATAAAAACAAAGAATCGTGGCCAGACAGTAAAAAGCAATTAACAGAAATCTTCAGACAAAAAACTAGAGATGAATGGTGTAAATTGTTAGAAGGTACAGACGTTTGCTATGCTCCCGTGTTGAATCTGCGAGAAGCTCCAGAACACCCACATAATAAAGATAGGCAGACTTTCACTGAAGTTGAAGGAGTTATTCAACCATCTCCTTCTCCAAGATTCAGTAGGACACCCTCTACAATTCAAAGTCCACCTTCAGAAAACGGGGAGAATACTGATCAAGTTTTGAAAGCATGGGGCTTTACTAATGACGATATTTCAAAATTAAAAGATAAAGGAGCAATCAGCTAATGTGGTTTAATGCTTTATTCTCTCGTAATCAAAATCAAATTCCTCTCATTTTTGTTTTCTCGCTATCAGCGTGATAAGTACTTTTGGCGCTTTCCCGATTATGCATTTTTTCAAACCATGCATTAATATGATTAAGCTCTGTTGGAATGGTTTGGTTTACACCTGCACCAAAGTCTAGTGCGCAATATAAAATTATATCTACTAATTTCATATCTTTTCCGGTTATGTATTCCTTACCTTCCATCTGAGCATCGAGCCATTTGAGTTTTGTTTGAACTATTGTTGATAGTCCGTCCACCGCTTCCGGGATTACCGTCATTCTTTCTTTGAATATGTCTATTCCCACACTATACCTGAAAGCATTATAGAGATGTTCGGTGATGTTTAACTCTATTCTTCTTTGCCATTGTCGATGGTCAGCTCTTTCTTGAGGAGTGCTTCCTATCAGAGCTGGTTCTGGATAATGTTCTTCAAGGTACTCACAAATTACTACTGTTTCCCCAATTACCGTGCCATCATCTAGCTCGAGTGCTGGGATTTGGCCGCCTGGATTTTTATCCAGATAGTCTTTTTTACGGTTTTCAGCCCCAAGCAACATATCATATTCAACGAATTCTATGTCTAACCCTTTCTCTTTTAAAAACATTCTTACTTTTCTAGGATTAGGTCCTAGTGAATTATAAAGTTTCATTTTCTCTCCTATTATTTTTTAAATGCTGGTAGTACGTTTTTAGCAAAGATATCCATGCTTTTGTGAATGAGGTTAGGTGCAAGGCCTGGTAACGCCATTTGTAATACCATATGGGTAATCCTTCCTCTGCCGACATACTCAGAAATCATTTGCTTCGCGTCATCTGGAGTTCCAACGATGGCGTCTTCCCCAAAAAAGTTGAAAGATTGTGCTTTTATCATCTCTTCAACAGTAGGTAGGTTTTTTAAAGCCTGATCATCACCCTCTTGGTCGTTTGCCTCTGCAAACCATTTTGCATAACACTCGGTCAAATAGTGTAAACTTTGGGCGCATTCTTCCCAAGCTTGAGATCGGCTTTTAGCAACATATACTGCCCTTTGTGCTGCAATGTTATATTCTTTTGGGTCTCTGCCTGCTGCGGTTAAGGCACCGTCATAGGCAGCATTGAGCTCGGCGGGACCGACGCTTTGAAAATGAAAACCCATCTTTGCGGCTCTTTCGATTGCTTTAGGAGCAATAGCTCCTAACCAAATCGGAGGATGGGGTCTTTGAAGTGCGGGTGGAGATATTTTAATGTCTTTTAGATAATAATATTTTCCTTCGTGTGTGACTGACTCACCAGCCAACAGTTTCTGCACTATTGCCATTCCTTCTTGCAACCTGCCACCTCTCTCAGTATGCGAGATCCCTTGATCGGAGAATTCTTTCCTTCGATATCCTAAACCAACACCTAGGTCAAACCGTCCGTTTGACATTAAGTCCACCGTAGCCGTGTCTTCGGCTAATCGAATTGGATTATGAAGAGGTGCAAGCACTAAAAAGGTGCCAATACGCAAATTCGTTGTTCTTTGAGATAAAGCGGCCGCAATAGCTAACAGTGAGGGAGAATATCCATCGTCAACAAAATGATGCTCTGTGAGCCAAGCATCGTCGTATCCTAACCCCTCTGAAGCGGATATTAAATCTAGATGGGAACGATAAAGTTGCTCCCAGGGAACTTTGTTAAAAGCAGGATTTCTAAAAGGCCAAAGGACGCCAAATCTTAAATTCATTTCACTCTCCCCAATAAATTAAGTTTTCATTTAAACAAAATTCTAGGAAAAAGCAAATCCTTTATAGTCTGATTCAACAATGGCCTTAACTTTTTCAGCATATTTGGGGAAGCCGCCTATGTAAGGCATAAAGACCCTGGGCTTACCTGGAATATTTGAACCTAGATACCAGTTATTACAAGTGGTGTATAGAGTCCTGTTAGCTACTTCGTTAACATGAGTTACCCACTCTTCCTCAGCTTCTTTGAGTACCTCCACGTTCTTGTAACCATTTTTTTCAATATAATGCACGCAATCTCCTATCCAATTAACATGGTGCTCTATTCCAACTACCATATTGGCCAAAACTGACGGACTACCGGGACCCGTGATGATGAAAAAATTCGGAAAACCTGCTGTACCTACTCCGAGATAAGTTTTTGGCCCTTCCTCCCATTTTTTCTTTAACTTCAGGCCGTTTTTCCCAATTATATTAACTTTGTCTAAAGAGCCGGTCATTGCGTCGAAGCCAGTTGCAAAGACTACTGCGTCTAGCTTGTAATCTTTTGCAGAAGTTGCTATTCCATATGGAGTAAATCCGGTAATTTGCTCATCTCTAGCATCTATCAATTCCACATTTTTCCTATTAAAAGTTTCATAATAACCCGTATCTGAACATGGTCTCTTACAGCCAACATGATGATCTGGAATCAGTTTTTCTAGAAGTTTGTCGTTTTTAACTATACTCTTAATTTTATTAATTATGAAATCTTTCGCGGTAGCGTTGGCGTCTGGGTTGGTTGGAATGTCTCTGAACGCCCCTAAGAAAGATAGCCCTCCGATTTCCCAAAATTTTTCGTAAGTCTCCACGCGAGAACGATTATCAACATCGAATGCCGATTGTCTATTCGGCGCCCTCTGTGCCGCAAGAGGTAATTTTAATTGAAATTGTCTTAGTTCCTGATATTTGGATTTAATTTCGTCTGACTTTGTCTTTGTTAACGGTTCGTTATGCGCAGGTATCGACCAATTTGGAGTTCTTTGAAAGACATAAAGATGTTTGGCTTCTTTGGCAATTATCGGAGTTGCTTGGATGGATGAAGAACCTGTCCCTATCACTCCAACGATCTTATCTTTAAAAGAAATTGGCTCGTGAGGCCAATTTCCAGTATGAAAAGTCTGGCCGGTGTATTCATCTAGGCCATCAAACTTGGGAATATTAGTAGAAGACAAGCAACCTGTGGCCATCACGAAGTATTTTGCCGTGTAAGTTTTTTGCGAATCAGTTTCTATTTCCCATTTCGCAGTTTCTTCGTTAAATGTTCCAGACTTCACTCTTGTGTTGAAGGAAACGTGTTTCTTGAGATTAAATTTTTTAGCAACGTACTTTAAATATTCTAGTATTTCGGGTTGTGCGGAGTAGCGTTCTGACCATGTCCATTCTTGCTCAAGCTCTGTCGAAAAACCAAAGGAGTATTCCCAGCTTTCTACATCACATCTCGCGCCAGGATAGCGATTCCAATACCAAGTACCTCCAACATCCTCACCAGCTTCGAAAGTCTTTACTGTTAATCCCTGTTGCTTGAATTTATGTGTCATATAAAGGCCAGCAAAGCCTGCTCCCACGACTATTGCATCGAACTGATTGGATGATTGCTCTGTCATTAGTGTAATTTTCCTAAAATTTTTTATGGTGGTTAATCAATTAACATCTTGTTGATTACGATTGTAAACTAAATTTAAGGCAATAAAAAACCCCGGACCACTCTAGTGGGCCGAGGTTTTTTTTAAATCGGCTTACCAGCTGCTGGAGATTCCAAATACGACTCCGTCTCGGCCAGAGCCTGAACCACCCGCATCGTTACCTTCTTCGGCATCAAACCAATGTAAGTCCAGTGTAAACTGGCCGATGTCATAGCTCGCTCCGACGGTGTAGTAGACATAGTCATACCCTGCTGGAGTTGTCTTATCGCCATCGACGTCTAAATATCCGACGGTTGCATAAGGTGAGATTCCACCCAGAGACAATCCAAATTCACCATAAACATAAATGCTATCACCATCTGACCCATAGTAGTCAGGTGAGTAAGCAAAGCCCGCTGTGACGGAAGGCTCATACGCCATGTCAAAGGTTGTACCGAGAGAGCCGTAGACTTCCCATAGGTCTTGCTCTCCTAACCCCGAGCCAGGCTCATCAGCGTCTTCTTCAGGATAGTAGTAATACAAGAATCCTATATCATAGTCTATCTTGCCCATTGAGCCGCCATATCCCGTATAAAAATTTGTTTCGAGTTGCGTGGCATTTGGTCCATCATTAAATTCTACACTGGAGGCCCAAAACCCGACGTAAAGGCCGGACGCATGTGCGTAGTCGATTCCAACTTGGATAGCTGGATCTTCGTTACTTTGGGTGATTCCTCTAAACTGATATTCAGTTAGAACCGCCATGTTGGCACTCCATTCATGTGGTGATGCCTCAGCGGATTCGTGACCGCCAGCAGTTACACTGCTAGCAAAGAAAATAGCACCAAATAGTGAAAGTAGTATCGAGCCTTTCAATAAGTTCGATAATTTGTTTACAAAAATGTTATTCATTCATTTGCCCCTTTTTAGACTTTTTAGTTTTACGTAAAACAATGAATCAGCGATCACCGCTTGGTTCACACCGCATTTAGGTGATTCAACTTTTATTGTTTTAGCAATAAGCGCGCCATCATAATCCAGAATTGAATATTTTTCAATAATACTAAAATACTAATAAAAATCAATAATTTATATTGATAAAAAAGGTTAAACTTTCTTGGGGTTTTCGGTAAGGGGGTCTATTTTGCTTTTCTGATTTTGTTTTTGCACCTTTCTGGAGCGTTACATCTTATTTTCGCACTGATTTGATGCACGATGAATCCATTAAGCTAGTTTGATCGGGTGAGATGCGTAAGTTCCTCTCACCTCCTGTTCATCAATCTTTCATTTCCTTTTTTGCGCTCGGAGCTCCCAAAGTTAATTCCCAGAAAAGACCTTTTCTTTTCTTTGGAATCATTAATCTTTTCGGGCACAGGAGACCTAGTATCTAACTTGGTGGTGTTTGCCATCGAGACACACATTTTCATAGCAGCACTTTTGGCAAACTCAATGGTTTCATTTGGTATTTGGTCACTATAACCAGCTTTTACTTTGGCCACCACATAGGCAGTTTTAGATCTACAATCAAGCTGAGAGCCAAAGGATGAAATGGAAAAAAGTAAAACCGCAGAAAAGAGGCCAAGTTGGAGATTAGTATTGGTTGCCAAAGAAACTCCCTCAAAAATTGACATTATCACCGATTTGATGACGTTCATCAAACAGAGCGTTCCTTGCCTATTATATCCCCAACATAGGTTGAATTAATCTGAGGAAAGGGTTGTCAAACTTAAGATTTCCTTCTGTTGCAACCAAAGAAATACAATCGACTTCCCCCACAATGATAGGTTGGTGAGTATTTTCATCATCACATTCATGCAAATCTCCGGGTTGGTAAATGTTTGATGAACACGCATACGCGCCCTTAAGCACTAATGTTAACTCTTGCCCCCTGTGGCTGTGTTTGGGTAGTTTTGCGCCAGGCTTCCCCTTGATCATCCAAAGTCGTGAGTTACCGTCTTCTCTGAGCTTGCAAAGTTGTATATCTTTTCCCGCCGACTTCCACGGTAAGGCGTCGAAACTACAATCAAGGTAGCTCGGAAATAAACAATCAAGGCTATCGTCCAATTCAAAGTCATCCGCTTTGGATTTTGACAAGTTCAGGGATTTTGCGCTATTTCGGTCACAAGATGAATCATAGCCTTCCACTATTTCATCGACTTTCGAATCGATATCTTCTGAAAAAGATCCAAGATGATCGTGAAATTCATTCATTAAGAGGTCTGAGCCTATCGTTTCAATTTCTCTAATCTTTGTTCTGCAGTGCCGACACGCACTTATGTGAGCTCTCAGCACTATTTCAGAAGTAGAGAAGCCATTTCCAAAGCTGAAATCGGCTAAAGTGGCTGAACTTGGGCAATGATTTAGGTCCACTGGTTTTCCCCTATATTGCGTCTCAACCTTTGAAAAGCTAATCGGGTTCTTGATTTTACTGTGCCTATAGGAAGCCCCAAAGTCTCAGAAACTTCCCTATGAGACATTCCCATGCTGTAAAGCATATATAAAATCTGTTTCTGTTCTTTTGGTAGGGTTGAAATTATGTCGTTTACTGGGCGAGTGGTCGAAATTACGTCGGTGGCATCTACAAACTCGTCAATATTATTTAGTAATTCATATTTTTGAAGACCGGTCTTTTTTCTGGTAGTTGACCGGTATTCGTCAATCATTTTGTTTCTAATCAGAGTATAAATCCATGTTCTGGCAGCGGCTTTATTTTCGTCGAACAAATAAGGCTTGGTCCAAACAATTATCATTACTTCCTGTAAAACGTTTTCTGCGAGCGACCGTTCCATACCTTGTGCACACAACCAGGCGGTTAATTTGGGAGCCATTAATTTGTAAAGCTCTCTGTAAGCGCTTTTGTCAGCATTATCTCTTACTGACTTAAGTAATTTGGTCTCACGACTTCTTTCTAATTCGTTAGAGTCTGGTTCTTTTTTCGCCAATTTTATAGACATTTGTAAACCTTTATTAATTTCAAAGGTTTACGCTATGTTCTCCCTGTCGGATCATTTATCCTATTTTTAAGGTTTAATTTTTGCTTATTGGGTAAGAATAGCTACGTTTTTTTTAAAACTCAATTATCTCGAGATTCATAGATGTAACCTTATACTGTAGAATTGACTAAAATTCTTAGTTTTCTTTTTAGTGAGTTTGGTTTCGTGGTTTATAAAATAGCAGTTATTGGTTCTGGTATCTCGGGTCTGAGTGCAAGCTGGGCGTTAGCCAAGCACCATAACGTGACATTGTTTGAAAAAAACTCCCGACTTGGTGGTCACGCTAACACAGTTACAATAGATATTGATGGTGGTTTACCAGTAGACACAGGTTTCATTGTTTATAATCAACAAAATTATCCATTTTTAACCGATTTTTTTGATTTTCTGAATGTGAATACACAAAAAAGTAATATGTCTTTTTCGGTGTCGCTCGACGATCGTGACTTTGAATATTCCTCCAATTTACTAGAGTTAGTTTTTGATAGGAAAAAATGGTTTAGTCGTCGATACAGGAATCTATTTTTTGGTCTGGTGAAGTTTTATACCTCCAGTTTACATTCTGCTGACTACGATGATTCGACAAGCTTGTATGAATATTTAAAAACAAGGCAATTTAATGACCAATTCATTTGGGATCATATTGTTCCAATGTGCTCCGCTATTTGGTCGTGTGATTTTAATTCTGTGAAAAACAGTCCCGCTGCCTCCTTTGTGTCTTTTTTTTCAAACCATCAATTAGCTAAACTATTCGGCAGGCCAAGATGGCGTACAGTGTCTGGTGGGAGTCAGGAATATATAGCCAAAATTTTAGAAGACTCTGATAACTTAGTTGTAAAAACCAGTATGAATCTAGAAACCGTTCAGAGAGGCAAAGAGGGTATTACTTTGTGTTTCAGAAATGGAGAAAAAAAGAGTTTTGATAAGTTAATTTTTGCTACTCATTTTGATGAGGCTTTGAATTTACTTCAAAATCCTACGCTTGAAGAACAAGAAATTCTTTCGGGCATCAATTACTCTAGAAATCTTGCGGTCTTGCATGAAGATGACAGAGAAATGCCGATGAGGAAAAGCACTTGGTCTGCGTGGAATTTTATCGGGTCTGGTAACGATTCTTTTGAAAAAGTAAGGGTGAGTTATTGGATGAATAAGTTACAAAATCTTCCAACAAAACGGCAACTCTTTGTAACTCTTAATCCCCAATCCGAGTTAAACGAGATCCATTATCAAACTCATTACACGCATCCAATTTTTGATGTAAACGCGAATGAGATAAAAATTAGATCTATAGAGATTCAAGGAAAAAATAATACGTGGTTTTGTAGCGCCTGTCTCGGCGATGGATTTCATGAGGATGGTCTTCAGGCAGGGTTGTGGGTGGCAAAACAAATTATAAACAAGCTTCCGTTAACGAGAAACAAAAAATTTAATCGGTTGCCTAAATCGTATCAAAAGAGTTATTAATGGAAATATCTGCCATATACAATGGGACAGTGATGCACGAACGTCATGAAGAAAAGCACCATAGGTTCAAATATCCTTTAACCTACTTTTCACTCGCTTTAAAAGAGCTTCCAAATTTAAGTAAAGTTTCCCCCTTTTTCGCATGGAACAAATCTGCTTGGTTTAGCTTTCATGATTGCGATCATGGATTAGGAGACAGCTATAGGCTCGAAAATTTTTTTCAAATGTGCCTAAGTCGGGCCGGCTTTGAAATTGATGGATTTGAATTTGTGATAATGGGACTCCCAAGAGTTTTAGGCTACACATTCAGTCCAATTTCTTTTATCTACTGTTACAAAAATGGACGAATAGAATCTATGATTTATGAGGTTAATAATACTTTCAACGAACGAATATTTTATGTCCTTCCTGTTTTGGAACAACCAATTCGACAAACTTGCAATAAAAAAATGACAGTTTCACCATTTTTCGACGTATCAGGGTTTTATAAATTCCGAATTTCCTCGTTAGGTGAGAAGATTTCAAATGCGATTGAATATTCCGATGGGCAAAATTTAAAAATGAGAGCCTTATTTAGGGGGGAAAGACGTCCATTTAATTCAAGACAAATTCTAAAAATGCTGGTAAGTTATCCTTTCCAGTCATATAAGATAATAGCATCAATTCATTTTGAGGCTTTGTTACTTTGGTTAAAAGGATTGCCTGTTATTAAAAGACAATCTATGGGCTCTGTTGGAATCGTAGTTAATGAACAACTAGAAATAATTAAACGATAATGTTAGCAGAAAAATTAACAATCTTTCTATTAAAAAAATTTTTCGCAAAACTCGAGAATGGTGAATTAATTGTTGAATTGCCTTCTGGGCAAAAGGTATTGCTAGCTAGCAAAAATGCAACTACAACGCGCGTCTCAATTAGGTTAAATAGTTACAAACTGGTTCCCTTACTACTTTTTAAAGGTGGCCTAGGGGCAGGTGAGTCTTATATAAAAGGCTATTGGTGTACACCCGATTTAAAAAAAATCCTAGAATTTGCTGCAACCAACCGAAGTCCTCTTTCAAAGGAGTTTAGAGGATACAATACAGCAAAATTTTTCGATAAGGCTTTGCACTTTTTTAGGCAGAATTCCATTAACAAGGCAAAAAAAAACATCGCCGCACACTACGATTTAGGGAATAATTTCTATGGCCAATGGTTAGATGAGTCGATGACTTATTCCTCAGCTATTTTTGATGATTTTTCAGATAACTTGCAGCAAGCTCAGAATAATAAGTATGCGAGATTGTGCGATTTAGTGGAGTTAGCATCGGATGATAGTGTGTTGGAAATTGGGTGTGGATGGGGTGGTCTTATCAATTATATAAAAAGAAGGTATTCTTGCGATACCAAGGCGATCACTATTTCAGAAGAACAATATAAATTTGTTACCAAAAAAAATACTGCTCTGGGTAGCAATGATAAAAGTGTGGTGAGCCTTTGCGATTATCGTGATTTGCGGGGTGAGTTTGATAAAATTCTATCGATTGAAATGATCGAGGCTGTGGGCGCTAAATATTGGCCAGTTTTTTTCGGCAAACTGAAAAGTTCACTTAAAGATGGTGGGGTTATAGGGCTGCAGGCAATTACCATCGCGGAAGATTATTATGAGGATTATGAAAAGAATACTGATTTTATTCAACGCTATATATTCCCAGGGGGGATGCTTCCGACTTTACAAATTATTAAGCTACTGAGTAAGGGGGCTGGCTTACAAGTGGTTACAGGTTGTGATTATGCTCAGCACTACGCTGCCACTTTAGAGCATTGGAGAGATAGATTCCATAAAGCTTGGCCTAGACTGAAGAAGCAGGGGTTCGATGACCGGTTTCGAAGGACATGGGATTATTACCTAGCTTACTGTCAAGCGGGCTTTTCTCAGGGTATGCTTAACGTATGGCAACTAAGGCTTGAGCATGATGCTTAGATGATTAATTTGAGGTATCTTTGATTCTTTTCCTGACAAAATCGACAGCAGAACCTAGGAGTGGAATTATGCGATAAATGCTCGAGCTGGGATCCCAAAAATCTTCGTGCCGAGTTATAAGACCCTGTTGCGACAGTTCTACTAAAGTCATTCCATCTATTTGAACTGGTTTGAAAGACTTTTTATGTCGCATTTTTAACCTCCAGTTGAATGAAGAGAAATTATTTCCGGCAGTAGCGTTATAAAAAATTTTTTTTGTTTTGAAATCTATTTGGTCAAACGTTAAAAACATCGTGTCAAGAATTGCGGTATACTTTTCAATTCCTTTTGTTTGATGGAATGGGTCCGAAAAGATTATATTTTGATCAACAAATTGATTAAGAGCTCTTAGACTATTCGGAGTCAGTTTTTCTAAAAAATTGCAGTATGAGATAGTTGATTTTTCAAATGTATTCATTCGAGTGTACTTTTTGTCTTTGAAAAATAAGAGGTGCAGAGGCTGAACACCGCGGCCTGCAAAGGGGGGGGAGGAAAGCTAGTCGAGATGTACAGCTTCTGCTATAAGAGTGTACGGAGTTCGGAGTTTTCCGGATCATAGGTTAATATCAACTCACCAGGCTTGCAAAAGGATCTTTTCAATTTCGCTAGCGTCAGTTAGCGGGATGGGATTTGTCTCCAGCCATTTATCGTTGAGGCATTCCTGCGCCAAACTGGGTAATAAATTTCTCGGGATGTTGCAGTCCCTTAAACGAGTGGGCAGCCCAAGTAAACTAACCAATCCACTAATTGCTTCATGTAACTTTCCCCCCTTTCTTTCAATCTGTTGACTAAGTTCACCCTGTCTTTTTGCTGTGACTGAGAAGTTATAGGCTAAAACATGCGGAAGCATTACGCAGGAGGTTTCACCATGTGGCATCCCAGCGCTTCCGCCAAGAATATGTCCAATACCGTGGCTTGCGCCTAAATCAAGACCACCAGCGACTCCTTGGACTGAGAGCCAAGCTCCAATCTGACAATCTCGTCTTGCTTTTAAAGAATGCTTGTCAGATTTAACTTGTTCCAATGAGTGCATTAAAATTTTAAATCCCCGAAGCGCCATTGCCGCATGTGTTGGTGCTGCTTCGAAGGAGCACCATGTTTCTACCGCATGGTCGATAGCTCTTACTCCGGTACCAAAAAAGAGTCTGTTAGGAGTATCGAGAGTGAGCCATGGATCCAGTATTATCACCGACGGAGGTAATTGTTTGTTGAAAAAAACTTCCTTTGTTGGAACTCTTTCATCAGTGATTCCGGCAAAGCAAGTGAATTCTCCTGCGGACAAGGTAGTAGGGAGTGCAATTAGTTTGGATTGAGGTGGTCGAAATTGTTTTTCCTCTTTAAGTTGGTCTATGTCCTCTATGCAGTTAAATCCATTTGTTGCTCCGATATTCGCTACTTTAAGAGTGTCACATACTGAACCACCGCCTAATCCTAGAGTAATATTGATATTATTTTCCCTCAGAATTTTTGAGACTTTTATCACGTCATTGCGAGGAGAATGGGCTTTTAATCCTGTGCATATAATGACGTTTTGGGGTTTGAGAATATTTTTTATACGCTGCATAGCTGCTGAATCTGCTAGAGAAGTATTCGTAGCCACGAGTATATTGAGTTCTTTCAATTCACATAGAACGTGATTGAGACTTTGCTCTAAAGTTTCTTCAAAATAAACCTGATGCGGATGGGATGACTCAAAAATACCTTTTCTCATAAATTTCCCCCAAGTAATGTTATCTGTGATTTGATCGTTGCTAAAATACTGTATTATACATATAAATTAAGTCGGATTTTTCGAGGACCAATAGATTGCAAATACTTGAAGGAATAAAAGTTCTTGATATTACCCAGTACCTTGCTGGTCCCACTGTAGGGAGATTAATGGCAGAACTTGGGGCAGAGGTGGTTAAGATTGAGATTGCACCAGACGGAGATCCATCGAGGTCCTTGCCCGTGTCAAAAAAGGGAACGAGTGGATATTTCGTTCAGCAGAATAGGGGTAAAAAAAGTGTAGGGCTCGACATAAAAAAACCCGGCTCTAATCAAATCATTGAAAGACTATTAAAGCATGCTGACGTGTTTGTGGAAAACTTGGGTCCCGGTGTGCTAGAAAAAAGGAAATGGGATTGGAAAAATGTAAGGAAACTGAATGATAAGCTGATTATGGCCTCAATCTCAATGTACGGAAAAACCAGTCAACTATCACATAAAACAGGGTATGATTGGGCGGCTCAAGCATTTTCTGGTCTAATGCATATGACTGGTGAAAGAAATGGTCCTCCCACTCCGGTGGGTATCGGAATCGCTGATGTGGGAGCCGGCGTGCACGCATTTGCTGGGATAGGGATGGCTTTATTTCATCGAATGAGAACGGGTAAGGGTCAGTTTATCGATATAAGTATGGTGGATGCTCTTTTTCATATGCATGATCTATCTATACAAGGTTCATCACTATCCGAGGAAAACTGGAAACCAAAGCGGTGTGGAACGCATCATGAATTGATAGCTCCGTTTGGAGTATTTGAAGGTCCAACCGGATTTTTAGTTATCTTATCGTTGCAACGCCAGTGGCCTCTTGTGTGTGAGGCGATGAATAAACCTGAGCTAATCGACGACACCAGATTCTATGACTTAAAGTCAAGAGCGCAAAATCAGGAAAGTTTAAAAGTAATTATTGAAAGTTGGGCAAAAGGCTTTAGCCATAACGATGAGGTGCTTGAAATATTTGAAAGCTACAGAGTTCCAGCAGCGCCAGTCTTAGAACCTGATGAAGCTATTAACCACCCTTACTTTAAGTCACGAGAACAGGTTAGAGAAATCTATGATGACACCTTGGGAAAATTTTTGATTCCTGGGTTTCCATTTAAATTTTCTGATCAAACTACTTCTTTGTCACTCAAAGCGCCATATCTTGGTCAGCACAACCGCGAGGTGGTAATAGAACAACTTGGGTTTTCTGAAAGTGAATTTATGATGTTTGAAAAGGATAACATTTTGGTTTCTAAAATGAATAAGTGAGAAATCAGTAGTGGCAAGTATATTCAATCTTAATGGAAAAACAGCAATAGTAACGGGATCTAGTCGTGGTATTGGAAAGGAGATCGCAAGGCATCTTGTTTTTTATGGAGCAAATGTTGTCATAAGTAGTAGGGATCTTGTGGCGTGCGAAAATACAGCTTCGGAAATAAACTTCGAAAAAAAACAGGAAAATGGCCTCGCTTTTCCCATAGCTGCTCATATCGGGAAACATGAAGATTTAAAAAAATTAGTTAGGTTAACAACGGAAAGATTTGGGCCTCCCGATATCCTTGTTACTAATGCAGCTATCAATCCAGTTTATGGACCAATGTTATCTATGAAAGATGAAGAATTTTCAAAGATTTTGAATACAAACGTGGTTGCAAATTTTCATCTCATTAAGTTAGTAGCTGCGGGAATGAAAAAGAAAAAATCAGGTTCGATAATTGTTGTCTCTTCAATAGGAGGAATAAGAGCAGATGATAATATTGGTGGTTATTGTGTGTCAAAAGCCGCTGATTTACAGATGGTCAGAAATCTTGCTTCGGAATTTGGAAAGTTTGGTATTAGGGTAAATGCAATTTCACCTGGTTTGGTCAAGACCGAATTTGCTCGTAAGTTATGGGAAGATAAGGAAGTAACTTCTGTAATTGAGAAAAAAACCCCATTAGGGCGTTTGGGTAGACCGGAAGAATTCGGAGGAATTGCTGTATTTTTGGCTTCCGAAGCCTCTAGTTTTGCGACCGGGCAGAATTTTATTATTGATGGTGGTGCTTCCATTATTTAATAATCGTCTTTAATTGAGAGCAAACTATGTTAAATACTATTGAGGAATTAAAATCAACGAGAAAAGAGATTTTACACGTTTGTGAAAAAAGATTAGACGGTCGAAATAATGGACGAGCTATCGTTAAAAACTTTTCGTCCTCTGTTGATGATTTTATTATTTCAGTGTGGCAAGACTGCGCCAAATCATTAATTGAAGATGTGGACTTAATAGCGATCGGAGGTTTTGGTCGCTCGGAATTATGTCCTCACTCAGATTGGGATTTGTTAGTACTAGTTGGTGATGACTTGTCGCATGAATTGAAAAAATTACTTTCAAGATTCGCACAAATGATTTGGGACTCTGGGGCAAATTTTTCTCATTCTGTTAGGAGTGTTAAGGAGGCTAAGGCTTTTTTCGAAATAGATCACCATGCTAGAACAGCATTTTTAGAATCAAGACTATTAGCAGGGGAGGGACGGCTATATAGTGAATTATCTAGAACTGAAGCGGTAGAAAATTGGGACTTGCACAGACAAAAAAACTTTTGCTTGCAAAAACTAGAGGAGTCAAAAGTTCGAAGAGCAAAATTTGGAAATACAGCCTTTTGCATGGAGCCAAATGTTAAAAATGGTAAGGGAGGTTTAAGAGATGTAAGCACCATATTTTGGTTATCAATGGTTTGGTATCGTGTTTCGGCGGCCCGTAAACTAATAAATGAAAAAATTGTAAGCGAAACAGAATTTGATGGTTTTGTAAAAGCGAGAGATTTTCTTTGGAGAGTACGTACTGCCCTACATCTGGAATCAGGTAGAGAGAATGACATATTAAGTTTTGAGTACCAACTCAAATTAGCAAGGCGTTTACGCTACAGGGGAACAAATGATTCTCAAACAGCGGAAAGATTCTTAAAAAATTATTTTTTAAAAGTAAAAACCATAGCTGAATTAACTGATATATTTTTGCTTCATTTCGAAGAGAGGATTAATCCAAGCCCACCGACTAAGTCTCATATATTAGGTGGTTGTATTAAAATATCTGGCGGAGTTTTATCGGTAATTGATGAGGAGAAATTTTTAACAAATGCAGCCAACTTAATGGAAGTTTTTCGTTTGTCGCAGATTTATGATGTTGCTCTTAACAGCAACACATTACGCCTCATCCGATTAAATAAAAATCTACTTAACTCTAGCTCGAAAACAAAGTCAAAGCTTGGTGCATTATTTTTATCCATCCTTCAATCAGACCTACATGTCTCTAGAAGTCTACAACTTATGCACGAAACAGGAGTTCTAGGTAGATTTTGTTTAGATTTTCAAAAAATTACCGGCTTCGGGCAATTCGATCGATACCACCATTTTACTGTCGATGCCCATACTATCAGAGGCATTTCTTTCATGAATAACTTTAATCTGATTGAAGAAGGTAAGATGAATTTGGCTTTCTTGTCGAACTTGAAAATGTCGCTAGAAAAACCAGAATTACTTTACATCGCGGTTCTTTACCATGATATCGCTAAAGGTCGGGGGGGTGACCATTCAAAAATCGGGGCGGATCTTGCTCAAAAATTTTGTAAAAGATTAGGTTTAACTGACTATGACGCCGAACTAGTCTCTTGGCTAGTTTTGAATCACTTGGTTCTTTCTAAAACAGCTCAACACTTTGATATTAATGATAGAAATATTGTTGAGGAATTTGCCGTTTTTGTCGGAGAAAGGGAGAGATTAATAGCATTGTTTTTGCTAACAATTGTTGATGTGGCGGCAGTGGGTCCCGGAACTCTTACTGAATGGAAAAAACATCTTTTTTTTCAACTTTTTCACTCAACAGATAATTTAATGCGGACGGGACAAATGCCATCAAGCTCACAAGAGCTGCGGATAAAATCTAGGAAAAAAGCTGTCATTTCTTTGTCGGCAGCTGAAAAAAGTAAGGCAATTGAATCGGTGTTAGATATTCTACCAGGTTCGTTAATTCTAAATAGTTCGCCAGTTATTACTCTTGAATTCTGTACTATGCTAAATAATTATTCTGGCGTAAAAATCATTTCTGAAGAGGAACGAGGATTTACCAAAATATTAGCTTGGGGTGAGGACCGGAGTGGATTATTTGCCTCTTTAGCCGCGGGTTTGGCTGATCTCAACGTTAAAATTGTTACCGCTAACGCATACACTTTGAAAGATAGCAGGGTTATGGATGTGTTTCATATCACGGACCACAATGATCAAGCCTTGTTGGAAAAAAATCATCTTAATCGTATTAAAGCGCAATTGAACAAAATATTGACTAATACCTTAGATGTAAACGTTGAGAATACAATCAACCCTGATATTTTAATGAGGGCATTGCCAGTTTCTGTCAAACAACATGAAAGTGCCGGCCATAACGTAACTGCGATAGAAGTGGTAGCTGCCGACCGAAAAGGTTTGCTTGCAACCCTGGCAAGCGCTTTATTATCAGAGGAGTTAGTTTTAAAAGGAGTAAGCGCTAGTACTTTTGGAGAAAAAGCGGTGGACATGTTTTTCTTAGTTTCTAAAAATGGAGCACGACTTAGTGCCCAGCAAACCAGCGGAGTTATAGACAGGCTGAAAGCTGTAGCCCGTATTGATTAGGGCTCCTGTTTCCTCATAGAATTTTTAAGCGCTATTTTCCCATTTCTGAATGTGTAAACATCACACCCACGTGCTCGCACTTTTTTCCCGTCACTTTTCCTTGTTCCCGTAAAAATCCATTCGCAACAACCTCTATCGCCACTAAAAAAATCTTCTCCTACTGGCTCAAACTTGGCATCAGGATAACCCTCCCAGAGACTAGCAAAGCCTTTTTTAACCTCATCCCATCCCACGCATTTTGTTCCTTCTTCGTCGAAACCAACTGATGCATAAAAAGCACAATCTGAATCCATGTGCTCCATTAATTTATCCACATCATGATCATTCCAGGCTTGGGTAAAAGTGGCCAAAAATTCTTTAGAGGTCATTTTATATTCCTTGAAAATTTTGTTAAGTTAGAATTAATGATAACAGAAAAGAGATTATTTTGAGAAGGAGTACTTAGTGCCAGTAGACAAAATCGATGATGACCAACTTAAGGCAGTTTCAAAATCTTTGAACATGAATTTATCCGAGGGACAGATTTCTGATTATAAAGAACTGGTGAATGGAACCCTCCAGGCTTACGACCTAGTAGATGAGTTAGAAAACTTTCTACCGTCGTCAAAGTATCCTCGAAACAAAGGGCGTCCGCCGTCAGAGCACGAAAATCCTAACAATGCCTGGTATTGGTTAACCGATATTAAGGGCTCGAAAGAAGGGGTTTTAAAAGGAAAGTCGGTAGCTTTTAAAGATAATATCATGGTCCAGGATGTGCCTATGATGAATGGTTCTTCAACACTAGAGGGTTTCGTGCCTGAAGTTGATGCAACTGTTGTAAAAAATGTTTTAGATGCAGGGGGTGTTATAAAAGGCAAGGCTAGTTGCGAATATTTTTGCACTTCTGGAGGAAGTCATACCAATGCCAAAGGTCCGGTTCATAACCCAATAAAGAGGGGATACTCGTCCGGTGGCTCATCGAGTGGTTGTGGTTCTCTTATCGCGTCAGGTGATGTTGACTTAGCAGTAGGTACTGATCACGGGGGGTCATGCAGGATCCCTGCCTCTTTTTGTGGAATAGTAGGCATGAAAGCGACATACGGTCTTGTTTCCTGTGATGGTATCATGCCAATCGAGGCTACGGTTGACTATGTGGGACCGATGAGTAAAACAGTTGAGGACTGTGCTCTATTACTGGAGGTTTTGGTTCGAGAAGATCAAGATTCAGGAAGTATTCCTAGGGCATTTAAAGGAGATGGGTATTTGTCCCAACTTAAAAATGGATGTGATAATTTGAAGATCGGGATCTTAAAGGAAGGGTTTAATTGCGAAAATTCTGAGCCAGAAGTTGACAAAGCTGTGCTTGAGGCCGCCAATCAGTTCAAGAAGATGGGCGCTATTGTTGAGTCTATTTCTATTCCCAATCATAGGTTTGCTACAGCTATTTGGACACCGATATATCTTGAGGGATTGGTTTGTTCATCAATGCAAGGGAATGGATATGGTAAAAATGCTGAAGGATATTTCTCTCCTTCGTTGATACAAGCTCACAAAGATTGGCGTAATCTTACTGATAGATTTGGCCCGCAAACCGAGTTAATAATGTTAGTCGGAGAGTATATTACTCAAAAATATAATTCTTATTTTTACGCTAAATCTCAGAATTTGCGCCGACTTTTAAGGAGAGATTATGAGATAAAATTCAAAGATTATGATCTGATCTTGATGCCAACTTTGCCGATGGTTGCAACAAAGCTTCCAAAAAAAGATGCAAAGGCGTCAGAAATAGTATCAAAATCGTTAGAAATGGCGATTAATACGCCGGCAGCAGACTTAACGGGGCATCCTTCAATTTCAATTCCCTGCGGCTATTCGAATGGATTGCCAGTGGGTTTAATGTTGACGGGTAGATTTTTTGAAGAGGGCAAGTTATTGGCAGCTGCTTATGCGTTTGAAAATAAGTAAATCATAGGGGGTAATTTTATGGTACTAGCTCACGAACTTTTCGGTTCTGGAAATGAGGGCGTGATTGTTATGCATGATTTTTATGGATGTAAAGATACTTGGTCTTTTACGAGAAATTTTTTCAACACTAAGGATTTTACTTTCGCGTTTACTGAAGTCAGAGGCTATGGTCAATCAAGACACATTCCAGGAGAATATTCCCCAGCAGAAGCATCTGCTGACATTTTAAATTTAGCCGATAATTTGGGGTGGGCTAACTTCCATGTAATGGGTCATTCAATGAGTGGAATGCTCGCCCAAAGGGTGATGTTGGATGGAAAAGACAGAGTTCTATCTGCCATTTTAAATACTCCTGTGGCAGCCTCTGGCCTGAGTTTTTCTCCTGAAGGTTTTGCTTTGATCGAAGAATCGATTACTTGTAACGAAGCGCTTGCAAGAGCATTCAACGCATTAGCAGGCGAAAGGCTAGGAAAAGAGTGGGCAGAATTTAAAATGCGGCAAACCAGAACTAATCGGCTTAAAAAAGCCCAATCCGAATATTTTAAAAATTGTAGAGATCAGGGATTTTTAAGCGAAATAAATGGGATAAAAACGCCAACTCTAGTAGTGATAGGTGAACACGATATGGAACCTTTTACTCTATCAACCGCCCGCGAGACCTTTGGTAAATGGTATCCAAACTCCGAGATCGTAGTTTGTAATAATGCTGCGCATTATCCCCAGCAGGAGACCCCAGTCTATTTTGCTAAACTGGTTAATGAATTTTTAATTAAACAACTATTAAAAAGTTAAACTGGAATTATTGCTCCAGAAATACATGATGAGCTTTCTGAACAAAGAAAGCTTATAACTTCAGCGATTTCTTCTGGTTTTGTCCATGAACTTGAATCCGCTTCTGGCATTTCCAATCTGTTTACAGGAGTATCTATTATACTTGGGCAAATCGCATTTACTGTGATGTTTGAATTTTTTAGCTCTGCTGCTAAAGTCTCGGTGATTCTCATTACTGCACTTTTTGCACAGACATAGCTACATAGCTTGGGCGAACCCTTTAGTGCACTTGTGGCCCCGATGTTAATGATACTCCCTTTTTTTTGGTTAATTAATTTAGGAATGATTACTTGTGAAATGTTTGTTAATGTTGTCACGTTGAGCCTAAACATTTTTTCCCAATTCTTCTCGCAAGGACCGAATGGTGATTCGTCGAGGGCAAATCCGCCCGCAATGTTAACTAATGCATCTGGATGAATGTTACGGCATGCTTTTTCAATGCTTTCAACAGAGCAAAGGTCGGCTTTTAAAACCTTGAAAGGTTCATCCTGTTGCGATAGATCTAAACCGTAAACGTTGGCGCCATGCTCAGAGAGTATCTTACAAGTTGCAGTTCCTAAATGACCAAGGGCTCCTGTAACTATTATATTTTTTTGAATAAGCATTTTTAACCTTAAGTAATTTTTTCTTTAATTCTCCGCTTTTTGTATAAGAAGTATTCTCTCCTGATGTCTTGGTAAGAATTTGCTAAAATTTCGCAAGTTGCTCCATTATCGATAAAAAATCTAGTTAATCTCTTTAAAAGTTTGTCTGTTGTTTCAGTAGCTAAATCCTCTTTGACGGCTTTTGTTATATCAATCAAATACAACTGATAGTACCATTCCAACGAATTTAACCCGGCTGGTATTTTGTCGATTGATTTGCTTGTTTTTTTTAAAATATCTAAAAAATTGCGTTTTGAGTCGTCCATCAGTCAGAATATAGCAGACTTCAACTTATTTTTCGCATACAATGAAACCAACTAGGAAAAATGGAAAATCATATGAAATCATTACTTGTCAAAATAATGCCAAAAATCACCTTCTTTAATATTCTGTTACTGATCGGAATTATGTCCGCTTCTCCGGTATTTTCTCATGGGGTCACGCTAGCGGACTATGAAGGGCCTGTTGTGGTAAATGTCTTGTTTCCAATTGGGGATGGAGGAAAAGATTATTCTGCTTTTGTGAAAGTTTTGGAAAAGTCAGTTCCTAAATATGATGGTTTAGACGGTTTAATTCGTAAATATTATCTTGTGACTGGAGACAATACAAAAGCAGGTGGTGTTTATTTTTGGGAATCTATTGATAAAGCTAATGCTTGGTTCACGCCAGAATGGTTTGACTATATCAAAACAAAATTTGGCGAGTCTCCAAGCGTTGAATATTTTAAGGCACCAGTAATAGTAAATAACTAATATTGACTAATTGGATTAGCTGGTTTTAATTAGTCCTGATAGGCCAAATTAATTGGAGTAAAAAATGCGTGAATATTTAAAAATCAATTTAAATGATAAAAAAATTGAGCGGGAGACTTTCGCGGGAGAAAGGTTAGCAAGAGCAGGTCGTTACTTTATCGCCGAACAATTAGTTGCGGCCGGTGCGGCTAAAGCGGACCCACTCGGACCAGATAATCCATTAATATTTTCTGCTGGCCCATTTGCTGGGAGTAATTTTTCGAATGCTAATAGAACAAGTGTTGGATGTAAAAGCCCACTGACTGGTGGAATAAAAGAGTCTAACGCTGGTGGTTCCTTTGGTCTTGCTTTAGGCCAACTGAGTATAGCTGGTTTCACATTAAACGGCTCTTCTGAGGAATGGACCGTTATTCACATCAAGAAAGATAGTAAAGTAGAATGGCACGGAGCTGAAGATTTGATGGGAAAAGGAAATTTTGAGGCCGCAAAACTATTACATGAAAAATTCGGGGATAAGGTCAGTTTGGCTATCTGTGGCCCCGTAGGAGAATATGGGGGTCTGCTTGCTGGTATTGCGATGAGTGACACTGACAAAAGACCGACAAGATTAGCTGCAAGAGGTGGCGTTGGGGCAGTTATGGGCTCAAAGAGAGTAAAAGCGATCGTTGTTGATTTGGATCGAATGCCAGAATTCAGTGATAGAAAAGGCTTATTAAAGGGTATCAAAGACTACGGAAAATTATTACAGGCAGATGAAGCTATTACGGCGCTTAAAGATTATGGCACAGCGATGATGGCTGATTATACTAATTATGTGGGTGGTTTGCCGGTAAATAATTTTAGCTCTGGTCACCAGAAGCCTGATGACGAGGATAACTTCAAGATGGGTGGGCAATTTATTCGTAATCAAAACTTACAACGCGGTGGTGAGACTAGTCATGCGTGTATGCCTGGTTGTAGGATTGAATGTAGCAATGTCTATGCTGACGAAGATGGTAATGAGATTGCTTCCCCCGTTGAATATGAAACGTTAGGGCTGATGGGTACAAATTGTGGTATATCAGATCCAGACGAACTTGCCAGATTAAATTGGTTTGCTAATGACCTTGGAATAGACACCATTGAAGCTGGAGCAATGATGGGTGTTCTATTAGATGCAGGCCTTGCCGAGTTTGGCGATGTGAAGTTCTTGACTCAGGTCCTCCAAGAAATTCGAGAGGGAACTGAAAGTGGAAAACTTTGGGCACAGGGTACCGGAATTGTTGGCAAACACTATAAAATAAATAGGGTGCCTGTTATAAAAAATCAGGGTATCAGTGCTTATGACCCAAGAGTGATAGAGGTAACGGGTATATCAATGATGTTGACGGCTCAAGGAGCTGATCACACCACCGGCAATGTCGCCAAATACGAATCGATTGATAAAGACGTTGATGAATTGGTTTCAACTAGCCTTGAGACGCAGGTTGTATGCGCGACTGCAGATTCACTAGGGCTCTGTGTGTTTGGGCGCTCGGTCACTAATACCAATGTTGAAATGATAGTCGACCTAATTAACAAAGCCACAGGTTCTGAGCTTGAATCTAATTTCTTTTTTAAGCTTGGTCAAGAAACACTTAGACTCGAGGCGCAGTTCAATAAAGAGGCTGGTTTTCAGGTAGAAGACGATGATCTTCCGCAGTTTTTCTACGATGAGCCTCTCGCTCCATCTGAACAAGTTGCGCGATTCAAAGCGCAAGAGGTAAATGATGCTGCTAGTAAATGGTGGAAATCACAAGGGTATTAATTCTTTAAGATATCGCCAGCTAGTTCTATTTTTTTCCTTCAGCTGCCTCTGCTCCGTATATGGCCAGTCTCTTCCTGAAATAGAAACTGTTGAGAATCTAAATATCGGAAAGTATCTAGGAGTTTGGCATCAGATAGCGTTAATCCCTAACTATTTCCAGAAAGATTGCGTTGATGACACTCAGGCTGAATATGAGGTTTTGTCGGACGACTCAATTACTATCCTTAACTCTTGTCTATCACTCGGTGGAGAGAGACTATTAGCTGCCGGGATAGGAAGAGCTACAGGGGAACCCCGTAACTTTGCGAGGCTCAAAGTATCTTTTGCGCCAAAATGGTTAGCTTGGATTCCTTTTGTCTGGGGTGATTATTGGATTTTATCAATAGACGACGAATATAATTCAGTTCTTATTGGTTCCCCTGATCGAAGATATCTATGGATATTATCAAGGCAAAAATTTATTCAAAAAGAGATTTTTGCTGACTATTTAGAAAAGGCAAAAAAGAATGAATTCGACACGTCTTTGTTGATTTATAAATTATCTTCCCTCCGTTAGGGTTGAAACAGCAAACACTCTTTTTATTTCTTTTGGCTTCATCACAGGGTGAAGGGTAGGTGTCTTAGCACGTACAACAGTGGCGTTATTTGCTTTAAGGTCAACAGTTATTTGTCCTCTCCAACTAGGCACCGATTTTTCGATCTCCGTCGTAGACGAAGGGCTCGAAGTTACGGTTTGCATAACTTTCCAAAGCTTATCATCATGATCAAAAATGAGCGAAACTGGGATGTTAAATGTTTCTTTGTCGATGAATAAGATTCTTCTTTTATAAGGGTGGCCTGCCCAAACAGATTTTACCTCAGTAACGTAACAATCTCTCAGCTGGTATTTGTGTTGCAGGGCTCTGCTGTTTGGACCGTAGACATTAATCAATTCCTTCTCCATATTTGAGACTGCAAGTATCTTTCGAGAACCGATAAAGCTCCAAGTGTAATCTAGTACTCTTCCAGAGAATCCCTCAAAGTCGTCTAAGGTTACATTTGATCCCATAAAACTATCCGCTCTCTCTTTTGCTGAAAACCGTCTTACCCGTCGCTCTGTTGGTAAATAGGTGTTTACTTGATCGTCTGCGTGAGGATCTAACATGCGCTCAACCACAAATTTTGTGCCTTTCACATCTCTCGGTTCTAAAAACTCCATAAAATCTTTATAGAATCTTGTATTACTATCTTTTAGATTAACCTTGTAATTATTTTGAGGGAGCATTGCAAGCTTATTTAAGTAAACTCGATGGTAGGACTGACTTAGGAGTCGATCTAATTTTCCACCCCCTAATAGCCCTTCGTTTTCATTCAGCGGTCCATCGTTATTTGACCCACTTACATAGGCCATGGTGATAATGTCAATTTGATAACCAAAATGTTGCCAGCGATGTATGTTGTTCCATCCAATCATAAATCCTCCGACGTCGTTCGTTGCATTTTTTATCTCTTTATCGGAGAAAGGTTGCCCCGCAGTATAATTAATAAGACTTCCGTCTGTATCAATACTTGCCGTGTAAGCCCATTTTTTGGTTGCCGAGATATAGGACGAGTGCGGCTTTTCTACTTTTGTTTCTTGGATAACTAGTTTTAGTTCTGGAAATTTGAATTCCTCTATCATTCCGGGAGGAATCCACTTGTTTAAAACTTCCGTATCGCCATTTGTCAGTATAGTTCCAGCCGTTGGCGCATCAGATTTCGGTTCATTTTTAACCCAGCCGTAGATTTCTGTATAATTGACAGAAGCACTTACTGAGTGGGTCAACATAGAAAAAACGACTATAAAAGGTAGGATGTAAGAGGATAATTTCATCTATTACTCTGTCTCGCAAAATTCATGATTAATTTGATGATACCATTATTGAAAGTATAAAAGCCAAAAAGTTGAAAACTATGAGTGAAAAATCAAAAAATACAGATCCCACTTTTTATAATTCGCTTGATGAGTCTGAGAAAAATGCTTGGTGGTTATTTGAAGCTGGAATTAAAGACAGGAAATCTTACTTTCATACTCCTGTAGTTGTCTCAAAAACTGAAACGGGCAATGTTAACCCGAGAACAATGGTTTTGCGAGCAGTGAATAAATCCGCATTAGAGTTACAATTTCATACTGATAAACGCAGTAATAAGATTAATGAATTTGCTGCGAATAAATCAGGAGCAGTCTTAGTCTATGATATGGTAACCAAAGTGCAAGTTAGAATCGATGCCGAATTCCGGATAATCGATGACCTTGTTATTCTTGAGGATCGTTGGTCTAAAATGAAAAGCATGAGTAAAGAATGTTACGCTGTTTCTAAACCTCCAGGAGCCGAGTTGAAAGATCCAATTAATGTAGACTTCGATGTTGATGGTGAATCTAACTTTATAATTCTATCAGCTAAGGTGTTACAGTTGGAGTGGCTCTATTTGTGCTATAAAGGAAACAGGAGAGCACTTTTTGATTACCGTACTGAACAACCAGTAAAAAGTTGGCTAGTTCCTTGAATATTGGTCTATGAACTATTCTGTAATTCGAACATGTAAATTTTGGTTCGATCTGCGACTGTGGAGCATCGCTTCGAAAAATACTTTATTTTGTTTGGTTGGGTGTTCTATTGGTGACTTGGGCACGATTCTATTTTTTCAGCTAAACAATATTTATTGGCCAACCCTTTTAATTATGGGTTTGGCTGTAATTAACGGCTTGCTAACATCGATATTACTTGAAACGGTAATACTTTCGTTTCAAATGACGTTTAAAGACGCTATTCAATTAGCAATCAAAATGTCACTTTTGTCTATGGTAGCTATGGAAGTTGCAATGAATAGTACTGATTTTATACTAGTTGGTGGCGCCGAATTGAATTGGAAGGTTTTGCCCTATGTACTGCTTGCTGGTTTTTTCACTCCGCTTCCTTACAACTATTATAAACTTAAATTTTACGGTAAATCATGTCATTAAGGAGGGCATTATGATACCAGTTAACCCAGATCGCAAGACGGTTTTAATCACCGGGGGAAACAAAGGGATTGGATTTGCAATTGCAAAAAAATTTGCGACTGAAGGATTTAATATAGTTATTTCAGGTCGAGACGAAAAAGCTTTAAAAAGTGCAAGCACGCAATTGGCTGAATATAGTGATGTACCTTCTAACTATTTCACATGTGATGTTACAAACCAAAACGATATTAAATCTATGATTGATCAAATCACAAACGTTACTACAATTGACGTCTTGATTAATAACGCAGGTATTCATGAAACTAAATCGTTCATGGATTATGAATTACAGGACTTCAAACGAGTCATTGAAACCAATCTTTATAGTGTGTTTCTTATTTCAAAATTAGTAGCTGGCAATATGTTAAAGAATAAATCGGGGTGTATTGTTAATATAGCCTCGACTGCAGGCAAATGGGGTTCAAAAAACCAGTCTGCCTACAATGCCTCTAAGCATGCTGTGGTAGGACTCACGAGGTGTATGGCTTTAGAGCTCGCCAGCTATAAAATAAATGTCAACGCTATCTGCCCTTGGATAGTAGAAACTGAGATGGGATCAAGGCTTTTAGCTGACCATGCAACCATCAAAGAGGATAGCGTCGAAAACTTACTTGAGGGGCTCAAAAACAGTAATCCTTTGGGTAGACTGATAATGCCTGAGGAAGTAGCTTCCTTGGCCTTTTATTTGGCAGGAGATCACGCGGCTGCCGTCACTGGTCAATCATGGTCAGTGGATGGGGGTTATACAATGATATGATTTACCCACAAATTAAGAATTGATTATTGCGACTGCCCGAGTCCAGCCAGCAGAAGCTCCTCTTATTTTCACGGGAAAGCAACTTACCGTGAAACCTTTACTAGGTAACACTTCTAAATTATGCAGTTTTTCAAGGTGACAGTACCCAATCTCTTTACCTGCTTTGTGACCCTCCCATATAAGGGAGTTGTCCCCTGTTTCCTCGAATCGTTCTTTTGTATGGACAAATGGAGCATCCCATGACCATCCGTCTGTTCCAGTTAATCTCACGCCCCTTTCTAGCAGGTAAAGAGTTGCCTCTCTACCCATGCCACAACCACTAGCAACATAATCGTCATAACCATAACGTTTACCGGCTTTGGTGTTGACTAATACAATTTCTAGCTCTTTTAAATCATGTTCTATTCTTTCTAATTCTCTTTTTACATCGTCTGGAGTCACAACATAGCCATCTTCAAATTCGGTAAAGTCAAGCTTTATGCCTGGCTGGAAACACCACTCAAGAGGCACCTCATCAATCGTGATCGCGCGCTCTCCTTTATTCATTGTTGAATGAAAGTGATAAGGCGCATCTAAATGAGTTCCATTATGGGTCATTAGATGAATCCATTCTAGAGCCCAACCTTCCCCTTCAGGTAGATCCTCTTTCTCGAGACCGGGGAAAAATTTTACTACATCTTCAGCAGAATCGTTATGATTTAAATAATCTATTTTAGGCCTATACCCTGGAGGGTCACTTATAACGTCGTTTTCTAGGTGCATTGAGATATCAATAAAATTTTTGTTTGCCATTTTACCTCTCCTTTAGAATTCAGCTTTTACAATTTTCGATAATCTGTCTTAAATTTTTTGGGCTGAGATCACTAGATGTTATTTTAACGCCTATCGGTCTGAGCGCATCCTCAACGGCCCCCATTATGGCCGTACTGGTAGCTATACATCCATCTTCGCCCCCTCCTTTTGCTCCCACCTCCGTTGACGGTGATTTGGTTTCAAGATGATGTATTTCGATTTCAGGGGTTGACCAAATGTTTGGAATTCCATATTCCTTGAGAGTTTTTTGTAACGGCCTGCCTTCTGAATCATAATCAAGTTTTTCGTAAAGGGTGCCACCAAGTTGTTGCATGATACCTCCAGTGATTTGTCCTTTTAGTAAAAGTGGGTTCAGAATTTTCCCATGATCTGCCACTATCCAAATTTTTAATACCTCAACTTTTCCTGTACTTGGTTCAACCTCTACTAATGCTCCTTCCGCGCCATTTGAATGAGCAGGGTAAAACTGAGCTCTTCCGAGCTCATCTGCTTTCCAATTTACCTGAGGATGTCTGTAGGTTCCCATTGCTTCAAGGGATGGCTCATCAGCTTGATCTAGGATAATTTCTGCCCCTGGATTGACATAGACCGCGTATGCTAATTCTTTAAAAGTGATGGACTGATTTGTGATTTTATTTATAATTTTCCCATTGTCAAATAAAAGGGCTCCTTCGTCGCATTCCAAAAGAATAGCTGAGGCTATTTCTATTCGTTTTTTTATTTTTTTTGCAGCTTTTATTATAGCACCTACGGCAAACATTGCTCCTCGCGATGAAAAGGTTCCTGAACCCCAGGGTGTAACATTGGTATCGCCCCAACTAACTCCCACGTCTTCGACGCTGCATCCTAAGTATTCGGCTGTTACTTGGGCATAGACCGTCTCTATCCCTTGTCCAATGCTTTGAATACCTGTCTGTACTCGTACGGAACCATCAGCGGCTAAACGAACGTTAACCGATTCATAATTTTGAAAAGCGGAGCTTGGGAAGGTTGCTCCAGCCGGTTCAATATAGGGAATAAGACTGATACCTAAAAATCGATTATTCGCTAACGCTTGTGATTGTTTTTCTCGGAGTGTCGATATATCCATAATTTTTTCAAGTTTTTCTAAGCATTCTCGTTGAGTTCCATTTTCTAGGATTGGCCCTGTTACTATTTGGTGTGGGTAAGACTTAAGAAGATTTTTCTTTCTAATTAAGATTTGATCCATTTCGAGTCTATCTGCGGCTAAATCTAATGTTCTTTCTATCAGCATATTAGCTAGGTCCTTGCCAAATCCGCGATAAGCATTATAGGGCGCTTTATTGGTTACAACGCATCTTACCCTTGTTTTATAGTTTTCACATACGTAAGGTCCTAATGCAAAAGTACCGCCGTTCAAAGGCATTCCTAATCCGCAAGCTCTCTCTGCTCCATCGCATCCCATGTCAGCAATTATATCGGTTTCTAGAGCTTTCAATTGTCCGCTTTTGTCAAAAGCACCTTTAACTTTTGCGGTATAGTCTCGCGCTCCAAATCCTGCTTGAATCCATTCTGATCTTGACTCATGCCATCTGACGGGTTTATCCAGAATAATGCTTCCAAGTATGGGCAAGTATTCCGTGTCCATAGAAAGTTTGCTTCCAAATCCACCACCAACATCCCCAGCTATTATTTGTATTGAGTTCTCTCTAAGGCCAAAAACTCTCGACAGGTAAATCCTGAATTGATGCGGTACTTGCGTTGATGCGTGGATAACCAGACTTTTTTCAAAGCTATCATATTCAGCTCTTACAGCTCTTGTTTCCATTGGCATAGCGCCAAATCGGTGAGAATCTATTGTTTCCTCTACAATCAGGTCGGCAGAGCTGAAAATGTTTTCAAGTTTGCCGTTTTCGAAGTTAAAATCTACTTGTACGTTATTGTCCCATGTGTCATAAAGTATTCCGTCTTCTTTTGCTTTAAGTGAATCACACGCTTTCGTATTGACAGGCAGATCCAAATATTTAATTTTTACTTTTTCACCTGCAAGGTGAGCTGCGTCTAAACTCTTCGCTATGATTAAAACAACAGGCTCTCCAATAAAAACCACCTTATCGGTGGCTAATGGATACCTTTTTGGAAGTTTTAGGTCGAGTAAGTCCATGGTAGGTGAGATGGGTTCCCAGTAGTCCTGAGCTTCTCGCCCGGTTAATATTAACTCAATATCTGGTTGCTGTTTCGCCTCTTGTGTATCTATTTCAACAATGGTGGCGTGAGCCCTATCCGAACGAAGAATATATGCAAAAAGATCATCATTTTTGAAAAAATTGTCGGTAAATTTTCCCCGCCCACTCATCAGTCGGCCATCTTCAATTCTAGTTACAGCTTCCCCTATTTTACCTTTTATGTTGGTTTCTTGATTTTCGAGTTCAACCAATGATTTAGCTTTGCCTGCCGCATGCATAACCGCGTGAATAATATTTTTGTAGCCAGTACATCTACAAATATTTCCAACTAAACCGTCTTTAATCGAGGGCTCTGTAACTTTATCTCCGTGTTTTTTTAACACATTACGAGCGCTCATAATCATCCCAGCAGTACAGTAACCACATTGAAGGGCATGACAATTTGTGAATGAAGATTTTAGCTTTGATGTAAGAGGATCAGATTCAAGCCCTGCAATGGTTGTAATTTCTGATTGACTACATGTGTTAGTGAGTTTCAGACACGATTTTGTCAACAAACCATCTATCTCAACCGTGCAAGCACCACATGCACCTTCTTCGCAACCTATTCGTACACTTTTATCGCCTAGCTCTTTCAAAGTGTCGCATAAGTAAGCTCCCGCTGGAAAAGTTTTTTCTATTTTTTTACCATTTAAGGTGAACGAAATAGTTTCTTCTGTTTTGTTTTTCAATATAGTTAATCCGCTCTGATTGTGTTACTCAAAATGCTCTCAAGAATATTTAATCTATGATCGAAATCGGCAAACTGATTTGTCATTTTAGTTATTTTGGTTGTTTTCACAAGATTCATTATAGTGGTTTTCATTCCACTTTTTTCTACTTTTTTAAATTCAAAAGGATAGTTAAACAATCCTCCGATGCAACCGCTTATAAGATCACCTTTCTCAATGAGCGCCAAATTTACTAGTGCCAGATCATTTTTCTGTCTTGAAAATTCCTGATATGAGCTGGTTGTAATATCGTTTAAATTAGCTTCTGCCGATAAAAGCACGAAATCTTTAATGCCTCGAGATATTTTTTGTTCATACAAGGTTTTCAGTGAGATTTTTTTGATTTTCATCGATTTATCAACCAACTCAACTGTGGTTGACGCGGCAATTAGAGCAATAAGAAGGTTAGCTCTGGGCTCTCCCCAGCATAAATTTCCACCGAGAGTCGCTGAGTTCCTTACTTGGCAGTCTCCTAAACTATGGGCAGCTTCTATGAGAAATTTTGCATTACCCTGTACATTTTGGTCTTCAATAAGCTCCCTGATTGTTATCCCCGCTCCGATTGATAAGATGCTGTTTTTCAGGCTGGTTTTCGAGTTGATTTCAGTTAAGTTTGATATATCGATCAAGTCGGTAATTTTTTTGCGGTAATTACCTTGGCGTATTTCAGGCACTAACGCTTGACCGCCACTCAATATAAGCCCCCCATTGCTTATAAGCTTGAGTGTCTCTCCGATGTCTTTAGGTGTTAATATTCTCGATATTGGCATTTATTTATGTATAGTATTCGGATAAACTAATGTTTTCTAGTCTTGAACTTCAATTTAGGTGGTTCTCTAACTTTTTTTATTGAAATATTAGTTTAAAAGACGCTAATTTCCAATATAAGTGGCTATCTTTATACACACCGCGAATAAAACATATCGCCAGTTGAAAAATAAGTGTAACTTAGCGCGCAAATCCATAATAACACTTTGTAAATTTTATATAAGTTATTGTTTTATATAATGTTATTTATAAGTGGTTAAAAATTAATCAAAATGACAAATTTTGTTTTATTCAGCCCAGATAATGAAAGGATGAGCTGTTAATCCACAAGGTTGTCCACAGCTTTTGTGGGTAAAAATAATTTGTGTATAAATATGGTGAAAAGGAAATGATAAATTCCTTAAAAGACGGCTAATTTAATTTATTTTTAGGTATATTTGACTAGATTATCTAAATATACCCTAGTTTGATTGTCTTAAATATGATTGTAAGGTTAAATGCATTCGGTTGGTTCAAAAAAATATCGTCCCCCGACGTTTGAACCAACCGATTCCTTACCCGCGTTTATACAGTTATAGTATCGACAGCAAGCGGTAGTACTTTAATTACTTATTAAGCGAGGTAGATAATTCACATATGAGAAATGCCGAAAAAATGGCTAATTTAGTCAAAACTAGCAAGGTGGGCGAGTTAGCATTCGAAGGAACCGCCTCTTTTGATGATGGTAGTGATACCACATACGGAGGGCATTTATTAGCCCAAGCGAGTTATTCAGCGAGTCAAACAGTGACTGATTCGGGAAAAAGGCTTCACGCTATCACTGCAAATTTTTTGCAGGCTGGTGTATCTGGAAAGAATTATTTATATAAGGTAGAGAAATTAAGTGACGGAAAATCGTTCTCCCGTCGAAATGTACGGGCTTTTCAGGACAATAGATTGATACTCCAACTTGTCGCATCTTTTTCTAGAGAGAGCGCTGGACTTCAATTCAAAGCTATATCTCCACCAGATTTTTCATCTATTCCATCGCCAGAATCACTTCCTACTTACAATGTTTTAATGCGTAGCCTGGATAAAGTTCCGTTTAGAGAGGATTGGGCGTTTCGACAGCACGGTTTTGATCGTCGTATTATCAAGGCCCCCTGGACAAATGATCAACTTGACTTTTCAGATGGAATAAAAATGTGGATTAAGGCAGATGGTCATGTGAATAAATTAAAAAACTTGCATGAGGCCCTACTTATTTATCAAAGTGATGAGTCTCTAGCGGATAATATCCTGATTCCCTTTGGACTTACTTGGAGCTCGCCAGAGGTATTTATGGTGAGTCTTGATCACTCAATGTGGATCCATCAACCAATTGACGTTAATGAATGGCTTTATATAGAGCAGGAGCCTTTAATTGCAATTTTTGAAAGAGGTTTAGCCAAAGCTCATGTCTGGAATCCCGAGGGCATTTTGGTAGCTACTTTTTTGCAGGAGGCGCTTTTTAGAGAAACCAAAAAACGTTTAGTTTAAAATCCATGAAAATGTGCTACGTCTAATAATTCTTCCCTTCTCGTTTGCAATGTATTTTCAATAGCCTCTTTATTTTCATAGCCCATTGCCATACCTGATACAAGCACTTGGTCAGAAGGTATATTGAGATGTTCAAAAATTGGTTGTTGATAATTTATCCAAGCAGCTTGTGGGCACGTGTGCAGATTATATTTTCTAGCTGCAAGCATAACCGTTTGCATGAATAAACCAACATCTGACCAGCTTCCTTTGCCTAGATATGAATCGGTAGTAAAAAATAATCCTACTGGAGCATCAAAAAAACAAAAGTTTCGCCTGTGTTGTTTGTGGGACTTTTCCCTATCACCTTTTTTTATTCCTAAAAGGCCGTATAAATCCCAACCTATGCCCCTTCTACGGTTTCGATGAATTTCTTTCCATTCCGAGGGGTAATAATCATATTTGTCGTAATCGGTAAATTCTCCAAGGTCAAACATCCTTTGAACGTCCGTTACGATATTGTTTCTTGTCTCACCGGTGCAAATGTAGACATGCCAGGGTTGGGTATTCGTTCCACTAGGAGCTCGCTGTGCAATTGTTAGGATTTTGGTGATTGTATCTTTTGGAACAGGTGTATCCAAAAAAGCTCTTATAGAACGACGACTTTCAATGGCCTCTATCACATCCATTATTTATTCTCCTGAAGATTGATGTATGCATTTGCAGTAATTTTAAGGTATTTAACATTTTCATAATTTACATTTTTCGGCTCTGGGTCAACGATTATAACTTTGGCTTCGTTTTGTTTAGCGATATCTAGAGCTATCTGTGTGAAGCCTACACTAAACGATGTACCTAAAAAAACGAATTCAGTAGCTTCACTCATTTTTTTTATAGCCTCTGAAATCCGATAGGATTCAGTGTAATATTCATCAAACAATAAGACAAACGGCTTTAAGCTGATTCCCAACTCAGGAGTTTTGGTGATATGAGATATCTTAAATGCATCTAGTAGTTGATGTTTCAGTTTTTGTTCCGAAAGCTCACTATTGATTTTTTGCCATGGCGCCTCTAAAAGGTTTCCTAATGACTCATTTTCCCCTAAAAATCTTGAAACTTTGTCAAGTCTTCCGTGGATCGGGATATATTCTTTATTTCCAGCTTTGAAATCTAGAGTGTCGATATTTTGAGTGATTAAAGGCTTATTGGCTAACCATTTATGAACAGGATTGGGGTTAAGATTTCTGTATGTTGCAAACCTTTTAAAATACCAAAGCAAGAATTCGTCTGGTTGACTAAGAAACATCGCTCTTGTTGCCATCTGCTGTGGAGTATAATTACTACTACCAATGGTCCAGAAGCCATCTTGTCCTCTGAAGGTCGGGATTCCGCTTTCCGCACTAACCCCTGCTCCAGTTATAAAAACTTTCTGTTTCGTTTTTTCTCCGAGTTCCATTTATAGAGTTGTTTTTTAAATAGAGTTTGAAATTTTTAATCTTTAAGTTATAGTTTATTAGACTGAAATCATGCTTGTAAAGTTCGGATTATATTAATAAATAATATGTAGGTTGATAATTTAATGTCTTAATTGCCATAAAGCGAGTACTGAGTTGCATAAGATAAATTTCAGAAAAAATGTAATTATATCCACTTGGACATTTACTTTATTGTGGTTAGCGCTTTCCTGTTTTACGTTCCCGGCATTAAGTTTGACTCTCAATGAGGCAGCATCTGGAAAGCACCGATCGGCCAAAAATATCGCTCGTAATGATTTCCGTAATCCCGTTAAAACTCTTGATTTTTTTCAACTGAGAAAAGATATGACCGTGGTTGAATTGTGGCCGGGAAGCTCTGGTTGGTATACCGAGATTCTCGCCCCTTACCTTAAAGACAACGGATTACTTTATACTGCTAATTTTGATGGGAGCACTGGTTTAGATTACTTCGAAAGGGGTGCGAGGCGTTTTCAAGAAATGCTTGATTCAAATTCATCAATATTTGAAAAGGTAATAAATCTACCACTTATGCCTCCAAAAGTAATTCCGTCAATACAGCCAGGTACGGTTGACCTAGTTTTGACATTCAGAAATATGCATAATTGGTTAATGCGAGATATGGAGGAAGAAGTTCTATCTTTCGCTTATTCTGTATTGAAGCCAAATGGTATTTTTGGTGTGGTAGCTCACCGTTCCAAGGATGATCAACTTGGAGAGTCAGGCGCTAGCACCGGCTACTTGGGGCAGTCCTTCGTAATTGACTTAGTAGAGAGTTCTGGTTTTAAATTGGTGGAGACATCAGATATTAATTCAAATTTAAAAGATAGTACGGACCACCCTAAAGGAGTTTGGAGTTTGCCTCCTAGATTAAGAGAGGGCGACGGAAGTAAAGAATACTATACAAAGATCGGTGAGAGTAATCGTATGACATTAAAATTTGTGAAGCTTAAATAGTTCTCTTACATTAAAAAAAATTTTTTATTTCTAATATATTACGCAGTCGATGAAATTATTAGCTGCAACCTCGTCGCACTTAATTTTATATTCTCCAACACCTCCACAATAAGGGATAACTCTTCTAGCTTTGCCTTTAACGTTAGTTCCTGTGTACCACGAATCTGTTTTATGAACCAATGTTGATTCTGCAACTTCATCATGGTGTTCACCCCATTTTTGTTCAGATTGTTTTGAGGGTTCAATGGCATTTTTCCCCCTGCTGACAACGTGTTTAATGCAGTTTTCTATCCATGTCACTTGCTGGTCAACGCATGTAGGTACGTTACAAAAAGCAGCCCCGGGTGACATAGGGGCGTTAACCAGAAACATGTTTGGATAACCGTGAACTTGCATTCCTAAAAATGTACTTACACCGTTTTTCTGCCAGTCATCGCGGAGTAATCGCCTATCTTTCCCATACAGATCTATAGCATTTAGGGCTCCTGTTCCCGCATCAAACCCAGTAGCAAGTATTAAAATGTCAAGATTAATGTCTTGGTCATTTAAAATAACTGTCTGCCCCTCTATTTTTTTTATTGCATTCGTCCTAACATCAACCAAACTAACATTAGGTTGGTTGTACACTTCGTAATAATTAGTTTCCAGAGGAACACGACGAGTTCCAAATCCGTAATCTTTAGGGACTAGTTTTTCCGCAGTTATTGGGTCTTTAACTCTTGACCTAATTTTGTCTCTTACAAATTGTGAAATTTCCTTATTAGCCTCTTCCTCAAAAAATATTTCCGGAAACTGCCCGATCCAAAAACTTAGTGAACCTTCTTTCCAGTACTTTTCCATACAAGTCAATCGTTCCTCTTGGCTTAATTCATGAAAAGAACTTTCAAAGTCATAGAAGAACCCTGCGAAGGTATTCTGTCGAGTCTCCTTGATCTTGGGATACTGGCTCTTTAACTCTTTCATTTTGTTCTCGGTAAATTTTGGATTATTCATAGGAATCGTATAATTTGGAGTTCTTTGAAATACGGTAAGGTGCTTAACTTTGGGAGCAATCGATTGTATTACTTGAATTCCCGTCGCACCTGTTCCGATTATCCCTACATTTTTTCCGTCGAGACTCAATCCTTTTTTTGGCCAGTGGCTTGTGTGGAGAATTTTTCCAGTAAATTCATTAATTCCTTCAATATCTGGTAACTGGGCTTTCGAAAGTAACCCGCTTCCCATCAGAAGAAACTGACTTTGTATTTCAAAACCATCTTCTGTTACGACTTTCCAGGAATTCAATTTTTCTAAAAATTCCGCCTTAACTACTTTTGATTTAAACCGCATGAATTTTTTAAGATCGAATTTTTCGGCAACAAAATTAAGGTATCTTTCGGTTTCCTCTTGAGCTGGAAATTTTTCTTTCCAATTCCATTCTTCTAAAAGTTCTTCTGAAAAGAAGTATTGATAAACATAGGATTCAGAATCGGTGCGAGCACCAGGGTATCGATTCCAGTACCAAGTTCCACCAATTCCATCACCAGCTTCGAGGGTTTGCACAGAATACCCTAAACTAGTAAATTTGTGCGTTGCAAAAACTCCCGTAAAACCTGCTCCAACTATCGTTATATCAACTTGTTTGCTTTTTTTCATTCGGCTAAATTCCTTTTAAATCATATCTTCTAAAATATTTTCAGTAAAATAAAAATAATTCAAGAGTGTTTCACTACTAATTATGTGATTTAGTTTAATATATGTAAATGCATAAAATAATTTTTATTGCTATTTTGATGTTAGGGAGTGGGGCGGCGTCCTCATACAATGCTAGTTTAATTGATCGAACTGAATTTGACCCATCAATTCAGCTTCTACTTGGTCTTCAATATGGCTCGGGAATAAACTATGGTTTTGGGGCCATAGATTCGACTGATGAAAAGAGCCGATCAACGTTGTCGATAGCCGCAAAGCCTAGCTTGAAAACGCAAATAAATCTCCCAAGTTCAAATGTTTATAGTGGTATCTCTGTAGTTGCTGCTACAACCTCCCTGGATGGTGAAATTAGCGGTCAAGTTGCAAAATCCGGTGACCAAGCACTGGACTTTGATCATTCTTACATCGGATGGAAAAATTCAATTTTAGATATTTCAGTGGGGGCACAGGACTTTACTATTGGTGATGGTTTCATAATAGGTGATGGAAATTATAACCAGGGGGCAGAAAATGGTCAGTATTGGATTGGTGCTTTCTCGGCGTGGCGAAATTCTTTAGTAGTTAGATTAAATTTAAATCAATTTTTAACAGAGTTTTTTTGGCTGAGAACTGATAATGATTTTCGGGATGGCAGAATAATTGGTGTCAATTTTGAGTATTTAGACGATATTTATGGTGAGTTGGGGTTTTCAACTGTTCACGTTTTAGAAGGTGACGCATTTAACCTAAGGGGCATGCAAGCTTGGAGCTTCCGAGTAGCAGACTTTCGTCCAGTTCAAATAGAAGGGCTAAAATTTTTTGGTGAATGGGTTTTACAAACAGGCGTGGATGATCAAGGCGGGGGTCGAAAAAATCAAGCGTTTGGTTGGTATATTGAGAATGAATACGAAATTCCTTTTGGTTCTTATAAACCTGTCATTAACTATCGCTATTCAAACTTGTCGGGGGATGATTTGGGTACAGAGAAAAATGAGGGTTATCGCGGACTCTATTATACTATTTTTAAGAGAGGATGGGATACTTGGTATCAAGGTGAAATAGCCGGTGAATATCATCTTTTTAATAGCAATCAGATAACGCAGATGTTTAAATTGAAACTGCCTTTATCAAAAAATTCGTTTGCTGTGATTTACTATTATGACCACGAATTAAATGAAAAACACTATTTTGGCCAAAGGGTGAATTCAAAGAAATGGTCTAGTGAATTAAACGTGGGGGTAGAACAAATGAAGTCCACTGGTTTTTACGGTTATTTTGGCCTTGCCCTTTCGAGGCCACGATCTGCTGCAAAGGAAATCTTTGGCGATGATGATTTTTTTGTAGTGCAGACTTTCTTATCATATAATTTTTAAACAAATGAAGTATCACGCTCATATCTATTGGACTAGTGAATTTGAAAAAGAGATAGCACTTGGACTGCGGATACCTTTACATAATAATAAGTGCGGGCTGGGAAAAATTCACGATACGCAAGTTGGGCCGCATAATTTTCCTATGTATCAAGTGAGCTACGATGATTCTAATAAAAACTTTGTAGAAGCATTCCTCAAAACACACAGAAATGGACTGAGTATTCTTTTGCATAAAATAACGAAAGAAGGTGATCTTTATGACCATACATTCGGGGCAAGGTGGTTAGGGAATAAGTTGAAACTTAATCTGGAAATTTTCGAAGAAGAATGAAAGAGAAAACACAAGATATTTTTTTGGATGAAATTAATTTTAGTAAAGATGAAATTATTCAAATGGCGCTTTCAGATGATGTTTCCTTTGCTAGTATAAAAAATAGGTTTGGGCTCAGTGAACACGAGGTCAAGAAATTAATGAGAAAAAGTATATCGCCTAAGAGCTACAGAAGATGGCGAAAAAGAGTAAGGGATTTTTCTGACAGAAGAGAATTTTACAAATAATATTAGGAATGAATGATGAATGAATATTTACACTTTATAGGTAATGAATGGGTCACCTCAGCTTCGGGACAATGGTTTGAATCTGAAAACCCTTATACGGGAGAGCAGTGGGCACGTGTATCGAAAGGTAGCTCCGAAGAAGTTGATAATGCGGTGGCGCAAGCCAAGGCTGCTTTGGATGGCGAATGGGGTGAGTATACTCCGACTGAACGAGGAAAGATATTGGTTAAACTATCCGAACTAATTGAAAGAGAATCGGAAGCATTGGGGCGTATAGAAACAAAGGATAACGGCAAGCTGTTTGCGGAGATGAGTGCCCAAACAAGAGTTATGGCAGAGTGGTATAGATATTATGGCGGCCTTGCCGACAAAATTGAGGGTTCTGTTCTTCCTGCAACTAAAAAAGGAATTTTTAACTACACGCGATATGAACCTCTTGGCGTAATTGGGCTTATTACTGCATGGAATTCACCACTATTACTTTTGGCTTTTAAACTCGCACCTGCTCTAGCAGCTGGTAATACTGTGGTCATTAAGCCCTCCGAATATACCTCGGCCTCTACGTTAGAATTTATGAAATTAATCCTGGAGGTTGGAATGCCAAAAGGGGTCGTTAATACCGTTGCCGGTTTTGGCAATGATGTAGGTCAATCTTTGGTAGAGCATCCTGACGTTGCGAAGATAGCATTCACTGGTTCGGATGTTTCTGGTGCTAAGATTAAGGAACTTGCAGCAAAAAAAATTATGCCTGTAACATTGGAGTTGGGTGGGAAATCACCGAACATAGTTTTTGATGATGCTGATTTCGAAGCTGCAATCATTGGTGCTATCTCGGGTATATTTGCGGCTACGGGTCAAACATGTATCGCGGGTTCCAGATTGCTGGTTCAGAAAAATATTCATGATAAATTCGTCAAGAGACTTGTAGAGATCGCTAGTGAGGCCAAAATTGGGGACCCAATGTTAGCAGACACGCATGTTGGCCCTGTCACTACTCCCCCTCAATTTCAAAAAGTTTTGGAATATATAGATATCGCAAAGGAGGAAGGGGCAAAATGTGTACTAGGAGGTAAGAAATATGAAGGACCAAACGTATCAGGAGACAGATTCGTGGAGCCAACAATTTTTACTGGTGTTTCTAATGATATGAGGATCGCGCAGGAAGAAGTTTTTGGACCCATACTGTCTATCATTCCCTTTGAGGATGAAGCTGAAGCGGTGAAAATAGGGAATGATATTGTTTATGGCTTAGCAGCTGGCGTGTGGACTAATGATATTGGCAGAGCACTTCGTATGTCAGAAAAACTGCGAGCAGGAACCGTATGGGTGAATACATATAGAGCGTTGAGTTATACCGCACCATTTGGTGGATTTAAGCGAAGTGGGGAGGGTCGAGAAAATGGGAAAGAAGCGATCAAAGAATTTTTAGAAGTTAAGTCGGTTTGGATCAATCATGAATTGTCTAAAGAAAATCCTTTTATCATGAAGTTATGATTATCAATTATTTTTTTTTTCGGGGAGAGCTTTGATATTTCCTTCGGTTTTTTTGGTTAACGTCTCCAAAGGATCTGGAAGTTTTTTCTTAACTTTTGCACCAAGTTGTCTTAATTTTTCAGCTTTGTCCATCAGGTTGCCGCGGCCAGAAATAAGCCGATTATGTATTTTATCGAAACTCTCATTTGTTTTATTAAAATAGTTTTGAGCTTGTCTTAATCCCTCAATAAGTAAAACAATTTGATCGTGAATTTTCCCACCAGTCTCAGCTATTTTGAGGACGTTTTGATCTTGCCTATATTCGCGAAGAATGGAGCTAAACATCACAGTTAAGTACATAAAATTATTTGGTCCGGTGAGCATTACGTTATTATCGATTGCAAATTGGGAGAGGTCTAAGTCGTGACTTAGAGCGATATTTAATGCGGGTTCTATCGGAACGAACATTACGACATGGTGAAATGAGCCGAATTGACTGTAATCCTTACCTGATAACTCTTTTATGTGTCTCTTCAATGATACGATGTGACTCTTGAGTGCTTTTTGTTTTGTGGTATCATCATCACCGTTATGGTAGTTAAAGTAATCTACTAGCGAAACTTTTGAATCAACTATGATCTTTCTGTTTCCAGGCAGGTTTATAATGATGTCAGGAATTTTTCTTTTTCCTTGTTCGTCCTCATAGCCTGTCTGTTTAGTATAATCGAGTCCTTCTTGCAGGCCGTGGAAGTCAAGTATTAATTCAAGTTTTTCCTCTCCCCAGTTACCTCTTATTTTACTGTCGCCTAGTAGAGCTTTAGAGAGTGACTCAGCCTGTTCGTTCATTTGAAGGTTTAGATCTTTAAGACCATCGATTTGAGTCTTTAATTCCACTCGAAGGTCTTGATTTTGTCTGTTAAAGCCGTCAACTGATTGTTTAAACTCCTTTAATTGTTTTTCATAGGGCTCTATTAATGAGGAGACTGTTTTTTTACTTCGCGTTTCAAAAATATCTTGATTTTCATTAAATATTTGTTTTGTTAGTTGCGACCATTTTTCTTTAAATTGCTTGTCTTGTTCCTCTAGAAAGTTGATTTTTGCCTGTGCGAATTCAGTGTCTTTTTTTGATTCCACTGATAATTGTAAATTTTGTTTTTCGAGTTTTCGGATTACTTCTTCTTTTTCCTTAATCTCATTTTGTTTTATTGTAAAAATTTTATAAAACGCTATTCCACCAGCGAGTAGCAGAGAAGTGAACAAAACCGACAGAGTTATTATTGTTTCCATGAAGACAGTATGCTTAAAAACAGCATATTTTTAAAGCGATGGGTTGGAAGGAGGTAAAAACCTCCTTCCTCTGTACTTTAACCTCAGTTTATAGAAATTTTTCTAGGCTTGCGTTCATCAGGAATGACTCTTTCCAAATTAATACAAAGCATTCCGTCTTTGATCGATGCCTCTTTAACTACTATGTCGTCCGCTAGACTAAAACGTTTTGTAAATTGTCGTTTAGCAATTCCCTGATATAATGCACTAACGTTTGGTTCATTTTCAGCTGATTTGTTGACAGAACTAATTGACAGTATCCCATCTGATACTTCGATATCTAAATCTGATCTACTGAAACCGGCCAATGCTATTTCGATCACAAATTTATTGTTTTCGTGTTTTTTGACATTATACGGGGGGTAATTCGTAGTTGAATTACTGTGGTTTGCGTAATCCCAGAGTCTGTCGAAAGTTCGGTCAAACCCTACTGTGAAGGGACTAAGTAATTCTGAGTCAAAAGACTCAAGTGCGTTTCTAAAAGTTCTTATTGTGTTCATATTATAATCTCCTTATTAAGCAAGATGTTTTCAATAGCGTTGTCCGCTATTTACTTATATGGGGATTAAAATAAAAAACTCAATCCATTTTAAAAATTTTTTTCGGTTAAGGGCGCGATCCTTAAAAGTTTAGCGTTTGGTCCATCTGTCAATACATAAATAAATCCGTTTGAATCTGTGGTAACAAGTCTTAGTCTTCCGTATTTTCCATCGAGTAATCGTTCCTCAGATCCAACGGTTGCGCCATTGAATTCTAGTCTGGTTATAACGTTATAAGTGAGCGATGTAACAAAAAAGCTACCTTTCCATTTTGGAAAGGTATTCTTATGATATATCATGAGGCTAGAAGGTGCGTTCGATGGTGTCCATTGATAAATTGGGTTTTCGATACCCTCTTTACTTTCAATGCCTAAACCGATTTTTGTACCAGTTACATAGTTTCTTCCGTAAGTTACATCTGCCCAGCCGTAATTTTTACCGGGGTGTATCAAATTTAATTCGCAACCGCCCATTGGACCGTGTTCTACCGCCCAAATGGAATTTCCTTGAAGTGCAACCCCTTGCACGTTTCGATGCCCCCAAGAAAATACTTTCCGTACGTCAAGATTTTCTGATTTTGAGAAGGGATTATCTTCGACTGCACTTCCGTCGTCATTAACACGAATGATGGAACCCGGGTGAGTCTTGATATCTTGTCCGTTAGGGCGATGCCCTCTATCTCCCAGCGTGATTATTAAAGTTCTATCTTGTAAGAATAAAAGTCTGGATCCAAAGTGTCTCGGGTCTTTGTTTTTACTGTTGGCTATAAAGATTGTTTCGGGATTTTCCAGGCCGTTTCCAGTAAGCTTAGCCCGCGCTACCTCGGTCCCGCAATTTCCAGCACGTCTTTTACTAAAGCTAAAATAAACCATCTGGTTCGTCTCAAAATCTGGATGTAAGACTATATCCATTAACCCACCTTGCCCACATTTAAAAACTTCGATGGGAACAGAGAGTCTGGTAAGTTGATTTGTCAGTAAGTCGAGCTTTACAATTTCACCGTTTTTTTGTGAAATTAAAGCGACATCAGGATTTAAAAAAGCAAGCCCCCAAGGGTTGTCCAAGTTGTTTACTATTGTTTTAACGCTAAAGTCGTGATGTTTACTTGTAAATACATTTGTTTCGGTTAATGCACCGTGGCAAGTAGTTGCAAACAGTAGCGTTGATAACCACAGTACAAGACCTTTGTTCAATAACTTAGTCCTTATGTGGCGCCTTTTGATATCGTATCTTTTCATAGCTTCAACATTTCAATTGTATTGTTATCAAGGTCGCTTATGTAAACAGACTTGGTTCCATCCCTGTGTCTTGTCTCTTCGCCAAACTCTGATATGGAATCTCGCTCTATTGCGTAGTGAGGTGGATGTTCGTTTTTTGTCACTAACGCCAAGGATATGTTGGCAAACTTTAAGAGTGCCCAACTTGAGTCGACATACTCCACTTCACAAGAAAATTTGGTTTTATACCATTCCACAGATTTACTTATGTCCGCTACTTGCACCGCAATGTGGTGTATTTTATCTAAATTCATAAAAACCCCCGAATAAACTACATAATTATTACGATTTTTTTGTTTAATTAGATCCTATTTAAAGCCGCTTGTATATTTGAACTCGTAAAATGATAGAGAGTAGTTAAAATGACATTAATTTCTATGACTGACAACGGTCTTTTTTGCCCTATTGGCAAATTTTATATAGACCCTTATCGTGGTGTCGGGACGGCTATTATTACCCATGCGCACGCAGATCATGCCAAAATCGGCAGTGCAAACTATATCACTAACACTTTAGGAGTTCCTATTCTCAAGAAAAGATTAGGCTCAAAAATCAAAATTTTAGGCCTGGACTATGGTGAATCTATTATAATTAATAATGTAAAAGTAAGTTTGCACCCTGCGGGACATATATTAGGGTCATCACAAGTTCGTGTGGAGTTCGAAAATGAGGTTGTGGTTGTAACGGGAGATTATAAAAGAGCGCTTGATCAAACATGTGAAGGTTTTCAAAGTCTGCAATGTGATACATTGATAACAGAATCAACATTTGCTCATCCGATATATAATTGGCCTAGCTTTGATAGCGTGATCGCAGATATTTACGATTGGTGGCTTTGCAATCGAAAAAAAAAGATAACTAGCATACTTTTCGCGTATTCGCTTGGTAAAACTCAAAGAATATTGGCTGGCTTATCAGAATTTACTAATGACACGGCGCTTCTTCACGGCGCTTCGGTGGAGTTGACTCAGATCTACAGAGAAGCTGGAGTTAGAATGTTGCCAACCGTCCCAGTTTCACAATTAAAAAATAACAGCAAATTTGATGAGAGTTTGGTCATTGCTCCACCCAGTGCTTTTCGTTCGGCATGGCTCAAAAAATTTAAGGAATATAGAACGGGGTTTTGCTCGGGATGGATGTTGGTGAGAGGCAATCGTAGAAGAAATGGTTACGACCGTGGTTTTGTGATCAGCGATCATGCCGATTGGAATGGTTTGGTCCAAACGATAAAAGAATCCAAAGCTGAAAATATTGTGGTAACACATGGTAGATCAGACATATTGATTCGATATCTGAAGGATATCAACTTAAAAGCAAACCATTTTTGATCTAGTCATACAACGTACACATCCATTGGAAGCAAATGAAAACATTTTCCCTGTTATACACAAAGTTGGACCAAACAAACTCGACGTTAGATAAGGTCGAAATTCTTTCTAATTTTTTTAAGAACGCTGACCATGAGGATGCTGCTTGGACAATATATATTATGATGGGCAAGCAGAAGAAACGTCTTGTTAAAAGATCAACTCTTGTGAAAGTTCTAGAGGATATTTCTGGGTATGAGAATTGGCTAATATCAGATGCTTATGCGACTGTAGGCGATTTTGCTGAAACGGTAGCGCTATTGTTGGGTCCAGATCGAATTGCGTTGAGTTCAGAATATAGTAATTCTATTGCTTACTGGATGAAAAACGAAATAGCCCCTTTGAATAAACAGCCAGAGCAAGAGCATATAAGAAAGGTTGGTTATTGGTGGAAAACTTTATCTCAGAATGATTGTTTTGTGGTCACAAAATTATTAACAGGCGGTCTTCGAGTTGGAGTTTCAAATAATATTTTGGCAAGAGCGTTATCAGAATCTTTCGGGATTGCCAAAGACGTTATTATTCATAGACTGATGGGAGATTGGGAGCCTAGTAGTAATTTCTTTGGTGCGCTTATTAATCCAAGCAGTCAGTCGGATTATGTCTCTTTACCTTACCCATTTTTTTTAGCCTCGCCGTTGCAAATCGATCCAAATCAACTTGGAGTCCTGGAGAATTTTTCATTTGAATGGAAATGGGATGGAATACGTGCCCAGATAGTAAAACGAAACGAGTCACCCATAATTTGGTCAAGGGGGGAGGAGGTTATTACGGATCAATATCCTGAGGTCATCGCGGATGTATTAAAACTCAAAAACTGTGTGATTGATGGTGAGATCGTAGCTTGGGGAAAAGACATTCTCCCTTTTTCAGAGTTGCAACGAAGATTAGGTAGGAAGAAAGTAACACAAAAAATCCTAGATGAAATTCCTATTAAATTTTTAGCCTTTGATTGTTTAGAGTTCGAAGGAATTGATATTCGTCGTGAGTCATATGAAGTTAGGAGAAAAAAATTACAAGACTTGCTTGGTTTAACCCGTTTAGATCGGTTAGAGATAGCGTCGAAAATAGAAGCCTTAGACTGGAATGATGTAATCGAAGCGCGTGCTAAATCTAGATCAAGAAAAGTTGAAGGTGTGATGATTAAAAGTAAGTCTTCCCCATATTTAACAGGCAGAAAAAAAGGGTATTGGTGGAAGTGGAAGGTAGACCCCCTAACAGTTGATGCGGTTATGATTTATGCTCAAGCCGGTAGTGGCCGAAGGGCCTCGTTATTTACCGACTATACATTCGCCGTTTGGGATGATGAAAAGCAAAAACAAACACTACTGCCGATCGCTAAAGCTTATTCTGGCCTTACTCATACTGAGATAGAAGAATTAGATAAATGGATACGAAAAAATACTATAGAGAAATTTGGTCCTGTTCGTTCTGTCAAACCTTATCAAGTGTTTGAACTTTCGTTTGATTCTGTTTCTCTTTCGTCAAGACATAAAAGTGGCTTTGCCCTTCGATTTCCAAGAATTTCCCGTTGGAGAAAAGATAAGGGGTTGAGGGATGTTAATCCTATTCAAGTGATAAAAGACATTTTTGTTACTAACCAATCATGAGTATTACATTACCTACCAGTGTCAAAAATTTCTTTTTGCAGAAATCATGGAAGCCATCATCATTTCAACAGAAAGCGTGGGATGCCTATCTAAAAGGATATTCTGGTCTGATCCATGCACCGACTGGGACTGGAAAAACGTTAGCTGCTTGTTTGGGCCCATTTATAGAAAATCTCAATAATTTTTCAACAGTAAAAACTGGACCCAGATTAATCTGGATAACGCCTATGCGAGCTTTAGCCAGCGATACAGAAAAATCGTTGCGCGAAATATGCGAAGGAATCGGGTTACCGTGGGAAATAAAAAGACGAACTGCAGACACTAGTAGTAGAGATCGATTAAACATTAGAAAAAAGCCTCCTCAGTTACTTATTACCACACCCGAATCTTTATCATTGATGCTTAGTTATGAAGATTTTGAAAAACGACTTAAAACCACACAGTGCGTTATAGTCGATGAATGGCATGAGTTGTTAGGCTCAAAAAGGGGAGTGCAACTTGAGTTGTGTCTGGCTCGAATTAGGGGTGTAAATAAAAATTTAAAAACCTGGGGTTTGTCCGCAACTCTTGGAAACGTAACAGAAGCTTTGGACGTTCTTTTAGGTATGAAGCAAATAAAGCAAAAAAAAATAATCAGCTGTGATCAATACAAAAAGATAGACATTGTTTCCTTGATACCAAAAAAAATAGAGCGTTTTCCATGGGCTGGACATCTTGGTTTGCGTTTACTCCCCGATATACTCGAAAAATTAGGATCAGCAAAAAGCACCTTAATCTTTACAAATACAAGAGCACAAGCGGAACTTTGGTTCGAGGCATTGCTGAAGTCACAACCGGAATTAGTTGGTCGAATTGCCTTGCATCACGGTTCTTTAGACAAAAGTATTAGGCGCCGTGTCGAGGAAGGTTTAAAGTCAGGCGAATTTAGATGTGTAGTTTGTACTTCATCTCTAGACCTCGGGGTTGATTTCAGTCCCGTAGAGCAAGTAATACAAATTGGTTCTCCAAAAGGGATCGCCAGGCTTTTACAAAGAGCGGGTCGATCGGGCCATCGGCCAGGAGTCGCGAGTAAAATTATTTGCGCTCCAACCAATGCCCTAGAATTAGTTGAGATTGCAGCAGCACGTTTAGCCTTTGAAAAAAATTTAATTGAAAAACGAGTTCCGTTGCGTCTATGCCTTGATGTTTTAGCGCAACACTGTGTCACGTTAGCTACCGGTTCCGGTTTTGAAGAGAAGCAGCTTTTTAATGAAATCCAAAAAACCCATGCTTTTTCAAATCTGACTGAAAAGCAATGGAGATGGATGCTCAATTTTATTACTAGTGGTGGACCAGCTTTAAATAACTACCCCGATTTTGAAAAAGTAGTTAAGAGTAATAAATTGTATAAAATTAAAAGTGTGAAATGTGCAAGGTTACACCGGATGTCGATAGGCACAATTGTTAGCGATTCGCTCATGGAATTGAAATGGATTCGAGGACAAAAGATAGGCTCTATCGAGGAGACTTTTATAGGCAAACTCAAAAAAAATGATTGTTTTTTATTTAACGGAAAGTATTTGCAATTGGTACGTGTCAGGGAGATGACGGCTTATGTAAAAAAAGCAGGAAATAAAGGAAGATTTGTTCCTAGATGGTTAGGAGGAAGGGCGCCGTTGTCCACCGAGTTATCTTCATTTACACAAGCGTTATTAAGTGAGCCAATTGACTATACTATTGAGGAAATAGAGGCAATTACTGATATTTTAAAGACTCAAAAGAAAATTTCAGTCTTACCTAGTTCGGACGAATTATTGATTGAAAGTTGTTCATCAAAGGAAGGTAGGCATTCATTTGTTTTTAGTTTTGCTGGTAGGCATATAAATGAGGGTCTTGCTATTTTAAGCGCATGGCGTTTGTCTCGAACGCAAAAAGATACATTCAAAGTATGGGCGAATGATTATGGATTTGAGATTCTATCCCTCGGGCAAAAAGCGATTGATATCCGAGAGTTGGTGCAAGCCCTTAGTATTGATTCGTTATTAAAAGATTTAATTGCAAGTATTAATAGTGCGGAGACAAGCAAAAGACATTTTAGAGAAATTGCTCAAATATCAGGGCTAATATTCACAGGTTACCCTGGGCGCGGAAAATTGACTCGACATCTTCAAGCCTCGAGTGGAATAATCTATGACGTATTGCAGAAGTATGATGGAGATAACCTTTTAATTGAGCAGGCGCTGGAAGAGGTTCTGGTAAGTGAATTTGAGTACAAGCGTTTAAAAAAATGCTTAACTGATATTGCAAGTAAAAAAGTGAAAATCATTGAAACATCAAATTTCTCACCGTTTGCGGTTCCGATATGGTCAGAAAGGATACGGTCTCAGACCGTTAGTTCCGAAAGTTGGGAGGCTCGTATTAAGCGTATGATTAATAGAATGGAAAAAAAGCTTACCTATAATGAATAACCTTCAAATAAAAATTTTTGGCGAAGATTTAATTTTAGATCCTAGGCGAGCTATGGTTTGGCCATCTGAAGAATCAATATTTATCTCTGATACTCATTTTGGTAAAAGTTCTATATTTAGAAAGTATGGCTTGCAAATACCCGAGGGCAGCGATGAAGAGATGTTGATATCTATCTCTAATTTGATAAAAGATTACCAGTTAAAAAGGTTGTTTATTCTAGGTGATTTTGTACACGGAGCCCTGCCTGAAGGAGATAAGTTTTTTGAACTTTTTAATACATGGAGGAGAGCTCATAACCATATTTCGGTGGTACTAATTCGGGGTAATCATGATGTGGATTTGCAAGATCTTTGCTTGAATAGATTAGAGATTTATGATCGATATATGGTTAAGTCTGCTGAGTTGGTCCACGATCCTGCAAGCGCCACCAAAAACGTTTATGTATCAGGCCATATTCATCCTCACTTGAAATTCCGGTCCTCGCAAGAATCTGTAAGAATGCCGATTTTTTGGTGTTCTAGCAAAATGCTTATTCTGCCAGCATTTGGTTTGTTCACCGGCGGTAAAAATATAGAATTATCGTATGATGAGGTTGCGTACGCAATTTTTCCAGATGGTTCTGATATAATCAAGATTTCATAAGTTTAGCAAAATATTCTAAATTAGATTAACATTTTCTAAAGTCACTAGCGATAGCGAGCTAGATGAAAACTGAGTCAAAATCAGCGGACAAATTGATGAATTTACGAAAGCAATGGGAAGATAAGTTAAAAACTCTGCGAGAGCAAGGGATGTCTATCACTGATATAAATCCGGTCTCAGCACTGGCTGAAATGATCGATGATGATATTTATGAAGAAAGAGTCTCAAGAAAAGATATCGAAATTGTTTTAAATGATATTTCTGAGGAACTTTGGCGGAATAAGGCATTTAGTTTGCGATATCAGGCTGGTCTTGAAAGCGTTAAAGATAATCAATTTTCTATCGCAGGACTTGATATTACTCAGCCCCTTTATCGAGCGGTTTTTACTGCGCACCCAACTTTCGCCTTAAAAAAAGATGTGTCCCAAGCTGTGGTTTATGATGCGGTAACTGAAGAAATATCAAAGCCGTTAGATGCTTTTTCCTCAAGAGAGTCAATTAGTCTTCAAGAGGAACATCTTGAAGCGATGGCAGCTCTGCGAAACGGCAGAACTGCGGTTAATTTAATTAATGAATCAATAATTAATCAAAACACTAAGAGTAATCCGGAGTCTTGGCAAGATGAAATACCTAATGTTATAGGCGTGGCGACGTGGGTTGGTTATGATCTTGATGGACGTACTGATATAAGCTGGATTGACAGTTTTAGCTTTCGTCTTTATGAAAAAATTGAGTCACTAAAAAATTATAAAGATGCTATGGAAAAAATATCACATCCAGAAGTCAGTAAAATAAAATTAAAAATTGAGAAAGAATTAATCCGAAACGAAAAAATTTTTAGTAAATTTAAGGACCTGAAGAAGAAAAAAAATGATTTCAATGAAGTGATGAATCTCATTACCGATGGTGGCGAAAGATTATTATCAAGTAAAAAGTTAGCTGACCAGCTTCATTACATCGCAAAACAAAACGTTTCGTTGAAAGAAAAAATTGAAATTATGGTTTTAGTTGCAGATTTATATACGCATGGTTTTGGAATGGGTGAGATTCATTTGCGAATAAACGCGGCGCAGATTAGGAATGCGATGAGACCGGTGGATGGAAGAACTCTATCGATTAGTGACGGAGAAAATTCTGCAAGACTTCTTGTTGAACGGTTAGCTTTAAGAATAAAAAACGAGAGCAGCTGGTCAACTAATTTCAAAAATCTGGATCAAGAAACCGCCTTAGCCAGACGACAGATGATGCTAGCTCGGCAAATAATTAAACATATTGATAGTGATCAAAAAGTTAAACTTCTGATAGCGGAATGTGAAAGACCACTGACTATTATGTCCGCTCTTTACTTGGCCCATAAATTTGGAATCGCCGACTCACTTGATATTTCCCCGCTTTTTGAAACAAGTTATGGTTTAGAGCACGGTGAGAAACTGATCGACCAGCTCTTGCAACAGGAAGTGTTTGTTAATTATTTAAGGAAACGAAAAATACTCACCATACAAACTGGGTTTTCAGATGCTGGCAGGTTTATCGGTCAGATTGCGGCAAATATGGCAATCGAGAGATTACAAACTAAAATTATTAATTGTTTAAAAAATCGAATGGGCAAAGCGGTTGACCTCTTAGTATTTAACACACATGGTGAATCCTTTGGAAGAGGTGGCATTCAATCAAATATGAATGATAGACAGTCTTACATTATGACTCCATTCGTTAGAAATCATGCAAAGGAAAATGGAATAAGGTTGTATCATCAGTCTAGTTTTCAAGGAGGGGATGGATATCGGTTATTTGGTTCTTTTGAAGTTGCAGTCTCAACACTAAAAAACATCTTTATAGCTGAAATAAATTTGGCCAGTCAGGTAGATAAAACTGACGCTTTTTATCAACAAACAGATTTTTCTCTTGATTTGTTTTCCGGATTAAAAGACTGGCATGAAAAACTCTTGAATGACCCAAGTTATTCAGATTTAGTAGATATATTTGATAATAATTTGTTGCCCGTGACTGGTTCACGCCCAACTCGAAGGGTGGTTGGTGCGGGTAATGAAAGACGGGGACCATCGAAAATTAGAGCTATAACCCATAATGCGATTCTGCAACAACTTGGATATTTGGCAAATGTAGTGTCAGGAATGGGTTGTGCTGCGACTCTAGATATCGACGAGTTTGTGGATATATTTAGTAAATCAAGTAGATTAAGGCAATGTTTGAACTATGTATTAAGAGCCAAAGAGATGGGCTCTCTAAACACAGTGTTGGCTTACTCTAGACTCTTAGATCCTGGTTTTTGGGTAAATAAAGCTTATCACGGGAAACAGGAAAAGAATCAAAGAGGATTGAGAAGCATCTCACAATTATTACGCAAGGGCTCAAATTATCAGAGCATCCAGAAGACTGTTTGGAACCTGAGGGATGATTTAGTGGACCTCTACCGGCTCGTTGAAAAATTAGGGTTAAAAAGTGTGAGGCCAAAGGGAGATGACAGACTGCAACTAGATCTGCTCCATTCAATTAGAATTGCTTTGGTAAGTAATAGTCTTATGCTCGTTTGTAGTTTACCAAGGTTAGGTGAAACTAATAGACATAGCAATGACGATATCTTGAATTACGCCCTAAAGTTAGATTTTGATTCCGTGAGCGACATCATTCGGACAGCATTTAGACTTGAGTCTCCGGTCAGTGACACAGAATTATTATCAGAGAAAGAATCTTACAGTACAGAAAATATTGGTAGTTTTATATTTGTGGATAAGCAAGTATTGGCTCCATTGGAGCAAAATAAGATAATGATTAAGCAAATTACCCAAATGATTTCGGCGGTTTATGGTGCTCATGGTTAAAAAGTTCCTTGAATGGAATTTGGAGAAATGATCATCAGTAAATCGATAGAGCCTAACGGCAAACTAAAAATCTTGAAAGAAAATGGTGAACGTTATATCGGCGAGCATAGACACGGTATACCGAATGGGAAGGGTCAGCAAACTTGGCCGGGAGGACAAGTCTATGTTGGCAGTTTTAAAGATGGATTGAGAGATGGTTGGGGCGTTTGTACTTATCCCTCGGGCAAAAAACAAAACGAATACTTTATAAAAGGAAAATATATAAAAAATAGGAAGTTAGAAAAGTAAATATAAGCCACTTTGAGGGCCCTTAATATTCCTTATATTAATTTGCTATATCTTTATTAGAATAAATTTGTTGCATTGCAATATAATTATCCGTAGTTTAACTGATTTTATCGAAGGAATTATTATGCCAGTAGATGGAATAGGTTATGGGTCTTACACACCTCTAGCACCAAAGCAACAAGATCCAGCTCAGCCCAGCCAAAAAGAACTCGCACCCAAGGCAGATCAAAAAGCAACTGAAAAGGCGGCGATATCCAATTCCGGAACTAATGTTGATATAACTGTTTGACACAAATAGGAACCTAGTCCTACTATGGGATTTTCCAATGTTTAATTGCTGTACTAGGAACTAATGAGACTTAATTTATCAGCCGATGACGTTTTAAAGACCACCAGAGCGGTTAGGAAACGCCTAGACCTTACAAGACCAGTTCCAACCGACTTAATTGAGGAATGCCTTGAGCTTTCCTTGCAATCCCCAACTGCATCTGGTCAGGCACTCACTCACTATATTCTAATCGGGGACGACGAAAAGAGAAGAAAGATTGCAGATCTTTATCGAAAAGCATTTGAGATCTATCAAAAGCAAAAGAAAACGGTTACAACACATCATCCGGATAAGAATTCAGCCGATCGTATGGTTGATTCGGCTCAATATCTTGCAGCCAATATGCATAAAGTTCCTTGGCTTCTAATTCCTGTAATGGTGGGTCGATATAAAACACCGTTAGAGTGTGCTTCAGTTTACGGTTCAATACTCCCATCCGTCTGGAGTTTCATGCTAGCCGCACGAGAAAGAAGTTTGGGTACTTGCTGGACGACGCTCCATTTAATGTTTGAGAAAGAGGCTGCCGAGATATTACGGGTTCCTTTTGACCGTTATACTCAAGTGGCCTTAATTCCTATTGCATTTTCAAAAGGCACAGATTTTAAAGAAGCCCCTAGAAAAGATTTATCCAACTTTTTACATATGGACGCTTGGTAGATATCATCATAATTTTTTTAAGGAGACTCTAATGCAACTTACGCCATTTTTTACCTACTATGCCAATTTAACAACCAGCCTAGAAGTTGGAGTGGGTCCTTTTGGAAATCGCTTGATTGTCGAAGTAGATGGTGGTGAGTTCGAAGGAGAAGGATTCAAAGGAAAAATAAGGTCAGCAGCCGGAGCTGATTGGCTTACAATAACCGAAAAATTCGGACATTTGGATGTAAGGGTTACATTTGAGACATCAGATGGCGCCTTAATTTTCGTGGAATATACTGGCAAATTAGAATTAACTGATCCAGTTCTTCGCTCGCTCCAAGGTGATGGTGGTACTGAATATGGAGACCAGTATTTTTTCACCAGTCCTAGAATGCAAACCGGCCATTCAGATTATGAATGGGTAAACAATCTCGTATGTTTAGCGCGTGGGAAAATACGACCAGGTCGAGTTGATTATGAAGTTTTTAAGGTCGAAAATTAAAAGAATTTAAATTCATTTTCTAGGTTTTGTTAAAAAATTTAGTAGTGCCAAAAAAGATTTTGCATATGGTGGTTGAATTAATTTCAACGGTAGATCAAAGTGTATCTGTTTGTAGACAGTCTTGGCATGGCTAAAATTTACGAACCCTTCTTTCCCATGGTACGCTCCCATTCCTGATTGCCCTATTCCCCCAAAAGGAGCATCGTCCTGTGCAACATGGGCGATAACATCATTAATAGTGACACCACCTGAACTGGTGCGGTTTATAATTTGATCTGCTTCATTTTTGTTTGAACCAAACCAGTATATTCCTAATGGGCTTGGCCTGTCATTTATAAAATTTATCGCATCGTTTAAATTACCGTAATAAACGAGAGGTAAAATGGGTCCAAATATTTCTTCGTTTAGAGCTATCATATCTTGATTAGAATTAAGGATCACGGAAGGTATCATCTGTTTGGTTTCAAGTTTTTCAAATTGATTCGGTTTCAAAAGCTCGATGACTTCACCACCCTTTTGTTTAGCGTCCTCTAAAATTAGTTTAATCCTTCTTACGTGAGCATCATTTATTACAGATGTGATATTTAAAATATTGTTGTTTTGATGAAGTAGTATGGAGGCTGCTTCTATGAGTTCACAAATAAATTTTTGTTCTAAGTTTTTTTTGATTAAAATGTAATCGGGAGAAAGGCAAACTTGGCCGCCGTTAAATATTTTTCCAGCTAAGATTCTTCTGGCCGCTTTTTGTAAATTTGCACTATCAGATACTATTACCGGTGATTTTCCTCCCAATTCCAAAGTTAAAGGGACTAAGTTTTCAGAGGCATTTTTCATAACTTTGATCGCGTTTTTTGTTGAACCTGTAAACAGCAGATGATCAAAAGGTTGGCGACTGAGTATCTCTGCAACACTAGAGTCTCCAGTAAAGACGGTTGCTTCTGTTTCATCGTAAAAGACTCCAATTAATTCTTGAATTAAATTTGCAGTATGTGGTGCAATTTCTGATGGTTTTATTACTACCCTGTTGCCAGCAGCAAATATGCTTCCTAACGGACCAAAACAAAGATTAATAGGAAAGTTCCATGGAACGATAACTCCGACTGAACCCAAAGGTTGGTATTTAACATATGTTCTCGCGCCCAAAAATTTAAAAGGCTGTAAAGATTGACGTTTACAATCTTGCATCCAACTTTTAATATGTTTTCTTGAATATTTTAGTGTATTAATTGTCCCAAATATTTCAGATAAAAGGATTTCCCCTCGGTCTTTATAACCAAAATCATTTTGCAGAGCTTCTACTATTTTTTCTTTGTTCGAGCTAATTAAATGTATGGCCCTCTGAATCCTATCTTCTCTCATTTTTGCAGATGATAAATCTTCATTCTGAATTGCTTGCTGTTGTAGAGATATTATACGTTTGATTTCGGAAGCTATATTTTTGCTCACCTTTGCTCCAATATTTCTGTTATCAAATGCAAAAATTTTTTGGCTATCAATGAAAAGATGGTTAAGAATTATTTATGCTTCTGACTACAAGATCTTGTAGTTCGATCGTTGATATTTCCTTCGCAAGATAGGCCATTCCGTTAAGCGTGTTAATCTTTGTAAAGGCTGCTTCAATGAATCGATCTAGCATCTTATCTCTATTCTTGTCACTTCCAAGATAAGTCTGTATTTCATTTACGCGTTTTTGAAGAAAGGTTGCCGATGCTTTGAGATGTGTAGCTTTATCTTGGTTAACCACGATAATGTTATGGTTGGCGGCTTCTGATTCAGACAATAAAACTGTGACCATGTTGTTTTGATGGTAAATGTTTGATTGAACCGCACAATGAAAATTTAACCATTCAACTAAATGTAAAGGCTCTGTTTTGATCGAACCCCATTTATATTTTACACATCTCCAAGTTCTTTTTGAGGGCCACTTAAGATGATTTGATAACTCTTTGGTCATTGCAAAAATTTTTTCAGTAAAGTCGTTAGGGTTAACAGAGTTTGCTGGGTAATCAGTAATTTTGGCCAATTTTCAACTCACTTTTTCTTCATACATATTTATGCTTTCCTTGACTACGTAAATCACGTTGTTGATATTATTTCCTTAAAATGATCGTGCCTATGGGCTTAACTCTAACGTGCAATTTCTTTTTAAGTTTGAAAGACTCTATCGTTCGGGTTACTCTATTTTGGCGTAGGAATTTTTAGGTTTCAATAGATTTACAATGTATGGTATGTATTTAAATTAAATATTAGCTAATTTACATATATCAATTTCCTATATGTTTATAACAATAATGATTACTTGACTATTAAACTAAACCTTTGGAGTAAGTTATAAAATGACTGCAAATCTAAAATCTTTTGCCCATGAGCATAAAATAAAATATTTCATGGTTTCTTTTACTGATCTTTTTGGTTGCCAAAGAGCTAAGATTGTTCCTGCGCAGGCAATAAGTGAGATGGAAAAAAATGGTGCCGGCTTTGCGGGCTTTGCGTCTTGGCTGGATATGTCGCCCGCTGATTCCGATATGTTGGCTGTTCCCGATAGTAGTGCTGTAGTAAAGCTTCCTTGGAAACCAGATGTCGCTTGGGTTCCGGCGAATTGCTATATGGATGGATCAACTGTCGAACAAGCGCCACGTAACATTTTAGGGCGATTAGTGGAACATTTAAAAATGCAGGGTATTGAGGTTAAAACCGGCGTCGAGGCTGAATTTTTTCTTCTGTCAGAGGATGGTTCAGCCATTTCAGATGATTTTGATTATGCCGACAAGCCTTGTTATGACCAACAAATCATTATGAGACGATTTGATGTAATAGCAGAGATTTGTGATTACATGTTATCCCTTGGTTGGAATCCCTATCAAAATGATCATGAGGATGCAAATGGGCAATTTGAGATGAATTGGGAGTATGATGACTTAATGAAAACCGCTGACAAGCATTCTTTTTTTAAATTTATGGTTAAGTCAGTTGCAGAAAAACATGGACTAAGGGCCACGTTTATGCCTAAGCCATTCTCTCATTTGACTGGCAATGGTTGTCACCTTCATCTTTCTGTTTGGCAAAATGGGAATAACTTATTTGAAGACAGTAAAAGTGTGGATGGGTTGTCAGATTACGGCCTTAACTTTTTGGCTGGTGTTTTAAAAAACGCGCCTTCCATGACAGCATTGACCAATCCTACAGTAAATAGTTATAAAAGAATCAATGCTCCTGTTACAAAATCAGGTGCAACGTGGTCGCCAAACACTATTACCTGGAGTGGGAATAATCGAACTCACATGGTTCGAGTACCTGATAATGGTCGTTTTGAATTAAGACTGGCTGATGGAGCAGTTAATCCTTATCTATTGCAAGCGGCTGTGGTGGCGGCAGGTTTAGACGGAATTGAAAAAAGATTATTACCAGGAAGAAAGCTCGATATTAATATGTACGAAGAAGGTCACAAATTGAAAGGTGTTAAGAAATTACCCCTAAATCTTTTGGATGCTTTACGCTTACTCAAAAATAGTAAGGTCATGAGGGGCTATTTGGGGGATGAAATTATTGACGGCTTTTGTAAACTTAAAGAAAAAGAATGGAATGATTACTCAAATTTCCTATCAGATTGGGAGAGAAAGACGACCCTAGATGTCTAAAAAGTAAATTTTTTTGATTAACAGAGAAATAAATAAGGTGGAGAAACTATTTGAATAACGGTTGGTGTATTACGGTTGACACAGGGGGAACGTTTACAGATGTGGTTGTATCCGATGAAGAGGGAAAATTTACAATTGGTAAAGCTTTAACCACTCCAGATCGGATCTTCGTCGGCCTTAGAGAAGCGATAGAAAATGCTTCGAGTCAACTTGGACTTTCAGTAACAGAACTTTTAGAAAGAACTCAATTGTTTGTATACGGTACAACAAGAGCCACCAATGCGATTGTGACAAGGAAAATAGCCAAAACAGCTTTTTTGACAACTAAAGGCTTTCCTGATGTTTTGGTTTTGCGAGAGGGGGGTAAATTTGATCCTCATGAATTCTCAATTCCCTACCCTGAGCCATACATTCCAAGGCGATATACGTTTGAAATTGATGAGAGAATTGAATCAAATGGCAATATCTATAAAAAATTAGATGAAGAGCAAGTCGTTGATGTAATAAAACAATTAGAGGCCAAAGGATATGAAGCAATTGGAGTTAGTTTCCTTTGGGCAATTCGAAATCCGGTCCATGAAAAAAAAGTAGGTCAATTGTTGCAAACGCTTGTGCCGGAAATCCCTTTCACACTCAGTCATGAGTTGAATCCAATAATGAGAGAATATCGCCGTGCATCTTCCGTTGTAATAGATGCTTCTATAAAACCTTTAATGCAAAATCATCTGACTGAATTACAAACTGACTTAAGGCAAAATGGATATTTAGGAGAATTATTGGTTAGCACTACTATAGGTGGTTGTATGGATATCGAGAGTGTAATTAATAGACCGATCCACACTGTGCGCTCTGGCCCAGCTATGGCCCCAGTTGCTGGGAAACAGTATGCCAAGCTTGAGAATAAGGAAGACGCAGTTTTAGTGGTTGACACTGGTGGAACCACTTTCGATGTAAGTCTCGTTGTAAATAATAGTATTTCAATTACGCAGGAAACCTGGTTAGGGGGTAGATTCACTGGAGATATGTTAGGAATACCAGCGGTGGACGCACGAAGTGTTGGGGCAGGGGGAGGCTCTATTGCGTGGATTGATAGTGCTGGTCTACTTAAGGTCGGACCGCAAAGTGCAGGCGCCAGCCCTGGGCCTGCTTGTTATAATTTGGGGGGGAAGCTTCCGACCGTAACAGATGCGGCTTTATTATTAGGCTACATCGATCCCAATTTTTTCCTAGGGGGCAGGATGCTTTTGAACGAAGTTGCAGCCCGAGAAGCCATTAAACTAATCGCGGAACCTCTGGGTATTTCCCTTCATGAAGCAGCCTATTCAATATACACGGTCTCTAACGAAACTATGATAAATGCCATTAAGGACATAACAGTTAGCGAAGGTATAGATCCATCTGAAGCTGTAATTGTTGCAGGAGGAGGAGCAGCAGGATTCGGTATTGTGCCCATCGCAGAGGAATTGAAGTGTCAGACGGTAATAATACCACGGACGGCAAGTGTTCTTTCTGCTAGTGGAATGCAATTTTCAGATATCAGCTTTGAGCACTCCTCAACCTTCCCAACACGGTCTGATCAATTTGACCGCATCGGCGTAGAAAACTGTTTAGTCGACATAAAATTGCATCTTAGTCGATTCGCCGAAAGGCTAGAAAAAAAAGGTTTCACTAAACGAAAGGTTAAGTTTAGAGTTGATGCTCATTATGCAGCTCAAGTTTGGGATATAAGCGTTGAGCTTAAATCAGACTCTATTGACTCTAATGATGATATATTGGAATTAATCGAAGAATTCCATAAAAATCACAAAAGGATTTACAGCGTAGATGATAGGGAGAGCCCGATAGACTTTCTGAATTGGACAGGTACACTTGTTATTGAGTTACCTAAAAAAGATCCGCTTCTTGAGTCAATGAAAAGTGATTCTGAGCCTCGAGAACGTAAAGCTTTTTTTGGGATAGAAAAAGGGGTACCTACGAGAATTTATGAAGGATTGAGAATCTTACCTGATACGCAAATTGAGGGGCCAGCAATAATCGAAGAGCCCAATACAACCATAGTGATTCCACCGCAAGCAAAGGCAATCTATAGTAATTTGGGTAGTTATATTGTTGATTTATCAGAATTGGTGTGATTACTATTTAGAAGAGGATAGATAGAGAATCAATAAATGAGCAACAGAAAAAACGATAAACTGTCTCCGATGCTCTTAGCTGTGCTAGCAAATAGGTTCGATGGCGTGGTGAGGGAAATGACTAATACGATGTTAAAAACAGGCAGGTCCGCGGTCATCAATAGTGCTAGAGACTTTTCATGTGGTATTACTACCGCTTCAAATGAACTCTTTGCAACCGCAGAGGGTCTGCCAGCCCATACCTATGGACTCAATCTACAGTCTGAGGCTATGTGCAGATTTCATCAAGATATTCGAGAAGGCGATGCATATCTTCATAATGATCCATACAGCGGTAATTCTCATCCAGCAGATCATACGATTATCGTGCCAGTATTTTGGGAGGGAGAACATCTTTTTAATGTTTGTGCTAAAGCTCATCAAGCTGATATCGGTAACTCAATACCCTCTACTTATCACGCCTCAGCCAAAGACGTTTACGAGGAGGGAGCCTTAATATTTCCTGCAGTGAGGGTGCAACGGGATAATATAACTAACGATGACATTATAAGAATGTGTCAGCGGCGTATAAGGGTACCGGATTTTTGGTATGGTGATTTTTTATCAATGTTAGGTTCAGCAAGAACTGGTGAAAGTAGGATTCATGATATCTTTAAAAAATATGGAAAAGAGACTGTCAGGCAATTTATAAGTGAATGGTTTGATTATAGTGAGCTAAGAATGAAACAGGCAATATCCTTACTACCAAAAGCCACGATTGAAAGAGAGAGTTTTCATGATCCCATGCCTCCTTTACTTCCTGACGGTATACCGGTCCGAGTCAAATTGTCGGTGTTGCCAGACAAAGGTGAGATAGAAATTGATCTCACTTCAAATATCGACAACATGGATAATGGACTAAATCTATCTGAAGCTTGTTCGATCAGTAATGCTGTCGCGGGTGTCTATAATTGCTTGCCTTCAGATATTCCACGGAATGGGGGCTCTTATAGGTGTATTAAAATGAAAATGAGAGAAGGAGCTGCCATAGGAATTCCGAAATTCCCACACAGTTGTTCGGTAGCTACTACAAATATTTCTGAACGATTATTAAATAATGTTCAGGCAGCGATGGCTGAACTGGGAGAAGGTTATGGATTAGCGGAAGGCGGTCTAGGACTAGGCGCGGGTTTTTCAGTCGTTTCTGGCAAAGATGCTCGGCATGGCAATCATCCTTACGTTAATCAGCTTTTTTTTGGAGAAAATGGGGGGCCGGCTTCTCCTGAATGTGACGGGTGGGTTACTTATGGTATACCTGTAGTCGCGGGTCTTATGTATCGTGATAGCATAGAAATTGACGAGCTAAGTTACCCCATTCATGTGAAAGAAGTCAGGCTGACGAAAGATGAAGAAGGGGCCGGATTTAATCGCGGCGCTCCGGGAGTTACCCTTACCTATGGACCAAGTGAAAATCCGATGACCGTAGTTTTTGCTGCTGATGCGCAAGTAAATCCCGCCAAAGGTGTAAGAGGGGGAAAAGACGGTAATAGAGGAGAGATGCATGTGATTGATTCTGATGGTAATGCAACTCAAGCTCCGAGCGTTGGAGTGGTTGTCTTGAACAAGGGTATGTGGCTTAAAGGGAAGGATACCTCCGGTGGTGGATATGGATGCCCTTTTGAAAGAGATGCTGATAGGGTTCTTCACGATGTTTTGGAGGGATATATATCATTACAGAGAGCTAAAAAAATCTACGGCGTCGTTTTTGAGGGTTCAGTTGAAGAAGAGGACCTGGAAATCAACATTGAAAAGACCCAAGAATTAAGAGGCTCGATGCTTAAGAATTAAATAAGGAGAACTTTTGGTGTCTGATTTTCCATTAATTGTGGGTTTTCAACCGCTCTCTGATAACAATCGGAATCAGGTTAAGACAATTAAGCAGGGTAAAGGAATTTATCTATACGATGCCTCGGGCAAGGAATACATAGAAGCAACTTCATCGTTTTGGGTTGCTGCATTGGGTTTTCAGAATGAGGAACTAATATCTTCGATAGAGGAACAATATCGTAAGCTTCCATTCTTAGTTTCTGGCATGCACCGAACTAGTGATACTTCGATAGCCTTATCCGAAAAGCTAGCAACGATTTCTGCAATTAATAATCCAGCGATTCTGTTTGCGGCTACCGGGTCAGAAGCAAATGATTTTTTGATTAAGGTGATGAAATACGGGGCTTTTGATGAAGGCCGAGCTATGAGAATGAAATTTATTTCAAGAAAGCAAAGCTACCATGGGGGAACTCTAGCGTCTGCAAGTTTAACTGGAGGGCATCATTCAGATTTCGGGCTTCCTCTGCCTGGTTTTTTTCATGTGTCCCAGCCTGACTTTCATGGAGGACGGATGCCTGGAGAGACTGAAGAAGAATTTTGTAAGCGACTAATTCTAGAGGTAGAAAACTTAATTCTTAGAGAAGGAAAAGATTCAATAGCTGCGTTTTTTGCAGAACCGGTAAGTTTTTCCGCTGGTTTGCATGTACCTCCGAAAAATTATTTTAAATGCTTAAAAAATTTACTTGATCAACATGAAATCGATTTGGTAGCTGACGAGGTTGTAACTGGCTTTGGTCGAACCGGAAGAATGTGGGGTAGTGAATCGGTTGATTTTTCTTCCGATCATGCCACTATGGGGAAAGGAATAACAAGTGGATATTTCCCTCTATCAGCGATAGCAATAGGAGAAAGCCTCCAAGAAAGAATGAAAGAAAAATCAAGACGCCTTAACTCATTTGCTCATGCGGCTACATACGCTGCCCATCCAGTTGGAGCAGCTGCGGCACTTAAAACATTGGAAATTATGGAACGAGAAAAATTGTTAGAGCATGCGGCAACTATCGGTGGGCTATTAGAAAAAGAACTTAGACCACTGGGGGAACATCCTTTGATTGGAGATGTTCGTTTCCATGGGCTTGCAGCGGCTCTTGATTTTAGGATTCGTGACGAAAATGATGAGTTATCGACCGAAGATCCCATAGGTTTATGCAATCGTATTAACTCAGAGTTGATTGAAGACGGATTAATTACCCGTCCTGTCAACGGTAGCTTGTTGATTGCACCTCCTTTAATAACAACATCAGATCAGATCTTAGAGATTTCTGAAAAGATAAAATCTAGATTAGAAAGATTAACAATATAGGATTTTGAAATCGCCATGAAGAGAATTAATCTAATTTTATTTGCCTTACTATTCCTAATTTTTAGTTGTCAGGCAAAGAGTAATGACACCAGCATTGATGTTGTCTTATCAGGTCTCGATAAGGAACAACTAGGAACCGTGAACGTTCGAGCGGTTCCACAAGGTGTTTTGTTAGATGCAAAATTTAAAAATCTGCCTCCTGGTCCACATGCTTTCCATATCCATGAATTCGGAGTTTGTGAAGGTGATTTTTCAAGTTCTGGTGGGCACTTTAATCCCTCCGGAGAAAAACATGGACTTTTAGTAGAAGGTCATTCCGGTGATATGCCAAATATTCATGTTGGACATAGTAAAGAATTGAGGGTGGAAATATTAAATACCAAAGTTAATCTAATTAAAGGGGATCCTCTCAGTATATTAAACAGAGCTTTTGTCATCCACGACGGTCCGGATGATTATAAAACTCAGCCATCTGGTGCCGCAGGACCCAGAATAGGTTGTGGGGTAATAAGTTCGGAATGAAATTAGTTTAAATTTATTCTTATTAAAACTACCCATCTTTAGAGCGTTTCAGGCGCAGGAGTATAAATGAACAAAATTCTTAAGATAACTATTGCTGTAGTGTTAATAGTTTTGTTTGCATCCTCATTCGTTGAAAAGAAAAATGGTGAGACTCATTTAAATGACATGAATTGTATTGCGTTACTTGAATTAGCCGCTGACTATGCTTATAGCAAAAATCAAAAAGACAAATATGATGAGTTTAAAAAAAAGAAGTTCGATATTTATCAATCCTATCCCGATGGTCATTTGCTCTCTAATCAAATTGTGAGGAATAAAATTAAACATAAAGCTAGACTAAAAAAGAGTGGTGAAGAATACCTAAATAGCGCTTTGTTTAATTGTGGGTTCAGTGAAAAGTTCGGCGCAAATTATGGTTTTCTTAATCAGATAGATGGATAATTAAAACTAACTAGTAATTAATCAGAAGGGCAATAAGGTGCGGATAGCTGGCAGAAGTTGAAGTATCTTTTGAAGGATTACTGCTGGGCTAATGCCAGTGCGCGAGATTAACAATATGACCGCAAGGATAACCATCAAAGCGAGTAGTGTTCTTACTTTCTTTTGCTTAAGTTCAGACGTGCCTGAATAAGGTCTGGATATTTTAAAAATTAGCCAAAATAACAGTGCTAGAGCAAAAATTATCAGAGCCAGCTTTATCATGTTTGTTTCCTAATAATTTACAAAAAATTTAATATTTATTATATATCACTAATTGTTTTAAAAAAGTCTCCTTTTTTATTAGGATAATTTTTTTGGTAAAAATATATTATTATTATGAAAATCGTTAGTTTAACGCCAAGCGCTACAGAGATAATTACAAGTCTTGATTTATTAGAAAATCTTGAAGGTTGTAGTCATGAATGTAATTTTCCTGAAGAAGTTAAAGAAAAGTTAAAAGTTACTTCAACCAAAATACAACCAAATTTATCTATGAGTGAGATTGATCGAGTTGTAAAGGAATCCAAAGAAAACAATTCAGATATTTATGAAATAGATCACAATATGTTGGTTAATATACAACCAGATTTTTTAGTGACTCAGGGTTTGTGTGATGTCTGTGCAATAACCGAAAGTCAAGTTGCTAAAGCATTAAAGTATTTGGTTAATGAAAGCGGTAAAGTTACGAAAGTATTATCACTATCAGGGTCTTCGATTGCACAAATAATAGAAGATATCAAACGTTTGGGTGATGAATTTGATCGAGTTGAGGAAGCTAAAGAGATCATTAGAAAAGCAAATAAAAGCATACAGGATATGATGGCCTTATCAAAAATAGGGAAGTCAATTTTATTTTTGGAATGGGTAGATCCTTTTTTTGGCCCTGGACATTGGGTTCCAGAGCAGATTGGGTTAGCAGGTTTTGATTCTCCTCTGGGGCTTACAGGACAGAACTCAAGAGAGATTTCTCCATCGTTAATGAGAACCATTAATCCTGATTACATTGTTGTTGCTTGCTGTGGGTTTGGGCTTGAGGATAATAGAAGGATCGCGGCGCGCTTATATAAAAATGTTCATCTTAAAGGGCTGAAAGCCTTATCTGAGCAAAACGTTTACGCATTTGATGCAGATGCATATTTTAGCAGGCCCACCTTACGAATTTTGGAAGGGGCTAACCAACTCAGATGGGCCTTATTGACAAGGTCTTCAATTCATCGGTGTATCTTATAATTGAGTAAATAAAGATGATTTGTGTCTAGAAGGTGGTTATTGATTTGAATTTTTATTGGAGTTAATATTTACATTCTTGCTTTTGTTTCTTCTTACGTCCATTTAGTCACGGAATAAAAAATATGTGTGGTATTGCTGGCATTTTTCTGATCGACCAAAATCTTAATTCCTCTTTGGGTAAACTCTTGGTAACCATGTTAGAACCTTTGAGTGATAGAGGCCCTGATAGTGCTGGTGTCGCAATCTATAAAGAAGCTAATGAGAATACTACGAAAGTTACCGTGCAATCCGAAAACCCAGCAGACGATTTTTTAAAACTTTCAGAAAATATAAAAATTCAAACTGGAAAAAATATAATTATAGAACCTGTAGACAGTCATGCCATCATTAAGCTGGATGTTTTAGATGTTTCGATTGTGTGTGATTATCTGAAGCATGATACTGATATCCGAATAATGAGTGTGGGTAAAAAAGTCGAAATTTATAAAGAAATTGGACCACCTAGAGAGGTGCTAGAGAGGTTTAATGTTGCTGCTATGAGGGGCACGCATGCGATCGGACATACTAGAATGGCAACTGAGTCTAAAGTAACGACTTTGGGCGCTCACCCTTTTTCAACTGGGAATGACCAGTGCCTTGTTCATAATGGTTCTTTGTCAAATCACAACAATCTTCGAAGAGCTATTGAGCAATCTGGTTTTAATTTTGAAACAGAGAATGATAGCGAGGTGGCCGCTGCTTATCTAACGGAGAAGATGAAGATGGGCCATAACTTGGAGGTTGCCTTAGAGATGAGCCTCAATGATCTTGATGGTTTTTTTACATTTGTTGTAGGTACAGAAAATGGATTTGGAGTGCTCCGAGATAAAATTGCTTGTAAACCTGCTGTGATGGCGCAAACAGATAAGTATGTCGCTTTTGGTTCCGAATTTAGGGCATTGGCTTCATTGCCTGATATAGAAAAAGCAAATGTATGGGAGCCCGAGCCAGGTATCCCATATTTTTGGGGTGAATAGAATGTATGATTTTGATTTAGCAAAAATCAAATTGAGAGATGTAAATAGTGTTCTGCAAAAACAACCTAAGGCGGCAGAAAGCATTAAAAAGTGGAAGATACAGAATCCTAACGGCGCACATGCTGTAGCAGTTGGACTCAATAGCAGTATTCACGTTGAAATAGAGGGCTCCGTCGGATATTACTGTGCGGGAATGAATGAGGAGGCTGAAGTAATTATCAAGGGTTCGGCCGGCCCAGGTGTTGCTGAGAATATGATGTCAGGGAAGGTGACAGTATTCGGAAATGCGAGTCAATACGCCGGGGCTACGGGACACGGCGGAATATTAGTCATAAAAGGAAATGCTTCCTCAAGGTGTGGGATTTCCATGAAAGGAATTAACATAGTAGTGGGCGGAAACGTCGGACATTCTTCGGCTTTTATGGCTCAAGCGGGTAATTTGTTGGTTTTAGGAAACGCAGGAAATGGATTAGGTGATTCGATTTATGAAGCGAATATATTTGTCGCCGGCTCGGTAGGCGAATTAGGGGCTGATTGCATAGAAAAAGAAATGAGGGAAGAGCATATGGAGTTAGTTGAAAAGTTATTACATGATTCAAAAATCACTGATAGGCCAAAGCGTTTCAAACGGTACGGCTCCGCAAGAAAACTGTATCATTTTGATATTAAAAACGTTGGTTTGTATTGAGAGACTTAAATTATGGATGAAAAACAAATGAACAAGAGGCGAACCCCAGCTAAAAAATCAGTTATTTTTAGTGATGATGTGAATGCCGAAATTAGAAGGGCTGCTACTACAGGTATTTATAGTATCAGAGGGGGTGGGACAAAAAGAGCCTTACCTCATTTTGATGATCTTGTTTTTCCTGGCGCTTCTATGTCGCGATATCCTCTTGAGGGCTACAGGGAGCGGTGTGATACTGAAGTTATTTTGGGAACCAGATTCGCAAAAATTCCAATTAAAATAGATATACCGATAACAATTGCTGGGATGAGTTTCGGAGCTCTGTCTGGTCCAGCTAAAGAAGCTCTAGGTAGAGGCGCTACAATTGCTGGCACATCTACTACTACCGGAGATGGAGGGATGACCGACGAAGAGAGAAACCATTCAAAGTATCTAGTGTATCAGTATCTGCCGTCCCGATATGGTATGAATCCAAGTGATTTACGACGGTGTGATGCAATAGAAATAGTGGTAGGTCAAGGAGCTAAACCAGGAGGAGGTGGAATGTTATTGGGACAGAAAATAAGCAACAGAGTAGCTCAGATGCGTTGCTTACCCGAAGGAATTGATCAAAGGTCGTCCTGCAGACATCCGGATTGGACGGGTCCAGATGACCTTGAAATTAAAATTTTGGAATTACGAGAAATTACAAATTGGGAAAAACCTATTTTTATTAAAGTAGGGGGAGCTCGCCCATATTTTGATACTTCGTTAGCTGTAAAAGCAGGCGCTGATGTCGTGGTGTTAGACGGCATGCAAGGCGGAACCGCAGCAAGCCAAGATGTTTTTATAGATCACGTTGGTATCCCTACTTTAGCGTGTATCCGACCTGCGGTTGATGCTTTGAATGATCTAGGTATGCGAGAGGAAGTGCAATTAATCGTATCTGGTGGGATAAGGTCGGGTGCAGACGTTGCAAAAGTACTAGCTCTAGGTGCAGACGCGGTTTCGATAGGATCAGCCGCTTTGATTGCCATCGGTGACAACGATCCTAAATGGGAAACTGAATATAAAGAACTAGGCACCACAGCAGGTGCTTTTGATGATTGGCATCTTGGTAACGATCCTGCCGGTATTACTACTCAAGATCCAGAATTAATGAAAAGAGTTAATCCAATAAAAGCCGGTGAAAGACTGGCAAATTACTTAAGAGTAATAACGTTGGAAGCTCAAACGATTGCGAGAGCTTCTGGTAAAAGTCACCTCAAAAATCTCGAGCCAGAAGATTTATGTGCTTTAACAGTTGAAGCGGCGGCAATGGCTAGAGTACCTTTAGCGGGTACAAATTGGATTCCAGGCAAAGATGGTTATACCACTTAGGATTTATAAATCTTACGTTTAATATTTTTTGTTTTGGTAAAGACTAAAAGGGTTATCATTTGATAGATGAGATTTTCCGTTTAAGCGCCTTAGATATATCTCAACGTATAAAAAAAGGGGAGATATCCTGTAGCGAAGTTGTCGATTCTTTTCTTGATAGGATCGATAAAATTAATCCTAAGTCAAATGCGATCACTGTAGTCTTTGAAGAATTAGTAAGACGGATGGCTGGTGAGCTGGATAGACAAAAAGAAAAGGATTCGAAAAAAATTTTTTATGGGGTTCCGTTTACAATTAAAGATAACCTGGATTTTTTTGGCGTTCCGACAACTAAAGGCTTAGTAGCATTAAAGGATTCCTTGCCAACGCGAAGTGACCCGATAGTAAATAGATTAATGGCTTCGGGTGGAATTCCATTAGGTAAAACGAATATGCCAGAAATGGGTATGCGACTTGATACAGATAATGCTTTGTTTGGGAGAACCTTAAATCCTTGGGATCAAAATATGACTCCTGGTGGATCAAGCGGAGGTGATGCAGTTGCTTTGGCTACCGGTATGACACCTTTTGGGTTAGGTAATGATATAGGTGGATCTCTTCGTAATCCAGCCTACTGTTGTGGTATTGCATCTTTAAAACCTTCTCAAGGCCTTGTTCCTTGGTCCCCTTCAATTGATCCATTTGATTCAGGCGCTCCAAATTTAATGCTTACAAATGGTCCAATGGCAAGGACTGTATCCGATTTAAAAGCCGGATTATCAGTGATAGCAGGTAGGAGCATTTATGATCCCGATTCACTTGATATTTCATCTTCTCCCGTTTTACCCATTAAACCTAGGGCAGGATTTGTGACGCAAATTGATGGTTTTGACATTCCTGAAATCACTTTGAAACGAATAGAGGAAGCTGCACTACGTTTAGAAAAAAATGGCTGGGAAATTGAGGAAACAAGTCCACCTGAGCTTAACTTGGTTTTTGATGTATGGGCTTCTATCTTAAGGCCGCTAATCGAGTCACTTCCACTCGATTATTTCGCGAAGAAAACGGCAAATTATTTAAAACGTGTTACGAAAGAAAGTTCGCCCCTTAATTTAGCAGATGCAATGTTAAAAAGACGTTTCTTAAGAAGAATCTGGTCTGTTTTCTTTGCGAATTATACGGTGCTAATTGGTCCGACCTGGTGTATTAGCCCTTGGAGAATAGATTCAGACTTAGATCCAAAAAATGGTGATTGGATTCTTAAACAAAGCTCGATCTTTATCGCTCCGGGTAATTGTTTGGGTATACCGGCTATTTCGCTGCCTATGGAAAGTTATGACGGTATCCCGACTGGTGTGCAAATATATTCAGATATTTATAGAGATCATTATTGCCTCGTCGCCGCAGAGATTATAGAAAGAGAGTCGATTAGAGAGACTCCTATCGACCCAAAATTTTTATAGTGAGGTTTATGATGAAAGTTTGTGTTATTGGTGGAGGACAGGCTGGATTTCAAGTTTGTGAATCTTTGGTAAGCAAAGGATATAAAGGAAAATTAACATTGATAAGCGAAGAGCCATTTCTTCCTTATCAGCGCCCCCCATTATCAAAAAATTTTCTTTCAGGAAAATTAAAAAGGGACAGATTATTTTTGCGTTCAAAGGAATACTATATTGATAATGGTATAGAGTTAATTTGTGACCAACGCGTGGATGATATTGATCTAAATAAAAAGCAAATTTGTCTTTCGAATAATAGAGACATAATTTTTGATAAATTAGTTTTCGCTACAGGCGCGAAGCTAAAAAAACTGGATAATCTGGATAAGACTATAGATGTTCATTACCTTAGAAGTTTAAATGAAAGCCTTATTTTGCGCCAAAGTATGGAGAAAGACAGGAAGATTGTAATTATTGGCGGGGGCTTCATCGGATTGGAAATAGCGGCTGTTTGTGTTGAAAGGGGGCTTGAGGTTTGTGTGATCGAACAGGAGAGCAGGCTCATGAGTCATGCTGTGCCTGATGATGTCTCTGAGTTTTACAAAGATTATCATGCGGCCCGTGGGGTGAATATTTTCACAAATTCAATCATTAAAAATATTGAAAAAGTTAAAAACGATTATTATTTACAATTAGAAAGCGGAAAAAAAGTATACGGTCATTTGCTTTTAGCAGGAATTGGTGTGAGCCCAGATATTGATCTAGCTAAAAAATTAGGAATTAGCTGTGAAAACGGTATAAAGGTTGATCAGTATGGAATGACAAATATTAAAGATGTATACGCAGTTGGAGATTGCGCTAGTTTTTTCAACACTTTGCTGAAAAAATATATAAGACCAGAGTCAATTCAACACTGTGTTGACACCGCAAAGGTAGTTGCTGAAAATATCTTAGGAAATTCGTCTGTCTACGAGACAATTCCTTGGTTTTGGTCAGATCAATATGATTTGAAATTACAGATAGCTGCGATAGGAAACGAATTTGAAAGAACTCAAACTATTCGCTATTCTCAAAAGTCTTTTTCAACTTTTTGTTTTAATAATGATAAGCACATCGCTACTTTTTCTATTAATAGACCGGCAGACATTTTTATTTCAAAAAAAATTTTATCTATGGGATCAATGCTTACGCAAGCAGAAGTTAACAAAAAAGATTTTGATTTCAAAGTGTTCGCTAAAAAGTATTTGTAGGAATATAATATAAATGTTGAATAAATGATGAAGTTATGAACGAAAGCAATAGGAAATATCTTTGGCAAGCGATTTTGCAAACTGGGGACCAATTAGAAGGAAAACTTCCAAGCCATCCGAATCATCCAAATGGTCGAAATCCTTACGCGCATGTCTCAGTTTGCGTGAAAGAGCATTTTAAGTGTAGCTATAAAGACATACCTGACGACTTGTTAGATGATGTTCTGCAGTACCTTGATCAATTGAAAAAATCGTAGAAAACATAAGATTAATTAAAAATCGAAAGTGAAAAAAGTAAACCCATGTTAATTATTGGCCATAGAGGATCCTCCTATGATAGCGGAGAGAATACAGCCGGTGGTATTGTATCTGCAATAAGAGCTGGTGTTGATGGGATCGAGATTGATATTCGACGATCAGACGATCAATTAATTCTCCTTCATGATAGCACAGTTACGCGCACAACCAATGGTTATGGTCTTCACAAAAGTTATTCTTTTTCATCCCTCCGAAATCTTGTTTGTAAAAATGGCGAGAGGATTCCCACGTTAGACGAAGTAATGCCATTGCTTTTTAATACCAGATATATTTTCCTAGAGATAAAAGAGCTAGATGCGCTAGAAATTATTCGACCATTGTTAAAAAAAATACCAGATGAAATCCAAAAAAATATTTTTATATCTTCGTTTGATGAACAAATTATAGAAAGTTTTCAGCAATGTAAAAAAGTTAATAGAGCATTGGTTACTGCGATTAAAAGTAACGATTTAATGTCTCGTTGTAAAGAGCTTAATTGCTCGCACATTCACGTCAGCCTTAAAATCGTAGACCAAAAAATTATTGATGACGCTCATAAAAATCATTTAAAGGTTTTTGTTTTTACTATAAATGAGTTTTTTGAGCTTGACCTTTGTCTCAAGATAGGAGTTGATGGTGTTTTTACCGATGTGCCAAGTGAGATGTTTGACGCTTTGAACAAATTACAGTCAAAAGTCAATTAAT